>CANRVB010000018.1 GCA_947643165.1 uncultured Porphyromonadaceae bacterium | reverse complement strand
CACAAATTTAACACTTTTCTCAAAATTCATGCACCGGGTTTTCGGCTTGAGCCGCAAAAGATGCTATATAACATATATAGATGGAGAATATTGACAGTGGGAGTAAAAAAAATATGCGATAGAGGTAATGAAAAAGGGTATGAATACGTAGAATATACAGAAACTCCTCCTCAAAAGGACAATGAATAGACAAGACAAATTCGAACATATATACCGCAATAACTTCCGGAAGCTGTATGAAGCGGCTTTCAGAGCCCTTCTTGATAAGGATGATGCTCTCGACTGCGTTCACGACGTTATGGTGAGGGCTTATGCGAGAATAGAGGATATGGATGATGACTCTTCGGGCTATCTGGCAGTATCCTTGCGCAACGAGATCGCCGACAGGATACGTAAGATGGATGTTGCCCGTCGGCATTCGCTGTTGATCGCGGGTGATCCGGATGAGGTAGCTGATGATGCATGTAGCGACTCCGACGAACGTTCAGCCAGAATCGAGGCCATAAATTTTGTGGCCGGCAGAGAATTTTCGCCGGCTGTGGCAAGGGTATTCGATGCGGTATTCAGGCACGGACGTAGTTACGCAGAAGCGGCTGAAGATCTGTCGATATCGCAATCGGCAGTCAACAAGCACGTTGTGGCGGCACTCAAGATATTACGCAAATATTTAAAACCAAATACAATATGATCGATAATGGCGAAAACACAGGTCGCAATCTGAGCGAGAATGAGCGCCGCGACCTATTAGAAACAGCTTCGAAGGTGAGAAGAGCGGTTGCCGATATCCCCGCTGTGGATGTTGATAAGGAGTGGGAACGGCTCAAAGCAAACTTACCTTCTGCAAGGCGTAATGTATTGTCGTTAAGCTGGCGGCAGATTGCTGCGGCTGCATGTGTCGCAGTGGTTGTCGGCAGTGTCGCCGCTACGGTGGCCTTGCGCCAAAACGGCTGGACATTCAAAACCGAACCGCAGCCCACCGCATCTGTCGAGGCAGCGCAAGAATCATCACCGGCTCTTGTGATATATGCTCCAGCCGACACGGTGGCGAGCAATGAAGTGCATGTGCTCGCCATGGATAAGGTATACGAGGAAATGTCGCTCAATGAGATTCTCACTGATGTGGCCAACCTGTTTGATGTGGAGGTGGAGTGCGATCCGGCCAAGATAGATATACGGCTGTATCTGTCGATACCGGCAGGAAGTAGCGTTGACGATCTGGCGGAACTGTTGAGCGTGTTCGATCAACTCGATGCTAAAGTGGTAAGAACTGACAATGGTTCATGTAAATTGAGTGTGCGATGAGAATAAGGGTAATAATGGCAGCTGTGGTCGCATTGCTGTGCTATGTGTCGGCCGACGCCAAAACAATCAGGGCCGAAAGAACATCTCTATCCAAAGTGTTGGAACAGATAGACCGTTCTACCGATAGTGTGTCCATCAGTTTCATGTATCAGCAATTGGAAGATTATCCTGTTACGGACGTGATAAATACGGATGACCCTGTGAAAGCTGTTTTCAAGGCCGTGGGTTTCTATCCGGTCAAGGTTACAATGGCCAATGGTGGCCGGATTGTGGTTGTGGAACCAAGACTGGTTACCTCAACAAAGGTGAAGGGCCGCGTGACTGATGAAAACGGTAAGGCAATAGAGTATGCTACAGTACGTCTCTATACGATAGGCGACTCCACGTTTATAGGAAGCGGAGTCACCAATTCGGTAGGCGATTTTGTAATTCCGGCAAATGTCACTGCTGCAAATCTGACAGTGACAGCCTTGGGATATATTCCTGTCACACAGACTGTAAACAGCGGTAAGCCGGTCAATGTCGTGGTGCGTGCAAATCCTATAGAACTGAACTCGGTTACTGTCGAGGCAAAGTATCTGACTGTGGATGAGGGTGGTAAACTGACGGCCCGTCCATCGACATCGCAGGTTAAACATTCGTCGGACGTGTACGGTCTACTGGGTCAAATGCCGTTGCCGGGTGTGTATGTCGATGAGATTCAGCGGTCTATCACTGCGTTCAATGAAGCTCCGGTGATCCTGGTCGATGGTATAGAACGTGATATGAATGATCTGTTGGCCATACGCCCATCCAACGTCAGCCGAATAGAATATATCACCGATATTCCGGCAAAGTATATTGAACGACGTCCTCCGGTGGTCATCAATATTGTCCTAAAGGAGCCGCAGGAAGGTGGAAGCGCGTGGGGATTCGCTCAGTCGGCTGTAAATACCGGTTTCATCGATGCTAACGGCGGTACGAGCTACAATCAGGGCAAGTCGGAATTCTCAGTGTCGTATAATTACAGTTACCGTGACTACAATGAGCGCGTTATCAACACGCTAACCAGCTATATAGCGCCCGACGCGCGTATTGATATCGAGAGCCGCGGACGTAAGTCGCCATTCGACTACAATACTCACAACGGACGTCTGAGCTATACATACCGATTCTCGGAAACTGCATTTCTGATGGCAAAGACCAATGTGAGTGGAGGAGTACGCCATGCTGACGAAAATGCCGATGTGCTGGATTCGTATTCCGGCAACTATACCCGTCACAGCCACATACGCAACAGCGATATTTCGGTGAGTCCTGACATTTATTTTCAGAAGGACTGGAAAGAAAACGGCAAACTGGAGATGCAGGCGGCCGGCAACATAAGTGATGTGAACTACACCCGAAACCTTACAGACACTTTGTCAGGCGGAGCCATCCGCGAATATCCATCGGATATGAAGTCTTCGGTAAGATCAGTAAAGTTTGAATCGAGTTATGCGCGTATGTTTGGAAAGTTCAATCTCAACTTAGGATACCGTTTCAGCTACTCACGCTCGAAGAATGACTATCTTCTTGACAGGTATGTTCAGTATCTGCGCAACTCTACCAACTCGGTATATGGTGGGGTGAAGGCATCACTTGGCTCCGTATACACGAGTTTTAACGGATCTGTGGGATTTGTGAACTATCCTGGCGAGGAGAAGTATTCGCAGATCAAGACACCGACTGTAAATCTTAGCCTGTATCTGTGGAAGCAGATATCCCAAACGGTTGATGTGAACCTGAACGGCAGTTTCTGGACCGTGCGTCCATCCCTGACGCAGGTTACTGACTATGAGCTGCGTTATGACGGATATCTGCTCAGTTCGGGCAATCCGGATCTGAAACTTCAGAAATCGTATAATGTGAGTCCTACAGTGCGTTGGCAGGCCAACAGATTGTGGTGTCAGGCGAGCGTCAACTGGACATACAATTGGAATCCTATCTATGGTACAATCGAGTATCTCGGCGACGGGCAGTTCCTTTCGCGTCCGATGAACGGCGATTACAACTATGAGCTGACTCCGCAAGTGAATGTTGGCTTCAACCAGATATTCAACGGTCATCTGTCAGGTCAGGTCAATTTCGCATACCGTCACTACAAGTATATATGTCAGGATGGTGTGTATACCTCAAACGGTCCGGATTGGTTCTTCTCGCTGACAGGCTATGCAGGTGAGTGGCAGTGCCAGTTCTCTGTGAGTCATCCCGGGCGTTATCTTTACGGACCTACGTTGATGCGTAATGAGAATCACAATGCGTTGCGGATATCCAGGAGCATAGGCTCTCACTGGCGTGCGTTCGGTGGCTTGATGTACTTCCTGAAGAATGAGGGCACTGTATATCCGAGCAGCACGAAACTCGCACACAGAGTGCAGGAACAAATGACAAGCATACGCGATAACCACTGCATGGTAGTGATAGGAATATCCTACAGCGGGTCGTTCGGCCGAATATTCAAGACAGGCCAGCGTAGTCTGAACAGTGGCGCCGGAAGTGGTGACTACAGAGTGGTTCAGTGACGATAATATCAAATACACAATAATTACACACGTGTCCGGAGAAGGTGGGAGTACCATATTCTCCGGGCTTTTTTGTAAATTTGCGGAAACTTTAAAAATAATACTGATGAAGATATCACGATTGTTCATGATGACAGTGCTGGGAGCTGCCGCACTGAATGCATCGGGTGATGATAATACAGTTCAAGGCTTCGTACACCAGCAATCGGAGGCCGATGGGTATGAATGGCCTACAGACAGAGTTGTGCTCGATAATCTTGACAAGTGGCAGGATCAGAAGTTCGGTGTTCTGTTTCACTTCGGACTATATTCGGTGCCTGGTATAGTTGAGTCATGGTCGATATGCTCTGAAGATGTCGACTGGATAAGTCGCAAGGGAGATCTGCCATACGACCGCTACAAGGAGTGGTACTGGAGTCTGAAAGATTCGCTCAATCCTGTGGAGTTTGATCCGGCTGAATGGTCGCGGATCATGAAGCAGGGTGGTATGAAATATATGATTTTCACGACGAAACATCATGACGGATTCTGTACGTTCGACTCAAAATTGACCGACTTCTCAATAGCCAACGGCCCGTATAAGGACAATCCCAGGGCCAATATAGCCAAGGAGGTGTTTGAAGCATTCCGCAATGACGGGTTCATGGTGGGATGTTATTTCTCAAAGCCTGACTGGCATAGCGAATGGTTCTGGAATCCGGGCTATGCCACTCCCACACGACGGATCAACTACAAAAAGGAGCGTCATCCGGACTGGTGGAAGCGCTATCAGGACTTCACGGCAGGCCAACTCGGTGAACTTCTTGGTGGCGAATACGGGCGGTTTGACATATTGTGGCTTGACGGAGGCTGGATAACCGGTGAAGAGATAGGTCTGGACAGCATAGCTGCCGCAGCACGGAGTAGTCTTCATCCTGGGCTAATCACGGTTGACCGAACCATAAAGGGCAGGAATGAGAACTATCAGACACCGGAGAGGTCGATCCCCGACAAGCAACTGACATATCCGTGGGAGAGCTGTATCACACTGAGCAATGACTGGGGCTGGGTGCCGAACGCACCTTACAAGAGTGCCAACAAAGTGATAGGATTGTTGGCTGAAATAACTGCCAAAGGTGGCTGTATGCTTCTGGGTGTAGGTCCGACGGCACAGGGAACAATAGAGCCTGCGGTAGAAGAACGTCTGAAAGAGGTCGGAGCCTGGCTGTCGAAAAATGGAGAGGCGATATACAGCACACGTCCCACGGAGATATATAATGACGGAAAGGTCTGGTTCACAGCGTCGAAAGACGGGAAGACTCTTTATGCGATATACGCAGCGTCAGATGGCGATGAAATGCCAGATGAAATAGAATGGCATGGCAATATACCTAAGGGTAAGATGGTCATGCTCGATGGCAACAAGCGTGTTAAGTATAACGTGACCGACGACGGACAAGTGAGGGTGAAGTTGCCTAAGACGCTTGCTGCCGGACCGATAGCCCTTAAGTTTGAAATGTCACGCTGACGCTGCAGGTGACAAAATGTCAGCCGGCAGTCAGTCATGTGTCAGTCGTGCCAAGATGCGTAAAGTGTTGATTTTTATTAAAATGAATACGTCGCAACCTTTTTGGCATAATATTTGTTTCTCTATTGACGCGAGGTTCAAAACACGGATTGTCAACTGATCCGGAGAACCGACCATCATAATCATAGAAAATTCAAGAAACAATATTAAAACTTATTTATCATGGGAAAGATAATTGGTATTGACCTCGGAACCACTAACTCATGTGTTTCCGTACTCGAAGGTAAAGACCCTGTAGTAATTCCTAACAGCGAGGGCCGCAACACCACTCCATCTATCGTAGCGTTTGTTGACGGTGGCGAGAGAAAGGTGGGCGATCCTGCAAAGCGTCAGGCTATCACCAACCCTAAGCGTACAATATACTCCATCAAGCGTTTCATGGGCGAGACCTACAACGAGGTAGCCAAGGAAATAGCACGTGTTCCTTATAAGGTAACAGATGTAAACAATACCCCCCGCGTCGACATTGACGGCCGCGAGTATACTCCTCAGGAGATCTCGGCCATGATTCTTCAGAAGATGAAGAAGACCGCCGAGGACTATCTTGGCCAGGCTGTGACTGAGGCTGTGATCACAGTTCCTGCCTACTTCAACGACTCTCAGCGTCAGGCAACCAAGGAGGCCGGTGAGATAGCAGGTCTGACAGTGAAGCGTATCGTAAACGAGCCTACCGCAGCAGCTCTTGCCTATGGTCTTGACAAGGCCAACAAGGATCAGAAGATCGCTGTGTTCGACCTTGGTGGCGGTACCTTCGATATCTCTATCCTTGAGCTTGGCGATGGCGTGTTTGAGGTTAAGTCGACCAACGGTGATACACACCTTGGCGGTGATGACTTTGACCATGTGATCATTGACTGGCTTGCCGATGAGTTCCAGCAGGAGAAGGGCGTGGATCTGCGTAAGGATCCTATGGCCATGCAGCGTCTTAAAGAGGCAGCTGAAAAGGCAAAGATCGAGTTGTCGAGCACCACATCGACCGAGATCAACCTTCCTTACATCATGCCTATCGACGGCATACCCGCACACTTGGTAAAGACCCTCACCCGCGCTAAGTTTGAGCAGCTTGCCGACCGTCTGATCCAGGCTACAATTCCTCCTTGTGAGCAGGCTCTGAAGGATGCAGGTCTGACAGCAAAGGATATCGATGAAGTGATACTTGTAGGTGGTTCGACCCGTATTCCCGCTATCCAGGAGATCGTTGCCAAGTTCTTTGGCAAGACACCTAACAAGGGTGTAAATCCCGATGAGGTTGTTGCAGTAGGTGCCGCTATTCAGGGCGGTGTGCTCAGCGGCGACGTGAAAGATGTGCTTCTGCTTGATGTAGTGCCTCTGTCGGTAGGTATCGAGACCCTCGGCGGTGTTATGACCAAGCTGATTGAAGCCAACACAACCATACCTACCCGAAAGAGCGAGACATTCTCGACCGCAGCCGACAATCAGCCGTCGGTAGAGATTCACGTTCTGCAGGGCGAGCGTCCTATGGCTAAGGACGACAAGACTCTTGGTAAGTTCCATCTTGACGGAATTGCCCCCGCACCGCGTGGCATACCTCAGATCGAGGTAACATTTGAGATCGATGCCAATGGTATCCTTAATGTATCGGCCAAGGATAAGGCTACCGGTAAGGAGCAGAGCATACGTATCGAGGCTTCAAGCGGTCTGACCGACGCCGAGATCCAGCGAATGAAGGATGAGGCTGCCAGCAATGCCGCCGCCGATGCCAAGGAGAAGGAGCGTGTCGACAAACTGAACCATGCGGATGCCATGATCTTCCAGACCGAGAAGCAGCTGCAGGAGCTGGGTGATAAGA
This sequence comes from uncultured Porphyromonadaceae bacterium, assembly GCA_947643165.1. Taxonomy (GTDB): domain Bacteria; phylum Bacteroidota; class Bacteroidia; order Bacteroidales; family Muribaculaceae; genus Paramuribaculum. Next base: position 43,111 of record CANRVB010000018.1, on the reverse strand, counting down.
TCCCTGCCGACAAGAAGGCTCCTATCGAGACTGCGCTCCAGCAACTCAAGGAGGCTCACAAGGCTCAGGATATAGCCGGTATCGATTCGGCCATGAAGGCTATCGAGACTGCATTCGGTGCAGCCCAGCAGGAGATCCTGAATGCCCAGGCACAGGCTCAGCAGCAGGCTCAGGGTGGCGCACAGCCTGGAGCAGGCAGTCAGCCACAGGGAGGCAACGGTGATGACCATGTTACCGATGTCGACTTCGAGGAAGTGAAATAATACAACGACATAACTCCCAAAAGACAATGTGGCGCAACTTTTGAGTTGCGCCACATTGTCTTTTGTATTAATTCTTTTATTAACTTTGTCGTTGGCTAAAAATTAGAATATATGCCTAATGTATTGTGGAAATGAATAACGAAATAAAAGAAAAAATAGAGTATTGGCTTTTACAAATCAATGATGAGACAGTGTTGCCATATGACATCATTGCATTTAATTTTGGACTGTTTGAGTCAGAAAACGGTTTTTATCTTTATATGACAGGTTCTAAATCTTATGATGAGTTTGATGATGATTGGGCTTGTGATATCGATTTTGAGCCAAATAGAAAATATTTAATGTTCAACTCTGAAAGTATACAGAATATGAGTTGGGAAAAATTTCTATGTGAGGTCAGAAATGTTATTTCCAGTTTCATAACTGCAAATACTTGCAAGCTGCCCTTGTTTGCTGGTAAAATAGTTACAATTGGCTTTGATGATGGGGATTTGGTCAGAATACAATAATACGCTTATCAGTTAGATTAGGGTCTCACCTACGGTTCAGTGATATTTTAGCTGAATTGTTGTTTTGACAGATTCAAAACAAACGCTATATTTACAAAAACTTTTGAATATGATTAAAACAATGGAGAGTATTCCGAGGTCAAAATATCTTGATAAGATTTTGAGATATGATGGCAAAGCGCCACATTGAGAGAAAGGCATCCTGCAAGGTTCGATTGTTCAACCATTTATTAAATCTTTGAGTCATGGAAGCGACCGCATTGATTATATTTTTCATCCTGTCTTGGATACTGTTTTGTCTGCTGACCAAAAGCCAGCTGAATTATACGGTCAGAAACCTGAGCGTCGGGCCTTTATTTAAAAAAAAGAGTGTGATATTGTCGATGATTGGGATGATATTGCTCGGCATTTTGGCGTATTATTTGATTGTAGCTACGGATGTTTGTTCGTTATGGTATATAGCGGTTTCTATTATTATATCGCTATCGTTAATATTGATATTCTATCATAGGTCAAAGAAATATAGTGAGTTGCCAAGGTCTTATAGGCTTAATAGCATTATGATTGCCTTTGCTATGAGTGCTGTTCTCAATGTCGGAGTAATATTTTTTTGCCGATGGTTCTTTCCCGATATCACGGTTGTAAATAAGGAAGAAGGTAGATATAATGTCTCAACAAGCTACGCATTGCCGTTTACCTCGGGCCTCAAACCTACATATTCTTACATTGGGAATGATACTGAAGATACTTTATACCGTGTCGTGGTCAGCTACGCATTTTTAGGTGAAGAAGTAAACAATCATTATAATGTCACTGACACGATCATCCCCATGACCACAGTCCGGATTCCTTGTCCTCCTAATTATGTCGCAAGGAGTATATTTCCTGTGATGATGCCATCGTCCGGACGTACCGGACGAGTGAGAGCTCGGCGGAGCTATATTGCGACAAAGTCAGCATTGAATGCTTTTGAGACCGGAGACTTCAGATGTCTCGGCATTAAAGCCAATATCCGTATCAATTCATTCAATATCACTACCAACCCCATAATCCGAGAGGACCCTGAAAGGCTCAGAGTTCTGGAGCAAACCATCGATAGGATTATTCCTGATTACAATCATAATCAGGAATAAACCCCGTGGTGGTTATTATTGTTGATCTATCATATTGGGACCATATTGCGGAATATGGTAGTGAAATCATTGATATGTGATGTTTTGTTACTATCTTTGAAGTCACTAACAGATTATAGTCTCAATAGCGTAACTTACCGAATCCTGATTGGCGATGTTCTGCCGAACGACAGATTGTTGTCAGTTGAATAACCTAATTTAATAGTATATGATAAGACTCAACGTATTTCTGCTGATAGAGGAAAGCGAGAACCGCAAGCCTCTTATTGAAAAAGCCACTGAGCTCGTGGAGCTGTCGCTTCACGACAAAGGTTGTGTAGCCTATGATATCTTCGCGTCGCAGACTGTCGACAATCATCTGATGATCTGCGAGACATGGCGGACCAAAGAGGATCTGGAGGCGCACATGGCTACCGAACATTTCAAGCGCATCGTTCCTGAAATGGAGTCGCTCGCGACGATGACACTTGAAGAGTTCACCTTCTGATATCCGGACCAATATAACATCCAATATTCATCATCATTATCCGGCCCTCCAGTCTGCTGCAGACTGTGGCCGGTTATCCGATACAGCACATTATGAAAAACACAGTAGTTGCATCTATGCTCTGTTGCATCGGCATAGTATCAATAGGTTGTAGCAACAGTAAACAGTCGGAAAAAATGTCGGACAACACAGAAAACCAAATCCTCACCCTTATGGTGGGCAGTTATTCCGATTCTACGGAGACGGCGCTTCGTACTTATGCCTTTGATGCCGAAGACGGCAGCAGTGAGTTTATATGTCCGGTTCCGGTGGCCAACGCATCATATTTCATACAGGCTCCATCAGGCCTGATATATGTGGTTGGTGAGGGCGATGAGGCCGGGTCGATGATCACAGCGGTCAGACCTTCCGGCCAGTATGCCAATCCTGAAGTGATCAATTCGCAACTTGTCGGCTCCTCGGCACCATGCTATGTCGCAGTGACCCCCGATGGCAAGTATGTGGTGACTGCCAATTATAACGGTGGCAATGCCTCGGTCTTTCCATTGGCCGACGACGGATCGGTGAGACCACGGTGTGAATTGCTTGAGTTTGTCGGTAACGGCCCTGTCGAGTCAAGACAGGATAAATCGCATCCTCATTGCATATCGTTCACCCCCGATGGCAAGTATATGCTTGTAAATGATCTTGGAACCGACCAGATACATCAGTTTTCTATAAACAGTGATTCTATCAGTCCGGTAAGATCGGTGTCAGACAAAGATATTGAGATAAAGCCGGGCTCAGGTCCGCGGCACATAGTGTTCAATCAGGCCGGAGAGATGGCTTATCTGATCAATGAGATCTCCGATGCTGTGACGGTGCTTAAGTATGACGGTCAGAATCTTGAGCCGGTGCAATATATCCAGGCAGATACGGCCAATGCCCAGGGCGCAGGCGACATTCATCTCTCGGGCGATGGAAAGTATCTATATGCATCGCTTAGGTTGAAGCATGATGGTATAGCCACATTTAAGGTTGATCCGGCCACCGGATTGCTTACCCATATAGGCCATACCACGACTTTGAGACATCCACGCAATTTCACATTCTCGCCCGACGGCCGGTATATGCTTGTGGCGAGCCGCGATGACAATGCGGTGCAGATATTTGCTGTCGACAAGGAGACGGGAGCGCTGACCGATACCGGGAATCGTATAGACGTACCTAAACCTGTATGTGTCAAATTTATCAATCCTGAGGCAAGATAGTTTGCACATAGGAGTTTTTGAAAGAGTCCGTCCGGCCTGATGGCATACTGCCGTCAGGCCGGATATTTTGCCGAATATCCCGAACGGTATTGTCGATACGAAAAAAAGGTGTACCTTTGAGACTTTAAATGAACATTATATCTATTTTTGACAATGTCGCGACTGTTTCATCTGTTAGCATTATTGCTTATACTGTTCCTCCCGTTGGAAGCTCGGGATAAGGCTACGGTGGTCTGGAATAATCCATGTGCCGACAAAAATCTGCACAACCATGATGGTTATTTCAGGAGCACTATCACGCCGGTGCGTGTTGAATTTGGCCAGGATACCACCATATTGACTATGGAGGTCCGGTTTCGGCCCGGTTTCTGGTTCATTCTGCCATCCGATACGCATCTGATGGCAGATGGGAAAAGATATGACATAATTGGAAGCGAGGGTATAGATCTCGACAGCAAGACAGTGTGCGGTCAGGATGGAATCCGGAAGTTTAAGCTATACTTTCGTCCGCTGCCGTCAGGTATCGGTAAGTTCGATTTCAGGGAAACTGATACGGATGATGCCGGAGCATTCAATATCATGGGGATAACTGACCCGCGGTTGTCTGCGGGATATATTCTCCCTACTACGTGGCGTGATGACAACAGCGGAGAGTGGCTGGTCGGTTTCTTTGATGAAGGAGTGGTTTATGACTCCGGATTCTGGAATTATCATGGCACTCAGCGGCCAACGGTGAAGTCATCTGAATTTAAGATTACGGATGGCAAGGAAATCTTACCGGTCAAGGTCGGTAAACTTAAAAATGGTGTGCGCAAGATCAGCATCGGTGATAACAGGTATGTATGTTCCATGATAACAGGCCGTACGTTGCCTGACTATCCCGTCCGTGACGACCGCCCGGAATTTATCGACAACGGATATTCCAGGATCGATACAGCCATAGTGAGAGGTTGGCTTAAGGATTCGCCGGAGATAATAAAGCAGTATGATATCTCGGTTGAAGATATGGTTACCGATGAATCGAATGAAACAATGTGTATCGTTGATTCGCTCGGACGATTTGAGCTGAAGGTTCCTTTAGTCAATAGTTCGGAGTGCTTTATGGATTGGAAGAACACATTTATCCGTACCGTGCTTGAGCCTGGAAAGACATATTACTTGCTGTATGACTTCGGGCGTGGACAGAAGCTGTTCATGGGAGAGGACTGTAGGGTGCAGAATGAATTGCTCGCTTATCCACCGGAATGGCACGGTGTGCCGGAGAAGGCTGGCGCCGATGCATATCTGGCTGCGGTTGATTCCGCTTTAAGCAGTGAAAAGAATAATATGGAAGATCTTGTCCGGTTTCATCCCTCTCTGTCTGATCGGTTCAGGCATTATAAACTCGGTCATGTCGGCAGTGTGTTGCTGTCTCAGCTTGGTCAGTCGCGCTTTTCCATGCCGGACCGCAGACTTACTGATAATACCGTTGACTATCTGTCGAAAGCTATTGGTGATGAACGGTACAAACCATATTCATTGCATAGAGATTTCTTCACGTTGCTGAGAGACCTTGTTGAAGACCAGACTTCTAAAAATGATACTGATATATCATTTACTCCCGATAAACTGGTTGAGCTGAGTGAGGAAGCGGAGTTGCCTGATGAAGAGATAGCTGTGATCTACAGATTCCGCCGCCTGCAGAATGAATTTGAGGAGATAAGCAGATCAGGACTCGATTCAGCTACCGTCGCCATGCGTATTGAAATGTTGCAATCGCGCAATAGTGCTCTGATCGACAGTGTCAATCAGATATTGAATGGAAACCGTATCCGGAATGTCATTATGTCGCATTCTGTTCTGACGGAGATGAACAGTGGCCTGGCTTTTCTCGATTCATGTGGAGCCGACGATGCGCTTCGCAGCATTTGGTTGTCCAGAAAGGGATATGATGCAATCGACAATCTCCGGCAATCTATGTCTCCGGAGAATCAGCGTTTCCTGACAGACAATATCCATAAGCAAGTGATGTTGGACATGGTTATGGCTGAAAATGACAAATATCTGGCTCTGGAGCGCAGAATAAATGGTGCGGCAGTGCCGGTTGTGCGCAACATATCGGTCGCAGATGGCAATAGTGCCGGAGCCGCACTGCTCGACAGTATCACGTCGCCCCATCGTGGCAAGCTGATTCTTCTCGACGTGTGGGGTTCATGGTGCGGTCCGTGCCGCGCTGCGCTGAGTAAATCGCAGGAGGAGTATGCCGAGCTTGCACCATACGACATCGTATATGTTTATCTTGCCAACAGTACTCCGGACAACGCATGGCGCAATGTGATAGAGGAATATGATGTGAAAGGTGAAAATTGCTATCACTATAACCTTCCGGCCGAGCAGCAAAATATGATAGAGAGTGTTCTGAAGGTCAACAAATATCCATCCTACCGTCTTTTTGACCGCGAAGGCAATCTGCTTGATGTGAATGCTGACCCACGTGATATAAATGCATTGAAGAAAGTTCTCGAAATGCTAAAATAAAACATAAGCATACATTGATGTGTTATTGAATCAGATAGCAATTTGCTGTCTGATTCGTTTTTATTAATACATATCAATGAATTTTTGCTTATTTCTGCATCATATAGCCGTAAGTCGTTCCGGAGCGTTGATATCGCGACCTTCCGTATCTATGTATGGAACATTGGTTGTGCTTTTGGGGCTGAGTGTATTATTGTCAGGCTGTGGTCTTATATTTGATTATGACAATTGTAAAGATGATGCGGAACTGACGGGTTTGACAATACATGCCGACTGGAAATATGCCGAAACTGCCGATCCTGAAGGAATGGCATACCTGTTTTTTCCTGATGATGGAGGCCGCTGTTGGCGGTTTGATTTTCCTGGTCGTGATGCCGGTCACATAGAACTGCCGTTGGGCGGAGATGCCATGGTGTGTTTCAATGATGATACCTCTGATATATTGCTGAGCGATGATGAGCAATTTGAAAAAATCACGGCATCTACATCGGCAAGTGGCCTGTATGCCGGCAACGGTAATAAGCCCGGCAACGATTACAAGGGACCCACGGAATGGAATGGCGAACCGGTAAGAGTTTGGCCCGATAAAATGTGGGCGGCAAAGATCAGCAGGCTGCACTTGACGGATGATAAAGTGACATGGACTGAAGAGACCGGTGGCGAGTGGAATGAAAGCAGCATACGTGAGCTTGTGGTGTTCCCTCGTCAGATCACGCCACGTGTGCGTGTGGAAGTCGATAGCATACTCAATCTGGAATCGGTGAAGGCCGTTAACGCATGGATAAGTGGAATGTCGGCATCATTCCGGTTTTCTGACATGAGTTGTGATGGAAAAGCAGTGACACATCCGTTTAGTCTCGGTCGTAGCGACTCTGGACGCCTTCGCGGAAGTCTTATGATATTCGGACGTGTGGCGGGCAATATAATGACTCTGAGGTTTGTGATGAGCAATGGTGAGACTATAGAGAAGAGCTACGATGTGACCGATCAACTCACCCAGTCGCCCGATCAGATGGATATGCTTGTCAGAATATGCGGTATTGAGCTCCCGGATACCGGAGCCGGCTCATCGGGTGGTCTTGAAGTAAGCGTTGACGGTTGGACGGTGATAGAAATTGAACTTGATGATAACAACTTGCCATTCTGAATGGTTATAATATTAAAACAAGCAATTATGAAGATGAACAGACACACACTGATCATGGCTACAGCAGTTGCAGCTGTGACAATTCCATTGTTATCGTGTTCCGACGATAACGATATGGTAGAACCGGCAGAAACCGGTGGCGTTATCCGTTTCGGAGCTCAGGTGCCGGCAACATCAAGAGCTACACCTACTACTACCGCTACCTTGAACAATTTCATAGTGTATGGCTTCACGGAAGGAAGCCCGTATATGGAAAATGTCAAGGTGATAAGAAATGGTGGCTCATGGAGTTATTCGCCCACTATGTACTGGCCGAGTACTCCTGTCAACTTCTTTGCATTCAGTCCGGATATAAGCAATGCACCGGGTATATCAAGCAGCGGTATCCAGGATATAGCCAATTATACCAATACCGGCAATGTGGATCTTCTCTACGCAGTCAATATGAATGAGACTGCACGCGAGGCTCCTGTGCAGATGAATTTCCGTCATGCCATGTCGAATGTCCGTATAATGACAAGCAGCGGAAACTCGGCTATAACGGTAAAGGTGCATCATGTTAAGTTGTGCAACGTAGCCATGCGCGGTACGTTTACATTCCCTATGGTGACCACTTCGGCCTCAAAGCCTGAAAACGTTGGATCGTGGAAAGATCAGAGCCTTGTGACTGATGCATTGACATTCTATGCCATGGATCCATCTGAAGTGTCTACGCTTAGCACGACACCGGTTGATCTTACTCAGAACAATCTTGATATCTCGTTTATGATACCGCAGACACTTAGCGATCTCACTTACGACGGATCGGCTTATGCCGGCAGCGCTATCCAGGTGGATTGCGAGATATTTGACTCGGCAAGTGGTGCCAAGATATGGCCTACAGCTGCTACGCCGTCCAATCAGCTCGTCCCAGAAACGGAACTCGGACGTCTGATGTATCCTGTGACCACCGAGACTCTCAGAGATTGGAAGCCTGGATATGCCTATGTATATAATATCGTGATAGACAATCCGTCGGTTCTTCATCCCATAAGTTTCAGCGTGACAGTCGATGAATATCAGGAGTATGAATGATAGTTCCGGGTTATAAATCCGGTCATTAATTCGAGCGGATAAAACTGCAATATAGACAGAACCGTCTGATAACCTTGAGGTTATCAGACGGTTCTGTCTATATTGCCGAAGAGATATGGTTCAATCCGATGTAGCTGTACCCATCTCGACTATCGCACCTGTGGTTGGGTCGAACCGCGCGTATGCAGGTGCCTTCTTGTCGGTGAACAGACCCGGATCAAGACCGAAGACAATGCCATACTGGGCTATGCTCAACTGATCTTCTGCCATCTTGCGCCCATCGTAGTCTATATTGATAAGTGCGCGACCCGGGATACAATACGCCAGACCACCTTTCGGGAATGCTTTCGGTTGTCCCTTCTCGTTGACAGGAAGTTCACCTAAGCTCTCTGCTGACAGTGTCATGCGTATCGGGGCGCCCGAAAGGTCTGAGGGATCGACGATGCCGTCTGTGGCAGAAATACGTGCCACGATTATCTCCTGTGCCGATCCTTTGGCAATGGGACGTTCGGGAGTGATTGTGAACATCTCTACATCAGTTGATTTGCTCTCAGTACCTATGAACATGGCTGTCAGGGCAGCCTCCTGTTTGCTCAGGTTGTCAAGAGCAAGTTTCATGGCTGCTCCATCCGACGGCATACCATCGGCTTGTCCCGATACTATGTCATTGCGGTATTGGCGTATCTCATATATCTTGGCTGCCGCCAGTTCGGCACGCTTTGCGGTGGAACGGGCCTGAAGCATCTCTTCAGTGATTGCCTGACGGGCTTCCGGTCCGTCAAGAGGTGTAGGTGATGCCTTTACTGGCTGTGGAACTGTGTTCTTCTGAGGCGAAGCAGGGCCTTCAGTAGCGTTAATGCTGAGGGGGATGCTCTCTTCTGTCAGCATAAGGAACGGCTGAGTACCGTTCTTGAACTGGACAAGATAACGATCATCGGTGTCATTGTCAGTCGTGGCGGTACCGCGGGGATTGATAGTGACCGACTTGAGAGTCCATACAGTCTCATCATTCATTATCGGGTCGATACCGAGGTATTTGCGGGCATATTTGTAGAATTCGCCACGGGTACGGACCGTGCGTTCGGCTTCGACTGCAACATCGATGGCAGTCTGTGGAAGTGTGTATATGAGTCCGAACTCGTTTGACTTGTTGGCCGTGAGCTTTCGTGTGGTCTGGGCTGATACCGGAAGAATCATCGAAGCTAATGCGGCGGCAATGAGAATGTTACGCATAGACATGGTTTGTGTTTTTACTAAGGAGAGTGATAATAAATTATGGTCAGCAGCCCATTGTCTGCCTTATGGCTCTGCCGATATTGGCGGCAATATCACCGGCTGTCACACCGTATTCGCCATGCTCATCAGCGGCGATGTCTCCTGCCAGACCGTGGATATAGGCTCCGGCAAGGGGCGCGATCTCCGGCTTGTAGCCTTGGGCAAGGAATGCGGCTATTACACCTGTGAGCACATCCCCGCTGCCCGGTGTGGCAAGTGCCGGCGATCCTGTCGAGTTGAAGTATATCTTACCGTCAGGTCGTACAAGCGCAGTGTGATGACCCTTTAGCAGGATGAGTATATCATAGTCTTCAGCAACCTTTACTGCCGTCAGAAGACGCTCTTCGTCGGTAGAGTGTGTGCCGAAAAGTCTGTCGAATTCGCCGGCATGAGGAGTGAGGATACTGCGTGCTGGAAGCATATTGAGCATTGTGCGACGCATCGACATACAGTTCAAGGCATCAGCGTCGAGCACGAGCGGACCTCCCGATGATTTTAGGAAAGAGTCAAGGGCATTGATTGTCGCTTCCGAAGTTCCTAAGCCAGGGCCTATAGCTACCGCCGAATACGCGTGAGCCTGCTTGATTTCGCTTACTACAGTGTCGTTGCGGTCAGGATCGAACATAGCCTCAGGTACCTGTCCCTGGATTACTTCATATCCCCATCCGGGTGCGTGGACAGTCACTTTCCCGACACCCGAGCGCAGAGAGCCGCGGGCCGCCATGATGGCAGCGCCCATCATACCGTATTTTCCGGCTACAATGAGCAGATTGCCGAAGTCGGCCTTTGAGCAGAATGGTGAACGCGGTTTGAGGAGCATACGCATACCTGCCGCATCTACGATCTGGAAGTTCGTGGGCGTGCGCCTCATGGCATCATTGCTCAGGCCTATGTCGATCACTTTCCACTCGCCTACGAGCGATGAATTTTCTTTCATCATGAAGGCAAGGCGGGGAAATTGTATGGCTATGGTAAGCGAAGCGTGGATTATGTTGCGGTTTATAGCACCGCGGTTCCAGTCTCCGAACATTCCTGAAGGAACATCTATCGACAGGACCTTGGCGCCTGATTCGTTGATATATCTTACGAGCGACATGAATCCGCCGGTTAGTGGTTCGCGTAGCCCGGATCCGAACAGTCCGTCAACAACGAGATAGGAGCTGTTGAGCTCAGGAAGGGTGAACGAACCTGTCACCTCCGTAAAGTTGACACCGTCAAGCTTCAGAAGGTCATCGCGGCACTGTCGGCAGTCCGACGACAGCTTGTCGCCACCAATGTTGAAAAGATATATTTCGGGGGCAAAACCTTGCTCTATGAGTTGTCGTGCCACAGCCAGGGCATCCGCACCGTTGTTGCCTGGACCGGCAAAAACAGTAGTGCGCTTATTGGGTCTCCATCGGCTCACTATCTCTCCGACAACTCCATCGGCCACGCGTTCAATGAGATCGCGGGCGGTGACTCCTTCGGTTTCGATAGTGCTTCTGTCAATGGCACGTATATCCTCCGTAGTGAATATTTTCATGATCGTGGATTATTAAGGCTACAAAATTACAAAAATCTTTGCCTACTTGCAGGAAGTTTTAGTAAATTTGCAACAATATTACCAATTTGGAATAGAGCAATCCTCCATAGAGAGACAGACATAATGAACCAAGTGACTTATAAAGGCCTCACATTTGTGCCTTATATCGGCCGTGACCAGATAGAAAAGCGAGTAATCGAGATCGCCTCCCAGATAGCGGAGGACTGCCGGGGCAAAGTGCCTCTGATAATATGTGTTCTCAACGGTGCGGCGCCTTTCGCCACCGATCTGTTCATGAACCTCGGCATCGACGCAGAGATAGCATTTGTGCGTCTGAAGAGCTATGAAGGCATGGGATCGACCGGTGCCGTGAAAGAGCTTGTCGGACTGAGTGAGGATATCACTGGCAGAACAGTGGTTGTGGTTGAGGATATAGTTGATACCGGTCGCACAATGTCCAAGCTGATGAAAGACCTGCGTCAGAAAGGTGCTGAAAGTGTCAGGCTTGCCACATTGCTTCACAAGCCTGATGCGCTGATTTGCAAGGATGTAAATCCTGATTATATCGGATTTGAAATTCCGACAAAATTTATAATAGGCTATGGCCTTGATCTTGACGGACTTGCGCGAAATCTCAAAGATATCTACGTACTCTCCGATCAGGCCTGAGAACCTCCAAAAATGAAATTATTTTATTCAAAAATAATAGACTAATTAACAGTAAATCAAATGTTTAACATTGTGATATTCGGTGCCCCCGGCAGTGGTAAGGGCACTCAGAGTGAAAGGTTGATAAAAAATTACGGACTTCACCATATCTCGACGGGTGAAGTGCTTCGCGGACATATAAAAAACGGCACTGAACTCGGCAAGGTTGCGGAGTCGTATATCTCTAAGGGTCAGCTGATTCCGGATGATCTGATGGTCGATATACTCGCCAATGTGTTTGACACGGAGGCAGCCGGTAAAAAGGGTGTAATATTCGATGGATTTCCACGTACTATAGCTCAGGCTGAGGCACTTGAGTCGATGCTCGCCGAGCGTGGCTCGAAGGTTCATGCGGTGGTAGGCCTCGATGTGGACGATAACGAGCTGATAGATCGTCTGTTAAAGCGCGGACAGGAGACCGGCAGGGTTGACGATAATCTGGAGACGATAAAGAACCGTCTGGAGGTATACCATAACCAGACCTATCCTCTGTGCGACTACTACCAGAAGAAGAACCAGTACCGCAATATTCCGGGCAAGGGTAATCCTGACGAGATATTCAATCTGATCTGCGAGGAACTTGACAAGCTGGCACACGACGAGTGATCGCGCCGCGCAACCGGCGGAATATACTGTCAGTGTAAGAAATATTTCCCGTCCGAGATGAATGACAGCCCGGACGGGAATTTTTTTAGATAATCCGATATCAATAATCTTAATTAGAATATCATGAATATTAAATTGATGGGCATGATTCTGGCCGGAGGCTGCATGCTTACAGCCAATGCCCAGAAGGTGGATGTGTCGCCGGTTCCCCAGTCGGTAAACTGGGGTCAGAAAGCGTTCAACAAGCCCTCGGGACTGAGTCTGAAGGGTGAGAAAACCGCCGGAGCCGAGGCTGTGGCGTCTCTCCGGAGCGCGTTTCCCGGAACTAAGGGTGTGAATGTCATAATAGGCGAGCGCGGCGATAAGGCTGTGGCCAAGTATGTATCGAAGATACCCGAACAGCCGGAAGGCTACTATCTGAGCATCAAGCCGGGGCAGGTTGTGATAGCGGGCAATGATGAGGCGGGAACATTTTACGGCGTCCAGTCCTTCCTGCAGATAGCTTCGCAGCCGGAGGTGATGTCGGTGGAGATAGCCGACTGGCCCATGACGAAAGTAAGAGGTGTGATCGAGGGCTTCTACGGCAATCCCTGGAGTTTTGACGACCGTGTGAGCCAGTTCGACTTCTATGGCCGCAACAAGATGAACATCTATATCTATGGACCGAAGGACGACCCCTATCATCACAGCCGGTGGTATGAGCCGTATCCTGCCGAGGAAGCGGCAAAGATGGCCGATCTGGTGAAGCATGCCACGCAAAACAAGGTGAAATTCGTATGGGCGATGCATCCCAGCAATTCCATACAGAGCGCCGAGGACAAGCAGAAGGCTCTTGACAAGTTCAACCAGATGTATGATCTGGGGATAAGGGCGTTTGCCATATTCTTCGACGATATCTCGGCCAAGAGTGTAGATGCGCAGGTAGATTACCTGAATTTCCTTACCGATGAGTTTGTGCGCAAGCATGACGATGTGGAGCCGCTGATTGTGTGTCCCACGCAGTACAATAAGCTTTGGGCCGGTGGCGATTATCTGCCTAAGATGGGCAAGGGGCTGTATCCTGAGATCCGCATAATGTGGACCGGCAATTCGGTGATCGACATGATCGATCTGAAGGATTGCGAGTGGTTCAAGGGTCAGACGGGCCGCGATCCGTTCATCTGGCTCAATTATCCTGTCAACGACTATGGTCTTCATCATCTGCTGATGGGTCCGGCAAAGGGCAATGGGTCGGATATATACAATCATGTGAGCGCATTCTGCTCCAACCCGATGCAGTATGCCGAAGCTTCGAAGGTGGCGCTTTATGGTCTGGCCGACTTTGCGTGGAATCCTGAAAGCTATGACGCCGATGCCGCCTGGGAGCGCTCGATGACGGAGCTTATGCCGGATCACGCGAAGGCTTTCGCGTCGTTCTGCATAGATAACGTAGACATAGGTCCCAGTGGCCACATGCTGCGTCTTGAAGGTGAATCGCCTGCATTCAAGGCTATCAACGACAAGTATAACAACAGTATCACTCCGGAGTCGGAAAAGGAGTATCGTGCATACTTCAACAATATGACAGCTTCGGCCAATGAGCTTCTGTCGACAGTCACGACTTCGCCGATGATCAACGAGATCAAGGAGTTTGTGGAGTATTACGGACTCCAGGGACGCCGTGGCGAGCTCGCTCTCGCGATCAACAAGGATATGGCGGCTGTGGATACGGCTGCGATGCTCGACCATTACCGGGAGTATGTGAACCTGACAGCGAAAGCCGACAAGCTGATGAGCCGCGACTTCGAGGGCTCGATCCAGTCTGTGGCACCCCGTACGGCAACAATGTATGTCGAACCGTTCATCACCACTACTGTAGCCCAGGCTGTGAGCGACTATAAGGATGGCGGCTATTCATATCCGGCAGATCTGTTCCCGGCACAGGTGGTCGAGAACGGAACGTACTACATCAAGGTGAACGGCCGTATACTTGGTAATCCTGCGGTGGACGGAGTCGCCGCAACCGCACCTGTGCTTCAGGATGACATTGACGGTGTGAACCCCGGACGTCAGCTGTGGGTGGTGAAGCTCGATCCAAAGACGGGCCGTTATCAGATTGTGAATGAGTGGGACAAGCGCTACATAAACGAGCTTGGCCGATTTACGGTCAATCCGACGACCAATCCGTTTGAGAGCGACTGGCACACCTACACTATAGTAGAGAAAGATGGCAAGTTTGCCATAGCCAACGGCGGTATAGCAGGCCGCGGCTACTGGACTGTAGATGCCGACGGGCATATAACTATAGATAAAAAGAGCCGTGAATTAAACGATTCCAATTATGTATTTGAATTCGTTCCTGCCAATGATTGATAATCAAAAAAACAAACTTGTCGTGCGGACAGTCATGCTTCTTGTGAGCATGGTGGTCTGCACGACTGCTTTTTGTAGTGCTACACCAAATGACAGTACTTTGACCAGGATACGTGGATTTCTCCGGAATGCCGTATCTTTTTCCGTCAGAAATCCTCAGGAAAAAGTGTATGTCCATTTTGATAATACAAGCTACTATCAGGGTGACAAGATATGGTTCAAAAGTTATGTGGTTGACGGCAACAGCAATCGTCCTTCTGAGTTAAGCAAGACACTCTATGTCGAGTTGCTCAATCCCTGTGGCAAGATAGTCGACAAACGCATACTCAGAATAGAGGACGGAGTGTGTCACGGCAATCTGAGTCTGGGGCATATGCCGTTTTATTCGGGATTCTACGAGGTGAGGGCTTATACGAAATGGATGCTCAACTTCGGAGACGCTGCATATTTCTCGCGCGTGCTTCCAGTGTTCGATGCTCCAAAGCATGAGGGAGACTATTCAGAGAGAAGTATGCTGAGATCCGGTATAGCCCATACCAAATATGAGGGTCCGCGAAAAGCCACAAAAACCGGTAAAAAGGTCAACATGAGGTTTTATCCCGAAGGTGGCCATATGATTTCGGGTCTGCCGGCACGTGTCGCATTTGAGATTGTCGGAAAAAATGGGGAACCTCTTGACTGCAAAGGCCGGGTAGTGGATATCAACGGGTCGACTGTCGCCGACATCTCAACGGTTCATGAAGGACGCGGAGTGTTTGGGTTTACACCTGCAGCAGGAGTCAAATACAAGGCTATTGTGACGTGTGGGACGTCAGTAAATGGAGAATTCAAGTTTGATCTTCCGGAGGCTGTGAGCGAAGGAATATCGCTGTCTGTCGACAACCTCTCGTCGGCCGATTCGATGTATGTGACTATGCGCTGCAGCGAGCCCGGACGACACTCTCTGGCTGGAATGTCGGTGAGTGCGCGTGGAGGTTTGTGGTCATATGCGCTCGCCGAGTTTGACAGTGTCCGGACTCTCGCGGTGGCTAAACGTGGTATTCCCACCGGAGTAGTTGTGGTGAGCGTTACCGATACAGCCGGATATGTCAATGCAGAACGGTTGGTATTTGTCGATAATGGTGGTATGGGCAGAATCAATGCCTTGTTTGATAAGCCGGTTTATGAGCCGGGAGAGAAAGTAAAGGTTGATATAAGGCCTGACGAGTTACTGACAGACTCTATAATGCCTCTGTCGGTTGCGGTGATAAATGGTGACAACGCTCTTGACAGCCGGAGCAGTATACTGACGGATCTTCTTATGTCATCTGAGGTAAAAGGTTATCTGCGCAATCCGATGCAGTATTTCATGTCGGACAATCCAGACAGTGCGCGTGACCTTGATCTTTTGATGATGGTAAGGGGTTGGCGCCGTTATTCGTGGGAGGAGATGGCAGGAGTTAAGCCTATTGATCTCAAATATTATCCGGAGCAGGCGATTGATCTGACCGGAAAGGTGGTATCGTTTACCCGAAGCAAGCCGAAATCCAATGTGACGATATCAACCATGGTAATGCAAAAGGAGATTTCTGATTCCATGAGGCAGATGGGCTACGAGCAGTTTGTCACTGACAGTTGCGGCAACTTCCGATTCTCCGCATATCTGGAGGGCAAGAACGTGATAGTGATGTCGGCTACAGAGAATGGTAAGAAAAAGCAATACCGCATAGTGGTAGACCGTCTGTTCTCGCCCGATCCGCGTGTATATGACATAGCGGAAATGCAGATTGATGACCTGATTGCGGATCAGGAATCTGAAATTGAAGCAGACAATGATACTATCGTAACGGAAACAGAGACCTCTGATGAAGTCCCGGATGATATGCAGCCCGATGATGATGGCAAGAGCCGTAAGCTTGATGAAGTTGTCGTCAAGGCTAAGCGAAGGACTAAGGAAGCAGATATATATCGTGCGCGGTCAAAGTCTGTGGCCTATTATGACGCAGTGGCCGAACTTGATGATATCGCCGACAACAATGAGGTGATCGGCAATGATATCTTTGAGTTACTCAAGAAGGTAAACACTAATTTCCGGAGAATATATAATGGTAACAAGGAGGAAATAAGCTATAAGGGCAGGCATGTGCTGTTTGTGATCAACTATGAGCCTCCTCTGGATGATGATTCAACCAACTATACCTACGTCTATCCTGAGGCTGTGAAGGCTATCTATGTAAACGAGGAGCCGGATGTGATGCTCAAGTATGCTGACCAGCGTAAATACACTATTATGAATATCGATAAGAATTATGGGTGTGCAGTGCTCATAGAAACCGACCCTAACAGTCCGGCACGCCCCGGCAAGGGTACGCGCCGCCTCACTATCGATGGCTACAGCAAGCCTGAGGAATATGTGAATGTCGATGCTGAATATATGATTGATCCGGCTGACAACCGACGTACACTATATTGGAATCCTATGCTCAAAACCGATCGGCAGGGTGCTGCAAGTTTTGAATTTTACAACAACAGCTCGTGCCGCAATATGAAAATCACAATCTGCGGAATCGATACGGATGGCAATCTGTATAGCAACTGACCGTGTTGCCCATATCAAATAAAAAGAATCCCGGAAGGCATGTACTGCTGTCCGGGATTCTTTTTGCCGTCATCTAAACTGTGAATTTTAAGAAGCCGATGTGACTGTGTACAATTTGGAGTAACCGATCAAAAAATGTATCTTTGCATGATAAAATGTGCCAGTGGCTCCAATAAGGTCCTGAATCACGTTTTGATAGAAAGTTTTATGTAGTATGGTGCACAACCAAGCCGTTGATGCACGCGAATTCCACATATTGACCAAAATGAAAAATATTCGCAATTTCTGTATCATAGCACATATAGACCACGGCAAGAGTACACTTGCCGACCGTCTGCTTGAATACACCGGTACGGTAGGAGGCAAGGATCTCCAGGACCAGGTGCTCGATGATATGGATCTGGAACGAGAGCGTGGCATAACGATCAAGAGCCATGCCATACAGATGGACTATAAGCTTGACGGTGAGTCGTATGTGCTGAATCTGATCGACACTCCGGGACACGTTGACTTCTCGTATGAGGTGTCGCGGTCGATAGCCGCATGCGAGGGGGCGCTTCTGATAGTGGATGCCTCGCAGGGTATCCAGGCCCAGACGATATCCAACCTCTATATGGCGATAGAGAATGATCTGGAGATAATTCCGGTGATAAACAAGTGTGACCTTGACAGCGCTAATCCGGAGGAGGTAGAGGATCAGATAGTCGAGCTGATAGGTTGTAAGCGTGAGGACATAATACGCGCCAGCGGCAAGACCGGTATGGGCGTTGACGAGATACTCCGCGCCATAGTAGAGCGTGTGCCGGCACCTACGGGCGATCCGGAGGCACCGCTCCAGGCTCTTATCTTTGACTCGGTGTTCAATCCTTTCAGGGGTATCATAGCATATTTCAAGATAGTGAACGGCACTATCAGGACCGACGATTTCGTGAAGTTCGTGTCGACGGGCAAGGAATATCATGCCGATGAGATAGGCGTGCTGAAGCTCGATATGTCGCCCCGCAAGGAGCTGTCGGCAGGCAATGTGGGCTATATCATATCGGGTATAAAGACAAGCCGCGAGGTGAAGGTGGGCGATACGATAACCCACGTGAACCGTCCGTGCAACGCAGCGATAGAAGGTTTTCAGGAAGTGAAGCCGATGGTGTTTGCTGGTGTGTATCCGATCGAGACCGAGGATTTCGAGAATCTGCGTACGTCGCTGGAGAAGCTGCAGCTCAATGATGCTTCGCTGACATTCCAGCCGGAGTCGTCGATGGCGCTCGGTTTCGGATTCAGATGCGGATTTCTTGGATTGCTCCACATGGAGATAATACAGGAGCGTCTGGGCCGTGAATTTGACATGGATGTGATCACGACGGTGCCCAACGTGAGCTATCGAGTGTATGACAAGAAAGGCAACATGACGGAGGTGCATAATCCGTCGGGATTGCCCGATGCCACGCTGATAGATCATATAGAGGAGCCATATATACGTGCGTCGGTGATCACGACGGCCGAATTCATAGGTCCGATAATGACGCTGTGTCTCGGCAAGCGCGGAGAGCTGGTGAAGCAGGAGTATATACATGGCAACCGCATGGAGATGATATTCGATATGCCGCTGGGCGAGATAGTGATAGATTTCTACGACAAGCTGAAGTCGATATCGAAGGGCTATGCATCGTTTGACTATCATCTGCATGATTTCAGGGAGTCGAAGCTTGTGAAGCTCGACATACTGCTCAATGGCGAGAGCGTCGATGCATTGTCGACCCTGACCCATGCGGACAATGCTGTGACATTCGGGCGCCGCATGTGCGAGAAGCTGAAGGAGCTGATACCCCGCCAGCAGTTTGACATAGCCATCCAAGCGGCCATAGGCGCCAAGATCATCGCGCGTGAGACTATCAAGGCGGTGAGAAAGGATGTGACGGCCAAGTGTTATGGCGGTGATATATCGCGTAAGCGCAAGCTGCTCGAGAAGCAGAAGAAGGGTAAGAAGCGCATGAAGCAGATAGGCTCGGTAGAGGTGCCACAGAAGGCGTTTCTTGCAGTGCTCAAGCTTGATTGAGCGGAGATAGAGAGAGAGATAACCAGACCTTATTCAATAAATATATTCAACTGTTTAATTATGAGTGCTAACGACACCTGTCCTGAAGATCTGAATCAGGGACATGGAGTGATGTATGCGGCGGTACAGGCTATGCGCCGTCATGCCTCAGGCGGAAACATGCTGATACTGGCAACGATACTGGCATTGATCGTGGCCAATATACCGGCAATCAACGGTTACTACGCCGATTTCTGGAATCAGGAAGTGCGTCTGCAGGTGGGCGACTTCAATGTGTTCAGTCATGGCGGAGTGCCTATGACAATGCTCGAGTTTATCAACGATGCATTGATGGCAGTGTTCTTCTTCTCAATCGGCCTTGAGATAAAGCGCGAGGTGCTTGTGGGCGAGCTGTCGTCGTTCAAGCAGGCATTGCTGCCGATAATGGGAGCCTGCGGCGGCATGATCTTTCCTGTAGCTATCTATTTCTTCTTCGCGCACGGTACGGACTATGCCGGAGGCTGCGCCATACCGATGGCCACTGACATAGCTTTCTCGCTGGGTGTGCTCACCATGCTCGGCAGCAGGGTTCCGGTATCGCTCAAGATATTTCTGACAACGCTTGCCGTGGCCGATGATATAGGTGGCATAGTGGTGATAGCCACGTTCTACTCGACGCATCTGGAGCTGATGTATCTGCTGTATGCTGCAATACTTCTGGGAGTGCTGCTGCTTGGCGCCCGCTTCCATATCAAGAGCAAGATGTTCTATCTGCTGATAGGAGCTGTGGTGTGGTTCCTGTTCCTGAATTCGGGTATACATCCGACCATAGCAGGTGTGCTGGTGGCATTCTGTGTTCCGGCCACTCCGATGTATCCGCCGAAGCGTTATGTGCAGATGATCCGCAAGGTGATAGGTGAGTTCAATCCGTCGGATGACGAGGCTATGGGCGAACGTTGCACAATTCTCGACAAGGAGCGTATGAACAAGCTGAAGGAGATAGAGAGCGCGAGCGACAAGGTGATCTCTCCGCTCCAGGATCTGGAGGATTCGCTGTATCCGATAGTGAATTATATCATCATTCCGATCTTCGCGTTTGCTAACGCCGGCATATTCCTGCTTGATCTGGATCCGGCATCGGTGTTCGAGGGTATCAGTCTGGCTATAATCTGCGGTCTGGTGCTGGGTAAGTTTATCGGTATATTCATATTCTCGTGGCTTACGATCAAGTGCCGTCTGGCTCCGATGCCCGAGCATTCGAACTGGAAGATGATGGCGAGTGTGTCGATGCTCGGCGGTATCGGATTTACCGTTTCGCTGTTCATAGCCACGCTGTCGTTCCCGGGCGCCGACCAGCATTCGTTTGATCTGCTTGAGCATGCGAAGCTGGGTATTGTTGTAGGCTCGATCATATCGGGTGTGATAGGATATATGATGCTGAACCATACTTTGCCTAAGGAGCCATACGCTCAGAGCGAGGCAGAGCAGCTTGCCGCTGACTGACAGACTGGCGGTCAACGATCTGAAATTCAGGACGTAATCTTATATAGATATTAAGAATCAGAGCCGCGCGAAGGGTGAAGACTCCTTGGCGCGGCTCTGATTTTTATGTTTTATTATCAGTAGAGAATTTGCACTTTTCACATTTAAATGTTAATTTTGCCCGGAAGTGTTAACGGTAGAGATGCTGAATAGAATTTTCACAACATTTAGTCATCTTAAGTGTTAACATAATAAAGATTAAACACGTTAAACAATGCCGAACAAAGGCTGCGTATAACTTATAGAGATGAAGAAGTCAGTTATCTGGATACTCGCCATAACAATGGCCCTCACATTCGCCGGGTTGCTATACGTGCAGATCACGTATATGAGCAACATGGTGAAAATGCGCGACGATCAGTTTGCGGAGGGTGTGAAGCGTAGCCTGTATGCTGTGACAATGGGCCTGGAACAGGACGAGGCCAAATATTATCTGGAGGAGGATGTGGCCAAGATAGAGTCGTCGCTGCTTCCGAAATATAGCACGGATGATCCGCGTGTGGATGCGATACAGTACAGCTTCACCACGGGCGAGGGCCTTGAGGGCGACATAACTCTCAAGGGGGATCTGTCGTCGCTCAATCCTCAGCTTGACCATCTGTCGATACAGGACCGTCAGCGTACGATGCAGGATGTGCTCCGCGGTCAGTATATATATCAGCGTGGTTTGCTCAATGAGGTCATCCTGAACATAATCAATCAGGCTAACATACGTCCGATACAGGAGCGTGCGGACTCGGCGCGTGTGGCGTCGTATCTGCGTACGGAATTCCATAACAACGGGCTGTCGCTTCCATTCGAGTTTGCCGTGGTGAACCGTATGGGGGCCGTCGTGTATAAGTCGGAGGGTTACAGCACCCAGCGTGCGTCGGGTGCGGAGACTTTCGTCCAGACACTGTTTCCGAATGATTCGCGCAGCCGGATGTATTATCTGCGTGTATATTTCCCGTCGATGCGGGATTATATATTCTCGTCGATCAAGTTTATGATTCCGTCGTTTGTGTTCACGTTCATACTGCTCGTGGTATTTCTGTATACGATCATTCTGGCGTTCAGGCAGAAGAAGCTGTCGGAGATGAAGAATGACTTCATAAACAATATGACGCATGAGTTCAAGACGCCGATATCGACGATATCGCTTGCGGCGCAGATGCTCAATGACAAGTCGGTGCTGAAGTCGCCGAAGATGCTTGAGCATATAACGAATGTGATCAATGATGAGACAAAACGCCTGCGCTTTCAGGTGGAGAAAGTGCTGCAGATGTCGATGTTCGACAGGCAGAAGATGACGCTGAAGCTCCAGAATGTCGATGCGAATGCAGTAATAGCCAATGTAGTCCACACATTCAAGCTGAAGGTAGAGAAATATGGAGGCCATATAGACGCCGTGCTTGATGCTGAGGAGGCAGAAGTGAATGTAGACGATATGCACTTCACGAACGTCATATTCAATCTGCTTGACAATGCGGTGAAGTACCGCCGTGACGATGTGCCGCTGCACCTGACTGTGACGACACGCGATATTTCAGATCACAGACTTCAGATCGTGATAGCCGATAACGGTATAGGTATCAGGAAGGAGGATCTGAAGAAGATATTCGATAAGTTTTATCGGGTATCGACGGGCAACCGTCATGATGTGAAAGGGTTTGGTCTCGGACTGGCCTATGTGCAGCGGATACTGACGCAGCTTCATGGCCATATAAGCGTAGAGAGCGAACTCAACTCGGGAACGAAATTTATAATTACACTACCTCTAACCAAAAATTAACAGATTATGGAAGACCGTTTGCGTATCTTACTTTGCGAAGATGACGAGAACCTGGGTATGCTCCTGAGAGAGTATCTTCAGGCCAAGGGTTACAATGCTGACCTCTTCGCTGACGGAGAAAGCGGCTATAAAGCATTCCTCAAGGGCAAGTACGACCTGTGTGTGCTCGACGTGATGATGCCTAAGAAGGATGGCTTCGCGCTTGCGCAAGAAATCCGTACGATCAATTCAGAAGTGCCCATCATATTCCTTACGGCAAAGTCGTTGAAAGATGATATACTTGAGGGATTCAAGATCGGAGCAGATGATTATATCACGAAGCCTTTCTCGATGGAGGAGCTGGTATTTCGTATTGAAGCGATACTGCGCCGCGTGAAGGGAAAGAAGGGTAAGGAGATCACGATGTATAAGATCGGCAAGTTTACCTTCGATACCCAGAAGCAGGTGCTGATGATCGGTGACAAGATGACAAAGCTCACCACGAAGGAGAGCGAGCTGCTGAGTCTGCTGTGCTCGCATGTGAACGAGATACTTGAGCGTAACTTCGCGCTGAAGACTATCTGGATCGACGACAATTACTTCAATGCACGAAGCATGGATGTGTATATCACGAAGCTGCGTAAGCATCTGCGTGAGGATCCGTCGATCGAGATCATCAATATACACGGCCGTGGCTATAAGCTGATAGCTCCGGTGGGTGACCAGAAGTGATCTCCCTCTTTGACCAAAATCGAGTATAGCGGCTACCGGATCAGGATCCGGTAGCCGCATTGATTTTTGCGGTCGGGGGTTATTGTCAGGGGTTATCCGCGGGACGGGCGAACTGATGGCCTGACAATATGTCGCCTTCGGATGGGAGGATGTAGACGCCGGGGGTGGTGATGTTTAACCGACGTGTGTCGGTAAGGTCGATTCTGGCGGGGCTGTAGGCTGTGATATAGAAGGTGCCGTCGATCTCGGCTGCCTGGACTGTCTCGTCGTTGCGGATGATGCGGAGGGCGCGGTCGGTGTTGAATGCGGCTGCCTGGTCGGGGGAGACGTCGGGGAGGATGATGTATTGATAGGATGAGGTGGAACGCTGTGGGTGAGGGATGTAGAGCTGCATGACTTCACCGTGGACTTCGGCCGGGGTGTATGATCCCATGAAGTCGGACCATCGGCCGGTGCGTTTCGCGGTCATGGCTACGCATGTGGTGGCCGGTGGCAAGATGTAGCAGATGCTGTCGTGATAGAAGCGCATGCCGGTGGCGGTGAATTCTTTTTGGCCGTCGATGTCGTGCCAAGCTCCGTCGAGGAGTATGGAAAGGTTGCCGTGGCGTAGTTTCTGCTCGATAGTCGTGGCGAGAGAGAGTGTGCTGTCGGAGGTTATTCCGGCGCCGAGGCAGAGGATCATTTTGTCGGTGAAAATCCAGGATTTGCGTGCGTGGAGCCGGTCGCGATCAAGGATCATGGCTGTGATTCCGGTGGAGCCGTCGGTGGTTCCGCAGACGAAATCGGTGTTGTTGCGCACGTGTGCTCCGTAGGTGGCGGGGGTAGGCACGGGGAGGTCGGTGTGGTAGGAGGTTATGCCGGGGATTTTTCTCCAGTCCCAAAATGGGAATACGTTAAGGTATTCATCGCCACGGCGATAGACGTAGGTGGCACCATCGGCCATATAGAAGCCTTTGAGGTTGTCTTCGTTGACAAGTTCGGTGCCGAGGACGCGCCGTGAAGCCATTTTGACGGATGCCATCCAGCGGGGTGTGCGGTGGATGGTCTGGTCGGATTCCCAGAAGTGCTTGTGTCCGGTGAAGGATGTGGTGGAGGAAGGTAAGAAGTTGTCAGTGAGGAAGTTGTCGAGGGCGGTGAGGTCGTCGGGGGAGGCGGCTGCGCGGAGCATGTTGGCGTCGTTGCCAACGGCGAGTCCTTTGTGGATCTGAGCGTTGTGGAAAAGTTGCCGGTCGAGGGCGTTGATGTCCATGAATCCTCGCCATACGATCCAGCGGTAGCCTTCGCTAAAGAGCTTGTTGATAATGGATTGATGGGTGGGCGAGAGGGCGAATGATGTGCCGGCGAAGAGGCGGGAGTAGAAGGCCATTTCGTTGAGGAAGGCCAGGCCGTAGTTGCCGAATTGTTGCTGGGGGCCGTGCTGGTGGAAGCTCCAGTCGGCCTGGATTCCTTCGGGCTGTCCGGTGGTGATTTCCGAGACAATAGAGTCGCGAGCCTGTTTTGCGAGTGTGTAATCGTCAGATAGCAAGGCTTTTATCATCACGTTCCCGGCAAGCCAAACTTTATTTTGACCGGTTCTAAATAATTTCGCCTTGTCCATAACCTCTATCGCGCCCTTGAGATCGTCGTCGGTCATGATGGGGCGGAGCATGAGAAAAGCGGGTCCGAAACTTTTGGGGACGCCGATTTCGTTGTACCACCAATTTTTGGATAATGGCTTGGTGGCGAACCAGTAACGTATGCCTTTGAGTATGGTGGAATCGACTGCCTGGCGGAGGGGATCGGAGGGGTTGGAGATGCTGAATTTGGTGAGCTCGAGGATCCGGTCGGCATGCTTTTTTGCGTCCCAACCGGAGCGTTTGGAGTCGTTGTAGTTGATATCGGGCCAAGATCCGTCGTTGCGGATTGAATCGATATAGGCGGAGATGAGTTGCCGGTCGAAGGGGTAGCGCTGGTGGAGCTCGACGACGACCTGGTCGGAAAGTTCGGTTTCGGGAGTGATGGTGGAGAGGATCCGGTTGATGGGGTCATCGGGGGATTTTGAGTCGATGAGGGCTTGCCGGTAGTTTGCGACGATCTGCCGGAGCTCGCGGATTGAGTCGACGGTGTTGCCGGCGGCCGGGGTTGTAAAAAGGATAATGGAAAGGATGAGGGTGATGAAGGTTCTCATGCTATGGTGGTATTTGCTTCAGGTTGGTTGCGCAAGGATAGAGTCGATGGAGGGGGGAGGGAAAAAGTAAGAAGTCCTTTCACAAATGAATCGTGAAAGGACTTCGATGAGAGGGTGAGTATGGGGATTCGAACCCTAGACCTTCGGAACCACAATCCGACGTTCTAACCAACTGAACTATACTCACCATTTGAATCATCAGGTCTTTCGGACGCTACCGGAAGTGTTGTTCCTGATTGACGGTGCAAAGGTATGACTTATTTTTGAACTGACCAAATTTTGGTTAAAGTTTTTTTGAAAAAAATGAATAAAGGGGGATATTTCGCAAAAAATGGGGGAGCAAGGGGTGTAACTTTGCAATGGAAACAGGAAAGATGGGAGTGACCGGTGAAAAGCATCGAATAGATAGGCCGGTAGATTCTCCAAATTAATGGAAATTTAGTAATTTTGCGATATAGACATGACGAAATTTATCTGGACATTGGTATTAGTCGCCGTTGGCATGATTTCGTGCTCGCGGTCGGCGCAACATCAAAAGGTTCTCTCGGAGGCAGAGAGAATTGTTTCTGTATATCCTGACAGTGCTCTCCTTATCTTAGGGGAGATTGACCCGAAAGAATTGAAAGAGGATTCACTCAGGGCACTGTATGGCATAGTGGCCGGTACTGCGCATAAGGCAAGCGAAAACTCAATGGTAGCGGATTCACTGACCAAATATGCGTTTGAATATTACAGAGGCCGGGATTTAAAGAGGTTCCTGCAAGCAGGTGATTTATATGCCATGCACAGATTCTGGCTTGGAGATGGCGAGGGCTCGCTGTGTCTGCTGGACTCTTTAATTGGACTTACGAATATTCCAAAAGAGGCAAAGATAACACTGCTGCGCACGAGAATGACAGTCGGTGGAGCAGAATTTGATAGCAAGCGTAACATCAGGTTCATAAAGGAGTTGCAATCATTAGATACAGACTCAACTTATCAAACGGAATATTTATATAGGCTTGGTGAGAGTTATCAGTTTGCAGGAAAAAACGATTCAGCACTCATCATAATAGAAGAATTGATAGATTATGCCCGACGGAACCATCTTGAAAAGGACCAGTTCAGATATACTTATGAAAAAGTGGGCATATTGGAAGAACTTGGAAGATATGAAGAAAGCAACCGTCTGATCGATTATATATTGGAGCACGCTCCGCATAATTCAGCAATACCATATTTAGAATTTTGGAAAGCTCTGAATTATTTCAATTTAGGGAATCTTACTGAATCGCAGCGACAATTAGACTATGCCGACAGCTGTGCAGTGGCTCGGGATGATGTTGATAATAATTACTACGAGAGTTTTGCGGCTCCACTACGCGAATTCCTGAAATATCGAAAAGATGGTATTCTCGGACTAAGCCAACTGGCTATTTTTAACAACAGCCGGCGGAACCAATACGAAAGAATGGAATTTACGCAATCAGAGTCGGAGAAAAACATACTGAAAGCGGAAAACAGGGCATTGCTGTTCAAGTCGCAGAGCGAACGCAAGACTTATATCATTGTGATTGTCTCGCTCGTTGCGTTTATCCTTGCAGCAGGTAGCATTTTGCTTCTTCAAAAACGCAAGCGCAGGACAGTGGAGGCAGAGGAACGTGCCGAAACCTTACAACGAATGGTGGATGAACTTCAGAAACCGTCAGCATGCACCGACAGTCATGAGGCATTGCGCCGAGCCATGCTCCAACAGCTAAACATCATAAAGATGGTAGCCGAGACTCCGACTGAGCAGAACCGGGAGATGCTGCGTAAAATATCGTCGGTAGATAATGGTTCGGATGGACCATTGGTGAATTGGACCAATGTGTATGAGATAGTCGATAATCTTCATTCGGGATTCCACACAAAGTTGCATAGCCGCTACGGTGATATAATTTCGGAAAAGGAAGAGCAAGCCATTGTGCTGTTGGCCGCAGGTTTTTCTGCGAAAGAAATAAGTGTAGTCACATCACAGTCGGCAGCCTCAGTCTATGTAAGGAAATCGTCGGTGAAAAAGAAAATCGGAGTGCCCGAGAAAGGGGATGTCATAGCTTTCCTGCGGGAGGAGCTGTCGCGTTAAGGCCGTTTTAGGCACGAGAATGCTATTTTTAGATTTTTATTCATAATCGTGCCTGATAATCAGGATGTTAGATCTGTGGGTTTTAGATTTTTACATTTGGCGTTAAGACTGGCTTAGAGATAAATTTGCGGTATCGAAATCAAAAAATCATACCGTAATATGAATGCAAAATTCTTTACACAAACCGTTCTGATGGCAGTAGCTCCAACCATCGTAAACGCGCAGGAAGTGACCGACACTATTGCAGTGCAAGAACTCAACGAGGTAGTTGTTCAGGCCCCCAAGGTAATCCGCAAGACAGATATGGATGTCTATTACCCATCGAAAAATGCAGTTGAGAACTCCAGCAACGGAATGCAGTTGCTGACCAATCTGATGATTCCGTCGCTCACCGTTACAGATGCACTCGGCTCAATTCAAGCCGCCGGACAAACTGTGCAGGTCCGCATAAACGGACGTGTGGCTACGGTTGATGAAGTAAAAGCACTGCTACCTGAGACAGTAAAAAGAGTGGAATGGATGGATAATCCCGGCGTACGTTATAATGGCGCAAGCTATGTGCTTAATTTCATCGTTACCAATCCTACTCTCGGCGGTTCTATACAAACAGAGGGGCGACAGGCACTCAACGCAGCATGGGGTGACTACTTCGCTGACGCGAAGTTTAACAGTGGCCGCTCCCAGATTGAGATCGGCTCGAAGTTCAAACTCACAAACAAGGTGAAATCGTACCGTGACTATAAGGAAACTTTCACGTATACCGATGGCAGTTCCCTGACACGCACCGAGACACCACTCGGAGGAAATATCGACAATACTTTCGGCAAACTGTGGGGCGCATACAGCTACATAAAACCGGATACAACTATATTTTATGTTCAGGCAAGCGCCGCTCCCACATTTTCAAATGACTGGAGAGCAAATGGACGCTTATCACTCAGCGATGGGGGTAATGATATACTTTTAACCGACACTCACGGTGATAAAGGTGTCACTCCAAAATTCTCGGCATATCTGGAACAGCACTTTGATAAGCGTCAGACTATTGTGATCGACTTAAACGCATCATTATACAACGGCAAGTCGTACTCTGATTATGTAGAGCAAATGCCCGGCGCGACAAGCAGCCTTACCGACATCCATACAATGATAAAAGACCGCAACCAGGCATACGCGATCGAGGCGGACTATATCAGGAATTGGAGGAATTCCCGTTTTACTTCAGGAGCATCGTATACCGCGAACCGCAACCGTTCGAAATATGAGAATCTTGGAGGTGAAATATTTCACCAGCGACAGGACAAAGTATATTTATTCGCCGAGTACTTCCAACGTATCAACAAGGTAAGCCTGACCGCCGGACTTGGTGCCCAATATACAGAATTCATGTTCAAGGAAACAAATCAAGGGAATCATTCCTGGAACCTGCGTCCGCAGGCCACTATAGCCTACACCCTTAACCAGAATCACAGATTCAGACTGGATTTCCAATCATGGCAGTCAACCCCGACACTTGCAGAAACGAATGCAGTACCTCAACAAATGGACGGTTTTCAATGGCGTATAGGTAATCCCGACTTAAAAACATCAACATCGTATATGCTTACGCTTCGCTATAATTTCAGTCTGCCAAAAGTAGAAGGAACATTCGGTGTACGCGCATTCACAAGCCCTGATGCCATTACACCATATCTTTACTGGGATGACAACCGACTCATCACATCATACGAAAACAGCAAGGGTTTACAGAATCTCACATTCTTCCTGTCTCCGCAGGTTGATATTATCCCAAATTGGATGATGGCGAGCGGGCACATTCAGTATCGCGTGGAGCGTATGCGTGGCACCGGGTACAAGCTCTATAACCATAATTGGAGCGGGAATGTAACTGTCGTGCTCACACATTGGGGATTTGAACTCGCGGGCCAATATGTGCGTGCCCAACATGACCTTTGGGGTGAGAAAATAAGCTGGGGTGAGAATCTATCCATCATCCAACTGGCCTATAACTGGAAAAACTGGCAATTCGGTGCAGGCGTAATAATGCCGTTCGGCAAATATGACCAGGGTTTCAAGATGCTAAGCAAATGGAACACCAATGAACAACACCAACGGCTTGATATGCGAATGCCATACGTCAGCGTAAGCTACAATATCCAATGGGGACGACAGAAGCGCGGCGCCAACAAACTGATTAATGCGGATGCCAGCACCGAAAAATCGACTGCCGGAGGAAGATAAAAACAGATAAGTACCTACGAACAATAAATGTAGGAATATAGCCCCCTATATAAGAGCGACATATCAGCCCGACAAGAGAAAGATCTTTTGTCGGGCTGGTATGCAACAGGTTATAAATATAGCTCTAATTGATGGGAATGAGGATTTGGGGAATGGGATCAAAGGTCAATGCCGAAAAAGTCGCAAACGATGTCGTGAACGTCATTGCAGATGGTGTCGGAGGACATGGCTGCCGCTATGCCGGCGCCATTGGTGATGTTGGTGAATATCTGCTTGGGCTCGGTGAGTCCAAAGTTCTCAAGGTTGCTGTTGAGCTCGCCGTACTTTTTGTAGATGGAGAGAAGGTAAAGATAGTAGTCGCGGGAGATGGAGCAGACGGCAATGCGGTCGGTGAGGCGTCCGGCCTCGAAATCGACAACGGGTATGAAGGGCGTGTAGGTGCAGGTGTAGTTGAGGGTGTAGGTCTTTCCGTTGATGCTGCGGTCGGAAAAGACAACGAAGCTTTTGTTGGAGGAGAAGATGAGGTCGAGGGGAGAGTCGTTTTCGTTGAGAATGGGGTCGGAGCATGTGCCTCCGCCATTCTCGTGGTAAACGCGTCCGCTGATGAGGTAGTAGTTTTCTTGGTCGGCGGGGTCGGTGAAGGTGATGGAATAGCGGATCTCGAGTGTACGGAGGTAGGTGAGACTGGTTCCGTCGCTAACGATACCGTTGTAGTCGGTGACCTCGACGGGGATGAAGGAGTAGTTGTCGATGGGCACTTTGCGTGGGATCTCGGTCATGGCATAGGCGGATCCATAGGTCGGGGAGGTGACGGAGATCTCAATTCTGTCACCCTGGGCAGGGCGATAGCCGGAGACGTAGGTGCGGGTGGATTCATTGTAGGTGAGCGTATGGCTTACGGAGCCGTTGACAAGCAGAGTCGCGACGGCATCGGAGACTGTGACATCGGGGCGATCGTGCAAGCTATGTGGCCAGCTATGGGTGATACTGGCCGAAAGAATACTGTCGGACTGGGCGAGGAGATTGACGACAATGACGGGGGCGCCTTCGTCGGGGATATCGATGTCGGAGGTGCAGGCACCTGTAAGAAGAGATATGGCGATCGCAGCAATCAGAGTGTGGAATGTACTGGTCATAACAGATGAAAATTATGTGGGATAACCGAGGCGTGCGGCTCAGAAAAACCAGGTATAGGATACTGACGGAAGGATGGGAATGAGCCTGAATTTCTCGTAACGTCGGTAGGAATAAGTGTCACAGTGGCGGATGGCGATGACATTCATGTTGCAATAGGCGTTGTAGAGCGAGAAATTCCACATACCACGGCTTGTGTAGCGGTTGGCGCTGAGGTCAAGGCGATGGTAGAACGGAAGCCGGTGGCTATTGAGCGAAGAGGGTAGGCTGATGTTTCCGGAGAAGTTGGGGTCGCCCATAGCGGGGAGTCCGGGAACGGGAAGGAGGTCGTAGTCCTGGGTAGACAGCGAGATGCGGTTACCACTCATGCCTGTCCAGGCGGCATTGAACTCCCACTTGTCGTTGAGTCGCCAGTTGACCAGAATGTTGATCTTGTGACGGTTGTCGAAGCGGGATGGGAAGCGGCGCCCTCCGTTTTTGTCGGCAAAGAGACGATCCGCCCAGAGAAGGGAGTAGGCAAGGCTGGCGGTGACACGTCCATAAGTGCGCTGAAGCATTAGATCGAGGCCTTTGGCACGGCCTGATCCTGAGCAGAGGAGATTTTGCCAGGGGGTGTCGTCGGGCATGATGTAGTAGTCGTCGCGGTAGTCGAGAAGGTTGTGCAGCCACTTGTAGTAGATCTCGGCGGAGAGTGAGATTCCGAATGGTAGACCGTGGTAGAAACCGGCTGCAATCTGATCGGCGCGCTGTGGCCTGAGGGGGCCGGATATAGGTACCCAACGGTCGGTGGGCAGGGCAAGGGCGCTCTCGGTGAGCTGGACGACATACTGGCTGGTGCGTGAATAACCGAGTTTGAGGCGAGAAGTGGATCCGAGATGATATACGGCTGAAAAACGAGGGTCGATATGGGATCTGGTTGTTCCGGAGGCCGAGAACAGGCCTGCATTGACACCGGCCTGCAGGCGGAGGGAGGAAGAGAGCTGAAGGTCGTAACCGGCATAAGCGGCGCCTTCAAGGGCATTGGTCCTATCGATCACAGAGATGTCGGAGACGAGCTGTGATTTGTCGAAAAGGAGGGTCGACTCATTCTTGGGGCGGAAAGAATGGGCAGTGCCAGAGAATCCGGCGGTGATTTTGTGACCGGCGGCCGGGTTGAAACCGAAGTCGGCCCGGAAAGACCAATCGGAAATGCTGTTTGACATCTGATATGACCGTCGGCGGTCGGAGAACATGTCTTCGTTGTATTTGACAAAATCGGTGGTAATATTACGGAGGTTGGAGGTGAAGTGAGAGTAGGACGCAGTGACCTCGCTCCACAGAACGGGAGAGATCTGGAGTTTCCAACTGAGAGAACCGGCAATGTTGCCCCAGCGGAGCCGAGAGATGTCGCTCTGCTTTTTCTGCTTGATGACATCGGTGTCGGAAGACCGAGATGAGCGGCTTCCGCCCTTGAGGTAGTCATCGCCAAAATAGAACATGGCGGACAGCTGACTATTGTCGCTGAAGCGGTGGTTGATCTTGGCGTTAACGTCCATGAATGAGTAGCGGGCGACGGTGGTCTTCTCTTTCTCGTAGCGGGTGCTGTTGTAGATGGCGAGTCCCGGCACGGTGAGCAGTTCGAACCAAGAGCGTCGGACGGCCAGTGAATAAGTAGTACGGTCCTTCACGATAGGACCATCGATATTGAAGGCTCCGGAAGTGAGTCCGAGTCTGAAAGACCCATGGTGCTCACGGTTGTTTCCGTCGCGGGTGTTGACGGTCATAACGCTTGAGAGACGGCCATTGTAGCGAGCGGGAAAGGAGCTTTTGTAGAAGTCGACATTCTTGATGGCTTCGGTATTGAATGCAGAGAAAAGGCCACCGAAGTGGCTGACCTGATAGACAGGCACGTTGTCGAGCATATAGAGGTTCTGGTCGTGAGTGCCACCATGGACATACATAGATGCGAGACCTTCGACGCCAGCAGAGACACCGGGCTGCATCTGGAGCGACTTGATGACATCGGATTCGCCGAACATAGCGGGGGCAGACTTGATGAAATCGCGTGTCAGGGTGATCTGTCCGATCCCGGGGTTATTGAGGGTGAGATGCCGGTCGCGGTCGGCCTCGACCGTGACTTCGCCAAGCTGACGTGAGGTGTCGGACTCGTCGAGGCGGAAGTCGGCGCGAGTAGTGGAGGATGTGTTGACGGTTGCCGACAGCGGCGAGAAACCGGGATAGGAGACGGAGACCGTGTGGCGTCCAGGGGCGAGATGGAGGACGTAGAATCCGTTGAGGTTGGTGGCCGTGACGTCTTTCCCACAACTCACCACCGCACCAATGAGGGTTTCGCCGGATGACTTTTCGGTGACATATCCGCAAACAGTGACGGATGATGGAGCTGGAGAGCCTTTGCGGCGTTTCAGGACTACGTTGTTGCCTTTGATGGAGTATGTGATGCCGGTGTCGGCGAACATACTGGAGAGGGCACTCTCGAGGGATACGTTGTCGACGTGGACAGAGATACGCAGGTCGCGCAAGAGAGATGAGTTATAGCTGAAGTTGCATCCTGTCTGGCGCATAAGCTCGCCAAAGACTTTTTCGGCTGGCTGGTCGGTGAATTGCAACGAGACGTTGCGTGCGGTGAGCGCATATGCGGTAAGTATCAGCGTGAGGATAAACAGAAGATGACGTTTCATTGGCTGATGGTCATTTGGGCGTCGGTGGATTCGTTGAGCATTTGCAGGAGTTGGTCGGGTGTGCCTTCGAAGCTGAGTGTGACAGTAGGATTGTCGTCGGGGAGATTGACAACAAGTATGCCGAAATCTGTATGCAGGCTGCGGACGACATCGGAGAGCGGAACGTCGGAGAACTCTACGTGCAGCCTGGCAGGGGTGGTGGTGCTGACGGTGTCGGTGGCAGCCTCGGTAGAGGAAGGCGTGGGCCGGGCGTCATGGCGAAGGTAGAATATGGTTGTGGCAGCCGATGCGGCCAGCAGGACGGCGACTGATGCCGCGGCAATCCAACGTGTGCGGTATGATGTGGGCCGTGAGGCTGAAATGATATGCCAGGCGCGGCGGGAATCGAAGGCATCGGGAGTGTAGTGGCGAGCTACAAAATCGATGCTGTTGTCGGTATTTGTATTTTCCATTTTGAGTGGAGCTAATTTATGAGATCAATTTGAGATCAATTTAAGATTGTTTACCCTTATGATGCGGTCCGGCGGGTTTTCCCCTACCGCGGGATTGAAAAAAAGTCGCAGCCGGGCAAAAAATCATGTAGAGTGCGGCAGGAGGGTATCGGAAAGAGATATGTTATACGGCATAAGTGGTTGTCATCCCGAAAAATTGATTAACTTTGCAAGATATAAGCGCTCATTGAAAAACGGGTTATGCAACAAGCCGCCAGCCGGTGGCAACAGCATGGACTGTTGAAGTGATGTGGTCTTATAATAAAAACCAACTCTTATTACCAATCTATTTTCATGACGAAACTTAATCTTTTGGCTTTTGTGGCGGTAGCGGCGGTGATGACGTCGTGCAGTCACAGAGTAGAGCAAACAGCGTCGTACAACGTGATTCCGTTGCCGCATCAGGTGGAAACCGGAAGCGGAGAGTCGTTTATTCTGGACGGGTCGACCACTATAGCCTATCCGGCCGGCAACGAAGGACTGAAGAATGATGCCGAGCATCTGGCAGCGTATATCAAGCAGCTGACGGGCCATGAGCTCAAGGTGACAGACAACGCACCATCGGAGAATGTGATAGTTCTGCGTGATGAGCTTGGCGGCGACAATCCTGAGGGATACGTGCTTAGCGTAGGCCCCAGCAGTATCGATATAAACGGCGCAAGCGATGCAGGAACATTCTATGGCATACAGACTCTGCGCAAATCGATACCGGAGGCAAAGGAAAGCAATGTGGCATTCCCGCCGGTAACTATCACCGACGAGCCGAGATTCTCGTACAGAGGTGCGCATTTTGACGTGTCGCGTCATTTCTTCCCGGTAGATTCGGTGAAGAGCTTCATAGACATGATGGCTCTCCACAATATAAATACCCTTCACTGGCACCTGACTGATGACCAGGGCTGGCGTATAGAGATAAAGAGCCGTCCGGAGCTGACCGAACTCGGATCGAAGCGCGGCGGAACGGTGATAGGCCATAACACCGGTGAATATGACGGAATACCTGTGGAGGGTTTCTATACACAGGAGGAGGCCAAAGACATAGTGAAGTATGCGGCTGACCGTCATATAACAGTGATTCCTGAGATAGACCTGCCTGGCCATATGCTTGGTGCGCTGAAGGCATATCCTGAGCTGGGATGTACCGGCGGCCCGTATGAGGTGTGGCAGCAGTGGGGCGTGAGCGAGGATGTGCTTTGCGCCGGCAATGATTCGACATACAAGCTGCTTGACGATGTGTTCACGGAGATAGTTGATATCTTCCCCTCGGAATATATACATGTAGGCGGTGACGAATGTCCGAAGACCCGCTGGGAGGCATGCCCGAAGTGTCAGGCCAAGATCCGTGAGCTCGGTCTGAAGTCGGACAGCCATGGCACGAAGGAGGAGAAGCTCCAGAGCTATGTGATACATCATGCGAGCGATTTCCTGACCAGCAAGGGCCGCAAGATGATAGGCTGGGACGAGACGCTGGAAGGTGGTCTTGCTCCGGGTGCGGTAGTGATGTCGTGGCGCGGTGAGGCCGGCGGTATAGAGGCGGCCCGTCGCGGACATGATGTGATCATGACTCCGAACAGCTATCTGTATTTTGACTACTATCAGAGCCTTGACCGGAAGAATGAGCCGGAGGCTATAGGCGGTTATGTGCCTGTAGAGCGTGTTTACAGCTATGAGCCTGTTCCGGCCGATCTGACAGCTGAGGAGGGTAAGCATATCATAGGTGTGCAGGCCAATCTGTGGACCGAGTATATACCGACATATTCGCAGGTACAGTATATGGAGCTTCCGCGTATGGCAGCGTTGAGCGAAGTGCAGTGGTCGGACGCCCCGAAGGATTACCGCGGATTTGCGGCCCGTGTGCCTCAGCTTGTGGAGCAGTATAAGGCCAATGGCTACAATTATGCCCGTCATCTGTTTGATGTAGAGGGTACTCTGACCCCATCGGAAGGTGATCATGCGATAACACTTGAGCTTGCAACAGCCGACAATGCGCCGATATATTACACACTTGACGGAACGGAGCCTACAGAGGCTTCAAGCCTGTATGATGGTCCTGTGGCCCTTCATGACAATGCAGTGATCAAGGCTGTGGCTATGCGTAAGAATGGCAGCAGCAGGGTGTTTGCCGACAGTGTGTCGTTCAACAAGGCTACTTCGCAGCCTGTGACACTGGTGAATGAGCCGAACAGACGTTATGCCGCAAAGGGTGGAAAGACTCTGGTTGACGGCAAATTTGGCACAAGCGGTTATGGCAACGGTGACTGGGTAGGCTTTAACGGTGACGATATGGTGGCCGTGGTAGACCTTGGCAAGGAAGAGTCGGTGTCGGAGGTAGTGATACGCAGCTGTGTGACAACAGGTGACTGGGTGTTTGACGCAACCGGTCTGGAGGTAGAGGTGAGCAATGATGGCAAGACCTATACGAAGGTTGCCTCGGAGACCTATCCTGTACCTACTGCCCATACAAGCGGTATAATCCGTCATGCACTCACATTCCCGGCTACTGATGCCCGCTATGTGAAGGTGACAGCCGGAACTCTGAAGGCGATACCGGAATGGCATCCAGGCAAGGGTAAGCCCGGTTTCCTCTTTGTTGATGAGATAGAGGTTAACTGAGCAACTGTGGAGTAAAATAAATCAGTAAATTGATAAATAGAGTGGCGGCCGATGTGGGTCGCCACTCTATTTTGCTTTAGTCAGAGCTATTATATGAGTGTGTCAGAGGAAGGGGAGGAAGAACGGGCGCTTGCCGGCTGATACGTATGGCAACAGGGATGCACGCAGCTGGCGGAGGGCCCGGGTCATGTGGTTTTCGACGGTCTTGACGGAGATACCGAATTCCTCGGCGATTTCGGCGTGGGATAGGCCGTCGCGTTTGGATGCGAGGAATACTTCTCGGCATTTCTCTGGAAGCCGGGCTATGGCTTCCCACAGGGCGGCATCGCGCTCGGAGGTGTCGATGGTGTCGACGGATATGTCGATGTCGGGAGTGAGGCAAGATGTGCAAGCGCTGGCCGCGAGCAGGTGTATGGCCTCGTTGCGCACGCTTCGGTAGAGGTAGGACTTGATGTCGGTGATGTCTTTTCCGGAGGAGAGCTGCTGCCAGGTGCTGATCATAGCCTGCTGGACGGCGTCGTCGGCCAAACCGGTATCGCCAACAATACGCAAGGCGTACATGCACAGTGGCATGTACGTCTTGTCGAATAGTTTGTGAAAATTAATGAATCGGAGGTTCATATCTGAAATATCGTTTCGCTGATATGAGAAGCCTCTATATAAAAACCCCTATAGGAAAAGATAAAATTTTTCAGTTTTTGGGATAGACGGCTCCTTTTGCTGCAAGGAGGGTATTTCGCATGAGTGAAACGATGGTCATTGGTCCTACGCCTCCGGGTACAGGGGTGATGAAGCTGCACTTGGGCTCGACGGCTGCAAAATCGACGTCGCCAGACAGGCGGAAACCACTTTTGCGCGAGGGATCGGGAACACGGGTTGTGCCGACGTCGATGACGGTAGCTCCGTCCTTGACCATGTCGGCGGTGACTGTTCCGGGACGTCCCATAGCCGCGATGAGAATGTCGGCTTCGCGACAGATCGCAGGAATGTCGTTGCTGTGGCTGTGGACTACAGTAACTGTGGCATCGCCGGGCTGGTGTTTCTGCATCATGAGTGTAGCCATCGGTTTGCCGACGATGTTGCTACGTCCGAGGATGACGCAACGTTTGCCTTTGGTAGGGATTTCGTAGCGTTCGAGCAGCTGCATTATTCCGGCTGGAGTCGCGCTGACGAAGCATGGGAGTCCGATGGACATGCGGCCGACGTTGACGGGATGGAATCCGTCGACATCTTTGCGAGGATCGATTGCTTCGATGACTCTCTGCTCATCGATGTGAGCTGGGAGGGGCAGCTGGACAATGAATCCGTCGACATCGGGATCGTTGTTGAGGGATGCTATGGATTCGAGCAGCTGAGCTTCGGTGCAGTCGTCTTCGAACCGGATGAGGGTAGATGTGAACCCACACTGTTCGCAGGCTTTGACCTTATGGCCAACGTAAGTTTCGGAACCGCCGTCGTGTCCGACGAGAATTGCGGCGAGATGCGGACGTTTGCCACCTGCGGCTACAATCCGGTTGACTTCTTCGGCGATTTCCTGCTTGATCTGGTCGGCGACCTTTTTTCCGTCGATTAGCATATGATAGTAGTCAAGAAGGGGATGAGGTGATGAAATAAAAGTGTTATTTTCTCTTGAGGTTGCGCATCTCACTCATGGCTCTTTTGAGCTTCATAGGGTTGCCTTTGAGCGCGTTTGCGGCATGCATCATCTTGCGAGTGTCGGCAAATTGCTTAAGGAGTCGGTTGACTTCCTGAATGGAAGTGCCGGAACCTTTGGCAATGCGCTGGCGGCGCGAACTGTTGATGATCTCGGGCTTTGCGCGCTCGGCGGGAGTCATAGACTGTATGATGGCTTCGATAGGCTTGAAAGCGTTGTCGTCGATATCAACATCTTTGATAGCCTTGCTGACACCGGGGATCATTGCGGCGAGATCTTTGAGGTTGCCCATCTTTTTGATCTGCTTGATCTGGCTCATGAAGTCATCGAAGTTGAACTGGTTTTTGGCGATTTTGCGCTCCAGTCGCTTAGCTTCTTCTTCGTCGTAGGCTTTCTGCGCACGCTCGACAAGAGTGACAACGTCGCCCATGCCAAGAATACGGTCGGCCATACGAGAGGGGTGGAATGGGTCGATGGCGTCGAGCTTCTCTCCAGTACCTACAAACTTGATGGGTTTTGTAACGACTGTGCGAATAGAGAGCGCGGCACCACCACGGGTATCACCATCGAGTTTTGTAAGCACGACACCGTCGAAGTCGAGGCGGTCGTTGAACTCCTTTGCTGTGTTCACGGCATCCTGACCAGTCATAGAGTCGACCACAAAGAGAGTTTCCTGGGGTTTGATAGCGTCTTTGATAGCCGCGATCTCGGTCATCATCTGTTCGTCGACGGCGAGACGTCCGGCTGTATCGACTATAACGAGGTCGAAGTGGTTGTCGCGGGCATACTTAATGGCGTTGCGGGCAATCTGGACAGGGTCGTTGTTTCCTTCTTCGGTGTATACAGGGACGTCGATCTGAGATCCGAGTACTTTCAGCTGCTCAATGGCGGCGGGGCGGTAGACGTCGCAGGCAACAAGGAGCGGTCGTTTGGCTTTCTCGCTCTTGAGTTTCTTGGCCAGTTTTCCGGAGAAAGTAGTCTTACCGGAACCCTGCAGACCAGACATCAGAATTACCGTCGGGTTGCCAGAGAGGTTGATCTGGGCGGTCTCTCCACCCATGAGTGATGCCAGTTCGTCGTGAACGATCTTGACCATCAACTCGTTTGGCTTCAGTGCATTGATGACGTTCTGTCCGAGGGCTTTAGCCTTGACAGTGTCGGTGAAATTTTTTGCTACTTTGTAGTTGACGTCGGCGTCGAGCAGAGCGCGGCGTACATCTTTCAGGGTCTCGGCAACGTTGATTTCGGTTATTTTGCCTTGGCCTTTGATGAGCTTAAAGCTGCGTTCAAGGCGTTCGCTGAGATTTTCAAACATGGGTATAGGGGAGGGCTAAATGGTTAAAGAGCCGGCAGGCGGTTAGTAGCCGTGTCGGGGAAAATGACGGAAGGTTTGAAGACACGCGCTTCATCGGGCGTCATAGAAGCGTATGCCATAATGATGACGATGTCGCCGGTGTGTACCCGACGGGCAGCGGCACCGTTAAGGCAGATCACTCCACTTTTGCGGGGTCCGGCTATTGCGTAAGTGTCAAACCGTTCGCCATTGTTGTTGTCAACGATGAAAACTCTCTCGCCGGGAAGAATTCCGGCGGCGTCCATCAGGTCTTGATCTATGGTGATGCTGCCAATATAGTCGAGGCAAGCTTCGGTAACGGTAACGCGGTGAATCTTTGATTTCAGAATCTGGACTAACACGGTAGCGTGGTTGTTAAAGTTGTTAGTTACTTATTGCGGTAAGTGATATTGTCGATGAGGCGCACATCTCCGCAGTAGACAGTTATACATCCAACGATGTAGTCGGTCTCATCCCAGTCGGCAACGGGTTGCATTGTGTATCCATTGACGATAGAGAAGTATTCAACTTTCATCTGCGGGATGGAGTTGATCTGAGAGACAACCGCTTTTTCGGTGTCGGAAACAGATGCGACTTTGCTGATATTTACGCTGTCGGCCAGAACCCGGTGGATTGAAGGCGCGAGATTGCGTTGCTCGGGGGTGAGACGGACGTTGCGGCTTGATAGAGCCAGGCCATCGTCGGCGCGCTTGATCGGGCATGATACGATCTCAACGTCGTTGAATCCGGCGATCTCTGCCATACGCCTGATGACGGCTATCTGCTGGAAATCTTTTTCACCGAAGTATGCTCTGGTGGGGTGGGACCAAGCAAAGAGCTTGCTCACAATCTGTGCCACACCATTGAAATGTCCGGGACGCATTGGCCCTTCCATTACTTGTGCGACGGGACCGAGATCGAATACACGCGTGTCGGGCTCAGGGTAGATTTCTTCGACCGACGGGATGAATGCGTAGTCGACGCCTGCCTGTCTGAGCAGAGCGCAGTCGGCTTCCTCGGTGCGGGGATATGTGCGTAGGTCTTCGGGGTTGTTGAACTGTGTGGGATTGACGAAAACACTTACTACAACGAGGTCGTTTTCGTTGCGTGCACGCTCCACAAGCGACATGTGACCGTTGTGGAGGGCGCCCATAGTGGGCACGAGGCCGACAGACTTGCCGGCGGCTTTGGCATTGCTTGTGAGCTCATCGAGCTGGCTCACGGTGCGTAGTATTTCCAAAACTTATTGAAATAGTGGAAAGTAGAATAATTCTGATATGGCGGGCAGAGGAGAACACCAACCTATTTCGGATGCAAAATTACACAAACTTATCCGTGTGGCAAAACGATTGTTAATTAAAAAAGCAGGCTGTGATTTGGCAGGGCCGGATAAATAGTGTAACTTTGACATAAAAGATAAACAGATTATGAACGATGAATATCAGTCGCCGTTGCTTGAAGCGGCAGTGACCGAGTTGTCGCGGCTTCCGGGCATAGGGCGTAAAACGGCTCTCAGGCTTGCTCTGCATCTGCTCCGTAGAGACACGGCAGAGAGCGATGCCCTTGGTCAGGCAATCATAAAGATGCGTCATGAGATACGCTATTGCAGTGTCTGTCATAATATATCGGAGAGTGAGGTATGCGGAATATGCGGATCGGATACGAGAGACCGCAGCACGGTGTGTGTGGTGGAGTCGGTTCGCGATGTGATGAGTATAGAGGCTACCGGTCAGTACAAGGGGTTGTATCATGTGCTTGGCGGATTGATTTCGCCTATAGATGGTGTGAGTCCGGATATGCTTTCGATAGGCTCGCTTGTTGAGCGTGTCGGCGCCGGCGGAATCAAAGAGGTTATACTGGCTCTGAGTGCAACAATGGAGGGTGACACGACGTGTTTCTATCTTTACCGCAAGCTATCGCCGTTTTCTGATCTGAAGGTAACTCAGCTTGCCAGAGGGATGGCTGTCGGCAACGATCTGGAATATACTGATGAGATAACTTTGGGACGTTCGCTTATGCAGCGGACTCTGTTCAGCGATACTTTGCGATGAATGGTGTGGCATTGCTTACGGACGGGCAGATACGCCTGCGTGCGCTCGAGCCGCAGGATATAGACATAACTCTGGAGTGGGAGAATGATAGTACACTGTGGCATCTTGGTGATACCAGAGCTCCATTTTCACGACGTCAGATAGAGGAATATATCATGACATATGACGGTGACATATTCAGTGCCGGACAGCTTCGACTGATGATAGTGGACAATAATGATAGGCCGCTCGGAGCTATCGACATGTATAATTTCGATCCGATAAACCGTAGGGTGGCCATAGGAATTCTGGTGGACTCGAGAGTTCGGCGGACAGGAATAGGCCTGCGTGCGCTGGAGTTATGCAAGCGTTATTGCCACTCCCGGTTGGGTGTGAGACAGGTATGGGCCTTGTGTGCGGTGACAAACCGGCCCAGTGTCGGTCTGTTCACCCGATCCGGATTTGTGGCCAATGGAGTGTTGCGTTCCTGGCTCCGAGATGGAGACAGCTGGACGGATGTCGAGCTGATGCAGTATATATTTGAATGACTGTCAGTCAGAAAATTTATGTTCAGAGTTTGGTGATGTCGCGCTCGAAAGTATCGCGGTTGATGGCGCGGTTTCTTATTTTGTTGCGATAGGCGTAGATAGTATTGATAGAGTAATTGAGGATGTGCGATATACGTGCGGAATCATCGATTCCAAGCCGCATGAATGCGAGTATGCGTAGGTCGGTGTTAAGCTTTTCACCGTCTTTCAGTTCATAGCGGCATTCCGGCTTGAGGAGTCGGTTGACTTTGTCGACAAAGCCCGGGTATATGTGCAGAAAAGCATCATCGAAAATGGAATAGAAGTCAGCGCTCTGGCTCTCAATGAATTTTCCGGAAGTTGTGAGACGATACAATTCGTCTACCTGACCGGTTGAAATTTTGCTTGCGGCAATGCGGCAGAACTGGTGGACCTTGTCCATATATATGGAGCATAGGTCGAGAAAACGGCTTATATAGACTTCTTTAATGTGATTGCTTTCTTCAAGGTTCTGCCTCAGCAGTTTCTGTCTGCGCATCTGCATGCGCAGAGCCACCAGGGTGACAGCCAAGCCTACAATGCATAGAAACATAATGAAAATAAGCCAGTAGGTGCGTTTCCATGACCGTGCGATTTCCTGCCGGTGGACACTCTCTATCAAA
>CANRVB010000017.1 GCA_947643165.1 uncultured Porphyromonadaceae bacterium | reverse complement strand
CAAATTTGCCAAATCCGGCATTCTCATCGGTTGCTCCCAGTATAATGAATACGAAGAAGAATGTGAGCAATATTTCAGACAGAAGTGCCATGCCTGATGTTGCGCCGGGTTGAAGAACGTTGGTGGCCAAGTTGTTTGTTCCGGTGATTCCGCCAAATGTGAATTCGGGCGACATGTCGACAAACCAGTATAGGAATCCGGCTCCGATCACTGCTCCAATGAGCTGAGAGATGACGTATCCGCAGAAATCCGTGGCGCTGAGCTTACCGTGAATCCACA
This sequence comes from uncultured Porphyromonadaceae bacterium, assembly GCA_947643165.1. Classification (GTDB taxonomy): domain Bacteria; phylum Bacteroidota; class Bacteroidia; order Bacteroidales; family Muribaculaceae; genus Paramuribaculum. The sequence goes on along the minus strand of CANRVB010000017.1, from coordinate 51,762 downwards.
TTGCGAACGATACTGCCGGGTTGACGTGGCAGCCTGAGATGTTTCCTATGCAATAGCATAGACATATAAGAACCAGACCGAAGCAGATGCCTACTCCATATCCTCCTATTGAGGGACCGGCTAATACTGCGCTACCGCATGCGAGGAGCACGAGAAACATTGTGCCTATACCCTCGGCGAAATACTTTTTCATGTCGAATCAGTTTGTTTGGGTTTGTTTATAGTTGATTTGTGGGCAAATATAGTGAAAATATTTATAAAAACTATACTAAACTATAAACAAGCAAAACGGACCGTATGTTCTACGATCCGTTTCGCTTTTGGAAAGGGTGAGTAGCGAATTCGGGAATCGAACCCGAGTCTCCACCTTGAGAGGGTGGCGTGCTAGGCCACTACACTAAATCGCCCTTTCGTCATTTTTAGTTGAGAACTCGCTTGCTCTCTCATTTTGACACTGCAAAGTTAGTACTTTTTTGTGTTACGATCCAAATTTTTCGGCAATTTTTTTTAAAAAAAATTACATTGGAAATAATTGAGCTTGGCAAAACTCTGATTATCAAGGCTCAAGTATGATCGGTCGGAAAAACTCCGGGCGATGAAAATCAGGAGCCGGGGTGTCGATAGGTGCCCAACTTAAGTAATGGGGATGGGATGTCAGGTCAGCGCACTTATAGATGTTACCCATAAGTTCGATAGCTTTGCCTTCCCATTTCAGATTAAGCAGACTCAGAGGAATGGAAGCTGTGAGGCTCCAGGAGAACAATCCTTCAAGTTCCTGGAATGGACGTTTACCGCACGATGCATAGCGCTCCACCTTATCAAGTTCTTCATCGGAGAGTGGGGTAGCTGTGTGACGATCCATCCTGCGGGCGGCATTGAGTGTACCGATACAGTTGAATTCGAAGTTTACATATGGCGTGCGGCCATGGGGCGCAAGAAAAAATTCAACGCATGAGTCCTGATACACGGCCGAATTGTTTTCGGTGTTTACGGCACGCAGATAGTTGCAACGCACAAAAAACTCTATGAAGAGACGCTCGCCGTTATGGGCCAGTGAGGCGACTGTAAGAGGATGATAAGGGTACTCTTTTGGCCAGTTAAGGCAGTCTACAGTAACTCGTACGCCTTCCGATTCGAGGATAGCTGTAGCATCGGCTACTGTCTTGCATCCGTTCAGAGCCTCAACGTATGGCACTGAAAGGCTTTGATTGTTTGATGTAGTCATGGATGTTGATGTCAGGGTTTATTGAATGATTGCGTGTACCGAAGAGATCAATCCGACAGTTGCCATCAGCAGGATTATAATAGCTATGACACGGTTGATCTTACGCATGGTGTCGAGAGTGAAACGACTACGCAATTTATTTATGATATATGTCACAAAGAACCACCATGTCACGGCTCCTACTGCTATGCATGTATAGCCTATGATATGGTGTATCGGCCATAATGGCAGATCGAGGAAGTTGAACCTTGTGAAGAGTCCTATTATGAAAAACAGTATCAGTGGATTGCTGAAAGTGAGCAGAAATCCTGTCACGAAGTCACGCCAATCCGTTGTCTTGGCTCTTACCCTGACGTGCGGCGCTGCTATGCGGCGGGTGGGGTTGTTGCGGAACAGGTATATGCCATAGACTATCAGCACTCCGGAACCAATCAGCTGCAACAGTGTTTGGTTGTCGTTTATAAAATCAGTAACAAACGATAGTCCGAAGCCTGTGAGCAGACAGTATATTATATCCGACAGACTGGCTCCAAGACCGGTGCACAGGCCTTCACGGCGTCCTTTGTTGAGTGTACGCTGTATGACAAGCACTCCGATCGGCCCCATCGGTGCCGAAATGAGAACTCCGATCATCAGACCGCAGACTATTATTTGGACTATTGTTTCCATCAACCGACAAAATTAGAAAAAATGCATGGCTGGAGCAAATTAAAAACGGCATCACACATGATTTAGAACGTTTTTTTATGCTCGTTGGCCGGAATACAAGTATATTACTCCATTTTTGCCAATGCTGAAAGAGGATCGTTGACAATTGATTCTACAATCAGACCCTTGTCATGGCATAATGTTCTGATGCGGTCGGAAAACGTAGCTGCAACTCCGCCGGCAAATCCTACCAGACTAGCGGGTTCAGGTTTGTACATAAGAATATTTCGTGTGAACAGTCTCATCAGCTCATCGTCGACAAGTATGGACAATTCTGTGTATGCATCGATATTTCGGGCAATAAACGGTACGAATCCGGCCAGATAACTGTTTGGCCCGGGTGTGCGGTAAACCTGTTCTATTACATATTCTACGGTCAGTTGCGGAAACTCGTTTCTGATATGCTCATTCAGAGTCGGCTGGAATTGGCCTTTCAGGTAATCAGAAATAAAACGGCGCCCCAGTGATGCTCCTGATCCTTCATCTCCGAGGATGTAGCCAAGCGATGGCACTTTGTGTGTTATGCCGTCACCGTTCCATACGCAAGTGTTCGAGCCAGTTCCGAGTATGCATGCTATGCCGCTTTTTTGTCCGAGTGTAGCTTTTGCTGCGAGTACCATATCGCTGTCTACTTCAACAGATACATTTTCGCCAAATGTAGATCTGATGGCATCAAGGATACGTGTCTTACCGGCACCGATTGCGCCGGCTGCGTAAATCTCAAACGAGCCATTTTCAATGTCAGGCAGAAGATCTGAAGCTTCTTTGACAGCTTTGGATATTTGTTCTACTGTCATTGTGGCGCCGTTTATGGCAGGTGCTGTGACAGTATACCAACGTTCACCGGTACGTGCTATCCAGCGGCTCTTTGTGGCACCGCAATCTGCGTATACTGTCATTCGTTCGACTTTGACCGCGAGAATGCTATATCCGATATTGGAATCTGGCGAGAGAAGTCTTCTTTGAACGAGATGAGGGTCTCCGTGCGGCCGGCTCCTATTGGTGATATTTTGTCGTGGATTATATCAAGCAGATGGGCGTTATTGCGGGCATAAATCTTTATCAGAAGGTCATGGCGACCGGTAGTGTAGTGGCATTCTACTACCTCCGGTATTTCGCGCAGCTTTTCCGAAACAATATCTGTATCATTAGGGTTATTCAGATAAAAACCGACATATGCGCAGGTATCGTATCCAAGAGTCTCGGGGTTGATCAGTGTCTGGAAACCACGGATTGCTCCGAGGGCATATAATTTTTGAATGCGCTGGTGTATGGCGGCACCGCTCACACCACATTCGCGGGCTATTTCGAGAAAAGGTACACGAGAGTTTGCGGCAAGCATTCTTAGAATGCGGCAATCAAGAGTATCAAGTTGTAGTCGTGACATAGACGGTTTGAGATTGTTCTTATTGTTGCAAAATTAACTAAATTTGTCGGTATCACGCAATCCTCGTTGCAATACATTGCATTTTTTTATGAAGCGTTTACAACTAACTGCAATTTTTATGGCATTTGCCTTGATAGTTTTGGCATCAACAGGCCGCGATTCTGTCAAGGTATCATCTATTCCCGTCTCTGGGTTACACTCTGCTAAGCCTCAATCTGTGGGCTTGGTGCTGAGTGGCGGCGGTGCAAAAGGTATAGCCCACATCGGTGTCATAAAAGCCTTGGAAGAGCATAATATACCGATTGACTACATAGCTGGTACTTCTATGGGGGCGGTGGTCGGAGGCTTGTATGCCGCCGGTTACACCACCGACGAGATGATGGAGCTGATCGGTAGCGATGGCTTTGCCCACTGGTCGACGGGTGTCATCGACAAATCGCTCACCTATTATTATGCAGAGCCAGCCGCTACGCCGGCGTTTGCAAATGTAGTGCTTGGTGGATCAAAGGAGAAGTCTGGATCCATTCTGCCATCAAGTTTCATTAATCCGCTTCCCATGAATTTTGCTTTCATGTCGCTGTTTAGTGGGTATACAGCTCAATGCGACGGTGATTTTGATAATCTGTTCGTGCCATTCAGATGTGTCACTTCTGATGTGTATGCAAAGCATAAGGTAGTGTGCAGGAGCGGATCGCTCGGTGATGCCATAAGGGCATCCATGACTTTTCCGCTTGTGTTTCGTCCCATAGAGATGGACGGTACGCTGATGTATGATGGTGGAATATACGATAATTTCCCGGTCGGTGTCATGAAGAGCGATTTTGCTCCAGATATCATGATAGGTGTTGATGTCAGCAATGCTGACACAAAGCCTAAGGCAAACGACGTGATCCAGCAGCTTGAGGACATGATAATCCAGAACAATAATTATTCTCTTCCGGCCGAAGAGGGTATAAAGATCCACATTGACCTCTCCGAATTCAGTCTGCTTGACTTTACCAAAGCAAAAGATATATATGCCAAAGGATATTCAAAGGCAATGGAACTCATGGATTCGATAAGTGGACGTGTCACCTCACGTATATCACCCGAAGCACGCACTCTTCGCCGCCAGGTGTTTAAAGATAATTCTCCCTACGTAAGATTTGACTCGGTTACAGTCAGCGGTGGATCCAATGCTCAGAACGAATATCTGAAATATCTGTTCACCTATGATTCGCCCGATACTTTCGGAATAGACCGTGCACGCGACAGCTACTACCGGGCTATCACTCCCGGACAGTTGCAAAATCTTGTGCCGCAGGCAGTCCGGGAGCCTGGTGACAGTCTGTTTACTCTTCGTCTGCAGGCTACTGTGAAAAATGGTTATCGCCTGGGAGTCGGTGGCTATATATCATCATCCACCTCGAGCATGTTATTCTTTTCGGGTGGGTACAATGCTCTCAATTTCAATGCGCTCGATGCATCGCTCAATGCGTGGGTAGGCCAAAGCTATCTGGCTGCGTCCGGCAACCTGAAATTCACCATGCTCACTAAAGAGCCATCATTCATCAACCTTGAGACCGTAATATCGCGTCAAAAGTTTCATGAGTCCGATGAAGTGTTTTTTTCCGATGAGCCGTCATATGTGAACAACTCCGAATTGTTTGTCCGGGGCGGTTATGGCATAGCTGCCGGACGCCGTGGTATAGCATCGCTGTCGGCCGGCTACGGACATCTCACCGACTACTATTATCAAACCACTGCACCTGGTGTGGATAAGCGTATGCGCGACTGCACAGTCAGAGATTATGGAGAAATAGTACTCCGCTATGAACATAATACGTTGAACGAACAGTCTTATCCTACTTCTGGATCATTCCTCAAGGCAAGTGCGTTTGGCGTGTATGGCAATTATAGCTACCGTCCGTCCGACAAAACGCTGATCTCACCGGAAAATATTCATCCTGCGTTCCTGCAACTTGAGTTGCAGGCAAGGGGATATTGGCCGATAGGCCGTCATCTGGTAATAGGAGCTGAGATGAACGCATTGTTGTCAACGCGCAAGCTCATATCAAACTATGCAGCCGCTATCGTCGATGCTCCGGCATTTCTGCCTACACCATCAAGCTATAATTCGTTCAATGCCGGTTTTCGTGCCAATTCCTGGATAGCCCCGGGTATTGTGCCGGTATGGAAAATCAGCCAATATGTTCAACTACGAGGCAATTTCTATGGATTCATGCCGTTACGCCGCATTGAGCAGACTGCCGACTATAAGGCCATTTATGGTAAATGGTTTGCGAATCCGCAATTTTTCGGAGAAGCCGCTCTTGTGGTATCGCTTCCTTTCGCCTCGATCACAGCTTATGGTAACTATCAGACAACACCCGCCCATAACTGGAACTGCGGAATAAGTTTCGGAGTGTTCTTACTTGCGCCTAAGTTCCTGCGTTGAGCTTCTGTTCAAGATATCGTGCGGTATGGCCTTTGCCAGACGCTGCTATCTGCTCCGGAGTGCCGGTGGCAACTACTGTACCTCCTTTGTCTCCACCGTCCGGACCTATATCGATGACATGGTCGGCACACTTTACCACATCCAGATTATGTTCTATTATGAGTACTGTGTGACCATGTTCTATCAGACGCCTGAACGAATCCATCAGTGTGGCTATATCATGGAAATGGAGTCCCGTCGTGGGTTCATCAAATATGAACATTGTCGGTTTCGGACTTTCCATAGCCAGAAAATAAGCCAGCTTCACACGTTGGTTTTCGCCGCCACTAAGGGTGGATGAACTTTGGCCTAACTTGATGTATCCCAATCCGACATCGGCCAAAGGTTGCAGCCGTTTCGTTATCTTCCGTTCTGTGGCACCATCGCTTGCTCCAAAGAAATCGATAGCCTCGGACACTGTCATGTCCAAAATGTCGCTGATGTTTTTATCGCGATAGCGTATGTCGAGTACAGGTTTCTTAAACCGCTTGCCTCCGCACGATTCGCACGGTATGGTTATGTCGGCCATAAACTGCATCTCGATAGTGATGGTGCCTTCGCCCTTACACTCATCGCAGCGTCCGCCATCAGTGTTAAATGAGAAATATCCCGGGGTGAAGCCCATCTGCTTCGCACCCTGCTGTTCGCTGAATAGCTTCCTTATTTCATCGTATGCTTTCAGGTAGGTGGCAGGATTGCTGCGCGATGATTTGCCTATGGGGTTCTGATCGACGAACTCTACGGCGCATATACGCTGAAGGTCACCTTCGAGCGAAGTGAATAGGCCCGGGGCATCTCCGGCATCACCGAAATGGCGTACAAGCGCTCGGTAGAGTATCTCTTTTACCAACGTTGACTTACCGCTTCCGCTCACGCCTGTCACTACAGTCATTACGCCAAGAGGAAACTTCACATCGATATTCTTGAGATTATTCTGACGCGCACCTTTCACCTCGATGAAGTCACGCCATTTGCGACGCACTTTGGGTACATCTATCGATCGCGTTCCGTCAAGGTAAGCCAATGTGAGCGATTGCGGATGCTTGGATGATTCCTCAACAGGCCCGCAATATATTATTTCTCCGCCGTTGTGTCCGGCATATGGGCCAACATCGATAATTTCATCGCTGGCTCTCATTATCTCCTCATCGTGTTCTACCACGATCACAGTATTTCCAATCGATTGCAGACGTCTCAACACTCCTATCAACCGCTGGGTGTCGCGTGAATGCAGACCGATGCTCGGTTCATCGAGTATGTACATCGAACCGACAAGGCTGCTTCCGAGCGATGTCGCCAGATTGATGCGTTGACTCTCGCCTCCCGACAGTGTGTTCGACAAGCGGTCAAGTGTAAGATACCCGAGACCTACATCCTTAAGAAAACGTAGCCTTGATTTGATCTCGATAAGGAGCCGCTCGGCTATTTTGCGGTCATTGCCTTCAAGCTGAAGGTCATCGAAGAACGATGCCAATTTATCTACCGGCATACTTACCAGATCAGCTATAGTCTTGTCTCCGACCTTAACATAAAGAGCGTCTTTGCGAAGTCGTGATCCTCCGCATACCGGACACGTCGTTTTACCGCGGTATCTTGCCAGCATCACTCTATATTGTATCTTGGCATATTGACCGGATTCAAGCATTCCGAAAAATGCATCTATGCCGTCCCAGGCTCCCTTGCCATGCCATAATATGTCGCGCTCTGCTTTTGTCAGATCAGAGTACGGTCGATGTATTGGGAAGTCAAATCCTGAAGCAATTGATATGAACCTGCGCTTCCATTCGCTCATTTTCTCGCCACGCCAGCAGGCCACAGCGTCTTCATAGACCGATTTGGATGGATCGGGAACGACAAGTCGGTCATCTATGCCGACTGTCCGGCCAAATCCCTCGCAGCGTGGACATGCGCCGAAAGGATTGTTGAAGTTGAACATCTGGTCGCTCGGTTCTGTGAAGGTCATACCGTCGGCCTCAAATCGGGTTGAGAAATCATGCACTGACACTGTCCTGTCGGCATTCCACACAAGCAGGCTGCATTCACCGTTACCTTCAAATAAGGCTGTCTCTACAGAATCGGTAAGACGGCTCATCTCATCGTCCGAACTTCCGGCAGCCAGTCGGTCTATCAGAAGCCGGTAGCCATCTGCGGTCAATGGACAATCATCGCCCATTGCTGCAAGTTCGGATATGTCAACGAAATTGTTATCCCGGTCTATCAGTCTCGAATATCCTTCCTGCAGATATATGTCGAGCTGGGTGCGTAGCTGCCGTTTCTCAGGCAGGCATACCGGTGCTGTTACAGCTATGCGCGTTCCTGGTTCAAGAGTGGCCGCAAAGGCGGTCACGTCATCGGCCGAATGCTTCTTTACCTCATTACCACTTATAGGCGAATATGTACGGCCTACGCGACCGAACAGTAGTCGCAGATAGTCGTATATCTCGGTCGATGTCCCTACGGTGCTGCGCGGATTACGCGTGTTGACACGTTGTTCTATGGCTATGGCTGGCGGAATGCCTTTTATCATGTCGCATTCCGGCTTTGCCATTTTCCCCATAAATTGACGTGCATAGGCACTCAGACTCTCTACATACCGTCGTTGGCCTTCGGCATAAAGAGTGTCGAACGCCAACGATGACTTACCGCTGCCGCTTACACCGGTTATTGTGATAAGCTTGTTGCGCGGTATGTCTACACTTATGTTCTTGAGATTATTTACGCGGGCATGAGATACGCGTATATATTCCGGATTGCTGCCGGTCTGTACTTGTTTCTTTGGCATAACTTACAAAGTTACGCATTATCCGCCAGATTTGGCGCGTGCGTAAATCTCTGTTGGCTAAGATTCAGAATTATTATACTATTGGTGGCTTATGGCTTCGCTCATTCCCATACACGCTTATTGTTGCAGCTTACCACACGGCCCGGAAACTTGTTCACTATATCCATATTGTGGGTGGCCATGATTACGGCAGTGCCACGGTCGGCTATGTCGCGCAGGCGAGTGACTATCTGTTCGCCGGTCGCTGGATCCAGATTACCTGTCGGTTCATCGGCAAGAATTAGCTTGGGATGGTTGAGCAGTGATCGTGCTATCACTATGCGCTGCTGTTCACCTCCCGAAAGCTCATGGGGCATCTTATAGTGCTTGCCTGCCATTCCTACCTCTTCGAGCACCTCCTCTATGCGGCGGCTTATCTCGTGACCGTCACGCCAACCGGTAGCGCCGAGCACAAAACGCAGATTGTCGCTTACGTTTCTGTCTGTCAGTAACTGAAAGTCCTGGAACACTATGCCTATACGGCGGCGCAGATATGGTATCTCTTTGCGCTTTATACGGCGCAGGTCATAATCGAAAACAGTGGCCGAGCCATCGGCTATAGGCAGTTCGGCATACATCGACTTGAGCAGAGAGCTCTTGCCGCTGCCGACCTTGCCTATCAGATATACAAACTCGCCTGCATCGAGCGAAAAATCGACCTCGCTCAATACTGTCAGCTCTTTGCGCTGTAGCTCAACCTTGCGGTAATCTACTATTTTGCCTTCCTCGGTCATCTGTCTTGATTACTTGATTTTATCAGTTGCCCATTTCCGATAGGAAATATATACGTACAAGACGTATTTCGTCTTCGCTGTACACATCTCCGAACTCATCGTATGCATCATCCAGATTGCCGTGTTCACTCTCTTTGAAGTAATCGAACAATTCGGCCAGATCATCTTCGTCAAGACGCTCCGAAATGTCATACGATATATTGATTTTGGTGCCTGAGTATACTATAGCCTCAAGTTCATCAAGCAGCTCATCAAATTCAAGGCCCTTTGAGGCAGCTATATCCTCCAGCGGAACCTTGCGGTCGATTGCTTGAATTATTGAGATCTTTACCTTGCTCTTGTTAGCAACGGTGCGGACCACCAGGTCCTCAGGTCGTTCGATCTCGTTATCCTCTACATGTCGCTTTATTACCTTCACAAAGTCCTCGCCATAACGCTTGGCTTTGCCCATACCGACTCCCGATATACCTGCAAGCTCCTCTATGGTGATAGGATAGGTGGTCGCCATAGCTTCGAGCGACGGATCCTGAAATATCACATAGGGTGGTAATGAATGTTTGGATGCGATTTTCTTGCGTAAATCTTTCAAAATTGAATAGAGCTCGGGGTCGGCCGCACAGCCGGCTCCTCCTTTCACTGCGAACGATTCGTCTTCGTCTTCGTTGTAAACGGTATCCTCCACTATTTTAAATGATTGAGGTTTGCTAATAAATTGATGTCCCTTCGAAGTCACTCTCAGCAGACCATAGTTCTCGATATCGCGGTCTATATAGCCGGCAATCACAGCCTGACGGATCACCGCACTGAGCATACGCGGATCCCGGTCACTGCAACAGCCGAAGTCTTCAAGCCCATCGTGGCGGTATGACTTGATGTCATCTGTGAGTGTACCGGTTAGCACACTTACTATATAGTCTGATTTGAAACGTTCCTTCAGGGTCTGTATAACACTGAGTGCGGCAAGCAACTCTTCACGCGCCTCTATGCGCTTACGGGGACGCATGCAGTTGTCACAGTTGCCGCAGTTTTCTTCCGGAAATTCTTCTCCGAAGTAATGCAGCAGCGATTTGCGGCGGCATACGCTCGATTCAGCATAGCTGGCAGTCTCTATCAGCAGCTGCTTACCTATCTCCTGCTCGGCAACTGGTTTGCCGTGCATGAACTTTTCCATCTTCCTCAGATCCTTGGCCGAATAGAAGGTTATACATTGGCCTTCACCACCATCGCGGCCTGCTCGTCCCGTTTCCTGATAATAGCCCTCCAGCGATTTAGGCATGTCGTAATGTATCACAAACCTTACATCTGGCTTGTCTATGCCCATGCCGAATGCTATAGTGGCAACTATTACGTCCACCTGTTCCAACAGATAGGCGTCCTGGTTCGACGACCGCGTCGCTGAATCCATACCTGCATGATAGGGGAGTGCCTTGATATCGTTCACACGGAGTTTCTCGGCAAGTTCCTCTACCTTCTTACGGCTCAGACAATATATTATACCGCTCTTACCTTTGTTCGATTTAATGAACTTTATGATGTCGCGGTCTGTATTCACTGTCTTAGGCCTTACCTCGTAATATAGGTTTGAACGGTTGAACGACGATTTGAACACATTCGCCTCGAGCATTCCGAGGTTCTTCTGTATATCGTGTTGCACCTTCGGTGTGGCGGTAGCAGTGAGGGCTATCACCGGACGCTTGCCTATCTCGTTGATAATAGGACGGATGCGACGGTATTCCGGGCGGAAGTCATGTCCCCATTCCGATATGCAATGAGCTTCGTCAACTGCATAAAACGATATAGGCACTGTCCGCAGAAATTCAATATTGTCCTCCTTTGTAAGGCTCTCCGGAGCTACATATAGCAGCTTGGTACGGCCGGCTGTGATATCCGCTTTCACACGGTCTATCGCAGCTTTGTTGAGCGATGAGTTCAGGAAGTGGGCCACCGTGTCAGCTTCCGAGAAATTTCGCATGGCATCGACCTGATTTTTCATCAGGGCTATCAGCGGAGATATTACGATAGCTGTACCTTCCATCAGCAGTGCCGGCAGCTGGTAACACAGACTTTTGCCTCCGCCTGTCGGCATCAGCACAAATGTGTCATGCCCTTCGAGGAGACTGGTCATTATGGCTTCCTGGTTGCCCTTGAAGGTATCGAATCCAAAGTGATTCTTCAATGCTGCAGAAAGGTCGGTGGCTGTGATCATGAATGGTGATATTGATTGGTGAGGGGGGATGGATTGTTTGAGGAAAAAGTTGTGGCCCGAGCCGGAGGCTCTGCGGCCTTTTTTACGATATTATTTGAATATCGAGGTTTCGAAGTTAGCGCTCTTTAGCTTTTCGAGGGCAAATTCGCGTGTCACTTCAAATGTCTTCACATCTTTGTTGCCGGGCAGATCATACATCGGATCAATCATGATCGATTCAACAATCGACCTCAGTCCACGCGCTCCGAGTTTATACTCTATCGCCTTGTCCACTATCAGGTCGAGAGCCTCATCTGTAAATGTCAGCTCCACTCCGTCTATGGCAAAAAGTGTGACGTATTGCTTTATTATGGCATTCTTGGGCTCTGTTAGCACCCTGCGCAGCGCGGCGCGGTCGAGTGGTTCCAGATTGGTCAGTATGGGTAGACGGCCTATTATCTCCGGTATGAGTCCGAACGACTTGAGGTCCTGGGGAGCTACATACTTCAGCAGGTTGTCGCGGTCCACACCATGGCGTTCCGTATTGTTGCTGTATCCCACCACATGAGTGTTGAGACGTTGGGCTATCTTGCGCTCTATGCCGTCAAATGCACCACCGCATATGAAGAGTATATTCTTCGTATCGACAGGTATCATCTTCTGTTCCGGATGCTTGCGGCCACCTTGCGGAGGAACGTTGACTATCGATCCTTCCAGAAGCTTGAGCAGTCCTTGCTGTACGCCCTCGCCACTCACATCGCGGGTTATGGATGGATTGTCGCTCTTACGGGCTATTTTGTCGATCTCATCTATAAAGACAATACCTTTCTCTGCCTGTGGAACATTATAGTCCGCAGCCTGAAGCAGACGGGTCAGCAGGCTCTCTACATCTTCACCTACATATCCTGCCTCGGTCAGCACCGTAGCGTCGACAATAGTGAACGGAACATCCAGCAGACGGGCTATTGTGCGTGCCAGTAGCGTCTTGCCTGTTCCGGTAGGACCAACCATGATTATGTTGCTCTTTTCTACCTCCACATCATCGCTCTTGCTCTTGTCTTTCAAAGCCAGACGCTTGTAGTGGTTGTACACCGCTACCGACAGATATTTCTTGGCGCTGTCCTGACCTATCACATACTTGTCCAGAAAATCCGAGATCTCCTTTGGTGTCGGGATCTCCTTCTGTTTGCCGTCAGGTGTTGCTTCGGCCGATTTCTTCTGTTTGCCTATCCCGTTCTGCTCCCTGAACATCTCGATCGCTCCCGTCAGCTGGTCAACGCAGTCGGAGCAGATATACGTATCGCCCGACATGCTCGGTACCATCACCGTAGTGGCCGACGGCGTGCTTCCGCAGAATGAACATCTTATTTCGCCATCGGTTGGCGACTTTTTCTTTGCCATGTGATGTCGTTACGGTTAGTGTTTGGCGCGGATCAGAACATCATCTATCATGCCATATTGCTTGGCTTCCTCGGCTGTCATCCAGTAGTCACGGTCGCTGTCGCGCTCTACCTTGTCAAATGGCTGGCCCGAATGATCCGATATGATAGTATACAGTTCCTTCTTGAGTTTCTGAATCTCGCGGGCGGTTATCTCTATGTCGCTTGCCTGACCCTGCGCACCTCCCATTGGCTGGTGTATCATCACTCGTGAATGGCGGAGGGCAAAACGCTTGCCTGCCGTGCCGGCTACAAGCAATACCGCTGCCATCGAAGCCGCTATACCGGTGCATATTGTAGCCACATCGCTCGATATATACTGCATGGTGTCATATATTCCGAGACCGGCATACACCGAGCCACCGGGCGAGTTTATGTAGATGCTGACATCCTTGCCCGGATCGGCTGAATCGAGATAGAGCAGCTGCGCCTGGATCACATTGGCGGTATAATCATTTACCTCCGTGCCCAGAAATATGATGCGGTCCATCATCAGACGTGAGAACACGTCCATCTGGGCCACATTGAGCTGACGCTCCTCTATGATGGTGGGCGATATATAGCTCGCGCTTACCGGCATTGTCTTGCTCACATACTGATCAAGGGCCAGGCCGTTCATGCCGAGATGCTTTACTGCGTAATTTCTGAAGTCTTGGTTCATAGTTGTTCGTTTTGCTGCCATAAAGCTGCAAGAGTTTAGATATTCAAAGTTACGAAATAATTGCGATTCTTACAACTCCATGACTCATATTATTCATCAGAGTAGTTAATCAATCTTAAATGATTTGTCTCTGCAGGCTATGTTCATCTTGTCTTCTATCCACGTGAAGAGCGCCGGCACGGCGGCCGACGCTCTTCATGGGATAGGATATTTTCTATGGTTTCTTGATTATTCGGCTGTCTGTTCCGACATCTTCTGAACCATTTCCTTGAATTCGTCAAGCGACTTGGGGGTTTCGTCTACTGTCACGGCCTCCTTGATGGCGGTAAACAGTTTGCCGTCGCCTACAGCCTGAATGATGCGCGGACGCCATTCCTTGTCGGCGAGGATATTGCGGGCGAAGCCTGTGATGGTCTCCATGTCCATATTGGTCATGCCATACTGAGCCAGCTGCTGTGCTGCCATTCCCTTGGCGAATTCAAGAAGGTCGTTCTCCTCTATCTTTACACCTGCGTTGGCTGCTATGCGCTCACGGATGAGCTGCCACTTCAGGTCCTCGCGCATTCCCTCAAACTCCTTGTCAATGTTCTCTTCGTTCAGACCCTCGTTGCGGCTTATGAGCCACTTCTTGAGCAGACCCTCGGGAAGTTCGAAGTTGCCGAACTTCTCCAGGAGCACCTTGCGGGCATCTTCGCGGAATATGTTCTCGCTGTTGCCGCTGAGTTCGCCCTCGATCAGGCGCTTCACTTCTGCGCGATACTCTTCCTCATTGTGCACCTTGTCGGCTCCGAATACATTGTTGAAGAACTCTTCGTTGTGCTCGGCGGGACGTACCACGATGATCTCGCTGATCGACAGCTCGAAGTTGCAGTTGGCCTCGGCTATGCGGTCCTTGTCTATCTGCAGCATCGACGACAGCTCGGCGGGATTGCCGTTGCAGCTGTTCCACGGGTTGAATACAACCTTGTCTCCGGGCTTCTTGCCTTCAAACTTGGCTGCCTCATCCTTCGATGTGAAGTACATCGGGGCTACGATGCCGGCTACAACCTGGATTGCGTCGTCGCCTACCTTTACGTTGCCCTCTTCATCAAGCTGCATGATCGAACCCTTCACAAGTGAATCCGGCTCAAACTCTTCGCCGGGCACCTGTGCGCCGAAGCGCTTGCAGAATGCCTTGTCCTGTTCGTCGACCATTGCGTCGGTCACCTCGATAGGATAATATGGAATGTGGATGTCCTTGTTCAGGTCTATGTTTATTTCGGGAGCCAGAGCCAGGTCATACTCAAATGTGAAATCCTTCTGGTTCTTGAGGTCAAGCTCTTTGATCTCTACGGGGAGCGGCTGGCCAAGTACTTCCAGCTTGTTCTCTTCGATGAAGTCTGACACTGCCTTGAAGACGATGTCGTTGATAGCATCGCTTGTCACCTGCTGGCCGAAGCGGCGCTCCAGTTCACCCATGGGTACATGGCCCTTGCGGAAGCCCGGTATCACGTGGTTACGGCCTATCTTTTTCAGATCTTCTTTTACTTTTGCTTCATAGTCGGCGGCTGCTACCTCTACCGTCAGGCGGGCGCTCACTGCATCCGACTTCTGCATGCTTACATTCATATTCGATGTTTTGGATGTATAGTGTTATTGTGTTATTCCGGTCATCGGCAAAGCCTTTCGGCAAGACTCTACCCGAGGGAGGTCGTGATGGCTCACGACATTCAGAGTGCAAAATTAATAAAAATTTGTTCCCTGCCCTCGTTAGTCAGTCAAAAATCAGATGTATATGGCGAAAGATATCGGCCATTAACATATTTTTTGTTTCTGCCGTGCCGTCTGGGCCTTGTCTTAGAGCAACTCTACGGAGCGGTGTATGAATTCGCTTAGATTTTGGCCACGGAGCAGACCGTTGGCAAGCAGCGCCAGATCTATAGCCTGTTTTGCCAGCTTCGTTCCCGACACATACTCGCCTACTGCCTTGTCATATGCGTGGCGCTCATGTGTGATCTCTTCGTTCAGGCGTTCAATGCGCTTGTTCTGTTCTTCGCTCGTTTTTTCGCCGGCCTCCTTGCGGATCGATTCGATCTCAGCATTCTTCGACTCTATCTGTTCGTTCATCGGACGAAGTATAGGCATCAGCTTTTCGTTGGCCTCCTGACGTACACGCTCGACTACCGAACTGCGGGTGTTCACTATCATGTTGTAACTGTCGGGCAGTTCGCTGTAAAATGCCATGCCGGGGTTCATGGTCGCCATTTCTTTCATGCGGCGCATATATTCGTTCTGTGTCAGCAGAACTGGATTTGCATCCGGATTGAGAGCCTCGAAGCTTACCACAAATTCAGCCTTCTCTACTTTTGGTGTCTGCTGGCGGAATATCGCTGTCAGCATGTCTCGTTCCGCAGGTGTCAGATCTACGTTCTCTGTCGACTTGTCGGACTTCGGTATGAGGTTGTCGAGCGAACCCGAGTCAACCCTGACAAATCTTGTCTTCTCAAGTTTCGACTCCAGAAGTCCTATGAAGTGGCTGTCAAGCTGGCCATCCATCAGAAGTACGTCATAGCCCCTGTCTACAGCCTCCTTTATGTATGGATACTGTGCAGTCGCATCGTTCGAATACAGATATACTATATTTCCGTCTTTGTCTGTCTGGTTGCCCTCAACAAGAGCCTTATATTCATCAAGGGTGAAGTATTTCTCCTGAGTGTCTTTCAGCAGGGCGAACTTCATGGCCGAATCGCAGAACTTCTGGTCCGTCAGCATGCCATATTCGATGAATATCTTTATGTCATCCCATTTTTTCTCGAAGTCTGGACGGTCATTCTTGAATATCTCTTCAAGACGCGAGGCCACTTTCTTGGTTATGTAGCCCGATATCTTTTTCACAGCGGAGTCTGCCTGCAGGTAGCTGCGGCTCACATTCAGCGGAATATCCGGCGAGTCGATCACGCCTTGCAGAAGCATCATGAACTCCGGAACGACTCCCTCTACCGAGTCGGTCACATACACTTGGTTGCAATATAGCTGTATGCGGTTCTTGGTCACCTCGAAGTTGTTGCGTATCTTCGGGAAGAACAATATGCCGGTCAGAGTGAAGGGATAGTCCACATTCAGGTGAATCCAGAATAGCGGATCCTCCTGACCGGGATACAGCTCATGATAGAAGTTCAGGTAATCCTTGTCGGTAAGCTCGGCAGGCTTCTTGGTCCAGGTAGGCTCAGTGTTGTTCACGACATTGTCGCGGTCGGTGTCAACCATTTTACCGTCCTTCCATTCCTGCTCCTTGCCACTCACGACCGGAACCGGCAGGAACCTGCAATACTTTTTGAGCAGCATGTCTATCTCGCCCTGCTCAAGAAATTTGCGGTTCTCGTCATCTATATATAGTACTATGTCGGTGCCGCGTGTCGGTTTGTCAATCTCCTCCATCGAGTAGACAGGACTGCCGTCGCATTCCCACTTTATACCCTTGGCTCCGTCTTTATAGCTGAGCGACCGTATCTCTACCTTCTTCGCTACCATGAAGGCCGAGTAAAATCCCAGGCCGAAATGTCCTATTATGCTGTTGGCTGTGTCCTTGTATTTGGCAAGAAACTCTTCGGCGCCCGAGAAGGCTATCTGGTTTATGTATTTGTCTATATCGTCAGCGGTCATGCCTATGCCATGGTCGCTGACTGTGAGTGTCCCGTTCTCCTTGTCGATCTTTACCTCCACACGAAGATCGCCGGTCTCGCCCTTGAATTCGCCGAACGAACTCAGGGTTTTCAGCTTTTGCGTGGCATCGATGGCATTGCTTACCAGCTCGCGCAGGAATATCTCATGATCGCTGTATAGAAATTTCTTTATGACCGGAAAGATGTTTTCGGTCGTTACTCCGATAGTACCTTGCTGCTTGCTCATATATATTATGTTTTTATTTTGTTAGCGTTTGTTGGCAGGTGATTCTTATGAACTCCACTCGTTAAACAATTCAGCAAAAAAATGCCACACCCTGGGTGTGACATTTTTTCAGTTTTAACTGACAATCCGTCAGTCCTTGTCTGTTTCGCTCGCATCGGGAGTGTCATTGCTTTCTGCATTGGCAGTGCCCGTGCGCAACACTATCTTTTGGTTCGCTTCGTCCAGATCGGCGGTTATCTTGCCTTCTGCAGGCATATCCTCGCCTATTATCAGTTCGGCCAGTTCATCCTCCAGATACTTCTGTATGGCTCGTTTCAGCGGACGTGCGCCGTATTGGGCATCGTAACCACGTTCGGCTATGAAATTCTTGGCGGCATCGGTGATAGTCAGGCTGTAGCCAAGCGATTCCATACGTTTGAAGAATCCGGCGAGCTCTATGTCGATTATCTTGAAAATAGCCTCCTTGCTCAATTGGTCGAACATCACTATGTCGTCGATACGGTTGAGAAATTCAGGCGAGAAAGCACGGTTGAGCGCTTTCTGGATCACTCCGTGGCTGAACTCTTTGTCTGCTGTGCGGGTCGCGAATCCCACGCCGCTGCCAAATTCTTTCAGCTGCCGTGTTCCGATATTGCTCGTCATTATGATTATGGTGTTCTTGAAGTCGACCTTGCGTCCGAGGCTGTCTGTCAGTCGGCCCTCATCCATTACCTGAAGCAACAGATTGAACACGTCGGGGTGAGCCTTCTCAATTTCATCAAGAAGTACTACCGAGTATGGACGGCGGCGCACCTTCTCTGTCAGCTGTCCGCCCTCCTCATATCCTACATATCCCGGAGGAGCGCCTACAAGTCTTGACACAGTGAACTTTTCCATATATTCGCTCATGTCGACGCGTATCAGCGTGTCGGCTGAGTCAAACAGGTATTCAGCCAATTTCTTGGCCAGGTGTGTTTTGCCTACACCTGTGGGGCCGAGAAACATGAATGTCCCTATAGGTTTGTTCGGATCCTTCAGGCCGACGCGGTTGCGTTGTATGGCCTTCACTATCTTGTTGATGGCGTTATCCTGTCCTATGATGGCATCCTTTAGGGCTGGTGCCATTGCTCTCAGGCGCTTGCCTTCAGCCTGGGCGATTCGTTGCACAGGTACACCCGTCATCATTGCCACTACCTCGGCTACCTGATCCTCGTCTACTGTCTCCCGGTGTTCGCTTACCTGTTTCTCCCAGTTGGCTTTGGCAGTCTCGAGCTCGGCCTTGAGACGCTGTTCCTTGTCGCGGAATGATGCGGCACGCTCAAAGTCTTGATTCTGGGCTGCCGACAGCTTGCTTGCGGCTGCCTCATGTATCTTGGCTTCAAGAGCCTCGATCTCCTGAGGTACATTTATATTCTTGATGTGGACACGCGAGCCGGCCTCATCGAGGGCGTCTATCGCTTTGTCAGGGAAATTGCGGTCGCTCAGATAGCGGTCTGTCAGTTTCACGCACGCCTTAAGCGCCTCCTCGGTGTAGTTCACATTATGGTGCCCCTCATACTTGTCTTTTATATTGTGGAGTATGGTGAGGGTTTCCTCAGGAGTGGTAGGCTCAACCATTACTTTCTGGAATCTGCGCTCCAGGGCGCCATCCTTTTCAATGTTCTTGCGGTACTCGTCAAGGGTTGTGGCTCCGATACACTGTATTTCACCGCGCGCAAGAGCTGGCTTGAGCATGTTGGCGGCATCCATTGAGCCCGATGTGTTTCCGGCACCCACTATGGTGTGGAGTTCATCGATAAACAATATTATGTTCTTGTTCTTCGATAACTCGTTCAGTATGGCCTTTATACGCTCTTCAAACTGACCGCGGTACTTTGTGCCGGCTACTATCGAGGCCATGTCGAGCGATATGACACGCTTATTGAACAGGACTCGCGACACCTTGCGTTGCACTATGCGCAGTGCGAGCCCTTCTACTATGGCCGATTTGCCTACACCCGGTTCGCCTATCAGTACAGGATTGTTCTTTTTGCGGCGGCTCAGTATCTGGGCCAGACGCTCTATCTCGGTCTCTCGCCCGACTACTGGATCCAGACGGCCCTCTTCGGCCGCCATTGTCATGTCGTTGCCGAACTTGTCAAGTACGGGAGTGTCGCCCGAAGGCTTCGATCCTGACGTCTGCTGACGTTGCTGCTGGTTGGGCTGCTGTCTGCTTCCTCCAGGCAGGTCGTTATCTTCCTCGTCATCGTCCGGATCGCTGTAGCCGGCACCTGCCTGAGTGGTATCTATGGCTTTGCCAAGCTGGCGCATTATCGACTGATAGTCAACGCCCGCTTGCTGAAAACGATTCATAAATTCCATGTTGCGTGTCTCGTTATTGTGGAATATTGCCAGCAGAAGATGCTCAACATCGACAATATCGCTTTTGAGCATTCGCGCTTCGAGTGCCGCAAGCTTGATGAGGCGGTAGCTCACATCACCCAGCTTTACCCCATTGTCACCTTCTACGGGCGTGGCCGACGTTGTTTTTGAGGTGTCCGGATTGTTGTAGAGATACTCGTCGAGTGTCTGCTGTAATTGGTAAGCCGAAGTACCGGCCGAAGCCTGTTCTATCAGCTGGAAGCCTTTGCCCCGGGGATTGCGCATCAGCGACATTAGCAGATGTGCAGGTTCCACAGTGGTCGCACTATGCCCCAGAGCCTCGTGCGAGCTGTTGTTGAGAATATCCTTGAGCTCGGCTGAAAAATTGATATTTAGCATATGTTTAATTGTATCCTTTCTGTTTTATCCTCAGTTGAGGATCCTGGTTATATCAACATTTATGGCAATAACTGTGCCAATTTGTCGATTTGGTCATTTTTATAATGGCATAACAATAAAAAATGGCTATGTGTCTCGCAAAATTACGGTTTTTCTTCAAAAAAATCTCTACCTTTGTAGGATAATTACAAACAGGTTGCTGTGGCAACGTCGGGCTTTTCTGCTGGCAGGGTAGGGCTTACCCTTTGGCGCTGATGGCTTTTATGGCGGTTGTCGCTCCAACTTTACAGATATATGACAATCATATCACTTATATGGTAGAAGAAGACCGCATCCTCAAGATTAATATTGAGAACGAAATGAAATCAGCCTACATCGACTATTCGATGTCGGTTATCGTCTCGCGCGCCCTTCCGGACGTTCGCGACGGTCTCAAGCCCGTTCATCGCCGTGTGCTTTACGGTATGAACGAGATGGGAAACACTTCAAACCATCCTCATAAAAAGTCGGCCAACTGCGTCGGTGAGGTCATGGGTAAATATCACCCGCATGGCGACTCATCGATCTACGGCACAGTGGTGCGTCTGGCTCAGGATTGGGCTTTGCGCTACACCCTTGTCGACGGTCACGGTAACTTCGGTTCTGTCGACGGCGACGGTGCGGCGGCTATGCGTTATACAGAGGTACGACTCGCCAAGATGGGCGAGGAAATGTTGGCCGATATCGATAAGGAGACTGTCGATTTCCAGCCCAACTACGATAACTCGCGTATGGAGCCTACAGTGCTCCCTACACGGTTCCCTAACCTGCTTGTCAACGGAGCCAGCGGCATTGCTGTCGGAATGGCTACAAACATACCGCCTCACAATCTCACAGAGTCGATCAATGCTACAATTGCTCTGATGGACAATCCCGAGATGTCAGTTTCCGATCTGATGGAATACATCAAGGCTCCCGACTTCCCTACCGGTGGCACAATTTATGGCTATCAGGGCGTCAAGGATGCTTTCGAGACTGGTAGAGGACGTATTATCATACGCGCCAAGGCCGAGATTGAGCAGGAATCCAATCACGAGAATATCATCGTGACCGAAATTCCGTACGGCGTCAATAAGGCAGAGCTGATCAAGTATATCGCCGACCTTGTCAACGACAAGAAGCTCGATGGTATTGCAGACCTCAACGATGAGTCCAACTACAAAGGTATGCGTATCGTCATCAAGCTCAAGAGCGATGCCAACAGCAATGTTGTGCTCAACAAGCTCTACAAGATGACACAGATGCAGGCATCGTTCTCGGTCAACAATGTCGCCCTTGTGAATGGTCGGCCCAAGACGCTATCGCTCAAAGAGATACTGCAGGCATTCATCGATCACCGCTACGATATTGTTATCCGCCGTACCAAGTTTGAGCTGCGGAAAGCAGAGGAGCGTGCCCATATACTCGAAGGTCTTATCATCGCTTCGCAGAATATCGATGAGGTTATCGCGATTATCAAGAAATCACAGAATCAGGAGGCCGCCCGCGAGGCTCTGCAGATACGTTTCGGACTGACCGAGCAGCAGACCGCCGCTATTGTGGCGATGCGCCTCGGACAACTCACAGGTCTCGAACAGGATAAGCTGCATCATGATTATGAGGATATTATGGCCGAGATATCGCGCCTGCGCCTCATTCTTGATGATCATGACGTATGCCGCAAGGTAGTTGAGGATGAGCTTATTGAGGTCCGCGACAAGTATGGCGATAGCCGTCGCACCGACATCGATTACACCGCCGGCGAATTCAATGCCGAGGATTTCTATGCCGACGACGACATGATCATCACCATCTCGCACATGGGATATATCAAGCGCACTCCGCTCAGCGAGTTCCGTGCCCAGAACAGAGGTGGTGTAGGAGCGAAGGGTAGCGATGCCCGTCAGGAGGACTTCCTGGAACATATCTACACAGCTTCTATGCACAGCTATATGCTGTTCTTCACTCAGAAGGGACGTTGCTACTGGCTGAAGGTCTACGATCTGCCCGAAGGTGCCAAGAACGCCAAGGGACGTGCCATACAGAATCTCCTCAATATTGAGCCCGATGATGCCGTGAAGGCTTTCATAAGAGTCAAAGGACTCAATGACAAGGAATTCGTGGAGTCGCACAACCTCGTATTCTGCACACGTAAGGGTATCATCAAGAAAACAAGCCTCGAGGCATATTCACGTCCCCGTCAGGCAGGTGTCAACGCCATCATTATCCGCGAGGATGACGAACTTATTGCAGTTGAGCTGACCGATGGTAATTCCGACATTCTCCTGGCAAACCGCAATGGTCGCGCCATACGCTTCCACGAGAGCAAGGTGCGTCAGATGGGACGTGTCAGCACAGGTGTCCGTGGCATGACTCTCGACAGCGACAATGATGCTGTGGTAGGCATGATATGCATGCAGCCCGACACGCAGAACAATGTTATGGTCCTGAGTGAGAACGGCTACGGCAAGCGTTCCGATCTCGAAGGCTACCGTATCACCAACCGTGGCGGCAAGGGCGTTAAAACCATGAACATAACCGATAAGACAGGTCTGCTTGTCGCCATTGAGAATGTAAATGACGATAACGATCTTGTCATCATCAATAAGAGTGGTATAACACTCCGCATCCGCGTGGCCGACATCAGGGTTATGGGTCGTTACACCCAGGGTGTACGCCTTATCAATCTTGAAAAACGCCAGGATCAGATTGCCAGTGTATGCTGCGTGGATACTGATCCCGAAGAGGAAGCTGAGACCGAACTGGTTGAACTTCAGGCACAACAGATCAGCGAGGCGGTTGAGGAAATGATCGAGGAAGATCTCGATATTGACGATACCGACCCTGTTGATGAAGAAATTGATGACGAACAGCAGCCCGACAGTGAACAATAAATCACTCGCTGTTGTTATATATACGACAAAACTGTATACTAACAAATTCTTTTATAAACCTCTCAAGTTCTCTCCAACACGAGCAATCACATTCGATTATGAAAAAAATCTGCCTTTTGGGCCTGTGCGTAGCTGCCGGCCTCACCATGTCAGCTCAGACATCGCTGGTTAAGGAGGTTGAACATCAGTTCAAGTCAAATACATCTGATGCTCAGAATGCGCTGACCAAGATTCAGCCTGCCTTGACAAATCCTGAATCGGCCGACAAGGCTGAAACCTGGGTTACAGCTGCAAAGATCGGCATTGCAGGCTACGACAACCTGTTTACTGCAGGCCAGCTCTCACCCCAGGGTCTTGACAACAATCAGAAAAACACTGCAGGTAAGGACATTACAGATGCTTATCAGTATCTTTTCAAAGCCCTTCCTCTCGACAGTGTGCCTGACGCCAAGGGTAAGATCAAACCCAAATACTCAAAGGAGATCGTCAAGATGATGCGCGACAACTATCAGTCGCTCAAGCAGGCAGGTATCTTCCTCTATGAGGCTCAGAACTATCCTGCAGCCGTTGAGGTATGGGAGATATACTCTACCCTGCCCAAACAGCCTTTCATGGCTAAGTCAGGTCTTGCTGCCGATCCCGACACAATTGCCGGTCAGATAATGTCTTATCAGGCTCTTGCAATGATACTTGACAACCAGAACGAGCGTGCTATCAAGAAGGTGCATGAGATCGAGTCGATGGGCTACAAGTCGTCAGACCTTTACCGTTACGGTCTTGCTGCCGCCCAGAACGCCAAGGACACCACAGCCATCCTTGATTTCGCTCAGAAGGGCTACGACAACTATGGCACCGAGGATCTCGGATTCATAGGTCAGCTCATCAATATCAACCTCGCCAAGAACGACTATGCGTCTTGTGAACAGCTTGTTAAGGCTGCACTTTCAGCTCAGCCCGCACCTGATGCTCCCACAATGGCCCAGCTCTATGATATCCTCGGAACTATCCAGGAGCAGAGCGAGGACATGGATGGCGCATACGCTAATTTCAAGAAGGCGGTTGAGACAAATCCTGATTTCGCGAAGGGTTACTTCGACATGGGCCGTATCCTCTACAACAAGGCGTTAAAGCTTGATGAAGAGGCTGATGAGGCTACCCGCCAGTCGACAGTCAATCCTCAGTTCCGTGAGGCCGCTTCTCTCTTCGAGAAGGCCTATGACCTTGACCAAGAGACAATGAGCCAGGTTCCCGGTATCCTGTACCGTCTGTACTATCGTCTCGAGGGTGAGGAAGGCACCAACACCAAACTCTGGGAAAACCGTTGATAGACAGGTAGTTATATCAACGTTGACAGATAATAAAAGTGGAGATCGTCGCATATGCGACGATCTCCACTTTTATTATCTGGGTATCAATGACTTAGGTTAGGGACGATAGCCTGATTCCTGAAGCACTGTGGGGCGCAGGTAGATGCTATCTCTCAGAAAATCAGCGATATGCACGTCCTTATGGTTGTCGAGATATGACCGCACTATCATGTAGCCGATGTACTTTCCGAGGCTTCCGGGGGAGTCGGGTGTGATGAAAGAGGTTGATGGTGAGGGGTTTATGATGCGATCGGCAAGGGTGGGGGAGTCGGAATAGATCATATCGTTGGCGGCCAGGAACTGCCATACGGACCGTTCGTTATCGCGTGCCCATTTCAGCTGATCGTCGGTCCAACCGATTGCTACACAGATAGATGCGCTGTCGATGGATTCCATCTGGGCGGTTATCACGGCTCCTTCGTAGACCATGCGGTTGACAAGGCTCACAGGACGCTCAGGAAGGGGGTAATTGGTGCTGATTATGGCATGAATCACGTCGTAAGCTATTCTGTCAGAAGTCTTTAGCTCGAGGATCCAGGAGGGGAAAGATTCGTAGGCCTTGTAATTACGGCCCAAATAGTGGTTGAGAACGACTATCAAATCGGAGTTACCGTATGTTATAATACTCTGAGTATAAGGGGAAACCGCTGTATAAAAATTGTCGGGGAAGGGGCCGTAATCCCATACGGAACGGATGTGGCCGAGATCGGCGGATAATGCGTCAAGATCGGGGTAAAACGCGGTGACATCGGGCTCGAAAAATGTGAACGCCGGGGAGACCCGGAGGCTGTCGGTGTAATGAGCGAGGAGGGTGTCATCGCGGCCGGCGTCGGGAAAGCCGAAGCCGTGGAGAAGGAGGGTCAATCCACGCCGGGCGAGAGAGTCACCGCCGATGCCATTTTTTATGGTCTGCTCGAGCCGGGTGATGTGTTGCGGAGTTGATGTGCCGCTGTGACGGGAGTCTCTTCCGCAGGATGCCGATGCAATCAGGCCGGCTATGCCGATGAAGTGTAAGACGAGTTTGCGCATATCGGCAAAGGTATAAAAATATTGGCAAAAGGGCGCAAGCATTGGTATAAAGAGCCAAAATGAGGTGGATAAATGTCGAATACATCGTTTTTTTAGTAACTTTGCAGTGTGTTTTTTGCTCAATCCGGCAAAAAACGCCAGCTTTATGATCACACCTATCCAAGGTTTAAAAAGAGCAGCCATGTCCGCTCTCGTTGTGCTTGCAGCGGGATCGGTCGCTGTATATTCATCCGACCATAAGTTTAAGGTCGTGATAGACGCAGGTCACGGCGGGCATGACATAGGTGCTCCGGGACGTAACACGAACGAGAAGTCGATAAATCTGGGGGTAGCCAAGAAGCTGGCCAAGGAGCTGCGGGCGATGGACGGTTTTGAGGTGGTGATGACCCGTGATGACGATACGTTCGTGACATTGATAGGTCGCGCCCAGAAGGCCAACCAGGTCGGCGGCGATCTGTTTGTGTCGGTACACACGAATTCGTTGGACCGTAAGGCCAAGAATGCGAAGACTGTGAGCGGAACGTCGGTGTATACCTTGGGTCTGAGCCGCAGTGACGACAATCTGGCAGTGGCGATGCGCGAGAATTCGGTGATGACGCTTGAGCCAGACTATACCACCACATACCAGGGTTTTGATCCTAACAGCGCGGAGAGCTACATAATCTTCGAGATGGACCAGAATCTGCATCTTGATCAGAGTATAAGTGCTGCGAGCTACATACAGGAGGAGCTTGTGAGAAGTGCGTCGCGCAGGGACCGGGGTGTGCGCCAGGGTCCGTTCAGTGTGCTGCGCAACACAAGTATGCCGGCGGTGCTCATAGAGCTTGATTTCATCTGCAATCCGACCCAGGAGTCGTATATGGCATCTGAAAAGGGGCAGAATCAACTTGCATCGGCAATAGCCGACGGTATCGCCGCGTATAAGGAGGAGGTAGACAGAGCCAGAGCCAAGGTGTCGGGTGGCACGGTAAAGCAGGCCGCCAAAACGACATCACGCCGCAAGAAGGCGGCTGCAGCAAGCGAGCCGGAGGACAGAAAGCCGGAGGCCGCGGCTATTGCGGATACCGAGGGCGAGGTATACAAGATACAGTTCATGGTTTCGCCGCGCAAGGTCGGCAAAAAAGACATGAAGGGTATAGAGGATGCCGAATACTACAGGCAGAGCAATCTGTACAAGTATACTGTGGGCAGCTTCAGCGACCGCAAGGAGGCTGAAAAGATGTTGCCAAGAATAAAAAAGAAATTTTCCGATGCCTTTATCATTAAAATGAAGGGTGATAAACGGATAGAGTAAACAGTTGTTATATAATTAAAAAAATACGCTTCAACCTATACTAATGAATAAGAATTTCTCAAAAGAGCTCAAGATCGGATTGTCGGTGCTCATAGCGCTGCTGGTGCTGTTTTTCGGAATCAATTATCTGAAGGGCATCAACATATTCAAGGATTCCAACTATTATTATGCCAGCTATACGAATGTGGCTGGTCTGGCGCAGAGTGCTCCTGTGACTGTGAACGGATTTAACGTCGGTCTGGTAAAGAGCATCAAGTATGAATATAATAATCCGGGCCATGTGCTTGTGGAGCTGAGCCTGGACAAGCATCTTCAGGTTCCGCAGGGTACGGAAGCTGTTCTCTCGACCGATATGCTCGGAACATCGTCGATAGTACTGAAGATGGGCAGCTCGAAGGAGTATCACAAGGTGGGTGACTATCTTGAGGCAACCAATGCTCCGGGTCTGATGGATAATGTGAGCAAGGATATACTGCCGGCGTTCACCGCGCTTGTCCCGAAGATAGACTCACTGCTTACAGCCGCAGCAACTCTGGCATCGGATCCGGCACTGGCACAATCGGTGAAGCGTCTGGATGCAATCACAGCAAATCTGGAGCAGACGACGCGTCTGCTGTCGAAGACCATGGCACCGCTGCCCGGCATAACAGGATCGGCTGCAACAACAGTGGCACGAGTAGACTCGCTGGCCGCAAATCTGAATGCGCTTTCGGCAACACTTGCCTCGCTTCCTGTAGACTCGACGTTTGATAACCTGAACAATATCACGGCATCGCTTGCACAGCTTGTCAAGGCTATGGAGTCGGATGAGTCGACTCTGGGCCTGCTGATGCATGATCCGAAGCTCTACAACAGCCTGAACGCGACAGTCAGCAGCCTTGACTCACTGCTCATAGACGTGAAGAAAAATCCGAAACGCTACATAAGCATCAAGCTGCTCTAATTTGAAATAAGTATAAATAAAAAAATTAAGCCCGCAGGCTATTGTCTATGTTTCAGGCAGTCTGCGGGCATTTCAGCTCTATGCAAGAGGGGAGATAGAGGTGATGAACAGTAGGGGTGTGTAGGGATAAAGCTCAGAATATCAGGAGGTTTGACTTATGCAAATTGGACTTTATTTGAAAGAAAAGGAGCTAAAGTCCATAAAATATTGAAAGTCAGTATAGTTGTGATGAAGATTAAATTTCCAAATATTTTGAGACTTGTTTTTGTGGAAAAATCTTCGGAATTTTGCATGTGAAAGTATAGCCAATCATGAATATAGATCGCATCCATTTATGGGATGAGTGTCTGAAGATTTTCAAGGACAATATCTCTCCCGAACAGTACAAGGCATGGTTTGAGCCGATCTCGTGCGTACGCTGCGAGAACGACGAGATCGTGCTGCATGTTCCGTCTGCATTCTTCATTGAACAACTTGAGGCTCAGTATTACAATCTGATAGGCCGCACATTGTTCAAGGTGTTCGGCTCGGGTATGCAGTTGCGTTACCAGTTCAATCAGGTCAATGATGACCCGACAACCTCGGTGACCATGGCCGACAGCAAGCCGAGTCCGGCAGTAGCCCCGCGTCCCGGAGCCACATCGAATCCTTTTGTAAAAAATGATCAGTCGGATATAGATCCGCAGCTGAATCCCCGCTATACTTTCGAGAATTACTGTGGATCGGTGAGCAATCAGGTGCCCCGAGCCATCGGTGAGGCTATCGCTATGGACGAGCGTTGCAAGACATTCAATCCGCTGTTTGTATTCGGACCTCCGGGAGTAGGAAAAACCCATCTGATCCAGGCTATCGGTATCAGAATAAAGGAGCGCCGTCCACGGACGCGTGTACTGTATCTGACGGCCCGATTGTTCGAGAGCCAGTATACTACCGCCGTACGTCAGGGCAAGATCAATGATTTCATCAGTTTCTATCAGAGTATAGATGTGCTGATAATCGACGATATCCAGGACCTTATAGGCAAGCAGAGCACTCAGAACACGTTCTTCCACATATTCAATCACCTGATACAGAATCAGAAGCAGCTGATAATGTCGAGCGACTGCGCACCGTCGCAGATGGAGGGCATGGAAGCGCGTCTGCTCTCACGATTCAAGTGGGGAGCCACGGCGCAGCTTGACAAGCCGGACTATGAGCTGCGTCTTGATGTGCTGAACCAGCGTGCGGCCCAGGATGGCCTGACGATACCGCCGGAGGTGCTTGCGTATGTGGCCAGCAATGTGACCGACAGTATCCGTGAGCTTGAGGGCATAGTAGTGTCGCTTCTGGCGCATGCCACGGTGCTGAACCGGGAGATAGATCTGGATCTGGCGCGCAAGGTGTTGGCGAACGCTGTGAAGGTGAGCCGCAAGCAGATCAATTTCGAGATGATAGCGCAGCAGGTGAGCGCGTACTACAATATCACTCCGGAGCAGATATTCGCCAAGACAAGGAAGCGCGAGATATCGGATGCTCGTCAGATAGTGATGTATCTTGCGAAGAAGCATGCCAATATGTCGCTGATGGCTATCGGTACGCGACTTGCGCGTACGCATGCGACAGTGCTGTATGGCTGCAACACGATAGAGCAGCGTATGGGACTCGAAAAGCAGCTGAGGGAGGATATCGAGCACATAGAGCAGGCGATGCTCTCCTGAGCCCCGCACAGGCCAAATAGAAGATAAAATATAGAAGATAAAATGCGGGAGCCACACTCACGAGTGTGGCTCCCGCAACTTTATCCGATGGATACGATTATATCTTCAGGATTATTCCGGCGGTATTTCCAGCTGAAGATCTCAACCTGAGCCGGAGCACGCAACCATTGTTGGCGTTTACATCGGCGGGGATTTCGGCATCGAGGCGCAGTGTGCCCTGACCGGAGATAACGCTCATGTCGGAGGATGAGATGACCTGACCGTCGGCCTCAAGGGTATATCCGGTGCATTCGATGGGGCTGTCACCTTTGAGGCGTTCCAATGAGAAACCTTTCAGGCCGGTCAGCGTGCGGGCAGGGATATTGAATAGAAGCTCGGTGGTCTGCCCCGGCTTCATGCTCCATGTTCCAATCATGCCGGGCCGGTCGAGGAGCAGTGAAGAGGAGGATATGTCGCTTGATAATGCGAGCAGTTCTCTTGACAATGAAATGACATCAATATCGGAAGCGGGAGTGTATTGCCGGTGATTGTCTTCGACCCATGAACGTTCCCATCCGGCAAGGTTGACATCGGTAGATGTGTCGCGGCCTTTATAGTATTCTTTCCATCGGCCAAGGTAGTAGTCGCCGACAAGCCCACTCCAGATACGGGCTGAATAATCGTCGACAGGAGGTCCCCAGATTGTGACAATACGACGTGCATTGGTTTCGTAGCGGCGGCGCCGGGATTCGGAAGCTGAAGCTCCGGAGGCAAAGGAGAGCCATCGGTCAAGCCGCAGGACGGGATGTTGTGAAAGCATGCGGTCGATGCCGATCATCAATGTCTCGAAACGACTGCGAAGATAGCGGGCCTGCAGGGTGTCGCCCAGTAGGTATTCCTGATCGATGAGCTTGGTAAGAATCTCGGCCTTGCCACCCAGATAGTGTGCGGTCATCTCGCAGAGGTCGGTACGGTAATAAGGGCTATCCTTGAAGTCGCCGGATAGGGAAATGAATTGTTCAAGGCCTTTGAAGTAGTCGTCATTGATGTTGATCGATCCACTCTTCACGCTTCCGGGGCGGAACTGCCAGTTGAAACGTGGATGGTCGGTAAATGTGCCATAGACGGAGCTGAGGAGGTGATCCCAAGAACCCATCAAAGAGGCGGTGACTTTGCCGTAGCGGTTTTCCGAATAGCTTTCCAGCCATTTGCGGACGTCAATATACGAACTGCTCCAGCCGGCATCGGTCAGAAGTTCATAGAGGACCTCGTTGTTTTCGATTCCTTCGGGCGCGAGACCATGAGCCACGAGGTTGCCTTTGTCGGGAGAGCCGAGGGCGTCAAGATGGCCGTTGGCGTAGAAATCAAGGATGCCTGTCATGCCGGTTTTGCCGCCCATATTTGGAATGACACTGTAGACCCACTGTTTGTTGTAGAAACCTTTGTAGAACTCCCAGTTGACCTGAGAGTGCCAGAAGTGTCGGTTGTAGTCGACGGCCAGATCAAGAAGGAGCATCTTCTGGTCGGGGACACGAGACAGAAGGGCTCCAAGAGTCTCATAGTCCCAAATGTGACGCTGGTATCCGAACATCCATCCCTGCATAACCCATACGGCATTCTTGTTGGCGCGTTTGATGGAGTTGTAGACCTTCTCGCCATATAATGCGGCCATCCGGTAGCGCTCAGGGTCGCCTTTCTCGGGGAAGGGGATGTCCATCTCATTGAAGCTGTCGACCAGGTAGTAGTCGCACTTTCCGAATTCTTTCTCCCATTCACGGATAAAGGCTTCGGAGATTTCGGAAAAGAGAGGTTCGGTGGGGGAGATCATCCAGTTGTGGAAAGCTCCGCCCCATTGTGTCCTGACGATATCAAGGTCGGGGTATATACGTTTGAACGCTTCAGTTATGAAACCCGGGAATCCCGGACATATAGGCTTCATGCCAAGGGCGCGCATGCGGTCGAGTATGTTATGCTGGAGTTGAATCTGGGACTCATGCCACTCGGCGTCCAAGGGGCCGTCGATACCGCTAATGTTGCCCATGCGCATCCAGGGCAGATGTGCGGGCCCAACGAAGTAGTCGTTTATCTCATCGTCGGTCAATCCCATCTTTTTCCATACGCGGGAAAGGATGGCTTCGTAGCCGACGAGCGCGAGCGGCATATTTATGCCGTGAAGAGCCATCCAGTCGATCTCACGTTGCCAACGTTCCCAATTCCAGTATGGCATACTGTAGCCGTAGGTGCATACGTTGAAGTAATAATGATCAGTGAAAGGGGATATAACCGTAGTGTGGGTGCCGGAGGGTAATGATGACGGAAGGTTGATATTGTTTCCGCTCCAGGTAAACATGCCAAGATTGTGGGTCTTGACGTAGTCGTAGAAGCCACGGCAAAGGGAGACATTGTCGGATGCCGTGATATTCAGGATGCCGTCGTGGACCTCGTAATCGAAGTATGTATCACCGGTTCTGTTGATTTTCAATTTTACAGGCAGATCCTGTTTTCCGATGACCCGTTGCAGGACTTGCCGTGCGTCGTCGGTATTGTCGGCAGCATATAGCCCTACTCCGAGCAGCAGGGAGGCCGCGCAACAAAGAATTCGTTTCAGTGGCATGGATTATGATGGTTTATATTTCAGAAAGATGGAAAGTCTGACAGTTTGTTCAGAAACAGCAGTAATCGGTAGAAGTCTGTAAAATTAACCAAATCAGGCTGATTATGCAACAGTATCCGGGAATAAATGTGGATCTTGCATACATAAGTATCTCCCGGTTAAGGCGGATGCAGGCGTCGCGTGGTATATACAGACAGGCCGGCCCTGACCAATGAGTATGGTCAGGGCCGACGGTATGGATGTCAGGTGGCAGGAATTACATGAGTCTGCCGGAATCTGTGATCATCCCGCGTATGGCATGGTTGAACCCGGAGGCTTCGTTGAGCTGCTCGAGCGTAAGGTGCATGCGGTAGCGCCAGTAGTGGCGTGAAATGGCGGGGATGTTGATCTGCTCTTCCCTGGGATCTTGGCGGCGCAGGGTGGCGTCGGTAGATAGCCAGTCCTGGAGGGGGAGTATGCAGAGCATGGACGGGGATGCGAGATGCTGGCCGACGATGAGGCTGCAGATCCAGGGCTCGGCGAAATATGGTGCTTCGCCAGAGCAATGGAGAACGTTGTTGTAGTATTTCTGAGTGGTGGCATGATCGAGCTCCCACCATTGGCGTATGCCCGGCATGTCGTGGGTGGATGTGGTGCATACGGACATGTAAGGGTAGCGTGCGGGGTTGCCGAACTCATCGTGGGGATCTTTGGGCATGCGCTGAATCTCGAGCGAGAGGATCTGAAGATGGTGGAGAACGTCGGGCACGCATGCGGGTATCATGCCGAGGTCTTCGGCGCAAGTGAGCATATCGGTAGCCTCGATGACCGGGGGGAGTTTCCACATGGCCTGGTCGCGCCAGAACATGTCGTTGCGGCGGTAGAAGAAGTCGTTGTGGATACGTCCGAAGAGGTATTTGTCGTAGTCGCACAGCGAGCGGTAGGCATATGTGTCGCCACCGCCTATGCGCGGATGGTACATGCCTTTGCGGTATGGGTCTTCGATGAAGAGCACCTGATCGCAAAGGCCAAGCAGACCGTTGCAGATGCGGGTGTTGTCATCGTTCTTTTCCATGGTGGCGAAGAGGTCGGCTATGCGGCGCTGGCAAGCGACCTCGGGCTTGAGCGAGTAGCGACCGTTGTCGTGTGGGATGAGGTAGGTGTCGCGCACTTTGCCGGTGAGGTCGCCGAAGAAGTCGGCAAGCATCCAGTCGGCAATGTAGGGCTTGCTGTAATCGGCCGGATCGGGCTGGAAGTTGTAGTTGTCGCGAAGTTCCTGAGGGGAGAACGGGAGGGCGGCATTGAATGCACCCAAAAGACCATGAAGCTGATCGAGGGGTATCTGCCAAATTCTGAAGAATCCGAGCACGTGGTCGATGCGGTAGGCATCGAAGTATTCAGACATTTTGCGGAATCGTGCTTTCCACCAGGCGAATCCGTCGCGAGACATAGCGTCCCAGTTGTAGGTGGGGAATCCCCAGTTCTGTCCGAGGATGGAGAAGTCGTCGGGCGGCGCTCCGGCGGAAGCGTCAAGGTTGAAGAGTTCGGGCTGCTTCCAGGCGTCGACGCTCGTGCGGCTTATGCCGATGGGGATATCGCCCTTAATGGCTATTCCGTGGGCATGTGCGTAGTCGCGGGCAGTGCGCAGCTGCCGGTCGAGGTGGAACTGAATGAAGTAGACAAAGGATATCTCCTTGAAGTTTTCGTCGACAAAAGCGGCGATGCGCTGTGGGTCGTAAATGGCGTATGCTCCCCAGTTGGATGGTTCGGGGGTGCCATATTTGTCGCGCAGCACGCAATAAGCGGCGTAGGGAGTGAGCCAGCTGCTGTTGCGCTGGATGAATGAGTTGAACTCTGGATCGGCTACGAGGTCGGTGGAAATAAGGTTGAACAGCTCGCGCATGTATTCGTTCTTGAGGGCGTTGGTCTGTTCGTAGTCGACCTCGGGGAGCAGCTGAAGAGAGCGCCGGCGCTCGTTGTAGTATGCCATGCGGTCGTCGGGGAGAGTGCCTACGGCGTCGGGCCGGAGATACATGGGGTGGAGCGCGAAGGTGGAGTTGGCATTGTATGGGTAGCTGTCGGCCCAAGTGCCGGTCATTGTGGTGTCGTTGATGGGGAGGAGCTGGATGAACCGCTGTCCGGTTTTCTCAGCCCAGTCGGCAAGGGGGATCATGTCGAGGAAGTCGCCCACACCCCAGTCGCTGTCGGAGCGGAGAGAGAATACGGGGATGCTGACACCGGCACCACGCCAGGGATCGTGAGGGAGAGCAAGGGAGATGCCAGAGACGGCCACCGCGGCATCGGAGGAGCGTTTGCCGAGGTGGATGGTGCGATTGTCGCGCGGTTCCCAGGAGTGCAGCTCACGGGTGCGCCTGTCGACAAGCAAGAGCTTGTAGTCGAAACCGGTGACGGAGAGGTCGATGGGGATGGTGGCGCGCCATGTGGGATAGTCGGCATCGCTAAGGATGACGGCTTTAGCGGGGTCCCAAGAGCCGAGCTCGGGTATGCTGCCGCAGATGGCGAGGGACAGATGGCTGTCGACAAGGGGGGCGTCGACAGATATGCTGACGGAGCCTGCGGATATGGGGGCTGCGGGGGCTAAGCGTGAGTCGCGTCGGCAGATGCAGTCGAGAAAGGGTGTGGTGAGGAAGGCACGGTGTGCGGGGCGGTCGCGCCAGGTGTCGGCAATGTCGAGCATTGCCAGGTCCGGTGAAACCCGTGGCACGGTATGTCCTCGCCATTCGCGGCGGAGCACTTTGCCGTCGTCGGTACGGAGCGAGAATGTGTACTCATGGCCGGGGGTGATGGCAGGATTGTCAACGGTGATGTGCCAGTGCCTGTCGTCGAGGGGAATCATGGCCATCGGTTCGCATTGAGCAAACTCAATGAACAGAGATTCCCCCCACCGGGTGTAGTACTCTAAGTTGATTGCTAATTTCATTTGAAAGAGTCGTAAATATGATATAATCTAAGGATCTAAGGCTTGCGGGGATGTGTTTATCCGCACTTTGAGGTTCCGCAGGAGGTGCAGATGAGACATCCCTCCTGGTAGATCAGGGTCTCGTTGCCGCAGTTGGGGCATTTCTGACCGTTGGCATGAGTTCCGTTGGGCAGGTACTTCTTGAGCGCTCGTTCCACACCCATTTTCCAGGTGTTGATGGACTGAGAGTCGAGCTGGAGGCTGTCGACCATCTTGAGAACCTGGTCGATAGGCATACCGTAGCGCAGGACGCCGGAAATGAGCTTGGCGTAGTTCCAGTACTCGGGGTTGAACTTGTCGCTGAGGCCCTCGATGGTGGTTTTGTAACCACGCTTATTAATGAACTGGAAATCGTAGCGCTTTGTTCCGTTAGGATCGACTGCCTTGATGATTTTGCCGCGGGTGACAGATTTGGGGCAGAAAATGCCGTCTTCGTCGTCGGCGAGACCGGTGAAGATCTCGTAGGGCCGTCCGTCGCGCAGGCCTACGAACGCGATCCACTTCTCTTTGTTGTTCTGGAAGCGGACAACGTCGGCCTCAAGCTCAATGGGGCGCTTGATTACTGTGGCGGGAGCAGCCGGCTTCGGGGCGTCGGCTTTTTTCTTGTTGTCGGTGGCGATGAGGACTCCGGAGCGTGATCCGTCGCGGTAGACTGTGCATCCTTTGCATCCGGAGCGCCATGCTTCAACGTAGAGGGCGTTCACGAGGGCTTCGTCGACGCTGTTAGGAAGATTGATGGTCACGGAGATGGAGTGGTCGACCCACTTCTGCACACGTCCCTGCATTCGCACTTTCTCGAGCCAGTCAACGTCGTTGGCAGTGGCCTTGAAGTAGGGAGAGCGTTCGACAAGAGCGTCGATCTCTTCCTGGGAGTAGTTGGATTTGGGCTCAATGCCTTGAGATTCAAGCCAAGTGAGGAACTTGGGATGGAAGACGGTGTATTCTTCGAAA
The DNA here is from genome assembly GCA_947643165.1 of uncultured Porphyromonadaceae bacterium. Lineage (GTDB taxonomy): Bacteria > Bacteroidota > Bacteroidia > Bacteroidales > Muribaculaceae > Paramuribaculum. The sequence goes on along the minus strand of CANRVB010000017.1, from coordinate 15,754 downwards.
GCATCGCCGGATTCGTCGACGAAGTCCACGCGCACTTCGGCATCGTTGGGGTTGACCTTGCGGCGACGTTTGTAGACGGGCATGAATACAGGCTCGATACCGGAAGTGGTGCGGGTCATGAGGCTCGTAGTTCCGGTGGGCGCGATAGTGAGGCAGGCGATGTTGCGACGTCCGAGTACGGCCATGTCTTCAATAAGCTGTGGATCGACTGATCCGAGGCGCTGAATGAAGGGGTTGTTGCGTTCTCTTTCGGCATCGAAAATCTCGAAAGCGCCACGCTCGGTGGCCATAGTGACGCTGGAACGGTAGGCGGCAAGGGCAATAGTGCGGTGAACGCTTTCCGACATATCGGTGGCTTTGGGGGTGCCGTAGCGGAGACCGAGGGCGGCGAGCATATCTCCTTCGCCAGTTGTTCCAACTCCGGTGCGTCGTCCACGGAGGGTTTTCGCGCGGATTTTCTGCCACAGGTGGAGTTCGCTCTGTTTGACTTCGGGCGTCTCGGGATCGGATTCGATTTTAGAGATGATCTGATCGATCTTTTCCATTTCGAGATCGATGATGTCGTCCATGATGCGCTGGGCCTTGATGGTGTGCTGGCGCAAAAGGTCGAAGTCTAATTCGGCATGGTCGGTGAAGGGGTTCTTCACGTAGCTATACAGATTGATAGCGAGCAGCCGGCAGCTGTCGTACGGGCACAGCGGGATTTCGCCGCAGGGGTTGGTGGAAATGGTCTGGAACCCGAGATCGGCATAGCAATCGGGAACAGATTCGCGCAAGATGGTGTCCCAAAAGAGGACACCGGGTTCGGCGGATTTCCAGGCGTTGTGGATGATCTTTGCCCAAAGTTTAGAGGCGTCGATGGTCTTGACGATGTCGGGATCTTCGGCATTGACGGGGTATTGCTGTATGTAGGCTCCTCCGGTTGTAGCGGCCTGCATGAAATTGTCGTCGATGCGGACGGAAACATTGGCACCGGTGACTTTTCCTTCCTCAAGCTTGGCGTCGATGAATTTTTCGGCGTCGGGATGCTTGATGGAGACGGACAGCATGAGTGCTCCGCGCCGGCCGTCCTGAGCGACCTCGCGAGTGGAGTTGCTGTAGCGCTCCATGAACGGGACGAGGCCGGTGGAGGTGAGGGCCGAGTTTTTGACGGGAGTTCCCTTGGGGCGAATGTGAGACAAGTCGTGTCCGACACCACCGCGACGCTTCATCAGCTGAACCTGCTCTTCGTCGATACGGATTATGCCGCCGTAGCTGTCGGGTTTTCCGTCGAGACCTATGACAAAGCAGTTGCTCAGAGAGGCAACCTGGTAGTTGTTGCCGATGCCGGTCATCGGGCTTCCCTGAGGCACGATATACTTGAAATTGTCGAGCAAACCGAATATTTCGGCCTCGCTCATGGGATTGGGATACTTTGATTCCATACGAGCCAGCTCGGATGCGATGCGGTGGTGCATGTCGGCGGGGGTTTTCTCGTAGATGTTACCAAAGGAATCTTTCAGGGCATACTTGCTGACCCAGACGCGGGCCGCGAGCTCATCGCCATTGAAGTATTCAAGAGAGGCCTTGAAGGCCTCGTCGTAAGTATAGGTTGCCTGTTCCACAACTTGTGACAGTAAAATGGGTTATTAGTAAATACGGAAGTTTGTATGAAAGTATAGAAATAGAATAGCTCTGCAAAGATGCGACAAAAATTTTGCTTAACCTAATCGGCGAAGTTAAAAGAGTGGGATTGTTGATAAGTTTTCATGTTTGTCGTGAAGCGTGGCTGATTTACAGCGGATTGTGAAATGAGAGGCTGGCTAATGTTTACCAAAATGTAAATATTGTGGATAAGAATGGGTGAAAACGTGTATGCCGGAGAATATTTTGCATGAGGTGGATGAATATTTTTTGAGATTGACGTTATGAATCAGTATCTTTGTGCGTATATAGAGTGAATAACAAACCTAAATATCATAAATTACAATGAGAAAGAAATTACTGCTGCCTGTTCTGGCAATAGTTGTCGGGAGTCTGGGCTGCATAGGCCGTGAGCTGACCTTTACGCTTGCCGAGAAGGGGAGTCTTGACAGTCTGCTGAGGGCTGAAGACAGGTCGCAGATCACAGCTCTGACGGTGACTGGAGTATTTGGAGCCGAGGACGCAAAAGCGTTGTCGTCGCTGCCCAATCTGTCGGAGCTTGTGCTGCCGGGTGTGGCTCAGGCTATCTCGCCAAGCGGGCTTAAGCTGGACAAGCTCCGCAGCATACGTTATACGGGCGATATAGAGTATATAAGTGGCCAGACGTATGTGGAATGTCCGGCACTTGAGACCGTAATATATGACGGAGGTGTAGGACATACTGACGGCTACTGTTATTTCAGATGTCCGGAACTGCGGAAGGTGGTATTCAATGGTCCGGTCATCTCTACCGGAGGCGCGCTATTGATGGGCGATTGTCCGAAGGTGGAGACTGTGGAGCTGAATGGCCTTGTTGTTGGTTGCGGTCTTGGTGAGAATAGCAACTGTCCGTCGTTCAAGGGCTATAAAGTGAATGGAATAGTGCTGCAGTCGGGCTATCCGGATTGGGTGCCGCAATCTACGGAGCAGCAGATCAAGAAATCGGGATCGCGCATGAAGAAGTGGCTGCGTGAGGTATGCTCGGTAGAGGGCAAGATGCTTGATTCGGAGATGACATTCCTGCAAAGGATGGGTTATCAGAGGCGGCAGTCGATAGTAGATCTGTGTGAAGCTTATGGCGTGGGGAGTCTGACGGCCGAATGGCCGGAGAAACCGGCCGAGAGGGTAAGAGAGTCAATGCTGTCGAAGCTTGAACTGCTACGTGAGTCGAAGCCGTACAGGCGTAGTATAGAATTCGGGTATGCGCAGGCTGATGACAGTATGCTCACGGTAACCCGGGAACGGTTTAATCTGGACAGTGTGGCAGGTGATGGCGATGAGCTGTCGAAGATAAAGAATCTGCTTCATTTCGTGCATGAGGCAGTGAGACATGACGGCAATTCCCCGTGGCCTGAGGTGGCGTTTAATTTCGGTGATCTGTATGATGTGTGCAAGCGGGAAGACCGAGGCGTAAACTGCCGTTTCATGGCTATCATGCTTGCGGAAGTGCTTATGTCGGAGGGTATACCGGCAAGATATATAAGCTGTGTGCCAAAGCATTATGATGAGGATAGGGACAGCCATGTCATAACGGTTGCCTGGAGCAGGCAACTTGGCAAGTGGATATGGGTCGATCCGACGTGGGATGCGATGGTGATGGATGAGAATGGGCTTTACCTGCACCCCGGAGAGGTGAGGGAGCGGCTCATATCCGGAAAGCCGCTTGTGTTGAGCGATGGAGCAAACTGGAATCACAGCAGCACAACCGATGCCGAACAATATTTGTATAACTATATGGCCAAGAATCTGTATTTCATAGGCTGCAATACCATAAACCAGAGCGAACCCGAGGGGGCGAAGTTGACAAGGCCTCATGAATTGGGGTCGTATGTATGGCTCGTACCGGAGGGTAGCGATTTCGGTAATCAGCAGATACATGATGACAGCGTATTCTGGGCCGCCCCATATTAACAGTATCATGAATCAATCAGATTATTTCCAGAACCGCAGGACTATCCGCCGATACAGCGACCGAACGGTTGAAATGGCTATGGTGGAGAGGATGCTTGCAATGGCTGCGAATGCACCTACAACGGGTAATATGCAGCTATACAGTGTGATCATAACTACAGACAAGGACAGGAAGGCTAAGCTCGCTCCCGCTCACTTTTCGCAGCCGGCTATCATGAATGCACCTGTGGTGCTGACATTTTGCGCCGATTTCAACCGTTTCACGCGCTGGTGTGAAATAAATGATGCGGATCCGGCTTACGGGAACTTTCAGTCGTTTATATCGGCTATGCTTGATACGGCGATTGTGGCCCAGCAGTTTGTCACGATCGCTGAGATGGAGGGCCTCGGGACGTGCTATCTTGGCACGACGACCTATAATGCGCCTCAGATAGCGGAAGCACTTGAACTTCCGGAACTTGTAGTACCGGTGATAACGGTGACGTTGGGATGGCCCGATGAGCATCCGGTGGATCCAGGTCGTCTGCCTGAAGCGGCCTTTATCCACCGGGAGGTTTATGCTGATCCTTCTGACCAGCGGATAAGGGAGCTATATAAGGAGAAGGAGTCGCGTGAGGACTCGCAAGAGTTTGTAGCTGAAAACGGGAAGAAGACACTTGCCCAGGTGTTTACGGATGTACGTTATCCACGTGGAAACAATGAGTTTTTCTCAAAGGTGTTTATGGATTTTATTGTAAAATCAGGCTACAAGCTTCCTTACTGACAACTGATAAGGATAAGAGATAAAGAGGCAGGTTGCTGAGTGATTGAATCACCAGAACCCGCCTCTTTTCAGTTAATGCGTATACGTTGAAAAGTATGTACGGTCAATTTTGAGAAGTGAGAGAGTCGTAGTCCATCTGGGCGAGTTCCCACAGGCTCATTGCATTGTCGAGCTGCTTCTGCGCGTTGGCATGACGTGCAGCTATCTCCTGATTGTATTCGCCGGCGGCCATTTCGGCTTCGGTGGCTGCTACTTCAGCCTCGAGGCGTGCAATCTCGGCTTCAGCTTCTTCCACACGTTTACGGGCGCGTTTGATCATCTTCTCGTGTTCGCGTTGCTCGGCGTAGGAGCGGCGTTGCGTCTGCTTGTCGTTGTTTTGAGGCGTGGGAGCAGGTGTCGCGGGGGCTGATTTGCCGGTAGGCGATTTGGAGAGCTCAAGTTCCTGAAGGGTATTGAGCTTCTTTTTCTCCAGGAATTCATAGATGCCACCCAGGCACTCCCGGACTTTGCCACCTCCGAATTCGTAGACCTTTTCTACAAGTCCGTCAAGGAAATCGCGATCGTGGCTCACGACTATCACTGTGCCGTTGAAGTCCTTGATAGCTTGTTTGAGTATATCTTTGGTCTTCATGTCGAGGTGGTTGGTAGGCTCGTCGAGGATGAGCAGATTGACAGGCTCGAGCAACAGGCGGATCATGGCGAGACGTGTCTTCTCCCCACCCGAGAGCACCTTGACCTTTTTCTCGCTTGCCTCTCCACCAAACATGAAGGCTCCCAAGATGTCGCGTATCTTGGTACGGATGTCTCCGGTGGCCACTCGGTCGATGGTGTCGAATACAGTTATCTCGCCATCGAGCAGCTGTGCCTGATTCTGGGCAAAATAACCTATCTTGACATTGTGGCCTATCTTGAGGTTTCCGGTGAAGGGGATCTCTCCCATGATGCACTTTACGAGTGTGGATTTGCCTTCGCCGTTTTTGCCTACGAACGCTACTTTCTCGCCGCGCTTTATGGTGAAAGTCGCGTTGTCGAACACCTGATGCTGGCCATATGCTTTCCCTACATTATCGGCTATGACGGGATAGTCACCGGATCGTGGGGCGGGTGGAAATTTGAGATTGAGGTGAGATGTGTCGACTTCGTCCACTTCGATGCGTTCGATCTTGGCGAGTTGCTTGATGCGGCTTTGGACCTGAACGCTCTTTGTGGCTTTATACCGGAAACGTTCGATAAAGTCTTCTGTTTCCTGAATCTGTTTCTGCTGGTTGCGGTAGGCGCGTATCTGCTGCTCAAGTCTCTCGGCACGCAGTTCTACATATTTCGAGTAGTTGACGGAATAGTCGTAGATCTTGCCGAGCGATATCTCTATGGTGCGGTTGGTCACGTTGTCGATGAACGCACGGTCATGACTCACAAGCACTACGGCCCGGGCTTTTGTGATAAGAAAATTCTCAAGCCACTGTATGGACTCAATATCAAGATGGTTTGTGGGCTCGTCGAGCAACAGCACGTCAGGTCGTGCAAGCAATATCTTTGCCAACTCGATGCGCATACGCCAGCCGCCGCTGAACTCCGAGGTCGGGCGGTCGAAATCGGATCTGTCGAATCCGAGTCCCATTAGGGTTTTCTCGATCTCCGCCTCGCTGCTTTCGCTTTCCTCCATGGCCAACCGGTCGTTCATGGTTGTCATTGCATCTATGAGTTCCTGATAGCTCTCCGACTCATAGTCGGTGCGTTCGGCCAATTCATTGTTGAGTTGCTGGCACCGGGCTTTCAGCTCGTCGATGTGTGCGAAAGCCTTGCGTGCTTCCTCGATGGCTGTGCAGTCGTCGGAGAGCACCATCTGCTGCGGCAGATAGCCGATAGTCATGTCGCGGGCTACTGAAACGATGCCGCCGGTGGGTTGCTGCAGGCCGGCAATGATTTTGAGCATTGTCGATTTTCCGGCACCGTTCTTACCCACAAGCGCAATTTTATCGCGGTTGTTGATTGTGAAACTTACGTTGTCGAATAGTGATTTTGCGCTGAATTCAACGCTTAAGTTCTGTATATTGACCATAATGAAATTGCAGTTTCGGAAACCCACGTCTCCGAAACTGCAAAATTACAAAAAAAATTTCTATGCGGCCTTATCTGCGCCTTATGGTGATGGTGGCGCTGGGTGTGATGACAATATCGACTCCGACATCGTGGTCTTCGGTATCGATCTGATCAACGAGCTGGAAGTCGTATGCGACACCGATCTTCAGAGCTTTTGTGTCTTTGAGCAAGCGGTCGTAGTAGCCTTTTCCACGCCCTACACGGTTGCCTTTGCGATCATAGGCCACGGCCGGAACGACCACCATCTCGATTGAGCTGATATCGACCGTATCGTTGCCATCGGGTTCTTCTATCTGGAATGCTCCCAGGCGCAGGCGCGATTTGTCGTAGGGCAGAATGTCGAGGTTCACACCATTGACTCTCGGCAGGAAGAAGCGCTTGCGGTTGTTCCATCGGTCGATGAATTCGATTGTAGAGAGTTCGTCGGGCAGTGAATGGTACATGAGTATGCTGTCCGACATAGTGAAAGCGGCAAGCCGCTCAAGTCTGTCGAATACGGATTTAGCAGCCAACCTGCGCTCGGAATCATCGAGAAGAGCTTTGCACGCTCGTATTTGAGTGCGGATATCGTCTTTTTTCATTTCGATAGGAATGATTAGGTTGGGCGTGGGTCGGCATGCTGTCTATTATTGGGCTTCTTCTCTCTTGCCAAGGTCGAGTGAGACTCTGACAGGCACAGCTGCATTGCCGTGGGTCAATTCCTGAAGAGCGGTCATCACCGACTGATCGGTAGTATTGTAGACTGTGAAGTAGCCGTTGATACCATAAATATCGCGAGCGATCAACGCCTTTAGTTGATTAACGATCATGTCGCGCGAAATGTTTATGTAGTACCACTGCGCCGGTATTTTTCCTTCAATCTTTGCGTAGGTGACAAACGCGCTCAGCAGTTCGGCATCGGACGGAAGCAATGATATCAGTTTTTCAACATCTCCGGCGCTTTCAAGGGTTGGGCGGTTGGCGTCGACATAATCGAATGCAAAGCGTTGGAGCAGGCCGGCATTGGCGACGTTGAAGTAGTATTTGGAATATCCGGTGGTGTCGGTAGGAACGAATACATCGGGCAGAATTCCTCCACCTCCATAAACGGTGCGGCCATTTATGGTGTGGTAGGGTGTGGATATATCGACTTTTATGGAGTCGACGCTGAGTGTCTCTCCATGGTTCATGCGGTTGAAGATATCCATTTCATAGGATTCGTTGTCGCCAAGTGTGTAGCTCTTCTGTATGCACCGGCCGGAGGGGGTATAGTAGCGTGCGGTGGTCAGACGCAATGCGCTACTGTCGGGCAGGTCGATCTGGCGCTGAACGAGGCCTTTGCCGAATGAACGGCGTCCGACGATGAGGCCCCGGTCATTGTCTTGTATGGCGCCGGCAAAGATTTCGCTTGAACTTGCGGAATATTCATCAAGAAGAACAACAAGTTCGGCATTCTGGAACGTTCCGGTTCCGTCGGCATATATGGCATTGTCGTTTTCGTCGGTATCTGTGCGGCCACGCATAGACACTATTCTTGCTCCACGGGGCAGGAACTCATTGGCCATTAGATTGGCTATTTCCATATATCCGCCTGTGTTTCCACGTAGATCGACTATGAATTTTTCGGCACCCTTCTGACCGAGCTGCACAAGCGATGTGAAGAACTCATCGTAGGTGGTGCGTCCGAATTTGTTGACACGGACGTAGCCTACTGTTGGCTCGATCATATATGATGCGTCGATTGATGTGACGGGAATATCTCCGCGGGTGATGGTGTAGGGCAGCAGTTTGCTTCCGGAGGTGGCACGGCGTATGCCGAGGCGCACTTCGGTGCCTTTTTCGCCACGCAGCGAGCGCAGGATGCGTGCCTGATCCCAATTTGGTCCCGCGGCAACGCTGTCGTCGATGGTTACGATGCGGTCGCCCGGAAGAAGTCCTACTCTTTCGCTCGGTCCGCCTGATACAACTTCGTTGATCACTATGGTGTCGTGGAGTAGGGTGAAGCTGACTCCAATGCCGCTGAACGAACCTTCGAGCTCTTCGTTCACGGCCTGAAGATCCTTGGCCGGGATATATACGGAGTGAGGATCGAGTTTGGATATGAAGTCGGACAACGATAGTTCGACTATCGAGTCGGTGTTCACATCGTCGACATAGAGTGTGTTGACAATATCAAGTATTCCTGAGAGCTTGTTCAAGGCCGGCGACTGCTGGTTGCTGCTTTCGCCACATGAATGGCCTATCCAAATTCCGCCGGCAATAGATACGGCAACGATAAGCGGTATCCAGACTGCAGGCTTCCTGGTGTTGGGTGACATTATTGTGTATTGATTTTTTTTGGTGCGCGGTTTCCCTGTCGGGGTGATTCAGTCGTTTTGCTATGTGGATGGAGCCGGAAATAGTCAGGGCTCGGGTATGTGGCAACATTCTATGCCGGCGCGGCGAAGCAGATCTATGCCATCGGTCATGCGGTAAAGGTCGGCAAAGACCACCCGCTTAATACCCGATTGGATGATGAGCTTGGCACATTCAAGACATGGGGAAGCCGTGACGTAGAGTGTGGATCCCTGGCTTGAATTATTGCTTCTGGCGACTTTTGTTATGGCGTTTGCCTCAGCGTGCAGGACGTAGGGTTTGGTTACACCCGATTCATCTTCGCATACATTTTCAAATCCGGCGGGTGTACCGTTGAAACCGTCGGAAATGATCATCCGGTCCTTGACCATAAGGGCGCCAACCTGTCTGCGCTCGCAGTAGGAGTTTTCCGACCATATTCTTGCCATCCGAAGATAGCGTCGGTCGAGCGTCTCTTGCTTGATTACGGTGTCCATTTTATATACAATGCAATTCAGTTCTACAAAATTACTAAATAAATTGCACAATATGACGGACTGTGTGAAAAAGATAGATGAAATTATGTGTTTTGCAAGATGACAGTTGGAAATAAGGGGATTATTTTGATTTGAGTGCGCTGTCTATCACCAATCCGGCCAAAGTCATGCCGAATATGGCTGTTATGTGGCATATGGCTCCGTTGGTGGCTACTTTGCCGAAGGTCATGGCGGTATCTGCCGTATGTGCGTCGGGATCGGCCGGTGTTATGTTTGACAGTAACTCGTCGCTGTATACACACTTGAATTTGCGCCTTGGTTTCTGCTCGCTTTTGCGGAATCTGCGTCGAAGCGCGGCCGCGAGCGGACATCCTTTCACATCCCAGAACTCTGCGACTCTGACGCGCGTGGGGTCCATCTTGAGTGCAGCTCCCATGGATGAGAACAGTCTGGCATGGCGGCATGCGGTGGCGCGTAAAATGAGGAGCTGTTTGTCGGCAAGCGAATCAATGGCGTCGACTATGTAGTCATAGCTGTCGAGGTCGAAAGAGTCGGCGGTAGCGGCTGTGTATCGCTGGTGTCTCACTGTGACATGACAATCAGGATTGATCAGCGCTATCCTTTGGGCAAGCAACTCTGTTTTCGGCTGTCCGATTGTGGTTGTGAGCGCAGGCAACTGGCGGTTGATGTTGGATTCGGCTACACAGTCTGCGTCGACAAGTGTTATATTGCCTACAGCAGAGCGGGCAAGAGCTTCCGCGGTCCAGCTTCCTACACCTCCGAGCCCGAAAATGATGACATTGAGCGATTTGAGCCGGTCGAGGCCTTCGGTGCCGGTTAATAATTCGAGTCTGTTGAAACGTTTGTCCATATTCTAACAGTAGGCGGTCTGCGTGATCCTGATATCTTTGCGTAGGAGAGTCTGAAGAATATGAGAAGAGCGATAGGATCGGGCGTGAGCACCGGTCTGATTATTCGTCTTTGGTGAATTTGTAGCGTATGCGCTCTATGAGCGAAGGCTTTTCCATTTTGATATGGATGTTTACCGCAGGACTATCCTTGTGCAGGAAAACAATTGACGCGGGGAGTACAATGGCTACGACCCGGTCGAAGTCAACGATAGCGTGGATCCGGTCGAGTCCGATCTTGTGAAAAGGCGAACTTGTGCCGATACTCTCGATCATGATGTTGTCTCCATCGATATTGATGCAGTGCTTGTCCATAGCAGTGGAGAAGAGAAGCCCGATCTCAAGATCGTAGGGCGACGCTGGCTTCTTGCGATATTGTTTGTATATCGACTCTATGACTTTCTTTGTTATCATCTATAGTCTGTATGGTATATGTGATTGATAAAACCGAGATAGAGTTTCCGGATATGGGTGATTGCCGTTGGTTTTTCAACCGGAAGAGGGCTCTATCAAGAAGTGCTATCAACTCTTAAACGCGGTGTTTTGCGAATATGTTCGGAACATCAATCAAAGTTAGGCGGATATGATGGTGTCCTGATCGTTTTTTTCGACCTGTATAGACTTAATCAGGTATATCAGATATATAAGCCGGCCGGTCTGATTGAATGACCGGCCGGCCCGATATAGCTGATTGTTATGGTCAGGCAAGGAAGCCGAGGAGCACACCGGCAGCTACGGCAGAGCCTATCACACCGGCCACGTTCGGGCCCATGGCGTGCATAAGCAGGTAGTTGCTGGGATCGTATTCAAGACCAAGGTTGTTTGATATACGTGCCGACATCGGAACAGCCGATACACCGGCGTTGCCGATAAGCGGGTTGATCTTCTTGGAGCTCGGCAGGAACAAGTTGAACAGCTTGACAAAGAGCACACCAGATGTAGAGGCAATGATGAATGCCATGAATCCGAGGGCAAAGATGCCGATAGTCTGGGCTGTAAGGAACTCTGAAGCCTGTGTCGACGCGCCTACTGTCATGCCGAGAAGGATTGTCACCATATCGGTCATGGCGTTGGATGCAGTCTTGGCCAGACGTGTGCATACACCACATTCACGGAGCAGGTTGCCGAAGAAGAGCATGCCCAGCAGTGGAATACCCGAAGGTACGACAAAGCATGTGAGCAGCAAACCAACAATCGGGAAGATGATCTTCTCGTTCTGGCTGACGGCGCGTGCCGGTTTCATCTTTATGACGCGCTCGTGCTTGGTGGTGAGCAGACGCATGATAGGTGGCTGTATCACCGGAACGAGGGCCATGTAGCTGTAGGCCGACACTGCGATAGCACCCATCAGGTTGGGAGCCAGCTTTGATGAAAGGAAGATGGCTGTAGGACCGTCGGCACCGCCGATTATGGCTATGGCACCGGCCTGGTCGGGTGCGAAGCCGAGCAGCAGGGCTACCATGTATGCGCCGAAGATACCGAACTGTGCGGCTGCGCCGATGAGCATGAGCTTGGGATTGGCGATGAGGGCCGAGAAGTCGGTCATGGCACCGATGCCGAGGAAGATGAGCGGTGGATACCATCCGGCGCTCACACCGTTGTAGAGAATATTAAGAACGGATCCTTCTTCATAGATACCGATCTCAAGACCGGCCTCAGTGTTGAAGGGGATATTGCCGATAAGCATACCGAAGCCTATGGGCACGAGCAACATAGGCTCAAAGTCCTTCTTGATGGCAAGCCAGATGAAGAAGAGACCTACGCCGAGCATCACAAAGTGCTGCCATGTGGCGTTGTAGAAGCCTGTTAGCTCCCAGAATTGTTGCAGGTTTTGCAGCAGAAATTCGCTAAATGACATAATGGTCTGTGTGAAAAGTCATTGAAAAATGATTAACAGAAGCCGGACCATTATTCGATGGTTACCAGCAGGGCGCCTTCGAGCACGGCATCGCCGGCGTTGACAGCTATCGAGGCTACACGGCCATCGTGGCCGGCATGGATAGCATTTTCCATCTTCATGGCTTCGAGAACCATAACGGTGTCGGAAGCTTTGACTGTGTCGCCAACCTTGACGGGAATGCTGAGTACAGTGCCGGGGAGGGGAGCTTTGACCTGATAGCCGGCGCCTGCAGCAGCGGCGGGTTTGCTGATGACCTTGGCACCGGTGTCGGTACGGGGGGCGGCAGATGGACGCGGTGCGTTAACGACCTTGACGGGTGTCTTTGTGCCCTCGAGCTCAACGCGGTAGGGAACACCGTTAACTTCAACCTGTGCTATGTTGTTGTCGATATCGCCTATTGACACCTTATAGCTGTTACCGTTGATTTTATATTTGTATTCTTTCATTGCTAAGTTTGTGAAACTAAGGTTTTATTAATGAGGTTGAGGGTCACTTGTGAGGAAGTTGACGCATGTTGTAGAGCTTTGAGCTCCAGGGTGAGTAGGCGCGTTTCACCTTATTGATGGTGAGGATAGTACTCTCGGTATCGTGAGCGTCGAGATGATCATGGAGAGCCATTACAATGGCTGCAATCTCTTCGCCTGAATCGTGCGAGGGACGTTCTGTCGATACCATTTCGCCTGTATGTGCCTGAGCCTTAGCCTTGTTGCTGCTTGCTGTGCGCTCGCCTATCTTGCTGATGATATAGAAACAAACGCTCAGGAGAAGCAATGCGCTGAATACTACGCACATAGCGATTACTGCCATGCCGAATCCGTGTTCATCCTGTTCGGCAAACATGGCGGCTTTGCTGTTTCCTTCCTTAACGTGATTGAATCCGGCGGGAGTGACAGGATTGAAGCCTTCCTCGGAGCTGCGGATTTCCCAACCATCGCTGTCACCGTCAAAGCGGCGTGCATAGCTTTGGTCGGCTGTAAGGCTTGCCGGTACTGTCACAGAGTCGATCAGTGTGATACCGTCGGCATCGTAAACGCCAATCCAGTTGTCAACACCTGGCACCAGCTTGAAATTGAGGTGTGTAGCTCCACGTGTCTTGTAGCCATCGGCCCAGAACAGGATGTGTGAGCGTTTGTGGAGCTTGGTGCGGACGTCGCCCAGCGGCACTTGATATTTTGTTGGCTCGTTTGGATCGTCGGTGATGAAGATACTTGATATCTGCAGTGGAGCAAACGATGAGTTGAAAAGCTCGATCCACGCGCCGCGCTGACCGTAGTCATCAACATAGTCGTTTTCATTCTGCACCATCACCTCGTTGATCCGCAGACTGCGACGGCCCTGCGCTGACAGAGTCAGGGATCCGACGGCAATAGCTACGAGCAGCAGAAGAATATTTCTTTTCATACGAGTGATATTAAATGTTTTGGTGGTGAGGCCGATCATTACACCGCCAAGACTCCGGAGGTGTAATGACCAAAAACGGCATCAGGTCAGAGAGGTATGTTACCGTGTTTCTTGGCCGGATTAACAACCTTCTTTGTAGCAAGCTGCTGGAGGGCGCGTATCACGCGGAAGCGAGTGTTGCGGGGCTCGATAACGTCGTCGATATAGCCGTAGCGGGCTGCATTGTAAGGATTGCAGAAAAGTTTGTTGTATTCTTCTTCTTTCTCTTTGAGAACCTTTGCAGGATCTTCGCTGGCTTTGGCTTCCTTGGCATAGAGAACTTCTACGGCACCGGCACCGCCCATAACCGCGATTTCTGCGGTAGGCCATGCGTAGTTCATGTCGCCGCGGAGTTGCTTGCAGCTCATCACGATATGGCTGCCGCCGTAGCTCTTGCGGAGTGTGACAGTAACCTTGGGTACTGTAGCCTCGCCATAAGCGTAGAGAAGTTTTGCACCATGGAGGATGACACCGTTATACTCTTGTCCGGTACCGGGAAGGAAGCCTGGTACATCGACGAGTGTCACGAGAGGAATGTTGAAGGCGTCGCAGAAGCGTACGAAGCGTGCGCCCTTGCGCGAAGCGTTGCTGTCGAGTACGCCGGCGAGGAACTTAGGCTGGTTGGCCACGATACCTACCGACTGGCCGTTCATGCGTGCGAAACCAACAATGAGGTTCTTGGCATAGTCGCGCTGCACTTCAAGGAACTCACCGTTGTCGACGATAGCACCGATAACCTCATACATGTCGTAGGGTTTTGTGGGGCTGTCGGGTATTATTTCGTTGAGAGAGTCTTCCAGACGGTCGATCGGGTCATTGCATTCGGCCAGAGGAGCCTCCTCAAGATTGTTCTGAGGTATATAGCTGAAGAGTTTGCGGATGATGCGCAGGGTATCTTCACCGTCTTCGCCGGCAAAGTGAGCCACACCGCTCTTAGATGAGTGTACGGTTGCACCACCGAGAGCTTCCTGAGTAACGTCTTCGCCGGTAACGGTCTTCACTACCTTCGGACCGGTGAGGAACATATAGCTGATACCCTTGGTCATGATAGTGAAGTCGGTGAGAGCGGGAGAGTAAACTGCACCGCCTGCACACGGGCCGAGGATAGCCGAGATCTGGGGAATAACGCCGGATGCGAGGATGTTGCGCTGGAAAATTTCAGCGTAGCCCGACAGGGCGTTGATGCCTTCCTGGATACGTGCGCCTCCTGAGTCGTTAAGACCGATGACGGGAGCACCCATCTTCATGGCCATATCCATGATCTTGCAAATCTTCTGGGCCATGGTCTCCGAGAGAGAACCACCGAACACGGTGAAATCCTGGGCGAAAACATATACCAGGCGGCCTTCTATCGTGCCGTAGCCGGTAACAACGCCATCGCCGAGATAGCTTTTCTTTTCCTGACCGAAGTTGTAGCAACGATGGCGTACAAACATGTCGATTTCCTCAAACGAACCTTCGTCGAGGAGTTGGGCTATACGCTCGCGTGCGGTATATTTGCCGCGTTCGTGCTGCTTCTGGATGGCTTTTTCGCCGCCACCGAGTCGGGCCTCATTGCGCAGGGCTATGAGTTCCTGTACTTTTGCAAGTTGATTGCTCATATTAATAAAGTTGGTATTTGCGGTTGTTATGGTTTACAGATCACATCTTTTTGGGATCCTCGCAGAGTTCTACGAGAGTGCCGCATGTCGATTTTGGGTGAAGGAAAGCTATGTTGAGGCCTTCGGCGCCACGACGGGGAGCCTTGTCGATGAGCTTGCAGCCCTTTTCTTCGGCTTCGGCGAGCGCGTTTGCAACGCCGTCTTCCATAGCGAATGCCACATGCTGTATGCCGCCACGGCCACCGTTCTTCTCTATGAACTTGGCGATTGCGCTTTCGGGTGCAGTAGCTTCGAGAAGCTCGATTTTTGTCTGACCAACCTTGAAGAACGCTGTGCGTACTTTCTGGTCTTCAACTTCTTCGATAGCGAAACACTTCAGACCGAGAATGTTTTCGTAGAAAGGGATTGCTTCGTCGAGCGAAGGCACTGCTATGCCGATGTGCTCAATGTGGGAAATGTTCATGTCGTTTGTATGATTGGTTCTTAGTATATTAACTTGTGAACTGTGCAGTTATGCCGGCAAAAGCATATCTGTCCAAAATTCAGTGCAAAATTAGCAATTTTTTGATAATATGGAGTTTTTCGTTCAAAAAAGGGGCAAAAGAGGGTCAAGCCGAAAGCACGGTGCATATGTTAAATTGGGCAATTAGAAGTGTTAA
>CANRVB010000016.1 GCA_947643165.1 uncultured Porphyromonadaceae bacterium | reverse complement strand
GATAATAGTTATATTTGCAACTCAAAAACCTTTGCAGGAGCAACCGCTCCAGTTGTGGGGTAGATTTTACGTTCCTGCGAGTGTTAACGGCGGACTATAATTTTAACCTGCCATTTACCCAACTTTAGAGATAGTTCTAATCTCATAAATCAAAGGTTTTTAAGGTTAAGAGCCATTTAAGGCCGGCCCTATCGCCTTGCAGTCCTCAATCACTCCGTTTGGTTGAGGACTGTTTTCTTTAAAATTTCACGTCGTATTCGGCTACTTCTGTTGTTTTGGCCAATCTTGTCTGAACGTTTCAGCAACCGGGATGATCGGATAACGCTTTTTTTGCTTATCTTTGTATTATAATCGTTTTATCTCATTCAATATCACATTTATCATGAACAAACTCTTGGCAGCCCCCTTATTAGCTGCACTCTGCGTCCCGACGTATGGCGGGGCCAAGGAAAACAATACCCTCACGGCTCAGGAGAAAGCCGATGGTTGGGAGTTGTTGTTTGACGGCAAAACCATGAAAGGCTGGCGCGACTACAACGGAACAGAGCTTACACAACCGTGGGGTGTAGTAGACGGCTGCATACAGGCGCATGGCGATGGCAGCGACCTTTCTGGATATATAGTTACCGACCGGCAATTCGACAATTTCATTCTCGACTGGGATTGGAAACTATCCTATGGCGGCAACTCCGGCATGCTATATCATGTTGTAGAAGACCCATACTTCAAGGTACCATATGTGACAGGTCCTGAATACCAACTCATCGACAACGACGGTTGGGAGGCTACAAATGCCCCCACAAAGCTCGAGCCTTGGCAAAGGCTCGGAGTTGACTATGCTATGCACCTGCCAAATCCCGACTCGATGGTCGTAAACCCACAGGGCGAATGGAACAACTCGCGCATAGTATTCGACAACGGGCATGTTGAGCACTGGCTTAATGGCCATAAGATCCTGGAGTTTGAAGCATGGACCGACGACTGGTTCAAGCGCAAGAACAGTGGCAAATGGGAGATGGCACCCGAATATGGTCTCGCCGAAAGCGGAGTCATTTGCCTGCAGGATCACGGCTACCCCGCCTCTTTCCGCAACTTGAAGATCAAACAGCTACCCCGTAAGGAAAATCAGCGGAAAGCAATGTTCAACGGACGCAATCTCAATGGCTGGACAGCCTATGGAACTGAAAACTGGTATGTGAACGAAGATGGCAATCTGGTGTGCGAAAGCGGGCCCGACAAACAGTATGGCTATCTGGCGACCGACGAATATTTCAAAGACTTCGACCTCACAATGGAGTTCAAGCAACTGGCCAACGGCAATTCCGGAATATTCTTCCGCTCATTCATCGAGCCGCCCGTAAAAGTACACGGTTGGCAGTGTGAAGTAGCCCCTCACGGACACGACTCCGGTGGTATATACGAGAGCTACGGTCGCGGATGGCTCGTTCAGATCCCCGACGATAAAGAAGACATCCTGAAAGAAGGCGATTGGAATACTATGCGTATTCGCGTTGTCGGCGACCATGTGCAGACTTGGCTCAACGGACAACCCATGGCCGACTTCACCGACAAAAAGATTGGCAAAGCGCAAGGACGAATCGCTCTGCAGATCCACGATGGCGGAGGCATAAAAGTGCTTTGGCGCAACATGAGCATCACAAAACTCTGACCAGCATCACCTTTACCTCATAACTCATCAATTCTATATCGGCGACCCGGCGGCAATACCACGGGGCGCCGATATCATTTCACACAAACCGTAATCAACATTTATTGCAGATTAATGTTTATCTTTGCAGCATAATTGCAACCAACTACCCAACCGACCATCTGACGGGACTAATTATTAATATTATAAGTACATCATGATAAAGAACCTGCTTTTCGACCTTGGAGGCGTGATAATGGACATTCGACGTTCCAACTGTATAGACGCATTCAAAAAATTGGGTATGGCACATCCCGAACAATTTTTAGGCGAATACGTGCAGGCTGGACCGTTTCAAGGAATCGAGAACGGCTCCATGTCCCCGCAGCAATTTCACGATGCCCTCCGACCTTTCCTTGGGGCCGACATCACCGACCGGCAGATAGATGAGGCATTCATGAAATTCCTCATCGGCATACCGTCCCACAGGCTCAGCGCACTCCGCCGCTTAAGGCAAAACTACAACATTTACCTGCTCAGCAACACCAACCCTATAATGTGGAACGCTATGATCGCCGACGAATTCAGCCGCGACGATCGCGGAGGAATCAACGAATATTTCGACGGTGTGGTGACATCATTCGAGGCCAAGAGCATGAAGCCCGACAGCCGTATTTTTGAATATGCCTGCCGCAAACTCAACATCATACCCTCCGAAACGCTCTTTATCGACGACTCTCAGAGCAATCTCAACACCGCTGCCGCACTTGGCTTCGACACCCTGCTTGTTGAACCTGGCAATGAGTTTGCCGAACTCCTCCGCAGCAAGAATATATCCCTGTCATGATTATTGAGAAAAGCAACCGCTCGCGCAGACGTATTGCCGCCGTAGGAATGTACGACGGCGTCCACCTTGGCCACAGATACCTGATAGACTACCTATCCCTTGAAGCCCGCAGCCGCAATCTCACTCCGTCTGTTGTCACATTCCGCAATCATCCGCTCTCTGTGGTACGTCCCGACGACGCACCACCAATGCTCATGGAGCCGGACGAGAAATTCCTGCGCCTCGAACAAGCCGGCGCTGATGACATTATCGTCCTCGACTTTGATGAGAAAATGCGCCACATGCCCGCAGCCGGCTTCCTGAAGATGCTCCACAAGAATTATGCCATCGACTCACTGGTGGTTGGTTTCAACAACCGGTTCGGACACAACCGCACAGATGGATTCCAACAATACCAGGCCATAGGACGGGAAATAGGCATGGAAGTACTCGAGGCGCCCGAATACAAAGGCATCGGATCTCCCGTAAGCTCATCCATCATCCGGACAAATCTGGCACAGGGACTCATCGACCAGGCCAACATCGCTCTTGGCCGCAACTACACCCTCGAAGGACCTGTAGTTCCCGGCAGGCAACTCGGCCGGACGCTTGGATTTCCGACTGCCAACATTGTCCCCGACTTCAAGAATATCTGCATACCAGGATGCGGAGTTTATGCAGCACTGACAACAACTCCCGACAAAGTTAGGAGACCAACGATACTCAACATAGGCCACCGCCCGACAGTCGAAGCCGATGGCGATAAAGCCCCGATCTCTATCGAAGCCCATATTCTCGACTATGCCGGCTACCTCTATGGCGAACGTCTCACCATCGAATTTATCGAAAAACTCAGAGATGAGCGTAAATTTGATTCCCTTGAAAAACTAAAGAAAGCTATAAGCAACGACACACGCAAAGCTCGTTCAATCTTCAAGGGGCTTGATATTATTTAAACTATTTTCACACACCACAAACATCCATTGTCGGTTTCACGGTTGTTTATATGATAAGAATTTGATCCTAAAGACCACTGACAGCTCATTTTCCTCCCTCCCACATCAATATTCTCTCACTTAAACACACACACAACTATGAAGACCGAAGACAATATAGACAGACGCCTTTCGGCTCACGACGAACCGTCGCTTCTCGTAGAAAATACAGAAGAGTATGCTGTGACCGGCAATCCCGATCCTCCGACGGCAGTCGACAATTCAGACATACCCGAATCTTCAGGTATCATGTCGGGTGGAGTAGCAGCCATACTCGCGCTTGCTGTAATAGTGGTTGGCGCACTGCTGTTTTTCGCAGCAAGAGGCGGCCAGAGCGAAAACTACAATCGCCCGTTGGCAATAAACAGTGGCATGCAGAAACTCACATCCTATCCCCCGCAGAATCAAGTTATACTTGTAAGCAACCTCGATGACATCAACACCGATGGCTATGCTACAGGCAGCATTGCCGCCGCAGCAAACGCCACTCGCTCAGCCTCCGCTTCTTCTACCGACCGCCAGCCGGTCATCATCTACCTGTTCCCTACAAACGGTGACAAGGTGACCGATACCGAAGCCCTCAACCAGCTGGCATCATCGCTTGTCAACAGCGGTCGCGATGTCACAATAGTGGCCTACACCGACGAAAGCGGAAATCCATCTTACAACCAGCGCTTGAGCGACCGTCGCGCAAAGTCAGTAGGCGATTATCTCATATCCCACGGCGTAAGCAAGAACCATATCAAGACAAAAGGAGCCGGACCGACTCACGAATTTGCCTCCGATGCCGCCGACCGATGCGCAGTGATCACTGTAATCTGATCCATATATAACTATCTCAAAAAAATAACTACGGAGCCATACCTGATCGTACGGCTCCGTAGTTTTTATATCTCTGTAAGTGACGGGCTATCACATTTTTCAGCGCGAAGAGCTGCTGTAGTTAGGAGCCTCGCTCGTTATAGCCACATCATGGGGGTGACTCTCTGCCACACCGGCGTTTGTGATACGGGTGAACTTCGCATTGTGGAGCGCATCAATATTTGGAGCGCCGCAATAACCCATTCCTGCACGAAGGCCACCAAGCATTTGATATGTAACCTCAAACAGCGAACCCTTGAAAGGAACACGTGCGGCAATACCCTCCGGAACAAGTTTCTTCACATCATTCTCATTGCCCTGGAAGTAGCGGTCCTTCGAACCCTTTTCCATAGCCTCAAGCGAACCCATTCCACGATATGACTTATACTTACGGCCATTATAGATTATAGTGTCACCAGGACTCTCCTCGACACCAGCAAGCATACCTCCGAGCATTACCGAATGAGCGCCTGCAGCAAGAGCCTTTACAATATCTCCCGAATATCTGATACCGCCATCCGCAATCAGAGGCACATCCGTATCGGCAAGAGCCTTTGCCACATCATATACAGCGGTAAGCTGCGGAACACCAACTCCGGCTATTACACGCGTGGTGCAGATAGAACCCGGGCCTATACCTACTTTCACACCATCAGCACCATTTTCCACCAGATAGCGGGCAGCCTCGCCGGTAGCTATATTACCTACCACTACATCTATATCAGGATACTTCTCCTTGACTGCGCGGAGCACACCTACAACGCCCTTCGAATGTCCGTGGGCTGTATCGATCACTATGGCATCCACACCTGCCTCTACCAAAGCGTCTGCACGCTCCATCGAGTCCGGAGTCACACCGATTCCGGCTGCCACACGCAGACGGCCCAGCGAATCCTTGCACGCATTCGGCTTATCCTTAGCCTTGGTGATATCCTTGTATGTGACAAGTCCTACAAGATGATTGTCCGAGTCTACCACAGGGAGTTTCTCAATCTTGTGCTCCTGAAGTATCTGTGCGGCTTCCTCAAGATTGGTCGACTGATTGGTGGTGACAATATTCTCACTCGTCATAACCTCATCGACAGGACGGTCAAGATCACGCTCGAAACGCAGATCGCGGTTTGTCACAATGCCGACCAGATGCTTCTCATCATCAACCACAGGTATACCACCTATATGGTATTCCTCCATCATCGAGAGAGCCTGTCTTACTGTACTGCCACGCTTTATGACTACAGGATCATAAATCATGCCGTTTTCAGCTCTTTTCACAGCATGCACCTGACGGGCCTGCTCTGCTATGGTCATGTTCTTATGGATCACACCGATGCCACCCTCACGAGCTATTGCTATCGCAAGTTGAGCTTCCGTGACCGTATCCATTGCGGCCGAAACCAAAGGAACATTAAGGGTTATTCTACGCGAAAAGCGCGTCTTAAGATTAACTTCACGGGGAAGTACTTCCGAGAAAGCCGGAATGAGCAGGACGTCGTCAAACGTAAGACCGTCCATTTTTACTCTATCTGCAATAAATGACATAAAGAAGGTAACGGATTTATTGCGTGCAAAGGTAACAATTTTTTACCAAATGAATGCAATAACTCACCTTATAATTTTTTTAGTATTTCTCATGTTGCCGAAAAAAATTAACTTTGCACTACTATGACAATACTTACCATCATCCTTGCGCTGACCACTGCGGCGCTTACCATATATGCGATCCGCTCAGCCTCTAAATTAGCTGCAGCTCAACGCGTAGCATCAATCGAACGTGAGCGTGCCGCCATGTTCAAAGTCCGGATTGAAGAACTGAAGCTCCAGTCCGAAAACGACACGGAGAAATTCCGCACCTTGGCCTCCGATATTGTCAGCGTACAGACCGAGCGGCTCAACCGCATCAACGAAGCCAGACTCTCCGACATCCTCCGGCCTTTAAGTGAGAACATACGCGATTTCCGGAAAGCCGTTTCCGACAGCTACTCGTCAGAAGCTCGCGAACGTTTCGCCCTTGATGCCAGGATACGCGATCTCATCGAAGCCAACAAACGCGCCGGACAGGAAGTAAGAGACCTTGTATCAGCCCTCAAGGGAAACAACAAGGCCCAAGGCGACTGGGGTGAGATGCTCCTTGAATCAATCCTCGAGAAATCAGGACTACGCAAAAATGAAGAATACTTCGTGCAGGTCACTGCATCCAGCGACGGCACACCGCTCCGATCAGTCGACGGACGGCTATTACGTCCCGACGTAGTGGTAAACTACCCTGACGGACGCGCGGTTGTCATCGACTCAAAAGTATCACTCACAGCCTTCATGGATCTGGCCAACGCAGACAACGACATGGAGATCCACAATGCCGCCGGACGCCATGTAGAGTCAGTTAAGAGGCACATCGACGAACTCGCCGCCAAAAACTACCAGAATTACGTTGGTCAACGGCGCACCGATTTTGTGCTGATGTTCATCCCCAACGAGGCCGCATATATGGCTGCGCTTCAATACGACCCCGCATTGTGGGAACGAGGACGCTGCAAAGGGGTACTTATAGTTTCGCCGACGCTGATCGTATCCGCGCTGCGGCTGATCGAACAAATGTGGCAACATGACCGACAGGTTAGAAATGCTGTCGAGATCGCCGAAGCCGCCGGCCGGATGTACGACAAGCTCGCTGCATTTGTCGACGACCTGGCCAAAGTCGACAGGTCGATCGACGCATCAAAATCAGCGATCACCGAAGCCCGGCGCAAACTCTACGAAGGCACCGGAAACCTCCTCTCACGTGCCGAAAAGCTCAAAGCGCTCGGAGTCAAAGCCTCCAGACATATCAATATATCCGCTTCCGGCAACGATCAATCCACATCATCCCGCAACGCATAGTCCGACAATGCCGCCTGAAGCCGCTGACGCGCATAGTAGATACGGCTCTTTACCGTACCGACCGGAAGACCCATCTTTTTAGCGATCTCAGCATAACGGTAGCCCTCCAGGTGCATTGTGAATGGCACACGGTAGCCAGAGCTGAATGTATTGATGGCACCCATTATCTCCTTTACTGCGTAACTCTGTTCCGGCGAACTATGACCGGACTCTTCCGGCACATTCAGACGGAACAAATCATCCGAAGTGTCGACAACCGTACTCGACCGCTGCGTACGCCTGTAATTATTTATGAATACATTCCGCATTATCGTGAAGACCCAGCCCTTGAAATTGGTATTATCAACATATCGGTCTTCATTATCAAGAGCCTTCAGCGTGGTATCCTGAAGCAGATCATAAGCATCGTCACGGTTCAGCGTGAGAGTATACGCGAAATTCAGGAGATTTGTCTGCAGACCAAGAAGCTGTTTTTTAAATAATGAGGTGTTCATAGTAGTTATCTAAGAGAGAGATAAAGCGTTATAAATAGTTAGTGTCATCACCATCTACATATAGTAGTGGCTGATAAAGCTATAACAACCGCCATCCCGATTTTCCCCACGTTTTCACAAATTACAAGACACCCGTCCTGCTATTTTCACTCCTTTAACAAGCCCTCTGCACTCCCTCGTATAATTCTCTCCCTAAACAATCAGGGAGACGCACCTCCTCAGCGCGTCTCCCTGATTATATATTTACCGTGCTATGATTATATCACTCCTTGTTCGCACGCTTGCGCTCAAGCTCGTCAAGAATAATCTTGCGCAGACGTATGTGATGCGGTGTCACCTCCACATACTCGTCAGCCTTGATATATTCCAGAGCCTCTTCAAGCGAGAACACCACTGGCGGAACAATACGGGCCTTATCGTCAGCACCGCTCGCACGCATATTCGTAAGTTTTTTCGATTTGGTCACATTAACCACTATATCCTTGTCCTTCGCATTTTCTCCGACAACCTGACCGGCATAAACTTCTTCCTGCGGGAAGATGAAGAATTTACCACGGTCCTGAAGTTTGTCGATGGCATAGGCATACGCCGTACCTGCCTCCATGGCGATCAGCGAGCCATTGGTTCGGCGCTCTATCTCGCCCTTCCAAGGCTGATACTCAAGGAAACGATGCGCCATGATAGCCTCACCGGCCGATGCGGTGAGAACATTATTGCGGAGACCTATTATACCGCGCGACGGAATATTGAATTCCATCTGCACACGATCCCCATGCGTTGTCATCGAGATCAGATCACCCTTACGGCGTGTCACCATATCGATCATCTTCGAGCTCGACTCCTCCGGAACATCTATCGTAAGGAGTTCGACAGGCTCACATTTCACACCGTCTATCTCCTTGATGATAACCTGAGGCTGACCTACCTGAAGCTCATAACCCTCGCGGCGCATAGTCTCGATAAGCACAGAGAGATGAAGCACGCCTCGGCCATACACATTCCAGATATCCTGCATGGGCGAACGCTCCACCCTGAGCGCGAGATTACGGTCAAGCTCCTTCACAAGACGGTCACCTATATGACGTGACGTCACATACTTTCCATCCTTGCCGAAGAAAGGACTATCGTTTATTGTGAAAGTCATCGACATTGTCGGCTCATCTATTGCTATTCGTGGCAATGCCTCCGGAGTGTCGAATGCAGCCACCGTATCACCGATCTCAAAATTTTCAAGACCGACTATAGCGCATATATCACCGCTATCCACACTCTCCACACGCTTGCGGCTCATACCCTCGAATGTATGGAGTTCCTTGATCCGCTGTTTTACAGTCGAACCATCCTTCTTGCAGAGAGCTATATCCATACCCTCGCGCAGTGTACCTCTGTGAACACGGCCCACAGCTATACGGCCTACATAGCTCGAGAAATCAAGCGATGTTATCAGCATCTGGGCCGGACCCTCTATCGTTGTAGGCGCAGGAATATGATCTATTATGGCATCGAGTACCGCCTTTATATTATCAGTGGGCTGATGCCAGTCGGTGCTCATCCAACCCTCCTTGGCCGATCCGTAGATTGTCGGGAAATCCAGCTGGTCCTCCGTAGCGTCAAGGCTGAACATAAGGTCAAACACCATCTCCTGAACCTCATCCGGCCGGCAATTGGGCTTATCTACCTTATTGACGACTACAACAGGCTTGAGACCCATCTGAATGGCTTTCTGAAGCACAAACCTCGTCTGAGGCATCGGACCTTCAAAAGCATCTACCAATAGCAGACAGCCGTCAGCCATGTTAAGAACGCGCTCCACCTCACCTCCGAAATCGGAGTGTCCGGGAGTATCGATGATATTGATCTTACAATCGCGATAAGCTATCGAGACATTTTTCGAGAGGATCGTTATGCCGCGTTCTCTCTCAAGATCATTATTGTCAAGAATGAGGGTGCCTGCGGCTTGATTGTCGCGAAACAGATGGCCTGCCATAAGCATCTTGTCGACCAATGTCGTCTTGCCATGGTCAACATGGGCTATAATGGCAACGTTGCGAATATTTTGCATATTAATCTCAGAATATTGTCCTTTCTTAGAGCTTGCAAAATTACTCAAAAATTTTTTAATGATCGCACTATTGATTGACCAAAGTGCCATGTATTATCTATTTTTTGTACGATCATGTTTTTTATGTAATTTTGCAGCCGGGCCGTTGTTTCGACTCATATCTTTACTTTACATCCAGCCAATGAGTACAGTTATACTTGGTATAGAATCGTCATGCGACGACACTTCCGCTGCCATTGTGAAAGACGGCGTGTTGCTCAGCAACGTCATCGCATCGCAAGCCGTACATGAAGAATATGGAGGCGTCGTGCCTGAGCTTGCCTCACGTGCACACCAGCAAAACATTGTCCCGGTTGTCGACGCTGCGCTGAAACGGGCCGGAGTGAGCACCGGCGATCTTAGTGCTATTGCATTCACACGAGGCCCCGGCCTGCTCGGATCTCTGCTTGTAGGCACATCCTTTGCCAAAGGATTGTCATTGGGCCTCAGATGTCCGATTATCGATGTGAATCACCTTCACGGTCATGTGCTCGCCCAATTTATCAAACGCAACCCTGATGACCGTGTTCCTGAATTCCCCTTTCTGTGCCTGTTGGTTTCAGGTGGAAACAGCCAGCTCATACTCGCCAAGAGCTACAAGGATATGGAGATACTCGGACGCACGATCGACGACGCAGCCGGCGAGGCATTCGACAAATGCGCCAAGGTTATGGGACTCCCCTATCCCGGAGGCCCGCATATCGACAGACTGGCCGCACAGGGAAATCCAAAAGCATTCCGGTTTGCCAAACCTCATATCGACGGCCTGGATTATAGCTTCAGCGGTCTCAAGACCTCCTTTCTATATACTATACGCGATGGTTTGAAAACCGACCCCGATTTTATCAACCATAACCTCGCCGATCTCGCCGCCTCGCTGCAAAGCACTATAGTCGACATTCTGATTGATAAACTCGACAAAGCCGTTCGCCAAACCGGAGTGCGCACAGTAGTGATAGGCGGAGGCGTATCGGCCAATTCCGGCGTCCGGAATGCCGTGGCCGACTATTGCGATCACCACAATCTCGAGGCATTCATCCCCGCACGCGAATTCACCACCGACAATGCTGCCATGGTCGCGACAGCCGGATACTTCAAATATCTCGACAAAGAATTCTGCCAATATTCCTCTGTGCCTTTTGCAAGGATTACCGTTGAATAAAATAACTCCAGCTGATGAAAGTTTCAATAATAGCTATCGGCGACGAACTGCTGATTGGACAAGTCACCGACACAAACAGCGGAATGCTCGCACGCATGATGGCCCCCTACGGTTGGGAAGTACATCAGGTAATGACAGTCGCAGACAATGCCGATGACATACGTAAAGCCGTAGACCAGGCATTCCGGACCACCGACGTTATTCTGACTACAGGCGGCCTTGGCCCTACAGCCGACGACATCACAAAACCCACCCTCTGCTCAATATTCGGAGGTGGCCTCCATTTTGACCCTGCCGTGCTTGACAACGTAAAGACAGTGATGGCCAAAAGAGGACGGGTTCTAAACAAACTAACCGAGAACCAGGCTATAGTGCCCGACAACGCCATCATCATACAAAACAAAGTTGGCACCGCACCCCTCTTCTGGTTTCAGAAAGATGGTAAAGTTCTGGTCTCTATGCCTGGAGTCCCTTTCGAAACCGAAGAGATGTTCAGATCTGAAGTACTGCCAAGACTGCTTCACCATTTCGACAACAACATCTCCACCACCCATACCACCCTCATAGTAGCCGGAATCAGCGAATCGGCATTGGCCGAGCATCTGAAAGACTATGAAGACTCATTGCCTGGATATCTCCATCTGGCATACCTTCCCAAACCCGGAATCATACGTCTACGGCTCGATGGTCGGCACACCGACGCCTCGGTCCTCACATCCGAGAGCGACCGTTTTGTCAAACAGCTGAAACATCTTGTAGCCAAATGGCTCATATCCGACAACGACATGAGCACAGCCGCCATCCTGCTTGAAGAACTTAAGAAACGGAAAATGACTGTATCTACAGCCGAAAGCTGTACCGGCGGAAACATTGCACACCAGATCACGCTTATACCCGGCAGTTCGGAAGCCATGAATGGCAGCGTTGTCGCTTATGCCAACAGTGTGAAATCCGGCATATTGAAAGTCGATCCCGCAATGATCACGGAACATGGAGCTGTAAGCATACCCGTTGCCGAGGCTATGGCCGCAGGAGTCCGCACAGCCCTGAAAACCGATATTTCCATCTCGACAAGCGGAATCGCAGGTCCTGGCGGAGGCACTCCTGAGAAACCCGTAGGGACAGTATGTATCGCAGTGGCTGGCCCTGGCGACAGCATGATGTCAGAGACATTCCATCTTCCCGGCTCCAGACAACGCGTCATCGAAAGAGCCACATCCGAAGCCCTCCTGATGGCCCTGAAAGCGCTTGGGATACCTGGTGAAATATAGGTGATTATGCTGTTTTTAACTTTGATAGACAAAATTAACACACAATTTCGCTCTCTATTTTGTTGTAATATATAATTTTGTAGTTGCCGAATGAAAAACAGGCGACTAATAAGTTTTTCTTTCACCACTAAGACTTACCCAAAACACCTATAAATCAATATGAGCGATAACGCAAACATCAGAGAGCTGAACGATCTTGTTGCTTCAAAGAGCAATTTTGTATCATTGGTCACCAAAGGAATCGACCAGACCATAGTAGGTCAAAAGCATCTTGTTGATTCACTTCTTATAGCACTGCTTGCCAATGGCCACGTGCTCCTTGAGGGTGTTCCGGGATTGGCTAAGACACTCGCGATCAAAACACTCGCTCAAGTCATCGACGCCAAGTTCAGCCGAATCCAGTTTACCCCCGACCTGCTTCCTGCCGACGTTGTTGGTACAATGGTCTATAGTGTGCAGAAAGAACAGTTCCAGATAAAACGCGGACCCATATTCGCCAACTTCGTACTTGCCGATGAGATCAACCGTGCTCCGGCAAAAGTGCAGAGCGCTCTGCTCGAAGCTATGCAGGAACGCCAGGTGACTATCGGCGATTCAACCTTCAAACTCCAGGAGCCATTCCTGGTTATGGCTACACAAAACCCCATCGAGCAGGAAGGAACCTATCCCCTCCCCGAAGCCCAGGTCGACCGTTTCCTGCTTAAGGTCATCATAAGCTACCCCACCAAAGACGACGAACGCCAGATCATACGGCAGAACATTTCGCCGGTCAAGCACGAGATCCGCCCTTTGCTCCATCCCGAGGAAATCATTGAGGCTCAGAAGGTTGTGGACATGATTTATCTTGACGAAAAAATTGAGAGATATATCGTCGATATCGTCTTCGCAACTCGCTATCCATCAGACTATTCCTTATCAGATCTTAAGGATATCATAGCTTTCGGCGCTTCGCCAAGAGCCTCTATATCACTGGCTCGCGCTGCCCGCTCATACGCATTTCTTCGCCAAAGAGGCTACGTTGTCCCCGAAGATGTGCGGGCTGTGGCGCATGATGTGCTCCGCCATCGCATAGGACTGAGCTATGAGGCTGAGGCCCAGAATATTACAACCGATGAGATCATATCAGAGATCCTCGACAAGGTTGAGGTGCCCTGATAGGTAATTCTCTAACTATCTCATTGTGAGCGTCATCAGTATGTCTGCATGAGCAGGCAGCTATATGTATTTCTTTACGAAGCCTATGGAAGCAAGCGAACTGCTTAAGAAAGTCCGGAAAATTGAAATAAAGACCCGCGGATTGTCACAAAACATATTTGCCGGAGAATATCACACTGCGTTCAAAGGACGCGGCATGATGTTCAGCGAGGTACGCGAGTATCAGTATGGCGATGATGTGCGTGATATAGACTGGAATGTGACTGCACGTCATAATCACCCTTTCGTCAAGGTATATGAGGAGGAGCGTGAGCTGACAGTGATGCTTCTGGTCGATGTGTCGCGATCACGCCTTTTCGGTGCTGTAGGCGAACATAAAAGGGAGATCATAGCTGAAGTGGCAGCCACATTAGCATTCTCTGCCATCCAGAACAATGATAAGATAGGTGTGATATTTTTCAGCGACAAAGTCGAAAAGTTTATTCCTCCGAAGAAAGGCAGAAAGCATATACTGTTCATAATCAGGGAGCTTCTCGACTTTACGCCTGAAAATAACAATACTGATATAGCCACAGCATTGCGTTACTTTACGGACGCACTGAAAAAGCGTGCCACAACATTCCTCATATCGGACTTTATCGATGATCATGATTATTCCAAGGCTCTGTCAGTTGCCCGCAACCGCCACGATGTCATTGCAATACAGATCTATGATAAACGTGATACCCAGTTACCCGACATAGGGTTGCTACGTGTGGCCGATCTGGAGACCGGAAAAGAGAAATGGATAGGCACCTCATCCAAAAAGATCCGTCAGGCATATAGCCGCTGGTGGTATGAGCGTCAGCAGCAGATGTCGGATACGATGAACAAATCGCGAGTAGACGTGGCATCCATCGCTACCGATGAGGACTATGTATCGGCATTGATGTCACTTTTCCGTCGCCGCGGTGTATCAGGTCATTGAACGAACAATAAATAATTCCACCCTTGAAAATATTCGCAAAAATACTCATAGGCGCCACAGTTCTGACAGCTTCGTTTCCAACGATAGCTGCTGACCGTCAGGTAGCAGTCAAAGCATCGCTTGACTCTGCCAATCTTGTTATGGGTCGCCAGACTACACTTCATCTTGAAGTTCTCGGCGAGATCGGAAGTGAAGGCGATCTGCTATTGCCCGATACCATATGGCAAGATGTTGAGATCAGCTCTGTGGGCGATCCGACTTACAATGACCTCGGCAATGGCCGTCGTCAGATGTTGCGTGACATTATTGTTCAGTCGTTTGATTCTGGGGTATATACACTACCCCCGGTTCTTTATATAGACGGAGGTGACACATTCATATCAAACCGGCCTGTCCTCAAGGTTCTTCCCGTTCCTGTTGACACATTGAAGACCGTACATGATTATGCTGATGTAGTCAACCCGAAACGTCAGATTCTTGATTATGTCCCGGACTGGATGGCTGACTACGGTCTATGGATCCTAATCGCGCTGCTTGCTCTTGCAGCCGGAGGATACCTGTGGCTCAGATATAAGAAAAAAGGAACGATACTTCCTGTTGCAGTCAAGCCGGAAGAACCGCCATATGAAATGGCCATACGCCAACTTGATCAGCTCAAAAGCGAGAGTCTGTGTGAACGTGGTGAGGAAAAGCAGTATTACACACGGCTCACCGATATTCTGCGTGTATATCTTCAGCGACGATTTGGTATTAACGCCATGGAGATGACCACTACACAGATACGTCATGCCATACGCAAAAACGAGACCACCCGTATGTCAGAACAACAGCTTATCAAGGTGTTGGAAATGGCAGATTTTGTGAAATTCGCCAAAGTACGTCCTCTTCCCGATGACAATGTGGCGGCTATGCGTTCGGCTACGCAGTTTGTTGAAGATACACGTCCTCAGCCCGAGCCCGAAACACAGCAGGACACACAAGCAACCGAAAAACCGGAACCCACAATTAAAAAGAGTCAAAAGCCATGATTTTTGCACATCCCGAGTATTTATGGGGGCTGCTTATTCTGGTTCCCTATATTGGATGGTTCATATGGAAACGGGGGCGATTGAACGCGTCTCTTGCCATATCCACTATCCGGCCGTTTGCCAAGAGCGGAACATCATTCCGAGCTTTGCTGCTGCATTCCATGTTCGGACTGCGCCTGCTGGCCATAGCTACACTCATAGTAGTGCTTGCCCGGCCCCAGACAAGAGACAAGTGGAGCACAACAGCGACAGAGGGTACTGATATTGTGCTGGCACTTGATATATCATCATCGATGCTTGCCCGAGATTTCAAACCCGACCGATTTGAGGCGGCTAAACAAGTTGCTTCAAAGTTTGTAGCAGGTCGCGAATCCGACAACATCGGTGTGGTTATATTTGCAGGAGAAAGTTTCACCGCCGTACCGATGACAACTGACCGGGCTATGCTGATAAATTATATCAACGACATACGCATGGGAATGTTGCAGGATAACACCGCCATAGGTGATGGTCTGGCAACGTCGATCAACCGTATCAAGGATGGTAAAGCCAAGTCCAAGAGCATCATATTGCTAACCGACGGATCGAACAATACCGGAGTTGTCGCGCCCAAGACCGCGGCCGAGATTGCAAAAAAATACGGAATAAAAGTATATACCATAGGTATCGGCCGAAATGGTATGGCACCATTTCCTGCTGAGAACGAATTCGGACGCATAGAGTATGTGAATATGCCGGTTGTAATAGATGAAGAGACTCTGAAATCCATTGCTACTACTACCGGAGGAAAATATTTCCGTGCAACCGACAATAATGTCCTTGCATCTATATTCAAGGAGATCGACACTCTTGAGAAGAGTCAGATCGATGTGCGTAATTACTCACATACAGAGGACAACTATCTTCCCTGGGCAATATTGGCTCTTTGCCTGCTCTTGCTCGAATTGATAGCCCGTAACACTGTGCTCCGCTCTATTCCCTAATCTCTTCTCTTCCACTATAAGCTCAAAAAATGATAAGTTTCGCAAATCCTCAATATCTGTATCTGCTACTGACCATCCCTGTCATAGTGATACTTTATTTCATGACTCGGATAAGCCGGCGTAAAAAGTTGAGCCGATTCGGCAACATCTCGGTCATCCGCAGCCTGATGCCTGAAGCATCACGGTATACCGGATGGATCAAGCTGTCCATAGAGTTGCTCGCTCTCGCATTGATCATCATTGCAATAGCACGCCCGGTAGTGCCATCAAAGATTGAGTCTACCGAGCAGGAATCGACCAAAGGCATAGAAGTCATGATATGCCTTGATGTCAGCAACTCGATGATGGCCTCATCTACCGATGACCCCAATGGTGTAAGCCGCCTTCAGCGGGCAAAATTCATATTGGAGAAGATGATCGACAAGATGAATAATGATAAGGTGGGTCTTATTGTCTTTGCCGGAGAAAGCTATACCCAGCTCCCTATCACATCGGACTATATATCGGCTAAAATGTTTCTCAACGACCTGTCGACAGACATGGTCCCGACACAAGGAACAGCTATTGGCGCAGCCATCGATATGGCTATGACATCGTTCACTCCTGATTCCGACTGTGACAAGGCCATCATAATCATCACCGATGGTGAGAATTTTGAGGATGACGCCGTAGCCGAATCGGCTCGTGCGGCCTCTGCCGGCATTCAGGTAGATGTGATCGGTGTGGGCAGCGGAAATGGTGCGCCGATCCCGGTCAAAGGCAAACGCGGACAATATATGCTTGATCAAAATGGGGCGCCTGTTGTCACCAAACTTGATCAGGAGACAGCAAGCGAAATCGCGAAGGCCGGAAAAGGCGTATATCTGTCGGGGGCAAGTCCATCGGTTGTCAACGAGCTTAACGATCAGCTCAGCAAATTAAAAAAGGCCGAATATCAGCGTCTGACATCATCGCCAGCCGCAGAATTGTTTCCTGTTTTTGCTATAATCGCACTTCTGTTGCTGATGATTGATACTATTATACCATATCGTAAGATATCATGGCTACGTGGCATAAATTTCTTTACTAAGACATCACGCGTCATAGCCATTATAATCATGTCGACAGCTACATTACCGATGTTTGCGGCAGATGAAAACAAACCGTCCGCAACCAACCGCTATGAGCGTAATTACATAGCTGACGGCAACAAGCTATACAAGGAGAAACGCTTTGCAGAAGCTGAAGTCATGTATAAGAAGGCTTTGGAAGCTAATCCAGGCAGCGAGGCTGCCATGTTCAATCTGGCGGCCGCGTATATACGTCAAGCCGGATCAGCCGATCCGAATGCAGGCAACAATCCTATCGCCCAGGCCCAGCAGATGCTGTCGAAACTGGCAAAGGAAGCAACTGACCAGAGTATAGCCGAACTGTCATACTACAACCTCGGAAATCTTGCCTTCAACCAAGAGAATTACCAACAGAGCATTGACCAATATAAGAATGCTCTGCGTCGCAATCCGGATAATGACAAGGCCCGGGAGAATCTCCGCCTTGCACAGCTTCGTCTGCAGGATCAGCAGAACGATGATAAGAACAGGGACCAGAACAAAGATGACGAAAACCAGAACCAGGATCAGCAACAGCAGAACCAGCAGAATCAAAATCAAAACAATAATAACGACAACAAGGACAAGGACCAAGACCAACAGCAGCAACAGCAACAAAAAGATAAGCAGCAACCTCAAAAGCAGAATCAGGGCATGAGCGATGC
Organism: uncultured Porphyromonadaceae bacterium; assembly: GCA_947643165.1. GTDB lineage: Bacteria > Bacteroidota > Bacteroidia > Bacteroidales > Muribaculaceae > Paramuribaculum. The sequence continues at coordinate 36,910 of CANRVB010000016.1, read as the reverse complement.
CAACGCCGACCAGATTCTAAAAGCTATGGAAAATGAGGAGGCTGCCACACGTCGCCGCGTTGAAGCCGAGCGTCGTAAGGGCCAGGAAGTAAGACGCAAGAAAGTCACCAATCCCTGGTAATAGTATTTGTTCCGCTCCATACATATTTCAACCATTCAAGTTTATGCGTATTATAATAACCACAGTTCTGATTCTTGCTTCCATTCTGGGCGCTGTTGCACAGACATCTTTCAGTGTGCAGGCTCCCGACCGGGTTCAGCAGGGTCAAAAATTCGCTGTGACGTACCGACTCACAAATGGTAGCGATCCTGCAGATCTAAAAGTCAGTCCCATCAGCGGATGTAAGCAATTATATGGACCGGCCCAGAGCACACGCCAGAGCTACCAGATGATCAATGGTGTGACATCTTCATCGATGTCGGTCGATTTCACGTATTACTATCTGGCTGAAACTCCGGGACAATATACGATCAACGAGGCTTCAATAAGAGACGGTGGCAAACGATATACCACACGTCCTGTCAAGCTTACCATTGTACCCGGACAATCAGGAGCAAGCCAACCGGGTAGCGGCCGACCAGATGTCAACATAGATGATATCGACACTCAATCAAGCGATCGCTCGGTATCGTCGAACGATGTGATTGTCCGTATCATTCTATCAAAACCAAAAGTATACGAACAAGAGCCGATAGAATGCACGATAAAACTATACACTAAATATAACATATCATCTTTCCGTCCTACCATACAACCGAGCTTCGACGGATTTCTGATAGAAGAACTTGATGTGACACCTTCGCTAAACGAAGTTGAAACATACAATGGGCAGAACTACCGCACAGCTGTCCTGAAGAAGTGCATAATATTCCCTCAAAAGTCAGGAAAACTCACTATCAATTCTGGCAACTATGATATAAGCGTCGTACAGTTCGAGCAGATTGACATGGGGCTCTTCTCCATGCGTAATCCTACAGAACGTGAGATCAAGGTAAGTTCGAACACCGCTTCGGTCGACGTAATGCCACTCCCCCAGCCTCAACCCGCCGGCTTCACCGGAGCTGTCGGAAAATTTAATGTGGAGAGCCGTCTTGTAGGCAACAGTTTCCGTACAAATGATCCAGCCACACTACTTACCGTAATTACCGGCAGCGGCAATATAAAGTACTTAAAGGAACCTGTGATCGACTTTCCCTCGGAATTTGAGCAGTACACGCCTAAGGCAGAAACCGAGACCAGAGTTTCGGGAGGAAATGTATCGGGAACGATGACAATAGAATATACATTCGTACCCACTAAAGTAGGCGATTTCAAGATAGGCAACAATAAGTTTGTATACTTCGATCCGTCGACAGGACACTACCAGACAATCGATATGCCGGGTTATGATATCCGTGTTGCACAGGGGCTGTCTACACAGTCGGAAGCAGCCAGACAGGATATCGAGGCAAAAAACACAGACATTCTTCATATACATAATGGAGACAAACAGCTAACTAAAAGCCACACTCTACTGGCCGACACGGTATGGTACTGGCTTCTTTATGTCATAGCGCTTGCCGCGCTAATAGTCGCTATCGCAGTATATGGCCGTCATGTACGCGCAATGGCAGACGTAACAGGTCAGCGTACTGCCAAAGCCAGCAAAGTAGCCCGTATGAGACTGAAGACAGCCCGAAAACTTCTTGATGAGAAAAAAGCTGATAAATTCCATGAAGAATTGCTGCGAGCCATGTGGGGATATCTCAGCGATAAACTCGCCATTCCGGCGTCTCAACTTACCCGCGACAATGTGACCGCCGCACTCGAAACGAGATTCGGAGAGTCTGGATCGGAAGCAGCGTCACGGCTTGTACCGGTTATTGATACGTGTGAGATGGCACGATATGCACCGTCGGCAGCTGTACAACCTGAAGAGTTGTATGAACAGGCCGTTGGTTGTATCAACGACATCGAACGCCTTAAAGCTGTAAAATAATACATTTGATCAACACTGACAGTCAAATCAGAAATGCTTAGACGAATCAATATAATCATAGCTGCGATAGTTGTGGCTGTAGTATCGCTCCATTCGGAGAATATCATATCGCGTGCCGATTCAGCATATACCGCCGATGACTATACCACAGCCCTCAGTCTTTATCAACAAGCGGCAACCGAATACGGAACATCGGCCACTCTATGGTATAATATCGGTAATACGGAATATCGACTGGGAAATCTTGGCAAAGCCATACTTGCCTATGAAAGATCGTTGCGTCTTGACCCATCGAACCATGACACCAGAGCGAATCTTGCATTTGTCAAATCAAAGTGCATAGACCGCCCTGCTGACAAAGGTAGCTTTATTTCAAACACTACCGACGGTATAGCCACAATGGTGTCGCCTGACACATGGGCCTGGATAGCATTTACCGCGTTCGCGCTTATGCTGGCATCGGTGGCCATATATTTGTTCACATCTACCGTATTGCTGCGCAAAACAGGATTCTTTTCGGCTATCTTCCTCACAGTCTTCACTGCTTTTGCCGTAATAATGACACTGCGGGCTGCCGGAATAGCAACATCAAAAACGGAGGGTGTAATAATATCGAAATCGGCGATACTCTCAACCTCTCCACGCCAACCTAAAGACCGGACCGAAGAGGCCATGCTGCTTCACGAAGGAACACGCATATCGATCATCGACTCTGTCAGTGCCGTCAACGATACGACCGGGGTGAAATGGTATGACGTGAGAATTGACAATTCCCACCGCGCGTGGATCAAGTCGACAGACATTGAAATAATTTGAATTAGCGACATTATGTTGTAAAACATATCATTTTTCTCCAATATAATTTCACTGTCTCACAAAGAATATCTAAATTTAGGCATCTTTTCATCCTCACCGAACAATATTAACCCTTATAAATCCATACTACTATGGCTAAAACTATCAGTTTCAACGAGCTGCGCCGACTCAAAGACAGTCTGCCCGATGGTGCCACACATCAGATAGCCGACAAGCTGAATGTAACTGTTCAGACCGTGCGCAACTATTTCGGAGGTGCCAACTACGAATTTGGCAAAAATGCCGGAGTGCATATAGAACCGGGTCCCGACGGTGGTATCGTTGTGCTTGACGATGAAACAATCTACGATATGGCAGTAGAGATCATCAAGGGTCTCGAAAACGAATAATGCTTTACGAGGAGAACGTATCTCATCAGTCTCAACATTGTTGAGCAATTCATCAAAATCACTCCGCACGGCCAACAAGCCATGCGGAGTGATTTTTTTTGTTCTTTTTTTGAGAAATATTTGCCAAAACCTGATAGTTATACGTATCTTTGCACCGAAAGTTTACACTCAAGAGGGGTGCCCTACCTGATAGCGGGCTGAGAAAACAAGCCGTAAAGCTTGTTTACCCTTGGAACTTGATTCGGTTAGTACCGACGAAAGGACTTGAATAATCTTCTTCCGCTGGCGATATCAATAGTTGCCACATCATGCGCTTCTCTCGCGTGCTACTTTCCTTTAATACCAATTCATTATATGAAAGTAGAAATCAATAACCGTGAGATTGAGGTGAATGATTCAATCACCACTCTTGCACAACTGCTGGCCCATGAAGGCCTTGATGTTCCGGGTATGGCTGTTGCCATCAACAGCTCTGTGATCAGCCGTTCGGAATGGAACAACTGTCCATTGACCGACGGATTGAATATAATTGTCATAAAGGCGGTTTGTGGTGGCTGATAAAAAGTTTATACGAATTGCCATTACCCCGCCCTACTTTTATAAAAACGAGGCGGGATACATAGAGTCGGTGTTGCGTAATGACAAATTTGACTTCGTGCACATACGGAAACCAGATGCGACTTCCGTAGAAATGGATTCGCTTATCCGTGATATTGATCCGGATATGAGACACCGCCTTACTCTACATAGCCATTTTGAAATGGCTTCGCAAAATGGGATAGGTGGAATCCATCTGAATTCGCGCAATCCATTGCGTCCGGAAAAATGGCACGGTCGTGTCAGCATATCACTGCATTCTATTGAGGAATGTTCAAAGGCTGAGGATTACACATACGCGACTCTTAGCCCCATATACTCAAGCTTATCAAAGCCGGGCTATAGCAATAGTTTCAATAGACATGAGCTTGACTCCATGCTCAAAAGCGAGCGACGTGTACCCATCATAGCTCTCGGCGGAATTACAGATGACTTGACAGGTACTGTAGAAGATGCCGGATTTGATGGGGCTGCAATGCTTTCAGGCGCGTGGCGCACGAATATCGACATCGATAAATTCAAACTCCAGTTCATCACTCATCCCTCATCTGAAACTGATGCCATACGACAGGTACGCGAGGCAATCGAAGGTGGCTGCAGATGGGTACAGTTACGTTGGAAGAATGCATCCGAGCAACAGATCATATCTGCCGGAAAAGAGATTGCGGATATCTGTCGGAAACATAATTCGATCTTTATATTGGACGATCACGTGGAGCTGGTTGAAATATGCGGAGCCGATGGTGTTCACCTGGGGAAAAACGATATGGCGATTTCTGAAGCTCGACATATTCTAGGACCGCACACTATAATAGGCGCGACAGCAAATACTACCGACGATATTATGGAAGCGCTAAGATCGGGAGCCGATTACATAGGATACGGTCCATTCCGCTTCACCACCACAAAAAAGAATCTAAGCCCGGTGCTTGGGCTTAATGGCTACAGACTGGCTACAGGCTTCCTGAAAGAAAACGGCATAAGCGCTCCGATTGTAGCAATAGGTGGCATTACGGCTTCCGATATAAGTGAAGTGATACGGACTGGCGTGAACGGCATTGCCATGAGCGGGTGTATCATAAACGCTCCCGATCCGATTGCCGAGACTGCCGGAATAATCAATTTGATAAATCAATCCAAATAATAAACAGATGAGCAATCTTATAATAGGTGGCAAAGAGTTTTGTTCGCGACTCTTTGTGGGTACCGGAAAGTTCAAAAGCAACCATGTAATGGCCGAAGCAATAAAGGCATCTGAATCACAGATGGTGACAGTAGCCATGAAACGCATTGACATGGACAACCGCGAAGATGACATGCTGCGTCATATCTTAACCGATGGTGTACAGATCTTACCAAACACGTCGGGCGTAAGAAATGCCGAAGAAGCAATTTTTGCAGCACAACTTGCCCGCGAAGCTTTCGGAACCAATTTTCTGAAACTGGAGATCCATCCCGATCCACGCTATCTCCTGCCCGATCCGATAGAAACTCTTAAAGCTACCGAGAAACTCGCAGCCATGGGATTCATCGTGCTGCCATACATACAGGCTGATCCGGTACTATGCAAGCGACTTGAAGATGCCGGAGCGGCAACTGTCATGCCACTGGCCGCACCGATCGGTTCGAACAAGGGATTGGTGACACGCGATATGCTGCGCATAATAATAGAACAGAGCCGCGTACCGGTAGTTGTAGATGCAGGACTTGGCGCACCATCCCACGCAGCAGAGGCCATGGAGATGGGAGCTGATGCAGTGCTTGTCAATACAGCGATAGCCGTATCAGCCGATCCGGTACGCATGGCTAAAGCTTTTGCCCAGGCTACAATAGCCGGACGTGAAGCATTTGAGGCAGGACTTGGCGCAGTATGCGATAGTGCGCAAGCTTCCAGCCCATTAACATCCTTTCTTGACTGACAACTATGTTTTCTGACGTACTCGACCAATACGATTGGAACGCCACGACCGATATGATCATGGCCATGACATCGGCGGATGTCGAACGGGCCTTGACAAAAAGTCATCTTGACGACCACGATTTCATGGCTCTCATATCGCCCGCAGCCGCTCCATATCTTGAACAAATGGCCCGCAAAAGCCGTGCCATCACCGAACAACGCTTCGGTAAAACAATATCGATGTTCATACCGCTATATATCACCAACTCATGCACCAACTCATGTGTTTATTGCGGATTCAATCATCATAATAAGTTCAAACGTGTCATTTTGACGCCGGAGGAGATAGAACAAGAATGCAAAGCCATAAAGAAGCTCGGACCTTTTGAAAACCTGTTGCTCGTGACCGGAGAAAATCCGAAACTTGCAGGTACAGACTATCTGGAAAAAGCACTTCAGGTTTGCCGCCCTTATTTCAGCAACCTCACCATTGAAGTTATGCCTCTGAGCACTGACGACTATAAGCGGCTCACGTATTCCGGACTGAACGGCGTCGTATGCTTTCAGGAGACATACAACCGCAACCGATATAAAATATATCATCCGGCAGGCATGAAAAGCAACTTTGAGTGGAGGCTGAACGGTTTCGACCGGATGGGTATGGCTGGAGTTCATAAAATCGGAATGGGGGTTCTTATAGGCCTTGAAGACTGGCGTACGGATGTCACAATGATGGCAAGACACCTTTCATACCTGCGCAAGACTTACTGGCGCACAAAGTATTCGGTCAATTTCCCCCGTATGCGTCCATCTGAATCCGGGTTCCAGCCAAACGTTGTGATGAGCGACAGAGAACTCGCGCAGCTGACTTTTGCCTTCAGGATCTTCGATCCGGATGTCGACATCTCATATTCCACACGCGAGGACCATAAATTCCGCAACAATATGGCCACACTCGGAGTGACAACCATGAGCGCAGGATCGCGGACAGAACCGGGTGGCTACGCAACCCATGTGGACGCCCTCGAGCAATTTGCAATAAGCGACAGTGCATCGCCCGATATGGTCGCGGAAGATCTGCGTCGCCTCGGCCGCGAACCGGTCTGGAAAGATTGGGACCGCGTGTTCGACATTGCTGATGCAAAATCCAATTGACAGATACCCATATATGGACTTTCAGCGATATTCCCGACAGACCATGCTTGATGAAATCGGCATGGAAGGTCAAAAACGTCTATCCGGATCAAGAGTTTTGATAGTTGGAGTCGGTGGCCTTGGATCATGCGTCTCAACCTATCTGGCCGGAGCAGGCATAGGTACCCTTATCCTTGCCGATCCTGACGTAGTGAGCTTATCCAATCTTCAGCGACAGGTCCTCTATTGTGAAAATGAGGTAGACCGCCCTAAGGTAGAATGCGCGCGCCAACGTCTCTTGTCTCTCAACAGTGAGATAACCATTCATATCGAGGCTGAGGGTATTACACCCGAAAATGCCGACAGACTTATATCAAACTGCGACCTGGTGATAGACTGTACCGATAACTTCAGGACACGATACCTGATAGATGACACATGTGCCAGTTTACACAAACCGTGGATATATGGGTCGATAGGCGAATTCTGCGGTCAATTGAGTGTGTTCAACCACACCTTGGGCCGAAGATATACCGAACTTTATCCCGACCGAAGCCATTTGTGCTCACTCAAGCCTAAGGTGAATGGAGTAATAGGTCCTCTCCCTGGCGTTATCGGCTCACTCGAAGCCAACGAAGCTATAAAATTGCTTTCTGGATATGGCACCACCCTCGAAGGCAGACTGTTCACCATAGACACGCTATCTCTTCAAACAATGATTATTGATTTCTAAACAACATGAGTAAAGGATTTGATAAATACGCATCGGAATACGATGCCTGGTTTCTCGAAAACCGCAACGTGCTTGACTCGGAAATACGGCTTGTCGCGTCAACGCTCAAAGATGCCGGCAGGATTCTCTCTGTAGGCTGCGGCAGCGGTCTGTTTGAGATGATGCTGCGCAAGGATTACGATATCTGCGTAGACGATGGTGTCGAACCATCGCATGCAATGGCAGAAATAGCCGTCAAACGTGGCATGAACGTAACGGTCGCTACTGCCGAAGAATTCAATTATCCGGAGAATAAATACGATACGATACTGTTCAACGGATGTCCTGGCTACATCTCCGATCTCGGACTTGTTATCAAGAAAGTATATAAAGCTCTCAGGCCGGGCGGACGGATAATTCTGATTGACGTGCCCAAAGAGAGTTCCTATGGAATACTCTACAATTTGGCCAAAGCTCTCGGCACATGGAATCATCCATTGCTCAAAGATACATATCCGGTCAATCCGTATCCCATAGAACTGGTGAATGTCGCCAACTGGCGGACAACAGCCGAAAAGGTGGATCTTCTTAAGGCCAACGGATTCACCGATCTGAAATTTAAACAAACTCTAACTACACATCCAATCTACTCCGACAATACACCAGAGGATCCAAGCGAAGGTTATCAGTCGGGCGATTACGTAGCTATAACAGCATTCAAATAATTATCTATGACAGATAAAGTCAGCTGGGCTGAGCAATCCTGGGCTCTTGCCGACCATATATACAGAGCAATTCTCAACTTGCCGTTCGTTTGTCATCTTGCCGATGGAACCCTCGACCAAGATATCTTCGAACGCTATATCGGTCAGGACAGTCTATATTTGGGCAAATATTGCAAGGTCCTGTCTCATATAGCATCGCGCCTTGATGACCGCGACATGACCGATGCCTTTCTGCAGTTCGCCCTCGACGGTGTAGCTGTTGAGCGGGCCCTGCACTCATCATTTCTTACGTCACGGCCCGAAAATATGTCCCCGGCATGCCTGATGTACACATCTCTTCTCACAGCTCAATCGCAAGCGCCTGTAGAGGTGGAAGCTGCTGCCGTACTGCCATGCTTCTGGGTGTATCAGCGTGTAGGAAAACATATCGCATCACACAGTATGCCATCAAACCCATACAGCAGCTGGATAGCGACCTACTCAGATCCCACATTCGACAAATCAACCGCTATCGCGATAGACATATGTAACCGTCTGGCCGAAAATGCCTCACCCGATATCAGGCGTCAGATGTCCGACATCTTTGTTGAGTGTACACGCATGGAGTGGCTATTCTGGCATAGCGCTTACATCAACCTAAATTGGCCTGAAGAAATAAGATAAAGCATGAAGAAATATACAACAGCTCTGACCATAGCTGGATCAGACCCCTCAGGTGGAGCCGGACTACAAGCCGATCTGAAAACTTTTTCGGCTCTCGGTGTATACGGTTCATCTGCCATTGTAGCCGTAGTCGATGAGAATACCTGCGGTGTGTATGGCGTACATTCCATACCCGATGATTTTGTAGCCGGACAGATACGCTCAGTCTTATCCGATATTGGAGCCGATGCCGTAAAGATAGGTATGCTGCACAACTCATCGCTCATCCGCACAGTTCTGTCGACATTGCGCCAATACCCGGAAGTCAGAAACATAGTGCTCGATCCGGTGATGGTTGCAACTTCAGGAGACCCCTTGCTTGAAGTCGATGCAATACGCACACTGCGTGATGAACTGATGCCTTATTGCCGCATCATCACACCCAATCTGCCGGAAGCGTCAATGTTGCTCGGAATGACGATCAATCATCAGGACCAGTTGGAAGACGCAGCCCGGCAGCTGTCAGCTTTATACCCCGACAGCAAAGTATCGGTTATGCTCAAAGCCGGCCATCTTGTCGATGACAAACTGACCGATGTGTTCTATAATGCAGAAGATGATCACTTCCTGCACTTTACTACCGATAGGATCGATACCCCCAATACACATGGCACCGGATGTACACTGTCCTCAGCCATCGCTGCATGGCTTGCCAAAGGAGCCGATCTCGATATGGCTGTCAGCTCAGGCAAAGAATATATCAATGCCGCTATAGCTGCAGGTGCTGAATATTCTATCGGAAAGGGACACGGCCCCGTATGTCATTTCCATAACTTATGGCATTGATTATCCTATTTGATTGTCAAATTATATTGATATAACGAAGGAGGCCGATGCGCAATTCTTATGCACATCGGCCTCCTTTATTTAAATAAGTCAGATCTCATCAATCTTCAGTTCCGGCTGTCTTCTCAGCGTAAGCCTTAAGAAGCTTTTCTTGAACATCGCCAGGAACAAGCTCATAGTCTGCAAACGACATTGTAAACGAACTGCGGCCACCTGTGATAGAGCTGAGAGCTGTAGAATAGCTCGACATCTCTTTCAGCGGAACACGTGCCTGGATCTTTTCAAAGCCGTTGTCGCTCGACATACCCATTATCACGGCACGACGTCCTTGCAGATCACCCATCACATCGCCCATAGCATCGCTCGGCACTATCACCTCTACATCATATACAGGCTCAAGTATCTTGGGATTGGCATTGCGGAATGCCTCGCTGAATGCGTTGCGGCCCGCAAGACGGAATGATATCTCGTTAGAATCTACCGGATGCATCTTGCCATCATATATACATACCCTGACGTCGCGGGCGTACGATCCGGTCAGCGGACCCTGCTCCATACGGTCCATGAGGCCCTTCACTATCGCCGGGATGAAACGTGAATCAATCGCACCACCGACAATACAGTCGCACACTACAAGTTTGCCACCCCAGTCAAGAGGTATCTCCTGGGTGTCACGCACCTTCATTACATACTCCTGATTGCCGAAACGATAGCTTGTAGGTGCAGGCATTCCATCGGTATAAGGTTCTATGATCAGATGTACTTCGCCGAACTGGCCTGATCCACCGGACTGTTTCTTGTGACGGTAATCGGCACGCGCAGCCTTGGTGATTGTCTCACGATAGGGTATCTTAGGTTCATCGAACACAATCGGCAACTTGTCGTTGTTTTCAACGCGCCATTTCAGAGTACGGAGATGGAATTCGCCCTGCCCCTTCAGAATGGTCTGTTTGAGTTCCTTCGACTGCTCGATTACCCACGTCGGATCCTCTTCATGCATACGTGTAAGTATGGCCGACAGTTTCTCCGCATCGCTCTCTGTCTGCGGGCGTATGGCACGTTGATATTTCGGAGCAGGATATTTTATGAAGTCATATGTCCAGTCACAACCCTTTGCGTCCAAAGTATTGCCGGTTCGCACATCTTTAAGCTTCACAGTAGCGCCTATATCACCGGCACATAGCTTGTCGACAGGCGTCTTTATCTGACCGCAAACACAGAATATCTGAGCCAGACGTTCCTTGGAGCCTCTGTCGATGTTCTCAAGGTCATCACCGGCGTTGAGAGTGCCCGACATAACCTTGAAATAGCTCACCTCGCCGATATGCGGTTCGATGGTGGTCTTGAATACAAACAAGCTCAGCGGTCCATTGGAATCGGGTTTAACCTCCTGACCGGCAGTATTTACCGGAGCCGGCATATCTTCAACGAATGGTACGACATTGCCCAGGAACTCCATCATGCGGCGGACACCCATGTCTTTAAGTGCGCTCACACAGAATACCGGATATATCGACCGGTCTATCAGACCCTTTCTTATACCTTCGCGCATCTCATCTTCGGTCAGGTGACCCTGCTCGAAGAATTTCTCCATCAGAGTCTCATCGTTCTCGGCGGCAGCCTCCACAAGTTGTTGATGCAATTCCTGTGCACGCTCTTTTTCCTCCTCCGGGATCTCCTCGATCGTAGGCACACCACCATCCGGACCCCATGAATACTTCTTCATGAGGAGCACATCGATCATGGCATTGAAGCCAGGACCACACTGCAAGGGATACTGTATCGGAGTGATCTTCGGGCCGAAGATATCACGCATTTGTTCCAATACGTTCTCATAGTCGGCCTTTTCGCCATCAAGCTGGTTGATAGCAAATATTACAGGCTTCTTTACCGACGAGCAGGTCCTGAATATATTCTGTGTGCCGACCTCTACACCATACTGGGCATCGATAAGTATAACACCGGTGTCTGTCACGTTGAGCGCCGTGATGGCGTTTCCAACGAAATCATCCGCACCAGGGCAATCTATCACGTTGAGCTTCTTTCCGAGAAACTCGGCATAGAATATTGTCGAGAATACTGAGTATCCATATTCCTTTTCTACGGGAAAATAATCGCTTACCGTATTCTTTGCTTCGATAGTACCGCGACGTTTTATCACTCCACACTCATAGAGCATCGACTCTGCGAGTGTGGTCTTACCCGAGCCCTTGCTTCCGAGCAGGGCTATGTTTTTGATTTCATTGGTCTGATAAACTTTCATGATATTAGAAGTTTATGGTGTAGAATTTCCTGTTTTTTATGTGGCTGGAAAACGAGTTTGTCACTCTTGCTTCCCAATCACGGTCTAAATATAAGCAGTTTTGCCCGACTGGCAATCATTTTGCCAGATGTTACACAACATACTTATACGGCATTGCCAACAGACATAAGTGTTTATTGCAATTTTTTTCTTAACTTTGCACCCCGTTTTGCCAGTCCAATAGGCAATAACAATTTCAATAATCCGGAAAACTGTACTGACATGGCCGCAAACGATGACCAGAACTCAAAAATACTTTCTTTGGGTCAGATAGACATAGATGCATCCAAACTGAACACCGATCCCGATTACGACGCGCTGCCAATAATTGCCACACGGAATCTGGTGCTTTTTCCTGGCGTCACATTTCCAATACAACTGGCACGAAAACCATCGGTCGAGACTGCCATGCACGCATCAGAGTCATCAATACCGGTAGGAATCGTGTGTCAGCTTGATGCCGAACTGGAAACAGTCGACAACCTGTCGCAACTCTATGATTATGGTGTCGTAGCCGATATTCTCAAAGTTTTCAATCTGCCCGACGGATCACGCACTGCCATAATGCGAGCCCGAGGAAAATTCAGGATCATAGGTCCCGCATCATCCGATCACTCATTTTCATTGGCGGCACAAGTCAAACCGATCAATGAGAAAGCCGCTGCTTCCGACCCAGAGTTTATGGGTCTTGCATCGTCTGTACGCGACACAGCCATCGAGCTGATCAAGAAAACGGCAAACGAAGAGCCAAACGAGCTTTTATTCAATATTGAGAATTACTCCGACGAGACCGGACTTATAAATCTCGTAGCTACACACTCCCCTCTCGCACCTGCCGACAAGATGGAATTGCTACGCTGCAACTCCATAAAAGAACGTAGCTATAAACTCCTGTCAAAGTTATCTCACCTTACCGAGATGGCATCCATAGTCGAGGAGATTCGCAAGCGCACCGCCATGAACATGAATGAGCAGCAGCGCAACGCTTTTCTCCAGCAACAGATGGAAGCTATCCGCTCTGAGCTGTATGGCGGAGATGATGAAGCCGACAAGCTGAAGGCCCGCTCCGAGAACGTTGCTTTGACCGACGATGCCCGACGTGTATTCGACCGCGAGTTTGCAAAACTCGCACGGCTTAACCCCCAGAGTCCGGACTATTCCGTACTCTACAGCTACCTGGAATTATTGCTCGATTTGCCTTGGGGCTCCATTGATCCCTTGTCTACAAATCTTGCAGAAGCCAGAAATATTCTTGATGCCGACCATTTCGGACTCGAAAAAGTAAAAGAGCGCATTGTCGAGCAGCTCGCGGTGCTGATGAACACACCCGATGGCCGCGCACCTATAATATGTCTTGTTGGAGCGCCGGGTGTCGGAAAGACATCCCTTGGCCACTCTATAGCGGCAGCTCTCGGACGAAAGTACCAGAGAGTGTCGCTTGGTGGACTGCACGATGAGGCCGAACTGCGAGGTCACCGGCGTACTTATATAGGTGCTATGCCTGGACGCATAATCGATGCCATGCGCCGTGCAGGATCAGCCAACCCTGTCCTGCTGCTTGACGAGATCGACAAGATCGGCTCCGACTTCAAGGGCGACCCCGCTGCGGCATTGCTCGAAATTCTCGATCCGGAACAAAATTGCAGATTCCATGATAACTATGTAGATGTCGACTACGATCTTTCGCATGTCCTCTTCATAGCGACAGCCAATACCCTGTCCACCATTCAGCAGCCTCTGCTCGACCGAATGGAGATTATTGACATATCAGGATATCTGCTTGAAGAAAAGATCGAGATAGCACGCCGCCATCTCATACCGCGCCTGCTCAAAGAGCATAACTTCACACCCGAGGAATTCAATATATCCTCCGAAGCTCTGACTGCCATTATCGAAGGTTATACGGCCGAGAGTGGTGTGCGCCAGTTCGACAAACAACTCGCATCTCTGATGAGAAAGGCCGTGCTTGCACGTGTGGAGGGAACCCGATTCCCCACCGAAGTCAAGACCGACGATCTGCAAGCGCTGCTTGGAGTAGCCACTTTCAGCCGCGACAGATACGAAGGAAACGATTACGCAGGTGTTGTTACCGGTCTGGCTTGGACCGCTGCCGGCGGCGAGATACTCTACATTGAGACTGCGTTGGCCCAAGGTAAAGGTGAAAAAATCACGATTACAGGCCAACTTGGCGATGTCATGAAAGAATCGGCTGCCATCGCTCTTCAATATGTAAGAAGCCATGCTGAATCACTCGGTATCGACAAGCGCATCTTTGAACAATATCAGATCCACATACATGTGCCCGAAGGCGCTATTCCGAAAGACGGACCATCGGCCGGTATAACTATGGCTACATCGATCGCTTCGGCAATAACCCGACGCAAAGTAGCGCCTCGGATCGCCATGACTGGCGAAATAACACTCCGCGGACGCGTATTGCCGGTTGGAGGCATAAAGGAGAAAATCCTTGCCGCAAAGCGAGCCGGAGTCAACAAAATCATATTGAGCGAGGAAAACCGTAAAAATGTTCAGGACATTCCCGAGAAATATCTCACCGGACTTGATTTCGAATATGTTTCCGACGTATCAGAAGTCCTCGCTATAGCTCTTCTTGATGAGAAGGCAGGATCCCCGTTGACCGTCGAGTGATACCGGCTTCAGACCTCTGACGTCGGCATACCCTTATCAGCAAGCACACTATTGTAATATCGGACATCACCGCTTACTTCCCGGCCAACCCAGTCGGGAAGTTCTATTTTCTCATCACCGTCAGTCAGTTCTATCTCCGCGACAACCAGTCCGGCGAGCGCCCCGTCATACTTGTCTACCTCCCAACGCCCTACCTTGAATCTCGTCTTCTCTATAACAATGGCCTTGTCCGAGGCACAACGGGCTATCATCTCCCGGGCATCGGCGGTGGGTATCGGATACTCCCACTCATCCCGTTCTATACCATTATTAAGCCCCTTCACAGTCAGCTTCGCTCTGTCTCCTGCTATTCTCACCCTCACTGTAGCGCGTGGATCCGTCGATAGATATGCCTGAACCATAACGACAGCCTCACCACCAAGTAAGGCGGGATCAACTCCCGCCTTAACCAGAAACTTACGTTCTATCTCCTTGCTCATGACTACTTGTCAACCGTATCCATCGTGCCTCTTAGAGAAAGCCGCACCACATTTTCTACATGCTGCGTATGCGGAAACATATCTACCGGCTGGACAGCATCAATCTCATATTTCTCCGACAGTAATGCCAGATCTCTGGCCTGGGTAGCCGGATTACAGCTCACATATACCAGCCGCTCGGGCGACGTGCGCAAAATCACGTTCACCACATCCTGATGCATTCCTGCACGCGGCGGATCTATTATCATGACATCCGGACGGCCATGCTTCGCTACAAATTCATCAGTCAGTACATCCTTCATATCGCCCGCATAAAAGAGCGTATTATCTATTCCATTGACTGCCGAATTGATCTTCGCATCCTCTATGGCATCTGCGACATACTCTATACCTATCACCTTGGCTGCATTCCTAGCCACAAAATTTGCTATCGTTCCGGTTCCGGTATACAGATCATACACAAGTTCATTGCCGCTGAGCGACGCAAAATCGCGTGCCACCTTATACAATTCGTATGCCTGCCGTGAATTAGTCTGATAGAACGACTTTGGTCCGACCCTGAACTTCAATCCCTCCATCTCCTCCTCTATATATGGCAATCCGGAGTACACTATTATCTCTTGATCGGAAATAGTGTCATTCACCTTCAGATTTATCACATACATCAGCGACGTGATTTCCGGGAAATTAGCCGCCACAGCCCCCATCAGCGCTTCTATCTTTTCACGGTCGTCCTCACCGAATACCATCACGGCCATCTTCTGACCCGTCGATGCCGTACGTACCATCAGTGTTCTCAGCAAGCCGTTCTGCGCACGCAGATCATAGAAGCTGAATCCATGATCCTTGCCATACTGCTTTATGAACAGACGTAGTCTGTTGGAGAAATCCTCCTGCAGATGACACTTATTTATATCCAGAACCTTATCAAAAGCCCCAGGAATATGAAAACCCGCTGCATCACGGTCCGGAAACTCACGGCCGCTCGCCATCTGCTCAAATGTCAGCCAGCTGCGGTTGCTGAACGTAAACTCCAGTTTATTTCTATATTCCCATATCTCTTTGGAACCCATGATTGGCGACACCGCCGGATGAACTACCTTACCGATACGGTCCAGAGCATCAACCACCTGTTGCTGCTTCTGTTCAAGCTGATACTCATAAGGCAGATGTTGCCACCGGCATCCACCGCACACTGTAAAATGCTCGCACTTAGGCGCTACCCTTATAGGCGACGGCACTTTCATCTCCGCTATATGACCCTCGGCATATCTATGCTTGCGACGGTCTATCTTTATATCTGCCACATCGCCGGGTGCACCGAAAGGCACAAACACAACCATATCAGTATCAGGCCACTTGGCTATCGCATTGCCCTCCGAGGCAACGGCTGTAATGCTGACATCGGTCAGCAACGGTAATTCTTTACGCTTACGTCCCACTTGTTTTGAGATCTTTTGATTTTACTGCAAAGTTACGATTAAGTGAGCGCAAACGCAAATACATTTGCTCCTCAATGGTATTATCCCTCCGTTTTACTAACTTTGTAGACAAATACCTATCATATACCTGCATGAACATCCATTCCATCACATTTTCCCCTACCGGCACATCCGCCGCCATCGCAAAAGCAGTATGCAACGGAATAACTGACCGTACCCGACTGCACGTCACTCAGCACGACGCCACATTTACGCATACCGGCAGCGCCACTTTTGCGCCCGACGATATATTGATTGTTGCCGCCCCGGTATATGGAGGACAGATTGCCCCACTCTTCAAACAGCGTATCGACCATCTCCGAGGAACATCCACCTCTTGCATACTCATAGCTGTATATGGCAACCGCGCTTTTGAAAATGCAATAGCCGACCTTGCCTCATTTATGTCCGACAGAGGATTTATAGTCTGCGGAGCTGGCGCCTTCATAGGTGAACACTCCTATTCAACCGCCCACACCCCCATAGCCCACCACAGACCCGATCAGCACGATATAGCCGAAGCCAACCGCTTTGGTGACGAAATTGCCGCACGTATAGCCGGCCGATCTCTGTCACCTGTCGATATTTCATTACTCAAAGATCAACCCGCACCCCAACAATCCATCACCGCATTCCGCAATTTCGTCATGTCATACACAAAGCGACAGACCGAAAATCCCACTCCGCAACTACCCGCCCTTGATATCGACCTGTGCGATGATTGCGGAACATGTTATGACGCCTGTCCGACCGACGCAATCCAACCCGGCCAGCCTGACGTCGATCCCGCCAGATGCATCAAATGCTGCGCCTGCGTCAAAACATGCCCCACCGGTGCACGTTCCTATAGCTCACCATTTGCCCCAATTCTGTCTGAATACTTCAGCAAGCCCAAGCAACCGGCATGGATACTCTGACAGCCATAATATTCTCCAGCCAAGCACCTCAGATAATGGCACTATAATATCCTACCCCAATGGCAGTGGGAGCACCCTTCAATTGCCACCCCATGCATGCCAAAACAATAATCCTGCCAACGCTCCAAATCCCCCCGCCCTAACACAACGATGGCAACCTCATCTACTGAAGTTGCCATCGCCATATTTATTTCTGTATTTCAATACCTCAATCGAGCATATCCCCAGGCTCTATGGGCGTATATGGCCCGTCTTTGACCTCAAAGATAGCCGATGGCTCGATTACCTCAATGCCATGCCATTGGCCCGCAGGGATCTGCACACCATAATTGCCTTGAGTTGGATCGAGGAGGTAGCGCTCTATTTGGACGCCGAGATCGTTGTAGAACACCACAAACATCTTGCCGCGTAGTAGCACGTATGTTTCAGCCGTGTGGCGATGGCGATGTATCGGCAGCGGTGTGCCGGGTAGCAGCACATTTATGAGTCGCTGGGCCTTTGCATCAAGGCTTTCGTGGAGGTTATAATTCATACGAAGGCGAGGACTTGCCTCTGCCTCAGCCGTTACTTTATCAAGAAGTTCGTCGTTGACTATCATGAGTGAACTTGTTTGGTTTTGAGATAGGCCTCATGAAGATGATAATTCTTCTTCATGAATAAGAGATACGCGACAAGGAGAACGATGATGGTCATGCCCAGAAAGATATAATGGTTTATTGGGCAGAAAATCATGCCGAACGATATGACGAGCTGAATCACCATGTACAGAAGCGAAACTTTCACATGCGCTATTTTCAATTCGTTTGCCATCAATTGGTAAGCATGTTTGCGGTGTGCCTCGCCAAGGTTTTCGTGCAGTTGTATACGATGACATATCGTGAGGATCGCATCCGCTCCATATACCGCAAGGAAGATTATATAGGAGAAATCACCTGTCTGGAGAATAAGTTTGCCAAGGGCGAAAAGCATGATGAAAGCGATGGTGATTGAGCCGACGTCGCCGGCGAAGCACTTCGCTTTCTTGCGGAAATTGAAGAAGCAGAACACCAACAATGATAATGCTGTAATATATAGATACGGCATATCAATGAATCCATCTTTATAATTGAGATAAATCATCGGTGCAACTACGGCAAGCGAATAACCTCCGGTTATGCCGTTGATCCCATCCATGAAGTTGTACGCGTTTATTATGCCTACACAGACTATCAGACCAATCAGAACCATCCACCAGTCATTGAGAGTGAGGATACCAAACTGATAGAACATCAGGAACATAGCTATGAACTGAACCACAAGCCTCACCGAGTCGGGCAGCGAATGAATATCATCCACAAAGCTCACCAATCCTATGAGTGTCAGCCCCAGAAGAAACCACCCGTAGTCAAGGCCATAGAAAGCCGCATAGAGCCATGCCCCGAACAAAAACACAATACCTCCACCACGAAGCGTAATGGAAGTATGCGATGAACGCATGTTCGGCTTATCGATAATATTGAACCTATCGGCCACACGAAAGTATGCCAGTTCAAGCAGAACCAGCATCACAAAAACTATCGCATAAATCATCCTTTATTTGATTTTGAAGTGCTCAACTACTTTCAATGGCTGCCAACCCAATTCTGACAATGCCTTCTCATTGGAAAAAGTAAGCGATTGTGTCAGCTTAGACAGTCTGAGGGTGTTTATTGGTGCTTTACCGCCCATGAAATCACCTACACGAGCAAGACTCTTGGCTATCCAATAGGGTATGGATAATGGTTGCCGCTTACCCAATTGTTTTGCTATTATTATTGATAATTCTCCGAAAGACGGCTGTTCGGTATCACATACATTATAAATGCCGCCCCGATCTTTCGACAAATCGACCAAAACCGCAATGTCATCAGCCATAAGAATACTCTTCCGCACATTACCTCCTGCAATATTCACATAGAAACCTTTATCTATGCCTCGAATCATATCCCCTAAATTCCCCGGTGGATTGAGTCCTGCAAGTAAGGATGGGCGAAGTATTGTCAGTATAACTCCATTTTTATAGCACCATTCAGTCAGGAAATCCTCTGCCATGATCTTACTTTTTGCATAAGGGCTGTTCCCGTTACGAGGATGATCCTCCGATATCAGATCTCCGGATTCACATCCATATACAGCTACTGTGCTGATAAAAATCAGAGACTTCGGGACTCCGACAGCTTCTAACGCCGAGCATAAGTTCTTTGTCCCATCGTAATTAATATCATAAAAGAGCTTCTCCTCTTCCGGAGTCCTTGGTACTACATGTGCTTTACCCGCCGCATGTAGAACTACATCAAAATGTTGTGGTAATAACGGAACATCCTTTGCCAGATTCACAGTTATGTCATCAACAGGCAAATGCCCCAAAGTCATCACATCATATTGTCTCTTTAAAATCGGCAATATGTTATTGCCCAGAAACCCAGACGCTCCGGTAAAAAGCAATGATTCCATCACTATTAAATGATTCGGTTATTATTTTACTTTTATTTTAAACTTCAGCAACTGCCCGATCTTTATTAAATAGCCGACGGTCAGCAAAGCGTAATTAGTAGAAAGGCCATTGCGTCTGAATACTTTCTTCCTGTCCTTAAGACTTTGGATATAGCTCTTAAAACCTGATGAAGATACGCCACCTACCCGCATCGATATAAAATCACGGCATATATACTTCGCATTTATACCATGCAAATACATACTGCGGATAATAAAATCAAAATCAGCCGCAATAGGTAGATCTGTAACATATAGCCCACATTCATCATACACTTTTCGCAAACAATAGAATGATGGATGTGCAGGCATCAACCCAAGTTTAAATTTCCACAGTTTAAATCCTTTCGATGAATATTTACGTACATCCTTTGTTGTATCTTTATCATCAACATATATCAGATCTCCGTAAACCGCATCATGTCCGCCAATGCCATCTGCTATATCTTTGAGCACATATTTGTCCCTATAGAAATCATCACTGTTCAATATCCCGACAACATCGCCCGTAGCCATCCTGATACCCTTGTTCATTGCGTCATATATACCGTTGTCTTTTTCGGATATATAGCGCAGACGACCGTCATACTTCGGTTCGTAGCTTTTTATTATTTCCAACGTACCGTCAGTTGACCCTCCATCGACAATAATATGCTCAAAATCCGAATACGTCTGCCTCAATACACTCTCTATCGTATCTGATATTGTTGACGCACTATTCCATGTCGTTGTGATGACAGATATCTTCATATATGGTATAAATTTTAGACGATGTTTATAAGATCAGCAAATATTTATCGCAACGCTCCCGGATCAGAACGTATCTTTTCGCCTTATTTTAATCTTGATAGCATCCTCAGGAATCCTCTCCACAACAAGAGCCAAATATCCACCGCCCCCTGCTCCCAGCATCTTCCATGCCAGAGCCTTATCCTTATAGCGGTCTATATACTCCTGGACTCCGGGCTGCATCATAGCCGGAAACATCGACACCTGGGCATTGAAAGAATCGCGGAACGCCTCGGCAAACTCCGGCAGATTGCGTTCAAGCAACGCATTCCAGCAGCGTTCAGCCGCACCTGTCAGCGAAGCAACCTTCTCAGGACTTATGCTCTTGCCCTCCACCACAGAACATCCCGGCCTACGCGGAAACATCTCCACAAGACAAACATGCTCCTCAAGCCACGACAGCACATCATCGTCATGACACGACTCAATCTTCGCCGGCCAATAATGACCATTGTAATAATGCCTTGTCAATCCCGACATACAGATACCTATCGCATCCTGGGCTCCCGAGATATGCCCCTCGTTCTCCGGATCGTTCTCAAAACAGAACAACAGCCTCGCCAGCATCTCCTCATTGTAATTGGGCAGCTCATAAGGCCATATCTTCCTGGCAGCATTGCGCGTCGACGTCGACATACCTCCCCGCTCCATAAACTCCATCGTAGGCTCGATGGAGGCCGTTATGGCCCAGCCAGCACCATGTTCCGACACATACGGCTGATCAATCCATGTCCCCGCCAGATCAATACGATATGGCAAATGCGATTTCACACCCTTCCGGAGCGACGTGGTCGACCGGGCCTCCAGACCCGCGTCAGGCTGCCGCTCCAACACGACATATTCTATTCCCCTCTCCCGGCAGAACTCACGCTTCGTATCATTTCCGCCATCCGAATTGACCACAAACACATCAGGCCTCACACGCTCTATCGTATCGACAAAGTCCATCAGCCCCGACCCCGGATTGATATACGCATCAGTAACATATCTGATCGACTTGACCATATACAGACGCTCCTTCTCCGAATAGACCGTCTTCCTGTGCTTAAGCTCCTCTATAGTCGCGTCAGAACCTATACCTACATACAGATCTCCATAACGCGACGCCTCCTTGAAAAACGCCACATGGCCCGAATGCAGCATATCATAGCAGCCGGACACAAATACCTTCTTTCTTCCGTTATTCATCATTATTTCTTTATTTTCCATTCCAAAACTCCGGATGCTCAAGAGCCATGCACACCAAATGATGCCAGCGCTCCGGTGTATGCTTGTCGCCCATTTTCACGTCCTTATCATCCAGCATCTCCTTCAATATCCACATGGCCATCGGCCAAGGCATTCCTCCATCACACACTATGCAGCCTTCAGCCTTCATCGTTTCCCATATCCGGGCAAGAGTTTCTAAATATCCTTCGGCGATTACACGTTTACCATGAGCAATAAAGCCTTTATGAGTCGCCTGCCACAGCTCCTCGCTGACATGATATATCTCTTCATCAGCCATGCCCGTATTGAGCGGAGCTTCATCAATCACTGCCTTATTGAGAAAATATTCAAGACTCTCACTCTTAAATTCCTTTGCAAAGCACACCTCAAGGCCAAAATCACCGATCATACACATCAGCGATTTCCGCGAATCCGACAGCCAGCAGTGTATCATTCCACCATGCTCAGGATTGCGGCAATAATCCTTGCACTGAAACAACTTGTAGCAGAAAGGCGTCTTCTCTATCAACCGGTCCACAGCATCATCGTCAAGGCCGCCATTCATATAGCTGTCGAGACTCCTGCCCAGTTTATTTTCTATATCCTCTGGCAAACGGAATCCGAATATTCCGCCGACCGACATCCGCCACACCACCGACAGCCAGAAGAAAAACGAAAGACGCCTGTCCACCGGCCTCCCGGTTTTCAGCTGTTCCGGATATTTCGACTCAAGCACATCGCTCAACGCCGACTCACATTGCGGGCAGAAAATATAATCTACCGCACATGGATTATCCGACAGCTCATTCTTGATGCGCTCATCTGTCAGCTTATCCTGATCAAACAGCCGCTCATATTCAGTCGAAGGCAGCGCCCCCGTATGTATCCGGGTAGAATATTTTGTCTTGGTGATCAGCACATCCCGATCCCTCCTATAGCTGTGGTCATAACTGCCCACTACAGCCTCCAGAAATGCAGGCAACAGATGCGAATTTGTCTTTGTCGCCTCCCGCTCCCCGCAGATTTTACATTTGTTTGTTTCCATACTTATGACAGAATTACTCTTTATCATAAATATAGTGTTACCACTATACCTTTTTCAAATCCTCGCACAGCCTCACAAGCTTCTCTGCCCTGACATCAGAAGTATCAAACCGTTTCAATTGATCCTTCCCCGCTGTTATCAGCGACTGTCGCAGATCCCCGTCGTCAAGAAGCCTTACAATCGCATGTGCCGCTTCCTCAGCCGACTCAGGCGAATAATATAGCGCCGCATCACCGCAAAGCCCCCTCGCAAACTCCAGATCCGTCGTGACTATTGGCACACCCATTCGCATAGCCTCAGGATAAGTTGCCGAAAAACACTCCAGCAACGACGGCTGAAACATAACATCAGCCTGCTCATACAGCGACGGACACTCCTCTATACCCACCCTGCCGATCAATTCAAAATGCTCCTTCACATCATCAGCTACAGCAAACTCCTTACCGCTCACCGTGAACACAAACCTGAATTTCAGCTCCGGCCGGAGTTCTTTCAATATCCGCGCCACATCTATAGCAATCCTCAGATTCTTATGAGGATAATTTGCCGTCACACACAAAAACCGCACATCATCCGACCCTTCCAGCCGTCGCTCCACCCATCGGCTTCTGTCGTCAAAAACCTGATTGTAATAATTAGTCACAGTCCACACCCTGTGCCCGGGCATCGATTGCTCCAACAGCCGCGATATATATTCATTCTCCGTAAAAAACGCATCCGCGCCCCGGGCGAAATCCCATCTCACCACACGATAAAACAGCCGCTCCTTCATGCGCTTCAACACCGGTAACCGCCTGAAACATACCGAATCCATAAACAGCATGTGTGCCCTCGCAAACCCGCACAAATGTGGCACCTTCGGACGCCACTTCGACGGCCCGAAAACAGTCAGCACCACATCCACCGACCTTTCCGACACCAACCCGTCAAGCACCCGGTTTCTGCCCGACAATACCGCCAGCACACCCTTAGGCACATCATATACCACCGTCTCCACATTCCCATAACCCTGCAGACGACCCTGCAAATAGGCCAACTCCGACGACAGCACCACCACAAACCAGTGCTCACCATACCTCTCAAGCAGCTCACACACCGATGCCGCCACCTGAAGACTCCCCCCGGTGTGCACCGCCGAGCAATTCACCATTATCCTCATACCCATTTTTCTATTGTGTCACCTATTTTCCTAGACTTAGAAACTGTTAATCGGACAACTATATAATACGAGATTAATGTACCCACTGTATAAGCAAAACTACTTAAAAGATCACCTCTCATTATAAAAATAGTAGCCCCAAGTGCAATTAGATAAAATCCTACATTTGGATTTCTGAATCTATCAGGATTATACCAGTATCTGGCATCTAATCTACCCGAAATAATACCAGCAACAATTATAAATAATATCAATCCTAATAATCCAAAATTGAGATAACCCTCCGCAAAATATGGCATTGATACATTGTTGAACCAACCATTACAACTTTCAGCAACAAATGCACCACTACCTATTGGCTTAGTTGGCCATATTGACCTTGGTACCCAAAACAATGCAACACCAAGTAGTTGACGCCCATAAGTAACAATATCATATTTTAATACAGACATGAACATTTGACTGGCATCCATATTCATGGTATCAAGATAATCCATTGAAAATTTAAACCTGATGTCACCGGAAAAGTATCTAAAATTGTCCATGAATGGGAATACAATGAACATCCCGAATAACATTAGATAAATAAAACGATTCCCCTTGATATATTTTGTGAATAGTATGATGACCACTGGCAACCAATATATTGCCGCTGCATTTCGACTGACACCAATCGGGGACACCGAAAGGAGTGCCAATATGAATAATAATGACTTAATCCGCTTGCTACATCCACAACATAACGCCACAATAAATGAGCACCAGGGAATTGGTCTTAAGACCTTGTCAAATATAAGAGCTGATGAGGATGATATGTCGCTGTTTCTTACAACCTCATATTGTTGGACCATTTCAGATGTCATGCCCCTGAATAGTAGAGTCATGATATTGAAATGATTATATGCTAATAGTATAATAAAACTTATTACTGATATCGCAATCAATTTTTTCTCGGAAGCAGAATATATATTCTTGTTATCGCTTTTATGTGAATAGTTTTGAAAGCAATAGTCATGGATAAAATTATAAGACAAGAGTATACAACATACTAATACTTGAAACCAACAATAATCAGATTCTGCAAATGAAATTGCAAATGTTACAACTTTGGAATGATGAGCGAATTGTATAGCGTTTGCCAATATAAAGAATACAAGTATGAAGAAATTCGCAAGTTTCCCAATAGAGTATGGATAACATGACTTCTTAAGCATACTATAAATTGCGATCCAGCTATTAATTAGAATCAACAACGAGTATAACGTCGAATCAAGACCTTCTATGTATGCAAAAATAAAACATATTAGACCTAAGATCAGAACTATTATCAAATTCTTTCCCGATATCTTAAGCATAAGGCTATATTTCTTCTGGTGTGCGCTCAAATAATCACAGAACTGAAATCTATTGCTTCTGATGACTATTATTTAAATGCATGTGCGTCTGCTTCATCTCCATATAATCACCGTACATAGCGGTCAGATATGCATCATAATTACCCGGCACAGGCATCATGACATCTTCATATTTCACACGTTTAAGTGGGAAAATATCCGATTTGCATCGTGGAGCCAAAAATGAGATTCCCAACGTATGGCGAAGCCTATCTCCATTCGATCCTATCCTATCAAATGGACGGCTTAGCGATATGACTATATTGTCAACGAAGTGCAGCGACCAGAATATCGCATCCCCCAAACGTGAATACCTCATGGACCAGCGGCGTACATAATTCTCCAATACCCTTAGTCGGCCACAGATATAATGAATCTTTGATGACCCCGATTCGGATAGATGAAATATATCGATGAATAGACCCTGATATTTATACCTCGAGTCAACCCCAAAAGTCTCTTGAATCTGCGTACTTACATCCCGCAGCTTCGCAAAGTCCAGATAATACCCTGGATCCGTCCGATGAGTCTGGAGAACATACGACGGATGCTTTGATTCATTAAGAACCATGATCAACTTCTTATAGTCCTCCTCAAGCATCTCTATATCCACATCATCATCCCATGGTATGAAGCCCCCGTGGCGCACAGCGCCAAGACACGTACCCGATGACAGCCAATACTTTATATCATTTTCCCGGCATATGCGGTCGATATACTTCAGCATCTCAAGCATACGCAATTGCATCTTTCGCAGCTCCGACCCATCCGGATTGAAGCGCTGCCGCAGTTCGGCCTGTAGTTCAGGATCTATCATAGTCAGTTTTTAGGACGTGAGAAAGGACGGATCTGTGGCACCTCATAGCACTCGAAAGCTATCGAACGATAACTTATCTCATAATATGCCACACACTCTAACACGAGCTGCACATTCCACTGAGCCAGCCCCTTCATCAACCTTTATTATTCTTGATTTTAATTACTGAATACTTTGTTGATATATATGTATACTCCATATGTATACTCCTAAACCAGGGATTAACGACGATTCATAAGTCTGCGACAAAGCGCTATCGCATCCCTCAACGCTCTAAGCCGCAGGAGTATGCTCAGACCGAAGTACACTATCATAAACGTAGCGACTGCAACTGTAAAATGAAAGCCAACTGCCGTTATCAAAAGCGAAATCATCACTGCCGATCCACATACCCCAGCTACTGGAAGAAGTGTCAGTATCTGTTGTGCGAATGTCAGTTCAACATATTTGGCTGTCAGATATGCATTGACAAGATAGATATTGATATTGCTCAACACCATCCCCCATAAAATACCATACATTCCAAATATAGCACCCACAAGAAGAGCCACAAGGAGAAATCCCCACTTATAAAAACTCCATCTGAACAGAGCTCGGCTTTTTCCTACAGCCGCTACCGCATAGAAATTTATGTTTTGTAGACAAGTGAAAAATCCCCCTACACACAGCACTTGGAAATATGGCACCGAAGGCAGCCACTTTTCACCATAAAGCCCTATTATGATCGGGTTGGCAGCAATTATGAGAATGGAAACAATTGGAAACGCAACGAACGAGATCACGCGTATATTCATACGCAACACACTCACCAGCCGCTCCGCATCATCCTGAATTGCAGAATAAACCGGATACATCACCTGCACAATGACCTGCGGAAGCGATGTGCTGCTTACCTGCTCCAGCTTTGCCGCCTGGGAATAATACCCCATCTGGGTAGCCGAAAATTTTTTGCCAATTATAATTCCCTGAAGATTCTTACATGCTTCCTGCAGTATTGAGGCTGCCATTATATAACCCCCAAATCCGAAAAGCTGGCGCAATGATTCTTTCGAGAACTCCAGCGACGGTCTCCATCGCGAAACTGACCACAACATTCCTATCAGTATCACACCATAGGCTATCTGCAATCCTACAAGACTCCATACCCCATATCCGTGATAAGCCAGATACGTACCCATACATGATGCTATCATATAGGCTGAGAGATCGGAAATTGCGATCTGCTTGAAAGCAAGCTGCTTGCGGAGTCGGGCCAACAGAATTGAACTGACTCCATTTGTAATTAACACAATTCCATATACCTGAAGCACAGGCCGCAGGATCGGATATTTGAAGAAATCAGCAATCAACGGAGACAGCACAAACAACACAGCATAAAGCAACACCGAAAAACTTATATTCCAATACAATACCGTAGAATAATCCGTCTGCGTAGGAGTCTTTTTCTGTACAAGAGCCGATCCAAAGCCACTGTCAACAAGCACATTTGACACCGCTATAAAGATCAAGAGCATCCCGACAGCCCCGAAATCATCTGGCATCAAAAGACGTGCCAATATGAGATTGACAAAAAATTGCAATCCCAGATACCCGAAGCGGTCAATTGTAGCCCATATAGCTCCTTTCGCCGCTTTACTTCCCAGTGTTTCCGCCATTTTTACTAATAAGATTCAACCCCCACTGATACACTTTGTCTACCATCGGAGTCGAAACATTATATTTTTTTGACAAATCATATACGAAACGTAATCCGTATAGAAAATCTTCTGCAAAATATCGGCTCGTAAAGTCAGGAACATACCCACCATCAACCTTTTTAACCGGCATGCGGATATTTTTAAATGATTCTATCGACTGAAGCTTCAGTGTTAAAGAATGGGCATCCATTTGGTTATAGTAATCCAAAACATATGGAAGACATTCATTATCTATGGGAAGTTTTTTGATCAAATTATGCAAATCATAATCGATATCAATATAAACCTGAGACGCCTCATCTGTCCATTCTTCATAAAAGAGTGGATTGTCTTCCAATACTTCGCCATTCCAACCCATTAGCCAAGTATATATGCGAGCAGGATGCAGAAGAGGATTGCTGTTAGAGAGAGTAACTTCTAGATAATGGGACATTAGTTTGGTCGGTTGTCCAAATGCCGCTTCAACCCATTTTCTGAAAGCTTCTTTTTGTTCCTGACGACAGTTCTCTACAGCTATGACAAATTCTGTCTTATACGCCAATATGTTGCCTTCCTTTCCGTATTCTTTAACCTTTCCGATAAATGGAACCCTCTGAAAACCCCACAGTGGAAATTGATCGCCTAACACATCATCCGCAGAGAAAAAGAATCCGTTTGAAGCGAATACTCCTCCCACGAAAGCATTCTTCTTAAGAAATGGCTTTATTGACTTTAATTCATTCTCATTAGAAAAAGCTGGGACCGTCAATATTACAACATCAGCATCTGGAATTACATCTTCCGGCTGATTGGATATTTTACCAAGGCTAACTATGTGGGAGATACCATCTGGAGTATTATATTTAAATGAATCTCGGTTCCACTCTTGCGGACGACTGGTCAAGATATTTACAGTGTAACCTTTATTTGTAAGCCATGGCGCTATAGCATGACATTGTCCACCGCCGCCACATATACAGATCGTTTTTATACTGGTCATAATCATGCGGCCGTCTTAGCACTTAATAGATTAACAATCAAATATCTACACAGGGGGGGGGGGTAATACTTTTCATATTATTTATGATCTTATTTGCGAAATACACATCATGGAGGCCAAGACCTATGTTATACGACAGAATGCGCTCGGAGTCTGACTCGCGCCCTGGTATTTTACCCGAGAGCACATCAGCTATTTCGCCAAATCTACGGAATTGGCTGAAGTATTTGAATCCACGCACATGTCCCTCGTCATCAGCAAATACCTTGTCGAAAACAGTGTCACAATTCTGGAATCCGCGAGTGTGGACGGGCACAACCAATACTCCGGGTTTGAATAAATCAGTATCATCAACAAGCAGTCCATCTGCATCGGTTATGCATGATACCACGACATCGGCCCCTTCAACAAGATCTTCCATCGTATCGACTATTTCAAATGTTACATTCTTGAAGTGAGAGTACTTTGAAACAGTGGTTTCAGCATGATCTTTATACCGTTTAAGACGTACGGTAATTGAAGAATCCATATTTGTGGCAAGCAGACAGTCGAGAGTGGCATGCCCGATCACTCCAAGCCCGACGAAAGCATACACCATGGCATCACTCCGTCGCAATGTATTGATAGCCAACGCCGCTACCGCTCCCGTTCGCATGGCCGTGATCCAATCTGTATTGACGAGCGCGGTCATCTTGCCCGTAAGGGTGTCAAACATCATCATCTCACTGTTGAGTGCCGGATGCTGGCCCTTTATGCGTGTCACAACCTTACAGCCGAACGAGTGATATTCCTCAGGCAAAATACACGGCATCGTATTCACAAAATCATTACCACGTGGATGAAGTGAGATTTTTGGAGGCAATTGGCACCTATTTTTTATAAGAAATGCTTCCCGAACCCAATCGACACAAGTGGAAGGACTGATTTGAAGATCCTCTATTTGTTCGCTTGTTATATATCTCATCACATTATGGATTTGAGTGCTTCTACAAGTTTGTGGTTATCTTTACGGTCGCGGATTGCGATTCTGACATACTGATGGTCGCTGGGAAAACCCTTTTTAGATGAACAATCCTTGATCAGAATGTTATAGTCTGTGAGAAGACGCAAAGTCAATTCTTTTGATGTAAGATCATTTTCAAGCTCACAAAGGAAGTAATTGGCCTGAGATGGGATGACTCGCAAATTCGGGACTGAATGAAGTTCGGCTTCGAACAGCGTCCTCTCCTCTCGGAACTTATCGCACGAACGCGCATAGTCCTTCTCATACTTTCCGTATATCTGCAGATAGAACTCAGCAAACGAATTTATATTCCATATCCCCACATCCTTACGCATGAAGTTGATGATATCCCTGTCAGCCGAAGCAAGAACACCAAGCCTTAGACCCGGTACACCATAGCTCTTCGATATCGACTTCATCACGCACAGAGTAGGATACTGTTGCAATATCTCATTGTGGAGCAACGTAGTGCCGGCAGCATCGCTGGCAAAGTCAACAAACGACTCGTCAACGATCAGACGTACCCCCGTCTCCGACGCCCATCCGGCCAGTTTGTCCAGCCCCTCACGGTCTATGAAATTACCCGACGGATTATCCGGATTCACCACAAGAAGGCTCTCCACCTTATTATTTCCCGAGAAGAAATCTATCAGATCATCAGCCGTATAGGCGAAGTCAGGAGAAGATGGATGGAAAGCCACTATCCTGTCCGCAGCGAGCCGGTTGGGATACTCCTCAAATGTCGGATATATCACACCAACCCGGCCATCTACATAGCCCATAAGACTCTTTATCAGTTCAGCCGCGCCATTCCCCACAACAACATAATCATGCCGGAGCGAGAAATACTTTGCCGCCAGAAGCGAATTCACACCCATTCCCGACGGATAATCACGCAGCAGCGGCTCAAAGTTAGCCTTCATCTCATCTATCATCCTCCCACGTGGAAAGTAAGGATTCACAAGATAGCAGAAATCAAGCATCCCCGGGTAACGCCAGTATCCCCCGAACGAATGCTGTATCTTTCTTAATCTATCCTCAGGATCCGCAAAGATAGCCTCAGCTATCCGCAGATCCTGAACATCATCTATCTCATACCAATGCTTACCCGTTATAGGCAACGCCTTCATACCCGCATTATCTATCAGCGTGATCACACGTAGCACCTGCTCGTAATACTCATTCTCGCCCAGAACCCGTATATACGCCTCCAGAAAAGGCAGATAATGATCCACTATAAACTCCCTCGAGAATTTATATATATTCACCGTCTTATAGTAATAATCCGTATCACTATACTTGAATGCCTTCTTCGGTATGAAATTTACGATATTGTTATCATCATCTATACGAACCATCGTACCATCCATCCAAGTCTCATATTTGGAGATCAGAGCACAGTTCGCATATTCACTTTCCACCGCAGCCGCAAGCACCGAATCCTCGAATATCAGATCCGATTCAAGCAGCAATGTCTCATCCTCAGCCATAAACCCTCTGGCCAGCCACAGCGAATAGATGTTATTAGTCTTATCATACACACTATTCTCCACAAAAACTATCGGCCACGACGGATAATTCTTGGATATGTAATTCTTCAGCTTCTGACCCTCATACCCGATCACAATTATTATACGTGTCAGATTGAGATTATGGAGCTGGCCCAACATACGGTCTATCAGACGCACTCCATTCACTTCAAGCATACATTTCGTATTGTCGGCTGTGAATTCACCCAACCGTCGGCCCATACCTGCGGCCAATATAATAGCTTGCATAACTAATGATTATAATTGACTTATCTTATGATTAGCCCCTATCTGGGCCACTTCACACATATCGCTATCCGGCGACACCCGGTGTCAATGCCATATATGCTACTCGTCTCCAAAAACACATACCCTCATATCTCCGGCTCATTCATAGCCGTATGAGATAATCTTTATCTATAATTTCTTCAATCCTCCTGCACGCGGCAGCACCCGCCACACGCAATAATATCCTCCAGACATCCATACATTATCCCTCCACTGGTCACGAACCTCTAATCAAGAAGCTCTATCACCTGACCCGACCGCTCCAGAGCACCGATATCAAAATCCATCTCAGCCACCAGAAAACCATCTATTCCTATACGCAGCCACCGGCGCTTCGATCCACGGAAACTTATTATCCTGCCCTCAAAGCAACTCTCATCCTTATATATCCTCACACGCCGCCCTATCTTGCCACACAGATCACTATCATCCGGCGAGAAAAAACGCACCTCCTCGGCACTCCCGATAGCCCTCATGAAAACATTCATCTCCACATCATTTATCACCACCGGCTCCCTGTAACCGCGACCCCTCATATACTTCAGCTCAAAGCCCAGACGCCCCGTCGAAAGCTCCCTGATCCTATCCACCGAATCCCTCACAAAAAACATACCCGCTATAGCCGGCTCACGGCGTATCACACGCCGACCTCTCACAACCGAGATCAGCTCCTTCATCGGCATGAAAAACTCACAGAACAAACGCTCCGCATTCTCATACCCGAACCTCTTAACATACACCTCCCGGCCATCAGCCCCAGTCTCCGTAACCACTACCTTGTTTTGCAGCGAACGCATCACAACCCAGCGTAGCTCACCATCATCCACCCCCGACAACCGCTCCCTATTCACACAGCACACAGGCCTGTAATGCAGATTCTCGCCCATCACAGCAAAATATTCCTATCCTCCCCAAGCACACACACTGTTGTGCATCAAGAAGTTACAGAACCGCGTCGAAAAGTTCGACAAAATTGGCGCTACCTCATCGACAATCATACACACACAACGATCTCGACCATCAATAGCCACAAAGCTCCGATCGCATCCCATAAAAGAACCGATCGGAGCCGCAAAGTTAAAAAATTTTTCCTTACCAACAAAATCCACCCCACTAAGGACGGTACTCGATTTATTACCACCTCCAACCCTCCATCGGCCTTTCCGCTGTCATAACCAACAAAACACCGGCCCACTGCGGAATAAAAAGAGTTATCAAGAAATTGATAATATAAAGCCGAACTCCCCAAAACGAGAAAAGCACTGTGTTAGGTCAGACCTAACACAGTGCTTTTGCATATTCACGGTACTCCTATCCCGATTATCTCTTTATTGTGCTTAAAACGAACACCGCTTAAGCACAAACGACAGCAATTATCAGACTATCGCATTTTCTTGATTTCGTTATACAGCGCCAAGCCTTTTGCCGTCAGCAAGTATTTTTGTCTCGGATGATTAGGCTTGTCGGGATACAGCACCTTCAGAAAACCACTCTCTAAAGCAGGGCTTATATAATTCTCCATAAATGTCGGACGATGCTTTAGCCCGACTTTTCCCATCAATACTTTTAATGATAATTGTTCACTTGACAAAGCTGACAGCAAAACACGGACTTGTTCGGTTACTTGTACGGTGGCAGGTTGTTCGGTACTTGTACGGTCTTCGTGTTCCATTCGATCCTCTTCGGATGAATCGACAATCATATACCGATTCCGCAACTCATTGTTTTCGCCTAATAACAGATTACGGAAGAAACGCTCCAGATATTTTGAATTACGCATGATGCCTTTTTGCACATTCTGATAGTTGGCGCGTACCAGCGCATTGCGGAAATACCACGAATGGCTTGCAAACAAATCGTTTGTCACGTCAAAGCCCATAGAACGGAGATAGAGAATCGCGAACACGGCCGTCGTACGTGTATTTCCCTCACCGAACGGATGGATTTGCCACAGCCCCGATACGAATTTGGCAATGTGGCTCACTAATCCATCCCTGTCCACTTTTGAATAGTCAAACTGGCGTTCTTGCTCCAAGTCATATTCGATCGCATCGCGAAGGTCGGGAGCTGAAACATACAACACCGTATCCCCACGCAGTACCCACTCTTTTTTGGTAATGTTGTAATCGCGGATCTGACCGGCAAACTTGAACACACCGTCAAATATCCTACGATGGATCGAGGTTAGCCCCACAAGCGTAAAAGCAAAGGTTTTTTCGGTAAGCAGCCGGCGGATATTGGTCGAAGCCGTATCCGCCTCATGCATTTCGTCATCCTCTGGTGTACGAGCTTCTTTTGACTGGTAATAGCTCTTTATAAGCTGTTCCGCCTCGTCAATCGTAATTTCGCCCTCTATATCTTTGCGTGCGGTCTCTATAAGATAATCGGATGGTTTCAGTCTATCGACTGCCTGCAAACCGATTGCCGTCTGCCATGCATACCCCTTTTCCCGTTGCTGCGGTTCGCCTTGGCGTATGTATTCATCGAAATTCATAATTACCAGACTTATTTATTTGCTACACCAAAAGGGATATGAACCGCCGGAACATTATCAATATGTTTTAAATGAGTCACTTGGTCATCGAAAAAAATATGCGGTTTCTTTATATCTACAGTCAGTTTGTCAATCATTATTACCCCTTTCCTTTGATTTTGGATCTGCTTTCTTCTTCCCCGAGTTCCTGCGGATCAATTCCAGATCCTCCATCGTCGAAAATTTAGGTTCTGCAAAAATATTCCTTATCTCCGGCAGATAGCCCAGCGACTTGGCAAGACCTATCAGATTTTTCAACGATATAAGACCCTTTTGCTCAAAACGCGCAATATTTCCCAGAGCAATCCCCGATTTCTCAGCCACATCCTTGCGTGTAAACCCCTTCTCCACTCTGCGCTGCCGGAAGTCGTTGGCTATTTTCATAGCATCATCCTCCGGCGTAGATAGCGCAAAGCCATCCAATAGAGATAATATATCAGCAGTTTCCTTCCTCATTTTATATTAGTAATCAAATATTATCACTTGCAAATATAACAATAATAATCCACATATCGCTTAAATCCTGCTGTGCTTTATTACAATTAAATACGAACCTCTTATATATACCCCCTCATCTATTCTTCAATTGCAGTTTTTTTGAAAAAAAACACCTCAAAATTTGGTTTATATCATAAACCGTATTAAATTTGCAACTGAAATCAGAGCGGCAACGCGCGACCGCTCTTTTTTCCGATGACAATGGTTTATATTATAAACCGATTTATCAACCCTCAAATTCTCCCGGATATGGAAGACAAGAAACTTACTCCACAAGAAAGCATGGAGCTCATCACATCCATGATTCAAAGCACAAAGCGTCGCGTAGCTTCACCCGACCTCCGCATCTCCGTCATGTGGGGCACACTCGTCATCATCACTGCCGCCGCCGCATGGATCACCCTCTCAACCACCCATAACCCCTGGTTCAACTTCATATGGTTCGCCATACCCGTCATCGGCATCCCCCTCAACATCATTCTCGCCAACAGCCGGCAGGCCAATAGCACCGCCAAGACCTACCTCGACAAGATCAGCGAAGAACTATGGAAATGCGTTGGTTATATTGCAATAGGACTGACAATCGCCTGCTTCATCGCACAGCAATGTGGCTACCCCATGGCATGGCTCGCAATGTTCTACTACGCATTCATCATCGTTGGCCTTGGAGCTACCTTCAGCGGATTGCTCCTCCGCGAGAAATCCTACGTCTTCGGCGGACTCTTCTCCATCTTCTCAGGATTCGCCATCATCATCTGCAACCTCTGTCAGATACCCCTCCTCTACTCCTGGGTAGTCCCACTCTACATCCTCTGCTTCCTGCTCATGTTTATACTACCCGCATTCATAATATCACGCAAAATTAAAGCCGGGACAAAATGAAAGAACTCGATCCGCTGTTGCACTCCCAACTACGTCTTGCCGTAATGTCAATACTCATGAACGTTGACCAGGCGGATTTTGTCTTTCTGAAAGAAAAAACCGAAGCAACCGCAGGCAACCTCAGCGTCCAGCTCGACAAACTTTCAACCGCCGGATACATCACCATCGAAAAAGGATTTGTCGGAAAGAAAACCCGAACCGTCTGCCAGGTCACAGCACAAGGCCGCAACGCATTTGAAGAATACGTCAACACCCTTAAAGAATATCTTAACCTGTAGCCGACACAGCCACCCGTATATGCAAAAGGAATGGCGCTTCAAAGAGAAGCGCCATTCCTTTTGCAGCCGTTAAAAATTTCCTGTGATCCTTACACGATACTCTCCTTTATGGTGTCGACAATGTAGCGCACATCGTCGTCCGTGACATACGGTCCCGCAGGCAAACATATGCCTACTTTGAACAGATCTTCGCTGACCCCGTTTACATACGCTGGAGCATCGCAATACACTGGCTGTCTGTGCATTGGCTTCCATAACGGACGCGCCTCTATGTTGGCCCTGTCAAGACACACCCTCAGACCCTCGACGTTATCATTTGGCTGACAATCAGTTACAGCACTCGACGCCGCATGGATAACCCCCGCGGCACCCCCTACGGCACCCGTGATTACCTGCTTGTACGCATCCTCCTGTCCCTTGATTCTCAGATCCTTATCAAGCGTCGCGGTGCATAGCCAGAAGTTGGAATCCGACTCCGCCCACGGATTGCAGTGCATCGCAATTCCATCCACATCCTTAAGTAGCTCACAGTAAAGCTCTTGCACATGCTTATGGTGCGCTATATGATCATTGATCACTGTCATCTGTCCACGCCCTATGCCCGCACAAATATTGCTCATCCGGTAGTTGTAACCGATCGCCTCATGCTGGTAATAGGGGTATGACTCACGCGCTTGCGTCGCATACCACATGATCTTGTTCTTGTCTTCGGCGTTATCGCAAATGAGCGC
>CANRVB010000015.1 GCA_947643165.1 uncultured Porphyromonadaceae bacterium | reverse complement strand
TTAGCTGCACCGCCTTGTCGATTAGTCTCGGGACGACGACAATCGGGCGATGTCTTGTCTCTGCGACTGTCGCGGAGATTAAGCCTGATCTACTGTGCTTCGATTAGGCAGCAAGAGCGTAGTTATTCTCGCCATTTGAAATTTTGATGTCCCTGATTAAAGAGCGTAGGCATCATAGCTCTGCATGCTTACACACCGCCTGTCCACGCTGTCAAAACCGGTCAGCCCCGGGCTGTCAACAGTAGTGATGGATTGTTGCAGTCTGTGTAGTAGATGCAAAATTACGAAGAATTGTGGAGAACACAAAATTGAGTGGTAAATCTTTTGGGCTTTTTTAGCGAAAAATGGAGCTAATTGTTATAGTTGGGGCCAAAAAGCGTATTTTTCAACTTCAAATAGGATGAATTTACGGTTTTTTAATTATATTTGCGTGATTAATTGCGCGGCAATGTTGCCGTGCCAGCCTAATTTTTCAGAAAAGTGATCAACGCTTTACATAATTCCCTGCGCAGTGCCGGTGCTTTTCTTGCCGGTGCTCTTGTTGTAGCGGCTTCGGCCTGCTCTTCCCGTCAGTTGTGGACGGTCGATGGCTCCATCGAGGGAGCCGATGGCCAGACGATGATTCTTGAAGCTTCGACCAACGGACGTTGGTATGCTCTGGATTCGGTAAAGCTCGGTGCGAGCGGCACGTTCTCGATGAGCCACGAACCTGCCGGCTATCCCGATATATACCGTCTGCGTCTCGGCGACAAGTCGCTATACTTCCCTATTGACAGCATCGAGCAGGTGACGGTGGTGGCCAAGGCCAATGCTTTTGACAGCGACTATACGCTTGCCGGCACACCTGCTGCCGAACTCCTGATGAAGATAGACAAGAAGCTGATAGAATCGGCCGGACGTATTGGTCTGAACAATGTCGTGTCGGACTCGATACTCAAGCGCGAACTCGGCACACAGCTCCTTGGCGATCCGTCGGGTATAGTGAGCTATTACCTTATCAACAAGAAAATAGGTGGCGTGTCGCTCTTCAATCCTGCCAACCGTCGCGATCTCAGCATTATCGGTGCGGTGGCGAATGCTTTCAGCGAGAAGCGTCCCAATGATCCGCGGACGGTTTATCTGCGTAAACTCTATGTGGAGAGCCGCAAGCGCATGGGTGGCACCAAGCCTGTTTCGGAGCGCGACACTGTGCTTGCCAATGCTGTGGGTCTTTTTGACATTTCGCTTTATGATGCCAAAGGTCAGCTGCAGAGTCTGGCGGAAGTTGCGTCGCACGGCAAGCCCGTGGTGCTCAATTTCACGCTCTATAGCGCAGATGCATCGCCCGCATATAATGCTTCGCTCAACCGCATATATGAGCGCTACCGCGACCGGGGTCTGGAGATATTTCAGGTTTCGCTCGATACGGATGAGTTTGCCTGGCGTCAGGCTGCAAAAAATCTTCCGTGGATTGCGGTATACAATTCGCCGACCGACGGAAGTGAGAATCTCACACGCTACAATGTGCTTTCACTGCCCGTCAGCTTTGTCATAGGAGCTGATGGTGATATAAAGGAGCGTGTCGAGTCGATAGACCGCCTCGATGCCGCTGTAGCCCGCCAGTTCTGACGGTTGGGCATACAGATCTCTCTTTCTCACCAATCTAAAGCGTAACAGTATGAAGAAACTTATACCGGCCGGCATCGCGTTAGCGGTGGCCGGCTGCGCTTTTTCGGCCCGCGCCCAGTCGGTGGCAGAAGTCGCGGATACTCTGTCGCATCCTACCGATTCTGCGAGCGTGGGCATGCTCAATCCCTACGGAATGCGTCTCACGCCGCGGCCGGTCGTGCTCAATGCCGATGGAGCCGGTCCGTTTATGACACCCCAGGTCGCTGCAGCGCTCAGCCCGATTGTCCTTGGGCTGCGTCCCGGCGAGATCGCCGCCTGGCGCAGCGGAATGGTAGGCGGTTATGTTGACATAGCCCACATGCCAGGAATGGGTGCCATCGAGTCCGGTCGGCTTTATATGGGGCAGGGTGCCGGACGGTTCTCATTCACCGCATTTGCAGCCGTTGAGAAATACGGGTTCTTCCGCGGTCTTGAGCGTTCGCTCGGTACCGGCGGATCGCTCAGCTTCCGCATCAACAACCACCTGAGCATGACTGTATTCGGTCAATACTACACATCGCCCGGAGCTATGCCATATGCCATGACAGCCTATACCTCTACATCGTCCTTCGGCGGCTATCTCAACTACAGGATTTCCGACCATTGGGGAGTGAAGGCCGGTGCCCAGAGCTTCCGTTCCAATCTTACGGGTCACTGGCAGACACAGCCGATGCTCATACCGTATTATCGCACCGATTCGGGAGCCGAGATAGGTGTTGATGTCGGTGGAATTATCTACAATATCCTGCGGTCGTCATCGGTAGGCCGCGACTGGGGTTCTCGCAATCCCACTATACCTCCGCCCGACGTGATTAGGGCCGGAGCCTACCGTCCGTAAGTATCACGATAAACGAAGAATGGCGACCAGATCTGGTCGCCATTCTTCGTTTATCGGACAGTCAGTTTTGACAGCCTGTTTCTATTGAAGGATGCTGTTGTAGTCATCCGAGTTTATGAGTCTCAGTGCTTCCCGGTAGGTCGGGTTGAGTTCATTGGCTATGCGGTAGTAGGTCGACTGCTCATACACGTCGCGTCCTATCAGAGCCTTGATTATTGTGCGGATGCCGTCGCGGCTTATAGCAAACTGCTCCTCGTTCATCGGCACACCCTCTTTCTCGCCGAGATCGGTGAATTCCTTCAGCATTTCATCGGTCACTTCAAAGCCTTTCATGAAAGCCGCATCGGTCTTGTATGCCTTCTGGATCTGTTTTCTGTGGGCATCCACATAGTTCTGCGTATATCGGTTGAATATGCCCTTGGCTGTCAGATCGCGGTAGTAAGTCGAATAGCCGGTCGTATCTACGGCCACAAATCTGTCGGGCATTATGCCTCCGCCGCCATATACAGGGCGGTGCAGGCGTAGCGTATAATATCTCAGAGAGTCGTTCACGTGGATACTGTCTCTGTTAAACAGTTCGCCGGAGTCATACCTGCGTCTCATGTCCATTGAATAGTCCTCGGTGTCACCGGCATTATAGGGCTTTTGTATCGAGCGGCCCGACGGAGTATAATAGTGAGCGGTTGTCAGGCGCACCATCGAGCCGTCAGGCAGGGGGAATGGGCGTTGCACAAGGCCTTTGCCGAAAGTGCGGCGGCCTACTATGGCGGCACGGTCATTGTCTTGAAGCGCACCGGCGAGAATCTCGCTTGCCGAGGCCGAATACTGGTTCACCATCACTACGACGCGCCCGTCAGTGAACTGGCCCGGCTGCTGGTTGTCGTATGCTGTGCGGGGTTGGCGCAGACCCTCGGTATATACTACCGGTGCATCTTTCGGAAGGAAAATGCTCGACAGGTTGAACGCCGATACCAGATAGCCGCCGCCGTTGTCTTCCAGGTCGATTATTACATTCTTCATGCCCTGGCGCAGAAGCTTGTTCATCGCCTCGACAAATTCATCGCCTGTCGATTCTGCAAACCTGCTCACGCGTATGTAGCCTGTCTTGTCATCTGCCATATATGCAGCGTCGACACTGTTGATGGGTATATCGTCGCGCACTATCCTGAAGTCGATCAGCTCCGGCTCATTACCGCGCTTCACCTTCACGTTGACCTCCGTACCCTTCGGGCCACGGAGCATTTTTATCACCTCTGCATTAGGCTTTTTCACGCCGGCTATCAGCGTGTCGTTCACCATCAGTATTCTGTCGCCGGCAAGTATACCTACCTTTTCCGAAGGGCCACCGGCTACGGTCTGTATCACATACAGTGTGTCTGTCAGCATGTTGAACTGTATGCCGACGCCGCTGAAGTTGCCCTGAAGCGGCTCTGTCAGCTCCTTTGTCTCCTCGGCGTTGGTGTAGGTCGAGTGAGGATCGAGCGTCTTCAGCATCGCCACTATGCCCTCTTCTACCATTTTGTTGGCGTTCACCGTGTCTACATAGAAGCTTTCCACTATCTGTGTTATCACGGCTATCTTGCGGTCTGGGGTCAGTTCCGGTTGTTTCTGTGGCTGTTGCCGGTCGCGGGCTATACCGCTCGGCACTGCCATGAGCGTAGCGGCAAGCACTGCTACGGCCGATATGGCTATGTTACGTATATTCATAAGTTCTGTTTTGGTTGTCTATTGTTCAATATATCTATGCCATCTCATGGCAAGTATTCCGACACATCCCGGCCGTACGATTGCAGCTCTCTCACTATCGACGAGCTTACTGAGGTAAGTTCAGGAGTTGCGAAGATGACCACGGTCTCTATGCCGCTCAGCTGGCGGTTCACGTCTGCTATCTGACGCTCATACTCGAAGTCGCCTACGCTTCTTACCCCGCGCAGTATATAGCCTGCCCCGGCTTCTGCCGCGGCGTCTACAGTCAGACCGCTGTAGCTTATCACCTCCACATTGGCTATATGGGCTGTAGCACGCCTTATGTCGGCTATCCGCTGTTCAATCGCCTCCTTGTCAACCGCTTTGTTGGCATTGACACCTATGGCTATTATGAGTTTGTCAAACAGTCCGGCACCGCGTTCTGCTATCGACAGATGTCCGCGGGTGAATGGATTGAACGATCCCGGAAACAGGGCTGTCCGCTGTTTGTACGGCTTTTCAGGATATCTGGGAGTCATCTTCTACAACGAGATTGTCTATTATGAAGTTTTGGCGTTCTATAGTATTTTTGCCCATGTAGAAACGAAGCATCTCAGCCACACCGTCCTCTTTGTGGAGACCTACGCGGTCCAGACGTATGTCAGGACCTATGAAACCCTTGAATTCGTCAGGGCTGATTTCGCCAAGTCCTTTAAATCGGGTTATCTCGGCATTGTTTCCAAGTTTCTCTATGGCGCTCAGCCGCTCCGCATCGCTGTAGCAGTAATACACCTCTTCCGGAGCATCTCCGGCTTTCTTGCGTGACGACCGGCGCGTGGCCTGTTTGTTGCGCACCCTGAACAGCGGTGTCTGCAATATATACACATGTCCCTTCTTCACCAGCTCCGGAAAGAACTGCAGGAAGAAGCATAGCAGCAGCATCCTTATGTGCATGCCGTCGACATCCGCATCCGTGGCGATGATCACCCGGTTATATCTCAGTCCGTCAAGACCGTCCTCTATGTTCAGGGCCGCCTGCAGCAGATTGAACTCCAGGTTCTCATACACCATTTTCTTGGTCTTGCCATAAGTGTTTTTAGGCTTGCCGCGGAGTGAGAACACCGCCTGCGTCTCTACATCTCTTATCTTGGTGATACTTCCGGCAGACGAGTCGCCCTCGGTTATGAATATCGACGACATCAGCTTCTTCTCATCGCTTCCGCGGTTATCGTTCAGGTGCACACGGCAGTCCAGCAGCTTTTTGTTGTGAAGGCTTATCTTCTTGGCCTGTTCGCGGGCGCGTTTGGTCACGCCGGCCATCGCCTTACGCTCCCGTTCGCTCTCCTGCACGGTCTTCAGTATCACCTTGGCTGTTTCCTCCTCGCGGTGGAGATAGTTGTCAAGCTCCTTCTTTATGAAATCGCCCACAAATTTTGCCACCGTCGGACCGTCCGGGCCCATGTCGCGTGAGCCAAGTTTCGTTTTTGTCTGCGATTCAAATACCGGTTCCTCTACCTTGATCGAGATCGCTGCGACCATCCCGTTTCTTATGTCGGAGTACTCAAACTGGGGGCGCTGGAAAAATTCCTTGATTGTCCTCGACACCGCCTCCTTGAATGCCGACAGGTGGGTGCCTCCCTGAGTTGTGTGCTGTCCGTTCACAAACGAGTAGAATTCCTCGCCATACTGCGGGGCGTGGGTTATCGTCACCTCAATGTCCTGGCCCTTCAGATGTATTATGGGATAGAGTGGCTCGTTGGTCATGTTTTCGCGCAGTAGATCCAGCAGGCCATCGCGCGATATGTGCTTCTGCCCGTTCACCACCACCGCCAGACCGGTGTTCAGAAACGTATAGTTCTTCACCGACGGCATTATGAACTCTTCTCTGTAGGCGTAATCCCGGAATATCGACTCGTCGGGCGTGAAACTCACGTATGTGCCGTTGGGCTGATCAGTGCTCACTATATCACCCTCGCTCACTATCCGGCCGCAGCTGTATTCCACACGTTTCGACTGGCCGTCGCGGTAGCTCTCTATCACAAATCTTGTCGACAGCGCGTTCACCGCCTTGATTCCTACACCGTTCAGTCCCACAGATTTCTTGAAGGCCTTGCTGTCATACTTGCCGCCTGTGTTCATCTTCGACGATGCGTCGACCAGCTTGCCCAAGGGTATGCCGCGGCCATAGTCACGCACACTCACGCTCTTCTCGTCGAAGTCGATCGTCAGCTGCTTGCCGTAGCCCATCATGTACTCGTCTATGCTGTTGTCGACAACCTCCTTCAGGAGCACATATATTCCGTCATCAGCGCTGGTGCCGTCTCCAAGTTTACCGATATACATTCCCGGACGGCGACGAACATGTTCCTGCCATTCGAGTGTTATTATTTCGTTTTCGGTATAGATGTTTTCAGCGGCTGCGGCGGCTGCGGTTTCCTCTTCTGCGATGATTGGCTGGTTATACTGTTCCTCCATAGTCCGGAATTGATTGGCGCGGTTCTTATCTTCCGCTCCATCCCGTTTCTGCGATGTGCGGATTGGTGATCTCTATGTCTTCTTGACTTCACACTTATCTACGCTCTTACCGGCAGTTATGGCCTGTTTGTTAAGCGTAGATGAGTTCTGTATCCCAAAGTTACGCACAATTTGTCATTTATGCCGTTTCAACCCTCAAAAAAGTAGTTAACGCAACCTCCGACTTTGGAAAAAGTCGCTAATTTTGTGCCTATGAAGCATAAATCCACACATCACTCCTCACTCTTTGCCGCTGTATCGGCCTGGTTGTCGCGCCATG
Source organism: uncultured Porphyromonadaceae bacterium (assembly GCA_947643165.1). Classification (GTDB taxonomy): domain Bacteria; phylum Bacteroidota; class Bacteroidia; order Bacteroidales; family Muribaculaceae; genus Paramuribaculum. The sequence continues at coordinate 48,646 of CANRVB010000015.1, read as the reverse complement.
CCGTCGCCTTTGTCATCTCGGTCATAGCCTTGGTGGTCGTCCTGGTCGCGGCGGCCATGATCCTGTTCTCCACACACAGTGGCGAGGCCAAGTGGTTCTACCTCCCAGCCACCGCCACCAGCGACTCTGTGCGCGACTCCTTGCGCTCCTCACTCGGATCAGCCGAGGGCGACAAAGTGTATATGCTCTGGCGACTGCAGGGTGGCACCCCTCAGGCTGCACACGGAGCCTATCTTGTCGAGCCCGGACAGAGCCTGGCGCGTTCCGCCAGGCGTATGGTAAAAGGGGCGCAGACCCCCATCAGGCTGTCATTCAACAATATCCGCACTCTTCCGCAGCTTGCCGAACGTGTAGCCGCACGTCTCGAGTGCCCCTCCGACAGTTTTATCACAGCATGCCGTGACGTCCTGCCGCAGGCAGGATTCGGCCCCGACGAGTTTCCCGCGGCATTCATCCCCGACACCTACGAGATGTATTGGACATCATCGCCACGCCAGATTGTCACACGGCTTCTCGACTACCGCAACCGGTTTTGGAACGATCAACGCCGCGCAAAGGCCGCCGAACTCAATATCACACCCGTCCAGGCTGCCGTTATAGCGTCGATCGTCGAGGAAGAGACCACCGTGTCCGACGAGCGTCCTCTCGTGGCCCGGCTTTACCTCAACCGGCTCAGCCGCGGCATGAAGCTTCAGGCCGATCCTACCGTCAAGTTTGCAACAGGCGATTTCTCGCTCAGGCGCATCAACGCCTCACACCTCGCCATCCAATCGCCCTACAACACCTATCTCAACCCCGGATTACCCCCGGGGCCGATACGTGTGGCCGAGGCATCTGCGATCGATGCCGTGCTCAATGCCCCTGACCACGACTATATCTACATGTGCGCACGCGATGACTTCTCCGGACGCCACAACTTCGCCACCGACTATCCCACCCACCTCGCCAACGCGCGCCGATACCGCGAGGCTCTCGATAAGCGGGGTATTCACTGATCCTTTCATCCATCACTTTTTATTCTCTTCTGCCATGTCTAATTCCGACCAACTCGTCCAGATAGGCTATTTCGACAATGTCACTGATGCCTATGTAGCCCTCGGGGCTCTCCGCGATGCCGGCATCCCCTGTCAGGTGATCGACGGCCTCGCCGCTCTCTACACTCCCATCGGAACACCCGTCTCCGGTGCGCGTATACTCGTTTTTCAGCGCGATCTCGAACGCGCCCGTCAGATACTCCAGTGTGACACCTGACACATTCCAACATTTCGGCACGATTTTTGTTACCTCTTTAGCGGGGAATCGTTTCCCCGCTTATTCCAACTGATATCATTATGGAAAAAATTCAACCCGGCAAATATGTAGAGCTCGGCTACGACCTCTATGAGATAGCCCCCGACGGTACTGAGACTCTCGTTCATCAGACCGATACCTCCGATCCCGAAAAGATTGTCTTCGGTGTCACACGCGGCATGATCCGCCCCCTTGAGGAAGCCATCGACGGCCTTGAGCCCGGTGGTGAGTTCGACGTCAAGGTAGTTGCCGACCAGGCTTTCGGTCCTCGCGACCCCGAGCAGATCGCTACTCTCCCGCGCGACGTCTTCGAGATCGACGGCAAGTTCGACGAATCTGTCATCAAGCCCGGTGCTGCTCTGCCTATGATGACAGCCGACGGTTTCCGTATCACCGGCATCGTCGACGAAGTTACCCCCACCGAAGTCAAGATGGACTTCAACCACCCCCTCGCCGGTAAGGACGTCCGTTTCAAGGGACGCATCATTACCGTACGCGACGCTACTCCTGAAGAACTCCAGCCGGCCACTGGCTGCGGCTGTGGTTGCGGTAGCGACTCATGCGGCGACTCCTGCGGTTGCGGCGAAGGCGGCAGCTGCGGTGATGCAGGCTGCGGATGTGGCAACTGATCCATCCCCCCGCCTGTAAAATAATGACGGTTTACGGCCGGATCACGTGGTATCAACCACCGGTCCGGCCGTCTTTTTCTTTACCTGCCTCCCGCCTCGCGTATTCTCGTCTTGTTTCTGTATTCCAGCGGCGACATGCCGTTCTGTTTCCTGAATATACGGCACAGATACGACGGATCGTCATAATGCAGACGCTCCGCTATCTCCTTCACCGTCAGATCTGTTGTGTCAAGAAGCATTTTCACCACAAGGCCCAGCTGTATGTTTATCTGCTCCTTGGCCGTAGTCCCTATATTCCGTTTCACTATCAGGTTCAGATAATTCGACGATATATTCAGCCGGTCCGCATAGAAGTTCACGTCATGATGCTGGGCATAATACCGGTTCAGCAGACCTATATACTCCGTCACTATCGCCCATCCGCGGTTCTTTTGCTGATATCGCCCGCTTTCGCCACACTTCGATTCGATCACGTCCGACATCACAATCATCAGATTCTCAACCTCGTTGTGCAGCACCTTCTCCGCCGTGTCCCGCGTGCACCGCTCGCTTGTCCACGCCACCGACCCGAACCAGCGCGCCACAGCCTCGGCCGTCTCACCCTCAGGCCGGAACACGGGCGATCCATACACAAATTCCCAGAAACTGTTCGAGTTGAGAACGAAAAATATATCCTGCGCCTCATCAAAATCCACATTCACGTAATATGCCTCGAAATCTTCCGAACATCCTGCCACTGCGGCAACCATGTCAAACGTTATCATACACACGCTCCCTGGCTCCACAACATATCTGCGCGAATTTATCGTCACATCCGCACACCCGCGTCTGCACAGCATTATCAGGCACCCGTCGGCACTCAGCGGCCTACCGCTTCTCAGGCCATCCTCCACGCCGCCGTGCATTATGCCCGTGCTATATTTCCGTCTGTTTCTGTCGTTCATCATTGCCGGTACTGTGTTTCTCTGCAAATTTACATATCTTCCGCCTCATTCACAAGATCCGCCTCACCCTTTATCCTGTCTGTATTCACGAAAAGTACCACGATTGTATGGATTTCCACCATTCCCGTTACGCATACTATCATTAACTTTGCAACCCGTTATTTTCTACACATCATACACCAATGCAAAGAGACAGACTCGACTTTGGCAACGGAAAGATCAACCGGCTCTTTTGTGCCATGTTTTTCCCCACGCTCATAGGCATGGCCTTCAACTCCATCCTCAACTTCTGCGACGGTATGTTCGTCGGACACGGAGTCGGTAGCAACGCCCTGGCAGCCGTCAACATTGTTGCGCCGCTTTTCCTCATCTGCGCCGGAATCGGACTCATGTTCGGCATCGGTGCATCTGTCATTGGAGGCATACGCCTTGCCGAAAACAATATCAAGTCCGCGCGTATCATCATGACTCAGGCCTACATTGCCGGCGCGGTCATATTCGCCCTTGTCATTATAGCCTCGCTCATCTTCACACGCCCGCTCCTCTACATGCTCGGATGCAGCCCAGCCCTCGAACACCTCGCCACCGACTACCTCCTCTGGCTGCTTCCCGGACTTCTGTTCTTCTACCTCCAGTGCGCCGGCATGATGCTGATCCGGCTCGACGGATCCCCGCGCTACGCCATGAGCGTGCAGATTGTCGCCGCAATCCTCAACATCTTCCTCGACTGGTATATGGTCTATCCCCTCGCCCTCGGAATCAAAGGCGCATCTATGGCCACCTCGATCTCATGCATCGTCGCCGGGCTCATGGTCATCATCTACTTCATCTTCTTCGCCGACAAGCTCCGCTTCTATCCCCTCCGTCTGTCCCCGAAATCCCTTCGCCTCTCCATCCGTAACGTCGGCTACATGGCCAAAGTAGGATTCGCTACATTCATAGCCGAACTCGCCATTGGCATAATGATGGTCACCGGAAACTATACCTTCCTCTCATGCCTCGGCGAACCGGGAGTCGCCGCATTCAGTGCCGGATGCTACCTCTTCCCTCTCATATTCTCGATCAGCAACGCCGTCGCGCAATCCTCACAGCCAATCATCAGCTACAACTACGGTGCCGCTAAGCACCGTCGCGTACGACAGGCTTTGAACATCGCCCTCGTCACCGCATCCCTCTGCGGAATTCTCATCTCTCTCGCCATGTGGTTGGGAGCGCCGTTGCTCACATCCATATTCATCGACCGCGCCGACGCCGCCTATGCCATCGCCACCGATGGACTACCACTGCTCGGCCTGTGCGCGCTCCCGTTTGCCCTCAATATCACCTTCATCTGTTACTACCAGAGTTGCGAACGGGCCGCCCGGTCCATCACCTATATGATGTTGAGGGGCATCATCTTCATGATCCCCGGATTCATCATCCTCCCGGCCATCATCGGCGTCCCCGGACTTTGGCTCGCAATACCGCTCTCCGAGCTTCTTACGCTCATCGTCATAATCATCGCCTCCGTCACCACCCGCACCCATGCTACCGGGCTGCCGGCACATTGACCACGGCGGCCCTATTTCAATCTGGCCTTCACCGCCGATCCATCATACGGAATTACCCTGTCGGCTTTACCCGACAGACGGTCCCCGCTTCCGCGCCCGTTCTCGACAATCACCACTCTGAACTTACGTTTCTTTAGCATACCCGGAAACTCTCCCTCCCGGTCTGCTATGCTAAGTTCACGTTTCGTGTCATCCCATTTGAAATTTATTACACTGTACACGCCCTTTTCATAGTTGTAATTGTCATTTTCATCCTCATAGAGCGTAAACTCCCCGTCCGCTCCCGGATATATCCTTATCTCAAGATTGTCCCATCTCTTTTCCTCTGCATATTGCACATCCGGGCCTATCGGAAGAATGCTTCCGCCCCTCACATATATTGGCATTATATCTATCGGGCACTCACGGTCTATAGTCACCCCTCCCTCATGCTTTTCGCCGGTCCAGAAGTCATACCATACACCGCTCCCCGGCAGATACACCGCCTCTGTCTTCACTGTCTTGAAGTCTTCCTTCCGGTTATCATCCACATACATCGGGCTTGTCACAGGAGCCACAAGCAGCGACCGCCCGTACATATACTCATCGTTTATATCATGCACCTGCTTGTCTTCCGGATAGTCCATGAACAGTGCACGCATGAACGATCCGCCGCCGCTTGTCACATTCCAGGCCGTTGAATACGCATACGGGAGCATCATATACCTCATCCTTATATACCTTTCTATGGCATCGAATGCCCACGACCCGCGCTCTCCGAACTGAAATATCTCGCGAGGTGTATATGTGCCGTGCGACCGCATCATCGGCGTGAATGCGCCAAACTGGTTCCATCTCACATACAGCTCCTTGAATCTTGGATCCTTCACACCGTCGGGATACGGTCCCGCCTTGAACCCGCCTATATCGGTATTCCAGTAGGGTATGCCGCAGATGCTGAAGTTCAGTCCCGCAGGTATCTGGGCATGCAGTACCTCCCAGCTCGAATTGATGTCTCCCGACCACGAATTGGCCCCGTAACGTTGCTGTCCCGCAAACGCCGACCGGGTGAAGATATATACACGCTTCCCGTCCGATTTGCTTCGGGTGCGGTCATACACTCCACCTACCGTCGCCAACGGATAGGCGTTCGCAACACTCCGGTACATTCCACCATATATCTTGGTGTCAAATTTCTTCTCATCTTTGTCATGAAGCTGAGGCTCTGTCGCGTCCATCCACCACGCATCAATCCCCAGCGAATGGATGTTCTTCTCAAGATACCTCCAATATATCTCTCTTGCCTCCGGATTAAACGCATCATACGCCCTCACCGAATCCGGCCACAGATCAAAAGGCAGAAGCATGTTCTTCGACTCAAACTCCTTGTATACCTCCGTATTCTTGCCAAACTGAGGCCATATCGATATGGCTATATGCGCGTTCAGCCCATGCACATCATCCACCATACGCTGCGGGTCCGGATATTCCGGATTATTGAAACGCAGACCATTCCAGTCCGCATAATCTGTCCCCCAGTAACACCAGTCCTGTATTATGCCGTCAAGAGGCACACCAAGTTCCCTGTACTTCTTCACCACACCCACAAGCTCCTTCTGGCTTTTATATCGCTCCTTCGACTGCCAGAAGCCATACGTCCACAGCGGATTCATCTGCACCTGGCCCGTCAGTTCCCGCATCTCCCTGATCACACCGTCGGCCGTTCCGCCATACATGAAGTAATAATCCGAACACCCTCCGGTCTCCGACTCAAAGGCCGTCTCTTCAGGATTGTCCGTGAATGTCGTTACCGAACAATTGTCCCAGAACACCCCATACCCCTTTACCGACTGGATATAAGGTATGGACGTCACCTGGTTTTCCTGACGCAGCACCACCTTCTGGTTGCGTTGGTTCATGCGACCCGTCTGCTGCTGCCCCAGACCGTAGATCGGCTCATCCTCGTCAAGCATGAAAGCCTGGCGCACCTCGTACGTAATCTCTCCGCCATACACCACCGGTGTGAACTGCGTCCCATGATCCTTCTCCTTTAGCAGCACCTTTCCGTCCCGACGCGCATACTGCACCCTGCCCGTCTCCATGTCGAGCGACACAACTATGCTGTCGCTCCTCATCATCAGGCGATTGCCACTCTCCTCAATCGCCAGCGCTGTCCGTTTTGGCTCCATTATGACCGACATACTCTCCTTTTTCACACCCACACCGCTTGGCGACTTCATCACACGCACTATCGTCGGCGAATAGAACTCCACGTTCACATCCATCCGATCTGTCCTGGCATTCACGCCATGATCCGTTTTCTGATACGTCCTGGCGGATATATTTACCGCCACCGACATCACGAGTAAAAAAGCTGTATACCTGAATTTCATAATTGTGATCTTTTTGGTTTATTAATCAAAGCGGGCAGCCACTCCCTTCCTCTTGATTATGCAAATTTACTCCATCCCGGCCACTCCCTCGCCTAATATATGTTAAAACAATATCTATGCTCTATTCTACTTAGTTGTTTAGCGTGTATAAATGATGTATGATTGGATTGTCAACAATTTTCCTGTCAGAGAATTTACTCCCTCACATTTTTTTTAGTATCTCATTCGTCAGCAGATGGACGGTTGATGATGGATTGGAGTAAGGTATTTTTGCCACCGCTCTATTGGTAGCGTAAGCAATATTCTCAATCAACATCTTTTTCATAGGAGTGGAGAACGTGCCCTTGGCATATTCCCCATCAAGTTTCCTTAAACGCGCAACACATTCAGCGGAGGTAAGCTCTGAGGCAACATCCCTGTAATGAAGCAGAAACCAAAATTCCACACATGGATTGGAGAGCAGCAATACTGTATCTTTGATTTTGCGTAACCGTTCAAGCATCCCCGGCACATCAAGGTCGAACATGATAAATGTCTTATCCTCGTTTGTGGTGAAACGCTCTCTTTTGCATCTATCTATATACGGCTGGGATATGTTTGAGTCGCTGACACGGGCTATAATTTCCATCGGCACACGGAAACTACGCCGTAGCAAGTCAACGTATGCCGCCTCAGTTTTACCTTCGCAAAATACGAAGAACGTCTGGTTCATCTTCTTTCCTCTCGGTTGTTTTGCCTTGCGTGCCATATCAGAATTTATCAAATTCGTTAACGTATGGCACCGCGTCAAAACGTCCCTGAAGATAGGCTTTCTCCAAATCCATCTTCTCTCGGAAGTCTTTATAGTCGTAGAGCGAATATAAGTCGGATGAACCGTCCTCGCGTTTGTTGACAAAGAATATCTGATCCTTGCGGAAACGTGTCATGTCAAGAAGATGTGTGTTGTGGGTAGTGAATACCAACTGCGCTGATTTACTTGTGTGGAACAGATTTATCAGGTATTCCACAAGTCGTGTGTGCAGACTTGTTTCAACTTCATCAAGGAACATCACCTTGTTATTCCGAACAACATCCATTACCGTCAGCATTATCTTGAACAGGATTTTAGTACCCTCAGATTCCTCCGTATTGAAGTCAAACGGCAATGACGGATTGCGACGGTGGAACGTGGTCAATTCTCCGTCTTTGAATGAAAATTCAACAATATCGCTGTCGGCAGCCTTCAATACCCGAAGCACAGCATCTTTGTTATCTCCGAGAAAACGGTCAATGGCGATAGTTGTCTTTCCGCGATAGCTGAACACAAGCTGCTCATTAAACCAGCGGTACACCTCTTTTGCTTTCTCTCGATCCATCTGACTTGCGCGGGATATGAAAAGTGTCTTGCGTGAGGTGTTGTTAGCAACATCGAGCGGACGACGGATAACGGTTGTAAATTCATACTTGTCTTTTTTACCTCCTTCCTTACGCTCGTCGCGTGAGAAAATCAAAGCCTTGCGCCCTTTGGGATAATGATAAAGGCTCTCAGTAATGACTTCATTTCGGGTGCAGGAAAACGAATACTCGTGCTCAATTCCATCCAATAGAAAACGAATATAGAACTCACTCGGTGCATCAGCTGAGCCGAACTTGAAAGGTTTGAACCCGAATGAATCACCTTCGTTGAAATTATGCGACTGCAAAATCATATCCACCGAAGCCTTGATAGCTTTGATAATATTGCTTTTGCCGGAGGCGTTGGCCCCGTAAATGGCAACTGTTTTCAACAGACGTTCGTTGCCGACAGAGAACGTGTTGTCGGCAAGAGTACGGGCTTCTTTTGTATGGAGATTTGCAGCCTGCAAGTCCAGAGTCACCTTCTCATTCAGCGAGAAGAAATTGGTGAGAGCGATTTCCAATATCATTTTCGGCGCTGTATTTGGTATTATTTTACAAATATAGCTATTTGTTTTTGTATTATGCCTGATTTAAGCTGTTTTTTTAGTGGATTTCTCATGTACCTGATACAAAAAATCACGATTAAGAGAATCCAGAGGTACAAATTTTTGCGATTATAACTCCGTTTTCTACAAAAAACTGAGTTTATCCCCTCCTGTTTCCAACTGTTTCTCCGTTTTAGTCAATTCAGTCATTGAATTAAATAAAAATCATCCCAACATATTCAATATGTCATTTGCAGTAAAATAATACTATTGCCTCCTGTATTATACTCCACACCAATCGACCTCAGCGGCCTATCGGGCAGGTTCTGATCAGCCCTGCCCGATAGATCAACCTCTTGTCAATCCCTGACCCTCACACTTACCGGTCTACGTATATCAGTGCTTCTCACCTCTATCACCATCCCGTCTATCTCACCGTCATACCGCCATTTGGCTCGCTTGCCGTTAACCTCGACCCTGCTTGCCGTCTTCACACCCGGAAGCTCCACACGGTATGACCGTTTCCGCGGCTGACCGTCATACTCACCGTCACACCCGCCTATTCTTACTTCCGTCACGTCCCCATCCTTCCTATACGTCAGTGCGGTCTTGGCGTAGCGGCCGCGCTTATAGTCCTCAGTCAGTCCGTCATCCTCATAGAGCGTGTAAACATTCTCACACCCCGGTGTGCCGGGGTAGCATCTCACCCTCAGCTCTTCGAGCGGTGTCGATGCCATCCTCTCGCTGTATGGCTGCATCGGAAGCGCCCAGCCACCTTTCACAAATACCGGCGACTCCTCCAGCGGAGTACTTACAATCTGTGTGCTTCCGCCCGCATAGCGCCTCCCGTTGAACAGACTGTACCAGTCCTGACCCCCGGGAAAGTAAACCTCCTTCTCTACTGTCATGTCTGCGCCCTCGCCGGCCTCGGCTACCGGAGCGCCAAGTATCAGGTCTCCGAACATGAACTGCCCCGGTCTCTTATACGACTCCTCATCATCAGGATACTCTATATACAGACCTCGGTTCAGCGGTAGCATATCCTCATGACACTCCCTTACACTCGAATATATGTAAGGCATCAGCTCCGACCGGAGATGATACACACGCCGCATCGCGTTTTCCTCACGTTCACCCCACAGCCACGGGCGACGGTCCATATTCTCTCCGGTCACCGAGTGGATTCTCAACGACGAATTGAGCAACCCGAATTGCGTCCAGCGGGTATAAAGTTCCTTGTCCAGACCATCATAGAAGCCCCCTATGTCGTGGGCCCAGTAAAAACACCCCGCGTTACCGCTCGATGTCGTCAGATCTATCTCAAAATTAAGCATCGTCCAGTTGCCTACTGCATCTCCCGAAAACTGTATCGGATGACGGTGGTCACCCCATCCGCCCCAGCGTGCAAACCCTATGCCGCGTTTGTTGTCCTTACGCGAATCATCATAATACAGCTTGTTCAGCCACGGCACATGCTTCGTTGTCGTTCCTCGCACTATCGGAAACGCATAGTCCTGCTGCCAGTCCTGCCACCAGAAAGCCACGCCCATTCGCTCGCTCTCACCATGGGCATGCTTGAAAAATGCACGCATGTACTCAGGATTCCCCGCGTCAAAAACCGGAACCCCTGTAAGTACCGTGTCAACACCCAGATCCGCTATAAACGCATCATACATATCCTCGTGCGGACGGATCCCGTCATGCGGATGATCGTTTAACGTAACATATATGTTTTGCGAACGCAGCTCCTGCAGAAGACCCTCCGGATCCGGTATCAGATCCTTGTTCCAGCTGTAGCCTGTCCAGCCACGGGTCGAGGCGTGTCCCGTTCCTATCTTCCCATCCTTGCGGTGCCAGTCCATGTCAAATACCAGCACATCCATCGGAAAATCATGCTCCTTGTATCCCGCTACTATCTCACGGTAGTCATCAGCCGTATAAGCCCACCATCGGCAGTACCACGAACCGTGGACATACTTCGGCGTCATCGGCACCTTCCCGCTCACCGCGCCCAGCGATTTCAGCGCGCTTTTGTAGTCCTTGCCATACACAAACAGATACAGATCCTGCACATGCTTCCTGTCACGGTAGTTCAGGCGTCCGTCCTTCACTACATCCTTGCCCGTATCGTTTATCATATACCACCCGTCGCGGCTCAGCAGGCCCTCCATACGCTCTATCGGCTCCCCGACCGCGTCAAGAGTCACGACCGGCCCATGCAGATTGCGGCGCTGCTCATCCGACAGTCGCCAGCGCTTCTGCTTGCCATCCTGCATCCATGTCACCTTCAGATTGTTCTGGCCGAATGGCATCCCGTCAGCGTCATATTCCACCCTCATCGCCTTTGTAGTGAAGATATACTTCCGTCCCTCACGCTCCGTTTTTACATCAGTTCCCGCAGCAGGGGTGTGGTTCACCGCAAACAGAGTGGAGTCATCCAGAAACTTTCCGTCTTCTGCATACTCCAGCCTGACCAGATTGTCCGTTATAAACGTTATGCGGCTGTTCCCCGCCACTGTAGGATTATCACCCCATGCAGTCATGGCCCATCCGGCCATTAGCGCTATCGCTGTCAATATTCTGTTCATATCCTTTTTTTCTGTTATCAGTTTATTTTTCATCTGCAAAGATAATGCTTCTGCCGGTGCCCGCTTTGCGAAATATCCCCTTTATTGTCAGAATATTCCTTTCAGAGCATCCGTCCGGATCATTATGTCGCTGATATGACGGGCTTTCACCACATTTTCAATACCCGCCGACGGCACATGTGCCGTATCGCCGACCATTTCCATGGTCAGCGATGATATAGCTATCGGTACACGCCTCTCCGCCAGTATGTTCTCACCCATACCCTTCCAGCCGTAATCCTCCAGACCTAAAAGACTCAGCAACGTCGGATACATGTCTATCTGTCCCATTTCCGCATCCATCCGCCCTGCGACAGGCGAGTTCACCAGCAGAAACGGCGTATATCCCCCATTGTCGACCAGGCCACCCGACGACTTGTGCATCGCCCCACGGTCATTTCCCAGACCCTCATGGTCACCCGTTATCAGTATCAGCGTGCTGTCAGCGTCACTCCGGCTCCGCAGATAATCCACCAGCTCGCCTATCGCACCATCCGTATAGTGCACCATCCTCACATAGTCAGCCAGACGCCCCGGCCACGATGACGGTATCACTCCATCAAGCTCCTTGTCCCGCAGCTCCTCCGGAAGTCTGAACGGATTATGCCCCGAATAAGTCACCCATTCCACAAACGCATGCTCTCCCTCGGGCCATATCTCACCGCTCCTCATCTTCTCTATCGACTGCCTTACGAGCTCCCGGTCCGAAAGCTTTGCCGGATTGCCTATCATCTCACCCCGCCGCCAGTCTCCGCTCGTTAGCAAAGTGTCCACACCGAAGGCCGCCGCCACACGGCTCTGGTTCCACGTCGTCGGCTTGTCCGCCGTCACTATGTACGACCGCTCCATACCCTTCCCCCTCATCGCCTTCACCAGCGACGGATACGTCCGCTCCGGATACCTCATCGCATACACCGACTTCTCCATCGGAAGCATACCCGCGCTCAAAAGCAACTGCGCGTCTATCGACCGGCCCGCCGCAACCTGCGTCAGCATCCGCGCGGCATAGAACGAAGTCGTGTCCTCGACCAGTCTGTTCAGATTCGGAGTAAGCTCTATTCCACCGATTTTTGAACCTATCGGCCAGCTTTCCAGACTCTCGCAAAGTATCACAACCAGGTTTTTACGCCGTAACGTGCTGTCAGCGAGCGATATAAATGGTCTTTGACGCTCCTTCTCCTTCATCCAGTTCTCAATCTCCTCTCGGATCTCCGACGTAAGTTCCTCACCATCACTGCTGTTACACCCCGCAAGTATCACTCCCGGTATCGTATACAGCACCGGGGGAGTGGTCAGATAGTAGCACGACTCCGTCAGAGTCTCTATATGCCTCCTCATACCCCCGTAGGGCAGAGTCACCAACCAGCACACTACGCCAACGCACACAGTACCAGCCATATAGCCCGTCAGCCGCAAACGCCCCCTTACCTTCGGCACCGAATATGCCATCCATACCGTAGCCACGATCACAGCTGCCAGCCCGAGGTCCGGCCAGCGCAGCGCGTCCGCCACGCTCGCTCTGAAGTCAGTTAAATTGCTGGCAAACAGGTAGTTGTCGGCAGGTATCGCAGCGTTGTAAGTACGGCAGTACATCAGGTTGGCCTCCAGTAGCAACCCCGTGACCACCATCATGCCCCCCTGTACCCACACCCTCCGGGTCAGCACATACGGCAGGCTGACTAACAGCGCCAGTAACAGTGAGTTAAGCCACGTCTGAACCGCCGACATGCCGCGGAATGTCGTTCCCGCACTCCACACCACGTCAAACACCAGTATCAGAATCCACGCGCCCCCGAGGCATATCGCCATGCGCTTGTCTATGATTGGTCTCCTCATGTCTCTCATATCTTATACAAAATTAGCAAATTTCTCGCTCTCAACCCCTTCCGGCAATATATTTTTCTATTTTTCGGCCGGGAAATAGAAAAATGAAGAGCGGCCGCACCAATTGGCGCGGCCGCTCATTAGGATTATCTTAACCCTTGTGGGTCAGCTTATTAGAGCTGAGGTCCGGCAGCTACGAGAGCCTTGCCGGCAGGGTTGTTTTCAAACTTCTTGAAGTTGTTTATGAACTTCTCAGCCAGGGCTGTAGCCTTCTTGGTCCACTCTGCTGCGTCAGCATAAGTGTCGCGCGGATCCAGGATTGCGGGATCTACACCGGGAAGTGCGGTGGGGATTACGAAATCAAAGATCGGGAGCTTCTTGGTGGGAGCTGTCAGGATCGAGCCATCGAGGATAGCGTCGATGATACCGCGGGTGTCGCGGATCGAGATACGCTTGCCTGTGCCGTTCCAGCCAGTGTTCACCAGATAAGCCTTTGCGCCGCTCTGCTGCATGCGCTTAACCAGCTCTTCTGCATACTTGGTGGGGTGCAACGACAGGAATGCTGCGCCGAAGCAAGCTGAGAAAGTGGGGGTGGGCTCGGTGATACCGCGCTCTGTACCAGCCAGTTTCGAGGTGTAGCCAGACAGGAAGTAGTACTTTGTCTGCTCCGGATCGAGGATCGATACGGGAGGAAGTACTCCGTAAGCGTCGGCCGACAGGAAGATCACGTTCTTGGCGGCAGGACCGCGAGAAGGCTTAACGATATTCTTGATGTGGTCGATAGGATAGCTTACGCGGGTGTTCTCGGTAACGCTCTTGTCGGCGAAATCGATCTTGCCGTTCTCGTCTACAGTCACGTTCTCCAGAAGAGCGTCGCGTGTGATAGCGTTGTAGATATCGGGCTCGCTCTCCTTGTCGAGGTTGATAACCTTTGCATAGCAGCCACCCTCGTAGTTGAACACGCCGTTGTCGTCCCAGCCGTGCTCGTCGTCACCGATGAGCAGACGCTTCGGATCTGTTGACAGTGTGGTCTTGCCGGTACCCGACAGACCGAAGAAGATAGCTGTGTTCTCACCCTGCTTGTCGGTGTTAGCCGAGCAGTGCATCGAGGCGATGCCACGACGGGGGTTGTAGTAGTTCATGATAGAGAACATACCCTTCTTCATCTCACCACCATACCAGGTGTTGATGATGAGCTGCATGCGCTCTGTCAGGTTGAATGCTACGCAAGTCTCTGAGTTGATGCCCAGTTCCTTCCAGTTCTCAACCTTAGCCTTCGATGCGTTCAGTACTACGAAGTCGGGCTTGAAATTGGCGAGCTCTTCTTCGGTAGGACGGATGAACATGTTGGTCACGAAGTGAGCCTGCCATGCAACCTCCATTACGAAGCGTACTGCCAGACGGGTGTCAGGGTTTGTGCCGCAGAATGCGTCTACTACATAAAGAGTCTTGTCGCTCAGCTCCTTGTCTGCGATCTTCTTCAGAGAATCCCAGGTAGCGGGAGTGATGGGCTTGTTGTCATTCTTATATTCGTCGGTTGTCCACCAGATAGTGTCCTTCGAGGTGTCGTCCATTACAAAGAACTTGTCCTTGGGCGAACGGCCGGTGTAGATGCCGGTCATTACGTTTACTGCGCCAAGCTCTGTGTTCTGACCCTTCTCATAACCTGTCAGGTCGGGATTGGTCTCGTCGATGAAGAGCTGGTCCCAGCTGGGATTGTGGATCACCTTTGCTCCGGTGATGCCATACTGCGATAAGTCGATTGTGCTCATACGTGTATTGACTTGAATTATTGATGTTTAGAGTGTTCGCTGAACATGAAGCCGGTAGAAGAGAGCCTTCTACCACTTTTATCAACGCAAAGATAATTACTTTTTTTCAAACAGAACGAGCAAATAATGAAAAATTTCCTTATTAAATGTTTTTTAACTTATTTGCCGGTATTTGTCTGTCATATTCCGCTGTTCCGGCAGGTGCTTTTGCCTATATGGTCAACAACTTTATCCCACTCCGGACTCACACGATAACTTTTTTTAGAAACTGTTTTGCTTTGCTTTCACCCGATGTCGAGTGTGTAGGTGCTGTATGTTATGGTCCGTCCTCCCATTCCTGCTTTTTTCAAGTCAAGGCCGGAGTTGAGATTCCGGCCTTTGCCGGTACACGATGATCCGAAATCGAGATACATTCCCGGTCTGAGACCAAGGATTTCCGGGATCTGTGCTATCAGGTCGGGGAGTGCGTTCAGGTCGCGGCCTGACTGTGTCGTGGCCATATATTGGGTGTGGGCCACTTTCTCCGATAGATAGACGATTGTGCCGGCTATCGCATTGCCTGCGGTGTCATAGGCCACTATGAGTTTTATCTTGTCGGGCATAGCGTGGTGCAGGCGTCTGAGTTCTTCGGCGGTGTGCACCGGCATGACGCGGTGGCGTTCATCGAGCACCTTCGAGAGCATATCGTGAAAACCGTCGGTGTCATTGCTGAGCGCCACCTTTATGCCGGCTTCGGAGGCTTTTTTCACGGCTTGCCGTGTGGTTTCGTTTAGCAGTATCGGTTCGGACAGCGGTATGGCCGATGAGGCATTGCAGCCGGTCAGTCTTGCTCCGAGTCTGAACAGAGCATATATGTCGTCGTCCGATGGATAGATGTCGTAGATGTAAGGTGCCGGTGCGTACACAATCTTTCGGATTCCTTCGTCCCTGAGGCGTTCTACGGTGGCCTGCCAGACATTAAGAATTGTTCCGGCCGATGTGTGGCGGCGCGATTCTATCCATCCTCCGAATGTCAAGCCTTTGTGTGAATATAGTGTGCGGTCTTCCAGACATGCGGGCAGTATGGCGATGAGCCTGTGGCCGGCGTATGCCATGAGCGAGTGGTCGGCAAAACGGTCTGCATGGTAATCCATGTAAGACCGCAGATGCAGCAGCGTAGGTGTACGCGAACCCCCGACAAAGCTGTCCCAAGTGGATGCCATGCCGGGGGTATAGCGTTCGATATGTATCATCAGAGATGAGACTTTACTGCTTTATAGGGCGAGCCGGTATATTTCGGCCGTGTCCTCGGGTCCGAGTGCAAGGTAGTTGCCCAGGCGTTCGCCTTTGTTGCGATGGAGATTCCTGACCAGATTCTCAATGTCGGGATTCGGTATGCCAAGTTCTTTGAACGATACCGGGAGTCCCAGACTGCCGAAGAATGCTTTGAGGGCCATAACACCTTCCATGGCCGCTGTCTTGTCATCGTGGCTTATCACTCCGAACACTCTACGTCCGAACTGAGCTATCTTTTCGGGATGGCGGCGCGACATGAATGTCATCCACGCCGGGAACACGACTGCGAGTCCTGCTCCGTGCGTAACGCCATAGAGGGCTGATATTTCATGCTCTATGGCATGACTGCTCCAGTCTTCAGTGCGCCCGGTGCCGCAGATACCGTTGTGAGCGAGCGTTCCGGCCCACATTATGTTGGCGCGGGCGTCATAATCGTCGGGGGTCTTCATCACTTTCGGAGCCTCCCCGATGATGGCTTTAAGGATGCCTTCCGACACTCTGTCGGTCACTTCCACCTCTTTACTGTTGCTGAAATAGCGCTCCATTATGTGTGCCATCATGTCGGCTATGCCGCTGGCAGTCTGGTAGGGCGGGAGTGTGTAGGTGAGTTCCGGATTGAGCAGAGCCCATTTGGGGCGTAGCGCGTAGTCTGTGCGCAGCGATATCTTCCGGTTGCCATCCAAAAGGGTGATGACCGAATTGCCGGATCCCTCGCTACCTGCGGCGGGTATTGTGAGGACCACTCCTACCGGCAGGGCCTCCCTGATGGTTGATTTGCCTGCCCAGAAGTCCCAGAAATCGCCGCTATAGGGTACGCCGGCGGCTATGGCCTTGGCAGTGTCGATGGCCGATCCGCCTCCTACCGCTATCAGTGCATCGAGGGAGTTGGCGCGGCACATTTCGATGCCTTCGCGAACTTTCGGGTCGGTAGGGTTGGGGTCTATGCCTCCGAGTTCCATGAAATATATTCCGGCCTCTTCAAGGGATTTTTCGACGCGGTCGAGAACTCCGCTCTTGCGGGCTGAAGAATGACCGAATACGACCAGCACGCGCTTCATGCCGGTAGCCTTAGCCTGTTCGCCGGCCTGATTCTCAGCTCCGCGTCCGAACACGTATCTTGTCGGGGTGCAGTAGGTGAAATTTTCCATTGTCGTGACTGTTCAAGCTAATTTGGCTGCCACAGCTTCGGCAATGTCGTGGCGCAATTGCTCCATCTGTTCGGCCGGAAGGGTCTGTTTGTGGCTGAAATTCATATCCTGCTCGGTAGTGATGGGCACAAGGTGGATATGGGCGTGAGGAACCTCAAGGCCGATCACGGCAACGCCTACGCGTTTGCACGGGACAGCCTCGCGCAGACCTTCGGCAACCCGCTTTGCAAACATCTGGAGCTTGCCATACTCTTCGTCGGTCAGGTCGAAGAGGTAGCTCACTTCGCGCTTGGGAACTACGAGGACGTGTCCCGGAGCAACCGGATTGATGTCGAGGAAAGCGAAATGATCAGCGTCTTCGGCTATCTTGTAGCATGGTATCTCGCCAGCTATGATGCGTGAGAAAATGGAAGCCATGATTATCAGAATGCTATTTCAACGATTTCAAACTGCATCATGCCTGCGGGAACCTTTATCTCGACGGTTTCGCCAAGCTTATGTCCGAGAAGGCCTTGAGCTATGGGTGTAGATGAGCCGATCTTCTTTTCGCGCAGATTGGCCTCGCTGTCGGCTACGATGGTATATTCCATCACAGCGCCGTTGGCTTTGTTGCGGATCTTCACACGGTTGAGTATCTGAACCTCTTCTGTGTTGAGGTTGCCCTCGTCAATGATGCGGGCGTTAGCCACAAGATCCTTAAGCTGGGCTATCTTCATCTCCAGCAGACCTTGAGCTTCTTTGGCTGCGTCATATTCCGAGTTTTCCGATAAGTCACCTTTGTCGCGGGCTTCGGCTATCGCGCGCGAGATTTCCGGACGCTTAACCGATTCGAGGTAAGCTATTTCCTCCATCTTGCGGTTGTAGCCCTCTTTGGTCATGTAAGTTATAGCCATAATGGATTGTTTTCTTTGATGTCAACGTAAAAAAATGAAAGAAACTCGGCCGGCAGTCGTGCAGGCGAGTCCCCTTTCTCGTGAGTGAGTGATTTGTTTCGATTTGTCAGCATCCCCCTTAGGGTCTGCTGTTGGCAAAGGTAGGAATTCTTTTCTACTTCGACAACATCTTTGCATTTTTTTGCATATTTTATGCGGAGCGTTGCCGGGGCTTCCTTGCAGTCGTTCTTTAAAATTTATATATTTGCAGAATGAAACCAGACGAGACTGCAAAGTCCGATTGCAGATCAGATGAGAACGCCACCAAGCGTGTGCCGACGCTCTACTTGCTGCCGGTGCCGTTGAGCGATGTCCGCCCTGATTCGGTAATGCCGCAGTGCAATATCGATATAGCGCGGTCGGTAAAGTATTTTGTCGTTGAGAACATGAGGTCGGCGCGACGTTTCCTGAAGCGTTGTGATCCATCAATAGATATCTCCAGCCTCCATATGACTGTGCTTGATGAGCATACGTCTTCTGCTGATATCCCGGCGATGCTCGCTCCTATGGAGCAGGGGCATGACATAGCCGTAGTCAGCGAGGCCGGTTGTCCGGCAGTAGCCGATCCGGGATCGGATATTGTCGCCGTAGCCCAGCAGCGCGGACTGAACGTGTGTCCGCTGATAGGTCCCTCGAGTATTCTTCTTTCGCTCATGGGGTCAGGGTTCAATGGGCAGACATTTGCCTTTTGCGGCTATCTTCCCTCCCAGGCCGATACGCGTACCTCCAGGCTCCGCGAGATGCAGCGGAGGATAGAGCGCGAACGTCAGACGCAGATCTTCATAGAGACTCCCTACCGCAACAGGAGGATGATAGATGAATTGTGTCGTGTCCTTCCCGGCAAGATGTTGCTCTGCGTGGCTTCGGATGTCACCGGACGGCAGCAGAAAATCACAACCATGCCACTGTACAAGTGGGCGAAGGCCGATACGGCATATCTTGACCGTATCCCGGCCATCTTTTTGCTTTTCAGCTGATTGATCAGATAGAATGACTGTTATGCGACGTAAGATCAAAATAGATATAACACCTCAGCAACCTACCCTCTTTGACTTTGTCAGCGATGGGCAGAGCGCTGATGTGCATCCGTCTATCAAGGACTTTGTCGTAAAGGTCAAGATGAAAGGTGATCTGCGCAAGGAGGTCGATGCCGATGATACGGAAATAGAGCCTATGGCCGAGAGTATGGCCGCCGAGCAATTGCTGTTTCTCAGCTTCGGCAGCGGCAGCAGCGGTAATTGCGCCTATATCGGTACCAGGCGTCAGGGCATTCTGATAGATGCAGGTATAGATCCCAGGAAGGTTGAGGCTGCAATGCTTCAAAACGGATTGTCAATGAGCTGTGTCAAAGGAGTATGCCTGACACATGATCACAGCGACCACGTCAGGTATGTATACCAGATAGTACGTCTGCGTCGTGATGTAGGTGTGTATTGCACACCAAAGGTGCTGTCGGGTCTTCTGCGCCGACACAGCATATCACGCCGCATCAAGGATTATCACCGCCCCATATACAAGGAATTTCCATTTGAGCTGGCCGGACTTACGATCACTCCGTTCGATGTGCGCCACGACGGTACTGACAATGTGGGTTTCTATCTGGTCCGCGGAGAGCATACATTTGCCGTGGCGACCGATCTCGGCTCCATCACCGACCGTGTGGACTACTACATGCGCAAGGCGCGTTATGTGATCATAGAGTCGAACTATGACGAGGATATGCTGCGTCGTGGCCCGTATTCGGCATTTCTGAAGAGCCGTATAATGGCAGCGAACGGCCATCTGGATAATAAGGATACGGCACGTTTTGTAACCGCTCTCGCAGCAGAAGGCAATCTGGAGTATGTGTTCCTATGTCATCTCAGCCGGGAGAACAATCTTCCGGAGATAGCGGTGGATCAGGTGAAAAGTGCCATAGAGGCCGCAGGGTATGGCCCTGTGGGCGATTGCAGCGCATCTCTCGAAACAGAGGGAGCGCCGATCCAACTGATGGCGCTCCCGAGGTTCGAGGCCTCGCCCCTTATGGTATTCAGGGGCAAGAAGGCTGTAGACTGAGATTCTGTCGCGGACAGTCTCTGAGTTTATGGCTTTTCAGCAAGTTTACCGAGTATTGTTTTCTTGAACAGGCTGTGATCGCGCAGATCAGGGCAACCCGTTGCATTGCCGTCACGATCTACAAGAATATAGAATGGAATTCCATCGACGCCAAAGCGGGTGTTGAGCGCGTCTTTCTGCTCCTGGTTCACGCGATAATGTATGCCTTTGATGTCGGGCAGCATTGACAGATATGTTGTCATTGGCGAAGATTCGTCGGCGATATAGATCCATACAATGTCAGGATCGCTCAGTGCGCCGGTCTTTTCCGGTTCGTTCTGCTTGAGGGCGGCACGGCATGGACCACACCACGTATTCCAGAGGTCGACCATGACCACTTTGCCTTTGTGGGGAGCGATGATGGCGTCGAACAGCTCATCGGCCGGTACGTCGGGAGTCGCAGTCATCAGAGTATTGTCGAGTCTGGCCATCCGCTCATTGTAGGCTTTTAGCTGACTCTCTATGGCTGTGGCATAGAATGGATCGTCGAGCGCACGAAGCGAATCGAGCATATCGTCGGTAAATCTACCGGCATTGACGGCATCGGATGCGTTGCAATAGAGGCGGAGATTCTTTATGAGCGCCGTCTCGACTCCGGCTCTGTTCCAGTCTTCAGATTTCGCTATGGATGTTACTGATCCGGATCCGGTAGTGAGCACCAGGCTTGGATCGCTCAGGTCGATCTCCTTGGCGATACGGGCGAAGTGGCGCGGCTCAAGAATGCAGTTGACAGCTTTCATGGCAGAATCCTGATTCCAGATATCGGTGGTTTTCATATAGTTCCGCCACAGCGTGGCCGCATAAGATACGGCTGCTTCGCCCATGTCAACAGTGAGGATATTGTGGAGGTACTGCCGTAGGGTGGGAGTGATCGAACTGATGGTGTCGATTCTTTCCGAAGCTTTTCGATATGTGTCAATCAGGTAATCGGTGTATTGATCGCCGTTCATGTGATAGTCGCCGAACTTTCCGCTGTAGAGCTGAAGTCCGGGATAGAACGAGAGGTTAGTCCAGATAGATTCCCGGAGTGCGCTCAAGGGAGCGTAATGGCCATTGGTCCAGCATGATTGTACTGATTCGCGCTTGGAGTCCGGATTGAATTCGGCGGCTACGTACCGCGAGTTGGCACGGCAGTCTATATACATGTCCAGAGTCTCGCCCGGAGCGATGGTGACGCTTGTGCCAATCAACCTCAGATTGCCAACACCGTATACTCCCATCTGATAGGGTCCGTACTGAAGCAGCCGGAGCGTCGCATTGCCGAGAGAGTCGGCCGATAGGGGTGGAAGGTCGTTGTTGAGCTGTCCTGAGATTGTGTTGAAATAGTACTTGACCTCGTTGCCTACGCGTGGATCGTAGTAGAGGAAGTGCATGCGGACAGTTGTGGTGTCAACTTTCATCACAGGCTCCGGCAGTCCGGTCAGCGCTACCGGTTTATCAAGGTCCACAGGCAGCATGGCCGGACGTGAGCAGTTGTCGGCAGTGCCGGTGAGATCGATGCCGAGGAGCTTCCAGGCGTCCGACTCCTCAAAGTCGATTGCCGCGGTGCCGGCAGGTACGGGCTCGAAGTAGAGCGAGAATGTGTCTTCTCCACTTTCGGGCATGAAATGATGCTCGCCAAGTATTATTCCTGAGGCTCCTTTGAGCTTATATGTGTTGCCACCGGCCTGAAGATATGTGTCGGGGGATATTGTAATCCACCAGTTGGGGCGGAATTTAACACTGAGTGTAACGACCGTCGAGGTGTCGGTAAGCTGGATCTTCGGAATGTCGAGTGATGTCGAGCTTGATGTGTTGAGGGTGATGGCCGGATTCTGGATCACTCTTGCCGAAACAGTGAAAGCTACAGCGGTCAGGAGTACCGAAATCAGTGCGCGTAGAAGTCTGTTCATGGTGAAACGTATTGGTTTCCGCAAAGATACCAATAAGTTTGCATACGGCCAAAAGGTAGTGATGTTTATGCCGGGACCTTGGTGACAGCGTCGTTGTAGAAGTTGAATATGCGGCGGACGTAGTCGTATGTCTCACGTCCGCGTGAGTATCCGTATTTGACAACCGGATCACGGTAATACTTGCGTTGGGTCTTCATGAGGATGGCTTTTTCGACATTTCCATTCCACACGGTGGGATCCATTTTGTATTTTTTAGCCAGTGCAACAGCGTCGTATACGTGAGCTACGCCGGCATTGTATGCTGCCAGAATGAATTTGATGCGTTCCTGATCGTCGGGTATGCGCGACTTAAGCCATTTGTCAAGGTCGGCTATGAACCTGACAGCCGTTTTGATGCTTGTCTCAGGGTCTTCGAGCTGCTTGGGCGTCACGCCATAGTCGCGTCCTGTGGCGGGCATAATCTGCATGAGTCCTCTGGCACCGGCCCAAGACACGGCTGTAGGCTTGAATTTGCTCTCAGTGTGAGCCTGCGCCGCCAGTAGTCGCCAGTCCCAACCGATTTCGGCTGCATATTTCTTGAACAGATCATCGTAGGGCGACAGCTGCTTGGATGACTGGCTGAGGTTGTCGTTAGGATCGATTTCGGCGCGTGCGAAGTAGCGTTCGAGGAGAAGAGCCTGCTCCTGAATGCGGCGTGAACGGTGAGCCCATGCGTTTATGGCATCGGCAAGACGTGTATTGCCCGGAGCGACGGCCCAAGCGGCCCGCACTGCGGCGCCAAGCTCGACAGATGAGTCTATGTTGCTGAAAACGGAGGAGTTGAGAGCCGCTATATCGGAGTTGATGACAGCCATCGGCAGCTCTCCGGCATCTACGGCTGCAAGTATGGATTCGTCGTCGGCCATATCGTCGCTCACAGCACGAATGTCGATGGCGTCTGTCAGGCCATCACTGATGGTCTGCAGATTCTGCATGTAGCGGCTGCCATTGGCGGCATACACTGTGCGTCCTGCCAGCGACTCAAGGTCTTTCACTTTGTCGGGAGCATCGGCCGGCTGTATGAGCACCTGGCTTGTCATTGTCTCGACACCAGCGGGGAGTACTTTGCCCTTGTATTGAGGGGTAAGGGGTACTTCGTAGGCTATCAGGTCGACTGTGCCTGAGTCGAGCATGGCTACGGCCTGCTCGAGAGAATCGGCAACGGTGAGCTGAAGGGTCCAACCCTCGTCGGCGGCCAGACTCGACACCATCTCGTAGTCGTAACCGAGCTTTTCGCCACGGTAAATGAAGTAGGACTGCGGGCTATAGAGAGTCACGACTCTCAGAGTGTCGGGGAGCGGAGCTACCGAATCGGTGGGGGTGGTCGCTGTACGTGATGAGGAGTTGCTGCGGCAACTATATAGGCTGCTCATGATGCAGATGGCCATGAGCCATCCCATCATGAGCGAAAAAACGATACTTGAGTTGCGTTGCATCTAATGAGTTGAGAGGTTAGTTAAATAATTCGGCTTTTCAGCCCGGATAATTGAAGGTTCCGTTGGGTGTGATGATTGTCAGCAGGTTTTCGGGAGCCTCGTCCACGTGTCCAACGATGCGGCCCTCTATGCCCATCGATGCGGCTATGTCGATAACTTCCTGGGCGTCGGCCGGATCGAGATATATCTCCATGCGGTGGCCCATATTGAAAACCTTGTACATTTCAGCCCAGTCGGTACCGCTTTCGCGGCGGATCAGTTCGAACAGGGGAGGTATGGGGAACAGGTTGTCCTTGACTACATGTTTATTCTCGACGAAGTGCATCACCTTGGTCTGTGCGCCGCCGGAGCAGTGTACCATACCGTGGA
Organism: uncultured Porphyromonadaceae bacterium; assembly: GCA_947643165.1. Classification (GTDB taxonomy): domain Bacteria; phylum Bacteroidota; class Bacteroidia; order Bacteroidales; family Muribaculaceae; genus Paramuribaculum. The sequence goes on along the minus strand of CANRVB010000015.1, from coordinate 24,531 downwards.
TTCTTGGACGCATGGCGTCGAGTATCTTCTTGATGACCGGCGCATAGGTGCGTGTGGGCGAAAGGACGAGCTTTCCGGCATCGATTGGCGATCCTTCGATGGGATCGGTCAGTCTGACGCTTCCGCTATACACGAGTTCGTCGGGCACGTGGCTGTCGAATGTCTCGGGATACTTCTCGGCGATGTATTTGGCAAACACATCATGGCGAGCGGAGGTGAGACCGTTGGAGCCCATACCACCGTTGTAGGATGTCTCGTATGTGGCTTGTCCGTAGGAAGCAAGTCCTACGATGACGTCGCCGGCCTTGATGTTGGCGTTGTTGATGACGTCGGCCCGCTTCATGCGGCATGTGACGGTGGAGTCCACGATGATTGTGCGGACAAGGTCTCCGACGTCGGCAGTTTCTCCTCCGGTAGCCCATACGCTCACACCCATTCCCCGCAGATCGGCCAGAAGCTCCTCGGTGCCGTTGATAATGGCGGAGATAACCTCGCCTGGCACAAGCATCTTGTTGCGGCCTATGGTTGAGCTGACAAGGATATTGTCGGTTGCTCCGACACAGAGCAGGTCGTCGATATTCATGATCAGAGCGTCCTGGGCTATGCCTTTCCATACGCTCAGATCGCCAGTCTCGCGCCAGTAAGCGTAGGCGAGCGACGATTTGGTGCCGGCACCGTCAGCATGCATAATGTTGCAGTATTCGGGATCGCCGCCGAGTATATCGGGTATTATTTTGCAGAAAGCCTTCGGGAATATGCCTTTGTCGACGTTCTTGATTGCTGCATGAACATCTTCTTTTGATGCGGACACACCGCGCAGGTTGTAGCGTTGATCACTCATAGTGGATACGGGTTACGTCAAAGATAACGTTATGTGTTGTTAAAAAGTTTTTTACCGTGTTGAACAGATCAGTATGATATGTAGCTCAATAGCTTGAGGGCGAGCATTGTAGGGCCGGCAAGCAGTAGTGAGTCTATACGGTCGAGTATGCCTCCGTGGCCAGGGAGTATGTTGCCGGCGTCCTTAACTCCACGGGCACGTTTGACCAGTGATTCTATAAGGTCGCCCCATGTGGCTGTCACACTGATTATTACGCCGATGACGGCACACAGGATTACGCGGGAAACGGTATATTCGGGTTGACCGGTGATCCAAGGCGTCATTGCAGCGGCTCCTGCGGCAGTGAACAGCAGTCCACCCCAGAACCCTTCCCATGATTTTTTAGGAGAGATTCGTTCTATCAGGCGGTGACGGCCAATGGCCGAACCTACAAGGTAGGCGCCTGTGTCGTTGAGCCATAGCATGATGAACAGTGCGAGGACTACCATAGGACTCATCCATATGGACATAACAGAGACCATTGCCATCGGCAAGGCTATGTAGACCAGTCCGGCAAATGAGAAGGCGAGATTGTCGAGGGGGGAGGATTCACGGGAGTATATCTGTGTGACGCAGCGCACGACGAAAGCTACGGGGACAAACATGATGGCGGTAGGAATGCCATTGGGGAGATAGAATATCATGAGGGGGATAGCGGTGATCAGTACACCTATAGCCAGATCAAGACTCAAGGTGACCGGCTGCTCCTTGTCGGTGTTGCCTATGCGGTAGAACTCGCAGAGTGCTCCGGCTGAAAAGAGGCAGCATAGAGGCGGAAAAGCCCAGTCACCGCCGAAGAGTAGTGAGCATACTATCAATGCCACATATATTGCACCTGTCAGGGCGCGCTTGATAAAGTTGGTCATGAATCGTAGGTAATACGGTTACGGCGCAAAATTACTAAAAATTATCCGTTCGTATACGTGATTCGCCCTAAAAGTCCTTAACTGGCTTAATATTAACTATGTTAAATGGACATGAGCGGCAGTCTGTATAAAAAACATGAGGAATCTGTCTCGCGACAGAATCCTCACCTAACATGTTGTAAAAGTGTATACAGGGATGTTATGAAATTTCCTTGCTATTGATATTGTTTTGAATATGATCTTTAATAAGCAGTGCTTTTATGCACTTTTGCGTTCTGTTTGATTTATCGTGTTGCAAAGTTATGGCACAGAAAAGCATTTTGCAAATATTTTTGGAAGAAAATGCAAGAAGTATGCTAATTTTTTTGTGTTTTTGCGTTTTTCTTGCGCGAAGGTTATGGAATAATGAAAAAAAACGATTGCTTGCTGTCATTTGTCAGCAAGATGTGTCATTTGGTCGATTGCTTGCAAATCGCCATCAATATCGTTGCTTTCGCCATCAATTTCATCGCGGCGTATAATATACTGGTCGTAGTAGGAAAGGAGGAGGGTTGTGAGCGGAAGTGCGATGATCAGACCGATCATACCCAGCAAAGTTCCCCAGACCGATAGCGACAGCAATATGATGGCCGGATTTAGTCCCATGGCTTTGCCCATGATCTTTGGCGTGAGGAAAAAGTCCTGGATCAGCTGGACGATGCAATAAACGGCCATGCACTGCCAGAATATATGCCAGAAATTGGTGCCTTCGCCAAGGCTTGATACGAGGCAGAGCAATACGGTAGGAATGATGGATATGAGCTGCAGGTAGGGCACCATATTCAAAATACCGATGAAAAGGCCCAGGACTACGGCGAGAGGAAGTCCTACTATAGATAGGCCTATGGCGAAAAGAACGCCGACACATGTGGCGACCAGCGCCTGTCCGCGGAAGTAGTGGTTCATGCTTTTTTTGATATCATTGGCCAGTGTGAACACTTCCTTGCGGTATTTGGGCGGTACCATGTGACGGAAGCCACGGCCGAGCCGGTCGTAGTCGATCATTATGAATACGATGTACAGAGCGACTATAAACCATCCGGCGATGCCGATAACGACTTCAATGGAGCTGGTTATGATGGTCCACGACGTAGTTATGGTTTTCTCTATGAGCTGTGACAGCTGATCTGAAGTCAGCATGTCGCCAAGTTCCTTGAAGTCGATATGGCGTTTTATGAATCCAAGGACGCCTTCGGGCATGAAGCTTACAGTGATTTTGTCGGAGGCGAATTCACGGAACACCGCCGCCATCTGATCCAGTTCGGTTATGATGGTGGGGATGAGGAAGTAGCATAGTGCCGCAAAAAAGAAAAAAGCCTCGAACAGCGTGACGAATATCGCCACTATGCGTCCTTTCAGGTGGAGAAGGCGTCGGTTGAACTGTACGAACGGCTCCATGATATATGCGAACAGGCATGCTACGCAGAATGGCAGGAGGACATTCTTGAGCGTGTTTATAAGCCAGAGGGCAGCGAACAGTATCAATATGGTGAATACTATCCGCACAACACGGTCGAAGGTAAACGGTCGGTTGGGCATCAGGTGAAAATCTATTAACTAATTGGTGCGAAATTACAAAAATGCGTAAAGAATACGTATATTTGCAGTCTAAAAAATCACATTTCTTGCCAAATGACAGTTAAAAATAAAACTTGCGAGTTGCTCAACGATAAGGCTTGGGCACGATGGACGGCGCTTTTCCTGATAGCGTCGATGATGTTTTTTGCGTACATGTTTGTCGACGTCATGTCGCCGCTTCAGGCTCTGGTGGAGACTACAAGAGGCTGGTCGCCCGATGCGTTCGGCTATTATGCCGGAGCTGAGTATATACTCAACGTCTTCGGATTTCTGATCGTAGCCGGTATCATACTCGACAAGATGGGAGTGCGCTTCACGGGCACTCTCAGTGCATCGCTTATGGTGGTCGGCGCTTGCATTAAGTTTTATGCCGTAAGTGGCTGGTTCCAAGGGTCAGGTCTTGACCAATGGCTCAGTTCATGGTGGACAGAGATGCCCGGTTCGGCCAAGTTTGCCGCTTTCGGTTTCATGATATTCGGCTGCGGATGTGAGATGGCCGGTATAACTGTGAGCAAGGCTCTTGCCAAGTGGTTTGAAGGAAAGGAAATGGCTCTTGCAATGGGTCTTGAGATGGCCATAGCGCGTCTGGGTGTGTTTGCAATCTTTTCGCTGTCACCCCGTCTTGCCGACAGCGGGTGGTTCGGACTTGTAGACCCGAATGTGGTGGTGCCGGTAGGCTTCTGTGCGGCATTGCTCGTTATAGGTCTGCTTAATTTCCTGGTATTCTGTGTGTTTGACGCACGCTTCGACAGTGAGCTTGCAGCGCAACGTGCTGCCAATGATCAGCCGGCAGAAGAAGAGTTCAAGATGAGCGATGTAGCTTTCATATTCAAGAGCAAGCTCTTCTGGATTGTGGCTCTCCTCTGTGTACTATATTATTCGGCTATCTTCCCCTTCCAGCGCTATGCTGCCAACATGCTTCAGTGTACACTCCATATTGATGCGACAACTGCTGCCGATATATTCCGATGGTTCCCGATGGGTGCGATGGCGCTCACTCCAGTGCTCGGCTATGTGCTCGACCGCAAGGGTAAAGGTGCGACAATGCTGATTATCGGTGCGATCCTGATGGTAGTGTGTCACCTGACCTTCGCTCTTGTGCTACCGGTTGTACCCTCGGAGGTCGTAGCATTCTCGGCTATAGTGGTTCTTGGCGTCAGTTTCTCACTTGTGCCTGCAGCTCTGTGGCCGTCGGTTCCCAAGATCATGGACGCACGTTTCCTTGGCTCTGCCTACTCGCTGATATTCTGGGTGCAGAATATAGGACTGGCTTTATTCCCCATCCTGATCGGTCAGGTGCTGAGCGCTACCAACAAGGGTATTGACAATCCGATGGACTACGACTACACATGGCCTATGCTTCTGTTTGCCACACTCGGTGCTTTGGCATTAGTGTTTGGAATATGGCTCAAGATACTCGATAGCCGCAACAACTATGGTCTTGAAAAGCCAAATATGCCTTCCGATCTGGAGAAGGTAGAGTTTGACGGCGAGGAATAATCTCCACGTATTTTGAGATAAATAATAGATTAAGATCCGGTAACCAACGTTGCCGGATCTTAATCTATTTGTACGATATGGAGGATATTGCATCTTTTGGGGAAGATTTTATGTGTGGATTAAAATAGATTTGTCTAATTTTACCATGGAAATACAATTATCTAAATTTGCCATTGAAAATCAAACATTAAGTCATGCGTCAATTATCACTTGCAATCTTCATTGCCATTGTCTCGCTGATTGTTCAGGCTGAGCAGCGTTTTTCTACAGCCGGTTTTTACGAATTGCCAGGGACAGGCCGTGAGGCTTACTCCATGAACCAGGCCTGGCGTTTTATAAAAGGAGACCCGCAGGACAATCCGTGTCTGATGGATTTCGATGACTCGCACTGGGAGGTGGTGTCGGTGCCACATGGTCTCGAATATCTGCCTGTTGAGGCCAGTGGATGCGCCAACTACCAAGGTCCGGCGTGGTATCGCAAACATTTCATTCCCGCCGACAGTCTGAAGGGGAAGCAGCTCTTTCTTCACTTCGAGGGCATTATGGGCAAGAGCGACATATATGTCAATGGTAAGCTTCTGAAAAAACATTACGGAGGTTATCTCCCTGCAATTGTCGACATTACTGATGTGCTTGTGCCTGGACAGGACAATGTCATTGCCGTAAGGGCCGACAATAGTGATGACCCCACATATCCTGTGGGTAAGCCGCAAAATATGCTTGACTTTACATATTTAGGCGGTATCTACCGCGACTGTTGGGCGACAAATATTACTCGTTGCTCCTGCGTCCGATAGAAAACAAGCTGGAGTCCGACAAGACTTATTTCATACGCGAATGGGGTGATAATGTTGATGACTGGAACGCCCAGAACTCCGACAGCCGCGTGGCCCGCTGCTGGGGCGAGATTCCCATGCTGCTCCAGGCCGAGCATTATGCCTGTCCCTCTTACATCAATGAGTTCCCGATACTCTGCTACGAGACTATCTTCCAGAAGCCTGACCAGATTGTTGGTGCATGCTTCTGGCACTCGTTCGACCATCAGCGCGGATATCATGCAGACCCGTTTTACGGTGGCATGATGGATGCTTTCAGGCAACCCAAGACCTCTTATTATATGTTCATGTCGCAGCGCTCGCCTGAGAAGAGCGACATTATTGCCGACAATGGCCCGATGGTGTATATTGCACATGAGCTTACGCCTTTTTCACCCGAGGATGTCACTGTCTATTCCAACTGCGATGAAGTGAGGCTCACGGTGTTTAAAGACGGTAAGCAGTATCTATACACTAAGCAGCAGGATCGCAAAGGTATGCCTTCGCCGGTTATCAAGTTTGATGATGTCTTCCATTTTATGGAGTGGAAAGCTATGGCCCGGGCTGGTAAACGCGATGATGCGTTTATGCTCGCCGAAGGAATTATTGACGGGAAAGTAGTGGCTTCTCACAAGCGCTATCCTGCCGGTCAGCCCGATCACATCGTGCTGCGTCTCGACAACGAGGAGATCCCTCTCCGTGCCGATGGCTCTGATGTGGTGACGATGATCGCTGAGATTGTAGATAAGAGAGGCACTGTGAAGCGGCTCAACAACTCTCTTGTGCGCTTTGACATAGATGGCGAGGGTCGGCTTATCGGCGATGCTTCAATCGGTGTCAATCCCGCGCCGGTGGTGTGGGGCACGGCTCCGGCTCTGATCCAGTCGACCAATCGTCCCGGCAAAATCAAGGTGAGGGCTTCGCTTCAGATACCAGGTGAGGCCCGTCCCCTCGATGGCGTCCTCGAATTTGAATCAATACCCGGCGACCGGAAAGAAATATTCTCTTCCGAAGAACTCGCGGCGGCCTCAATGGCAGGTGCGGTCCCGGTGGGAGATGCTTCGTCAAAAACCGATCTCGAACTGGAGAATGAGCGCTTGAGAAAAGAACTCAACCAACTGAAGGTGAAAGAAGTAGAGCTCCAGCAAACGAAATTTGGTGTGGGCATCAATGATTGAACTATTTTATAACTGTCTCATGTTAACATCTTAACCAACTGATGTGGGTTGCTTGTACAGGCTCTTGATACGAATAGTTTTATTTGTCCACTTTTTTAACGGCAATTGACCGGAAGTAGAATAAATATACTATCTTTGCGCCGGTGACGGCATAATGCCGCCACATGAGCTGATGTAATTTCAAAAAGCAATAAACATATTAGTGCAGAAAATATGAAAAAGAATTTTCTCAAAGTCGCTACTATTGTAGCTATGTGTGGCCTTATGCTGGGTCAGTCGTCGTGTATCGGCAGTTTCGCGTTGACAAACAAGCTGTTGGCATGGAACCGTCAGGTGGATAATAAGTTTGTTAACGAACTTGTATTCTTTGCGTTCTGGATTCTGCCAGTTTACGAAGTATCGGCACTCGCCGACCTTCTCGTTATCAACAGTATAGAGTTCTGGAGCGGAAACAATCCTGTCACCGCCAGCTCGCGTACCATACAGGGCCAGGACGGTCAGAAGTATCTTGTGGAGTGCGATGGCAAGGGCTATACCATCACTGGTGAAAGCGACAAGAGTGTCGTACGTCTTGACTTCGACGCAGAGAGCCGTTCATGGGATTGCACTGTAAATGAGGGTGAGACATATCGCCTCATGACATTTGTCGACGATACCCACGTTTCAATGCCTCTGCCCGGAGGTGAGAATGTAGTGGTAGAGCTCTCTCAGGCCGGTGTATGGGCTTATGAGCAGCACGCTCTTCCCGCAATGGCCGCACGTTGATCCCCTATCGGATATAAGTAAAACAACCGCCGTACTGCCTGAAGTGCAGTGCGGCGGTTGTCTATATATTGATGTATGGATTACTGTCCATCTTTCTCTTCGGCCTCAAATGCTTCACGAGCCTTTTCGAGAGCGGCTTGCGAAGCCGGATCTTTCTGCCAGTGGAACGGGACGAAATCGCTATTGGGATCAATCCACGATTTTTTTCTGAAAGCCAATATTACGAACGGAAGTATCACAAACAGAGCTACTCCTCCAAACAGTACGCCATACCATACGCTGGTCGAGCCCATGGATATCTGGTCGGGTGGGAAGAAACTCAGCACGAATGCCAGAAGTGAGCCTGCCAGGCCTACACCGGCCACTACCCACAGCAGCCAGTTGCCCTTGCTGCCGATGCGGAACGGACGTTTGGCATTCTTCATAGTGTAGCGCAGTCGAATCACAGCCATGAACATGAGCAGATATGCTATGAGGTAGAGCAGGACCGTGAGCTGTGAAAGGATCTGATAGAAACTTTGTACTGTGGGCATCACTACGAACAGCAGCGACAGCACTGTGACAGCCAGACCCTGAACCAACAGTATGTTTTTCTGCACACCTGCCTTGTTGGTCTTCTGGAAGAAGGGTGGCAGATAACCGGCCTGTCCTACTGCGAGTATACCCTTTGACGGGCCTGCGACCCATGTCAGAACTCCTGCAAGCACACCAAATGCAAGCGCAATGGCTATGATGGGTGTGAACCAGTTCATGTGGAATGCCTCAAAATAGTTGTCGAAGCCGACAAGCAGACTCTGTACCAGATTGATATCCTTGGCCGGAATGATTATTCCGAGGGCGTATGTGCCCAATACAAATATCAATACGGTAACAAGAGCTCCGCCAAAGACGGCTTTAGGATAGTTGACCGCCGGATTGTTGATCTGGCGGACGTGTACGCCCGACATCTCCATGCCTGCGTAGAACAAGAAGATTGAGGCCGCGAGCACTATATTGTCAAACTTCGAGAAATCAGGGATGAAATCACCGTGAAAATTCATCTCGGAGTGCCCTCCGGTAGCAAGATAGACACCGGCACATACCACAAGTATGATGACTGGAATGATTGTTCCGACTATGCCGCCTATTTTGGAGACCTTTCCTACCCAGCCGAGACCTTTCATCGATATGAGTGTCGCTATCCAGTAGATAGCCAGGACAACGGCAAGTGTATAGAACCGGTTGGCGGCCAGATGTGAATCCGCCACATGATCCATGCCGATGAATGCAAGAGATACGGCTCCGAATGTCAGCACTGTCGGAAACCATATAGTGCTTTCGACCCATTGCAGCCATATACCGAGAAAACCGGCTTTGCTGCCGAAAGCCTCTCCTATCCAGCGGAACATTCCACCTTGCTGATAGGGAAACATCGCAGCGAGCTCGGCGGCTACCAACGATACCGGGATCAGAAATACAAGGGCTGCGAAAAGGTAGTAGAAGGCTGAACTCATGCCATATTCGGCCTCGGCCGGCAGTCCACGTAGCGATACTACAGCCACGATATTCATTATCATCAGGGTGAAAATACCCAGTTTGGCACCTGTCTTGATTTTTGACGGTGTGCCCGATGACGTTTGTGTTGCCATATAGGTTAGTTTTTTAGATTGTTATTTTATTATCACCCTCTGGCCGTTCATTATGCCGAGTCCGAGTGTCTGCATGAAGTGAAGTATGGCTGCTTGAGCCTTGACCGAATTGCCAGCTGTGTCGAGAGGTGGAGCGAACGCTGCTATTCCAAGAACGCCGGGAAGTACACCCAACACTCCGCCGCCCACTCCGCTTTTGGCCGGTATACCCGAAGTATACAGCCAGTCGCCGGAATGCTGATAAAAGCCTACTGTTGCTATGAGGGTCGTTATCTTAGGTGATATACGTTGATCGTATACCTGCTTTCCGGTAACAGGATTAAGACCGCCATTGGCGATGGTAGCGGCCATTATGCCCAGTTGTGAGCAGGTTATGCCGAGCGAACATTGGCGTGTGTACAGATCCAGGCTCATGTCCGGGTCGTCGTATATGCGGTTATAGTTTTTGAGTAGCCACGTTATGGCCCGGTTATTGAAATTAGTATCGCTCTCGCTTTTATATAGTTCGTCGATAAGTTCGGGAGCTGATCCGCATAGTTCGGTTATGTTGTCCGTTATGGCTTTCCACTTTTCGTTGGAGTTGCCCGTAGGTGCGACCATCGAGCATGCCGATATGGCTCCGGCATTGACCAACGGAGTTGATGGGTGGTCATTCTCAAGCAGTATGGCGAATATCGAATTGAATGGAAGTCCTGTGGCATCGGCTCCTATTTTCTGGAGTATTGCCTCCGGCGACTGTTGGCGCATCACGAGTATGGCGGTAGGTACCTTTGATACCGATTCTATTCCGAAACGGTAATCCGTATCGCCGTAATCTATATGTGTGCCGTCGGGCAGCACTACGCTTAGGCCGAATAGATCGGGGTTTATGTTTGCCAGATAGGGTATGTAGTTGGCATTGGCTCCCCCTTTTATTGCCGATGCATGGGTATAGGCCGTCTCGGCCGCATCCCTTATCTGTTCTTTGGTTATGATCTTGTCCATGGTGTCGGCTTTGATTAAAAAAGCTGCCGGCCGAAAAGTTGCAGTATTCACGTTTTCGACCGGCAGGTATGTCATGTTATTTTAATCGGAAATCACTTGCCTGTATGGTTGAATGTCTTCGCTACAAGTGGAACATTCTTTTCCATACTGATACGTGTGGGGGTCGGGTATTCCAGCTTATTGAGCTCATTCACGGCAAAGTCTATATCGTTGAGCAGCTGGTCGGCCATATCTCTGCTGAATCCCTGCTTGCAGAGAACTCGCATCACAACGATATTCTCAATTGCGGCAGGCATTGTGTAGGCCGGTACCATCCATCCCTTCTGGGCCAGCTTGTCCTGAAGGTCGAATAGAGTCCACTTTGCCGTCTTCTGATACTCAGGCTTCATTAGCCATACGAAGATTGGGTTGGGGACTTCGGGTGCATATGGCTGGAATTCAGGCATAGCACCAACCTTCTCGTGAAGGTATTTGGCTACCGACAGCGAATTGAACTGTATGTTCTTGTAGCCTTCGAATCCGAGGCGTATGAACTGGTAGTACTGACCAAGAATCTGGGCGGCAGGACGCGAGTAGTTAAGACCTACCTGTGTCACTTCGGCTCCGAGATAGTTCACCGTGAACGACATATCATCGGGCAAATACTTCTTGTCCTTCCAGACTACCCAGCCCAGACCCGGATATACGAGTCCGAATTTGTGGCCTGATGTCGAGATGGAGAGAACCCATTTCAGACGGAAGTCCCATTTCAGATCTGGATTCAGGAACGGCAGAATGAAACCGCCGGAGGCAGCATCGATATGTATGCAGACCTCATTGCCAGTTTCGGCGTTATACTTGTCGAGTGCAGCATCAAGGGCGGCTACGTCATCGTTAAGGCCTGTCCATGTAACACCCTGGATAGGTACTACGCAGATGGTGTTTTCATCACACATCTTGATGGCGGCATCAATATCGAGGGTTGTGTGTTCGAGTGTCAGAGGCACGCAACGCATCTCGATATCCCAGAATGTACAGAATTTTTCCCATACTACCTGATAGCCGGTCGAAATTACCAGATTCGGCTTGTCGTAGGGCTTGCCTGCGTTCTTACGTCTTTCGCGCCAACGCTTCAATGCGGCCAGTCCGCCAAGCATACATGCTTCCGACGATCCGATGGCCAGCGCTCCGGCTTTCCATTTGTTCGTTTCCGGTGTATGCCACAGGTTGGCCATGATGTTTATACACTTCTGGCACATTACTGCTATACGGGGATACTCGGTCTCATCAATATAGTTGATGTTTATAGCCTCGTTCATCAGTCGGGTGGCATATTCATCCATGTATGTCGTTACGAATGTTGCCAGATTGAGTCGTGGTTGGGTCTGGGCGAATGTCTCGTCCTTTACCATCTGATACGCAATCTCAGGCGTTGTGGGACCAGCTGGAATTGTTTCTACAGGTGCTGGTTGCAACATTGCGTCTGAACCGAATGTATCGGTCTTTGCATCGCCGGAGCGGAAATTGGGGTCTGTCTTGGGGTCTAACATGATCGTCGGAGCTTTATAAAGTTGTTTAATGTGTGTGTAGGCTTGCGGATCAAACTGCTGCCTATCTTATTGTCTATCGAATAGTAAACAATGTCCGGCGATCGTAGGTTCATCTGACGGACAGTTAAATATTTTGTCCGTCAGATGTCTTGGCGCAAATGTATAATCAGTCTGCGTAACGCAGTGACTCATCATCGAGCACGAATGTCAGCATCCACTTGTCAAGGCGTACTCCTGTAGCATCTGTATATGGCAGATCGGCCTCTATCAGGTTCCAGCCTTTCCGTAGATTGACAGGTGTGAGTGGGCGGGCAGTGGCGTTCTCGTCGAGCAGCAGAGTCTCGTTGTCTATCTGTACGTCCGAATTTGTCCAGGCCGGAGGTGCTATGGCAGTGCCGTTGACCATGATCACCGATCCGCGGCGGTCCCAGCATCCACGTTCAGGCGCACTGTCGCGCTCCGAGCGCGAGTAGTTCTGTGTCTCTATATAGGCACCGCATACGGTATCGCGGTCCGACCATACACGTGTCCATACCTTGACGCGTTCTCCGGGTTTGGCATCCGGATAAACTCCTGGAACAATCTTGCCCCAGGGATGTCGCAGGTATACGGTACCTCCGGCTACGGTTTGCCATTTCGTAGTGTCGGGTTCTTCATCTATATTCACAGGGTCGGATACGCGCCAGCGTATTCCGCTCTGACGGCTGTATGCTATAGGCTCATCCGCAAGAGTCCTTTGCTTGTGATAGAGGAATCGGTTTTCCCAATCCGCAAACTGTTCGTGTATCTCCCCTTCGGCCGGAAGAACGCAGCCGGTCTGCTCTATATATCCGTCACCTCCTCCGAGCCATGCACGTTCGGCCATGGCAAGAGTGGCCGGATACAGGCTGTTGTCGCGTATGATGGCCTTGGCATCAGGCAGACGGCGGTCATTCCAGAACGCTACTATTGAGCCTGCTATCTCATCGCTTGCTTTCGGCTGATAGTAGATATTGCTGCGGTATATCGCGGCTATGTCGGCATACGGATCAAAATGGTTTGCATACATATACCGGCAGTCGATATTTGGAATCCCGTCTACTTTCCGGCCCGCTGTACTCCACATCTGCGTCATGTCGGCGCCGACTGTATCATTTATGGCCGTGCCGCGTATCGGGTTCCAAACTATGGCTTTGCGCCCGAGCGAACGCACATGATCGGTCATACGGCGTAGAAATCCTTTCCTTACTATCGGTACTTCGTCACCGCCTATGTGTATGTAAGGTGCCAGAGGGAAAGCCTCTCCTACTTCATCGAGTATTTTCAGGAGCACGGCCTCACCTGCATCGCTCTGCATGTCAAAGCCCATGGCACGCTTGAACGCTTCGCTGTGGCCCGGCATATCGATCTCCGGTATTACTGTTACGCCACGTTCGGCAGCATACTGCTCAAGGCGGCGGCATTCATCCTTGGTATAGTATTCTCCCTTATGGCGGGTCATCGATTCTGCCGACGTGAGCTGCGGATAGTTGTCGCTTGCAAACCGCCACGCCTGATTCTCCGTAAGGTGCCAGTGGAATGTGTTCACCTTGAAGCGCGACAGCAAGTCTATCTGTCTCATCAGCGTGTCGATAGGTATGTACGATCGGCCAGTGTCGTGCATGAATCCTCTCAGCGGAAATGCCGGCCAATCTGTTATGGTGAGTTGGTCCAGAGAGCCGTTGGAGCCCTCAAGTAATTGGGCCAGTGTGTTTTGGGCGCGTATTACGCCGCGTTGGGTTATGGCGGTTATATGTGCGCCGTTGCGGTCTATCTTAAGTCGGTAGGCCTCGGCTGGAAATCCGTGCAACAGCGTTTCGTCGGCACCCTCTATCGAGTCTGCCATGGTTACGTCGGCGTTGCGTGTTATCTTTACGGCCGGACCGTCTATAGTCATGCGTTGCGGCCGTGGCAGCAGTTCGTTTATTCCGGCATGGGCACCCAGATTCAGTGCTATCAGGCCTATCAGGAGGATGAGATTTTTCATGGTGTCTGGATTGGTTTGTTTAAGTAAGTGGTTTCTGATTGATCATTTTTCATCGGCCACCGTGTCATGTACCATAGCTGATATTTTGGCTATGATGGCCGCTGTCGAGTCTGGGGAATAGCCCGAATTGCTGACAAAAACGGCAATGCTGTATGTATGGCCAGGCAGCTTTACGTAGCCGGCATCATTTATGGCCATTAGCCGTCCGTTGTCCATGGTGAAGCCTGTGCCTGTCTTGTGCCCCATGGTCATGACCGGATGGGCTATGAGAGGTTTCGCCAGCCTGTCAGCCCCTGTGGCGCAATTTTCTATTATATGCCTGATCAGTATGGATGTTTTGCTGGTATCGGCTTGTAGCTCATACAGATACGATGCCATACCCATTGGCGTGGCTGAGTTCTTGTAGCATAGTTCTCGGTCGGCGTACATCTCCGCTTCGGTCGACACTATGCTCATACCGTGTGCGGCGATTCCCTGATCAAGCGTATTGACCGCTGTCATGCCTCCGGCAAGCTCAACCAGTATGTCCGACGCATTATTGTCGCTCTGCTGAAGTGAGTATTCCATTAGCTGCTTGACGGTCAGTCTTATGCTGTCCTGTCCGGCATAGTCGGTAAGTATCGGGCTGTACGTGTTGTGGGGGAGTGCGTTGAGGTCAATGGCTATGCTGTCATCGGCGCTTGTTCCGTTAAGTGCGCACATGCGGGCTGCGGCCACAGCTATTGGCAATTTGTATACACTGAACAGGGCAAACCGCTTGTTGCCGTTCACTGCCACAGTATCTTGGCCATCTACTATCACTCCTATGCCGATCTCGGCATCAAGTGTGTCGGTATAGACCTCAAGTGCCGACTGAAGCCTTGCGAATCGGTCAGTTTGTTGCGGTGAGCAGCCCGACACCAGCCATACAGTCACTGCGCAGATCAGTACCGCTGCCATCGATGTCGCTATTCCTCTCGTCATGACAGTCGGTTTATGGCATTCAGAAGATAGAGCGGCGATTCTGGACCGTGGCAGAATATCAGGTCAAGTACGCTCAATCCGTCTATGAATCCAAGCTCAGCCTGACGGTGCTGTGTGTACATCACCTCCGGCATCTCTACCTCTGTGCGCCGTCCGCCCTTCTCGTAGCTGTATGCCACCTCCGTTTCGATTCCGAGTATGGCGCGTATGGTCTCATCCATGCTACGGCACATGTCGGCAAGTAGCGTTCCCGGTTCCGGCCGCGCTATCATTGGCTTGAACCGGTCTATGTAAAACTCAAAGTAGGGCGTCCTTCCGTAAGCCGATTCCAGAGCCGTAAGCATCACGTCCCACCAGCGGCCGTGGTCACTGATAGTCAGCTCGTTGAGCGATGTGCCGCGTATATGCTCCGGATGAGCTATCGGCACTGTTAGTCTCAGCAGTCCCGATGCATCGGCTATATCTATGCGTCTTATCGACTTGTCACGCTTGTCAAATGCTGAGCCACAGTCTATCACTGCGCTTCCGCATGTAGCCATGAGCGCATAGTAACCGGCCGGTGCTGCCAACCGCATCGGCATGACAATCCGGCGTTCCGGATATCTCAGCAACGGCGAAGCCATCAGTCTGCCGATTCAAATCCGGGATTGGCGTCGCGCAGTATGCGGTTCCACCTTATCCCGCCGTTCAACAGGCTCTTGTCTTTGTCGAATGAGATGAGAACGCGTTCCGGACGACCCACAATATGGTCCTCGGGCACAAAACCCCAGTATCGCGAGTCAAGCGAATTGTCGCGGTTGTCGCCCATCATGAAGTAATAGTCCATCTCAAATGTATAGCTTTTTGCCGGTTTCCCGTCTATATATACAGTCCCGTTAGCATCTATATAAGCCTCCGGATGATGCTCATAGTTGCGAATCACACGGTTGTATATAGCCCACGTCTCCGGATTGAGTTCTATCTGTGCGCCCTTGGCCGGAATCCACAGCGGACCGTAATCCGCACGTGTCCATTCATCGGCTATACCCTTCGGAAACAGATATTCGCCATGTGGGGCCTGATCAGGCAATATTGTTCCGATCTCGGGGCTCTGGCGCAGTGCGCGTATCATCTGTGCCGTTAGGGGAGCATGATATATAGGCATCACCTTGCCATCGCCGTCAACGCCGAAGCCCAGAGCCTTCACACTTTCTATCTCCATTGGCGACGGTTCGGGCAACAGTTTCAGATCGTCTACCGATATCCCGAATGCCTCACGCTCGCTGTCAGTGAGATAGCGGTTTGTACGCATCTGGAAGAAGTGGTTGTGCTGCACGTATGTGGGGGTCGGCTGCACACGTCCGTTTATCATTATCTGTCCGGCCACTATGCTCAGTGTGTCACCGGGAAGACCTACGGCTCTCTTCACATAGTTCTCACGTCGGTCTACGGGACGGTAGATCACCTCGCCGAATGTCTGTGGGTTGTTGTGTATGGCATCGCGTCCGTAATACTCCAATAGCGTGTAGTAGTCCGGATTTTCCATCTTTGTGGCCACGGTATCACCGGCCGGAAAGTTGAACACTACTATATCTCCGTACTTCACATTGCCAAAGCCCTTCAGACGGTGGTACTTCCATTCCGGCCACTCCAGATAGCTCTTCGTGTTGAGGCCCGGTATTGTGTTTTGTACCAGCGGGAAATGTATCGGTGTGTTCGGCACTCGCGGACCATACGCCATCTTGTTCACCCACAGATAGTCGCCGACAAGCAGCGATTTTTCGAGCGATGATGACGGTATCTGATAGTTTTGGCCTATGAATGTGAATATGAAGTACACCAGTATCAGCGCATACACTATGGCGTCTACCCAGCTCATCACCTGGCGCACGGCGGCGTTCTTGCTCCGCTTCCACCATGTGAAGGGTATGTAGCCCGTTATGTATATGTCAAACAGCAGGATGAGCAGTAGTGCTACCCACCAGTTCCCCAGCCATGCCACCCAGGCCAGAAATATTATCGCCACTATGGCGAAACGTATCCAGCGGGTGGGGCGGGTGGCTTTCACGCGCTCCATGAATGTGCGGGGCTGTTTGGTGCCGGCGTCTGTTGTGTTGTCGGTTGCGGGTGTATTGTCGGCTGACGTCGATGTCATTGTGATTGGTTGTATGATTGATTATTTTACAAGATCGGCCATGAGCATGTCCATTGTCAGCATTCCGCTGCGTCCGGCTGCCCATTCAGCGGCTATCACTGCGCCCAGGGCGAAGCCCTCGCGGCTTTTGGCCGAGTGGGTTATGGCTATCGAGTCGACTCCCGACTCCCAGGTGATGGTGTGTATGCCGGGCACTTCGGCGCGCCGCTCGTGGCTCACTATCAGGGCATCGTCATCGGCCGGAACATCCTCCGTCCACGAGTTGACGCGGGGCGATGATTCTACGATTCCCTCTGCCAAGGTGACGGCTGTGCCGCTCGGATGGTCGAGTTTGTGTATATGGTGGGTCTCCGTCAGATAAGGACGGTACTGGGGAAACGGTGCCATCATTTTGGCCAGACGCTTCGACAGCTCGAAAAATATGTTCACACCCAGCGAGAAGTTGGAGCTCCACATCAGCGCGGTTCCCGGACGCGAGGCTACCATATCTTTCACCTCATCCATGCGGGCTGTCCAGCCTGTTGTGCCCGACACGAGGCTCACACCCTGCTCCAGCGAGCGGCGGTAGTTGTCTACCGCCGTGGCCGGAGTGGTGAATTCTATGGCGATGTCGGCCGAGCGGAACGCATCGCTGTCAAAATCATTCTGGTTGTCAACGTCTATAACGCTGACTATCTCATGACCGCGTTCTATTGCTATGCGCTCTATGGTGCGGCCCATTTTGCCATGGCCTATAAGTGCTATTTTCATAATTAGTCGTTATTGCTGTTGCCGAAGAATCTAAGCAGATACAGGAACAGGTTGATAAAGTCCAGATACAGGCTCAGGGCACCTATCGTGGCCAGTTTTCCGGTCGATTCGGCTGGAGCCATCTCTGCCATGCGGCGTATTTGCTGGGTGTCCCAGGCGGTTAGACCTATGAAGATCAGCACACCTACGCCCGAAATTATCCATTCCAGGCCGCTGCTCTTGGTGAAGATGTTGATCACCGACACGATGATGAGTCCGAACAGGGCCATGATCAGATAAGTGCCGAACTTGGTCAGATCTTGCTTGGTGGTGTAGCCGAATATGCTCATCGCACCGAATGTGCCTGCCGTTATGAAAAACGTTTTGGCTATCGACGTGTGCGTGTACACCATGAATATCGGGAACAGCATCAGACCGTTGACAACGGCAAACAGATAGAACAGCCCCGTGGCTGCAGGCGAACTGAGCTTGTTGATACCGGCCGTGATACCCATCACCAGGCCAAGCTCAACCAGCAGAAGAACCCACATCACTGCCGAGTGGGCTGCGAAAAAGCCTATTACGGCACTGCTTGTCGCACACCAGTAGCTCACCAGAGCAGTCACAAGCATTCCGAGGGTCATCTTCAGATAGACGCGCTTCATTACGCCCGTCACGCGGACGTCGAGCGACGTATTGTCCATACTGTTGGGGAGATTGTATGAGTTGTAGGACATGTTTCTTTGTGTTAGTGGTTATTACTGTTTTATTGTTTAGACCGATAGGGCCGCTTATGGTTTAACACGCAGCCCTATGCTGTAGGTTTAAGACCGGCCGCAATAATTGGCCGGCCCTCTTACATACGGTCAGGCATATCTATGCCGAGCAGACCCATCGCCGTGTTGACCGTCCGGGCTGTGGCATCGCTCAGAACAAGGCGCAGCGACCGCAGGGCGCTGTCGCTCTCCTTGAGTATCGAGCAGTCGTGATAGAACTGATTGTACTCCTTCACAAGGTCATACGCATAGTTGGCTATCAGTGCGGGGCTGTAGGAGCGTCCCGCTTCGGCTACTACCTGTGGGAAATCGGCTATACGCTGTATCACCGTTATCTCCCTTTCGCCCGGGGTAGCCTCGTTGTAGTTCTCTATAGCCATGCCGCTCTCCTGGGCCTTGCGTAGCAGAGAGCAGATACGCGCGTAGGTATACTGTATGAAGGGACCCGTGTTGCCGTTGAAGTCTATCGACTCTTTCGGGTTGAAAGTCATGTTCTTGCGCGGATCCACCTTAAGCAGGAAATACTTCAGGGCGCCCAGACCTATTTTCTCCGTTATGGCGTTCTTCTCCTCGGCGGTGCAGCCGTCGAGCTTGCCGAGCTCCTCGCTCACGGCGCGGGCAGTGTTGACCATCTCGTCCATCAGATCATCCGCATCTACCACAGTGCCCTCGCGGCTCTTCATCTTGCCTTCGGGAAGCTCTACCATGCCATAGCTGAAATGTACAAGATCCTTGCCCCACTTGAAGCCTAAGCGGTCAAGCAGCAGCGACAGCACCTGGAAGTGATAATTCTGCTCGTTGCCAACCACATAGATCATCTTGTCGATAGGGTAGTCCTGATAGCGCAGCTTGGCTGTGCCTATGTCCTGGGTCATATATACCGACGTACCGTCCGAACGCAGCAGCAGCTTCTCGTCAAGTCCCGCGTCTGTCAGATTTGCCCATACGGAACCATCCTCGCGGCGGTAGCACACACCCTTTTCCAATCCTTCGAGCACCTTTGCCTTGCCCTCCAGATAAGTGTCGCTCTCATAATATATCTTGTCGAAGCCGACGCCCATGCGGTCGTAGGTCGAGTCAAATCCGGCATATACCCACTCGTTCATCATCGACCACAGCTTGCGCACTTCCTCGTCCTTGGCCTCCCATGCGCGTAGCATGGCCCTGGCTTCCTGCATCAGTGGCGAAGCATTCTCTGCCTCCTCCTTGCTCATGCCGCCCGCCATCAGCTCCTTCACCTCATCGGCATATTTCGAGCTGAACAGAACGTAGAAATCACCTATCAGATGATCACCCTTCTTGCCGGTCGACTCCGGTGTGGCGCCGTTGCCCCACTTCTTCCACGCAAGCATCGACTTGCATATATGTATGCCGCGGTCGTTCACTATATTGGTACGTACCACCTTGTTGCCGCAAGCAGCTAGTATACGGCTCAGACTGTTGCCGAGCAGTATGTTGCGCACATGACCCAGATGCAGCGGTTTGTTGGTGTTGGGCGACGAATACTCTACCATCACCAGCGGCGAATCCTCGCCGGCAGCCGTCACACCCCACTTGGGCTCACGCTCTATGTGGCTCAGCACCGAGCTCCAGAACGATGGCTCTATCACTATGTTCAGGAAGCCCTTCACAACATTGTAGTCCGCTACGGCAGGCTCATTGTCCGCGAGCCATTGGCCTATCTCCTTGCCTACTGCCTCCGGACTCTTGCGGGCTGCCTTTACCCACGGGAACACAACGATTGTAACATTACCCTCAAACTCTTTGCGCGTTGCCTGAGGCACTATCTCGGTCGCTGCAACCTCAAGACCATACAGATCCTTCAGAGCACGCGACACCGCTTCCGATATGATATTGTCGATCGACATAGCGTATGTATATTTATTTTCTTGATGTTATTGTTCTCAAATTAGTATATTCCACGCAAAGTTACGATTAAGCGAGGGCAAAACCAAATTTATTTGAGTTTTGCCGAGCGTGAGTAACTTGGACGTCAGTCAACGTTACGAATAAGTGAGCGCAATGCAAAAAACCAAATTTATTTGAGTTTTGCCGAGCGTGAGTAACTTCGGCGCCAGCCAGCGTTACGAATAAGCCCTGGCAACTTCTACGTGAGGCAAAATTACAACACCCCGTCCCGGTTTATTTGCGAAATATCCCCTTGCATCAAAAAAATTGCCCGGCAGCCATCGCCGCCGGGCAAACCAAAAAGGGAGGCGTCACTCACGTGGCGCCTCTCCTCTTATCAGATTGTATCTCCGGTCAAGCCGGATTCAATAAGGTCAATTAGTTAGCCGAAGCTGTCGGGAGGATTTCGATAGTAGCATAGCCCATCGGAACATTGATACCCCAAGTGTAGGTTACAGTGTAGGGAACGAAGATGTAGAACTTGCTGATTACCGAGCTACCGTTGTTCTTGTAGTAGATGAAGTTGTTGTTGAACGCATTCTTCATACCCTCGCTGTCAGCAGGGATATTCAGAGTCTTCTGAGTGCCGGCCTGGTCGAACGACAGCTTGATGTTTGCATAGATATCGTTCATAGGCTTAGCGGTAGCGATACCGTTAGCATCGGTGCTTACGAGAGCGCCGTCAAGGTCGATGTTGATACCGCGCTTGTAGGTCTCACGTGTTCCGTCGGTCAGAACCTTGAGAACATCGTTGCCGTCACCCTTAACCCAGAACTGGTAGATACCCTTGCCGATCCAAACCTCAGCAGGCTTAGCCGATGTGGTCTCGGTAGCGGCAACTGCGGGCTGATAATCCCACAGGTCGTTGCCCTGCCAATCCTGGAGCATGCACATGTTTACGATAGATACCTTTTCGGTAGCAGCGTCAGTGATCTGCATAGACTCAGGCTGCTCAGCTACGTATACCGGAGCACCGAAGCCCATCTGGAATGCGGGAGCTACGAAGTAGTCGCCGCAACCGTTGTTTGCATAGATGTCGATGTTCAGACGCAGGCTCGGGTTGTTCTTCACGTAAGGATTAGCGTTAAGAACGTCGTAGCCCATCCATGCAGCGCCATAGCCATTGCCACGCTCGTTGAGGTACTGGATAGCACCGTTCTTGAGAACTGCGATCGGCTGACGGCTCTCGTAACCTGCTTTCTTGTCGTAAGCAACGAGGATGTGGTAACCGTCTACGCCAAGACCACCGGCGTTGGTGTTGTTGTCAACAACATACTTGTCACCGTCTTTCTTCTTCAGGTAGTCGATCACGTATGTTACGTCGCCTACAGTAACCTCGGGCTGAGTAGCGCTGAAGCGGTAGTCAACAGAGCTTACAGGAGTGTAGTTGTCACCCTTGGCGTTGTCGAAGTTGAACGGAGCCTGAGCCTTGAAAGCAGGAGTACCACCAACCCAGATTGATGTCATCAGAGTGCTGTAGTTGGTAGCAACTGCACCAGTCTGAAGAGCAACTGCGGGGTTAACGGGAGCAACCTCACCATTGGCTGTCCACTGTGTTGAGAGCTTGCCATCGTAGCTTACGGTCGGCTTGCCTACTACAGTTACAGTGTAACCGATGTAGAGAGTGTTATTTGTGCCTTCGTTGAAGAACTTGGCATACAGAGTCTTGGTAACCGGAGTTGTGCTGAGAGCATAGCCAGTGAAGTTGCCATCCTTATCGAATGTAGAATAGAAGTTCTTGAGCTGGTCGGCGCTCATAGTCAGAACGAGAGTCTGAGTCTGTGAGTTGCCGTCAACTGTACCCCAATCAAATGTACCGAAATCGGTAGCTTCATCACCGGCGGTCATAGCTACATACTCGCCGTTAACGAGAACTGCACCACCCTGGGGCTTATAGTTGGTCTGGAACTGAGTTACAGTCATACCTGTAGCCTCGATTATCTGACCTGCTACAACGTCCCACTTAGCGCTTTCTGTTACACCATCACAGATGTAAGGAACGGTGAAGCTGCCGAGGTTGATAGGCTCGTTGATAGTTTCGGGCTCAGAGAGTATCAGCTTAATGAAGCCGCCGAGAACGAGGTTGCCCTCAGCATCCTTGAGCTGCAGAACAACAACGGGCTGACGACCGATAGCCGAGCGGGCAGTGTTGCCGGTAGCGCCGACAGCGCTTACCGAAGCACCGCTTGCGTTAACATACATAGGTGTGAATACACCGGTCGATACGTTTACAGCACCATACTTGTTTTCTTCAGTAGCGTTAGTGCTCTGAGTGTAGTTGAGGATGCTGTAGCTCATGGTCAGGCCATACTTGCTTGCCAGTTCGGCGAGGCTGTAGTTGGCGTTAGTACCGTAGCTTACGCGGAGCAGTTCAGGAAGGCTTGTGGTAGCATTGTAAGGAACAGCGATCATCAGATCCTTGGTCTGAGTGAGAGCTGTCTTGGCCACTTCCGGAGCTATGCGCCATGTGCCGTTGTTATATTCGATATTAGCAAACGAAATGGTCTTGCCATCGAGGGCAACAAAGTTGGAAGAGATGACAGAACCGTCGGTCAGTGTGCCCTGCAGAGCCATAACTGTCTGAACATTTTTGTCTGTATTCTCAGAACCTACCTTTACGTTGCTTATGTCGTCGATAGTGTAGGTAACATCAAGGTTGCCATCCTCATTCTTTGTGGCGCTGGTTACCTGAACAGATGCCTTGGAGGCACGGCTCTCGAGAGTAGCGTCGTTTGTGAGGAAGCTGAACTTAACGCCATCAAGATTAGCGTTGTTCGGGTTGAGGATATAGCTTGCGCTGTTTACCTTGCTATATACATATTTGTTCTTGTCACCTGTGAGGGCTGTGAACGATGAAATTTCACCCTTGGCGATTGTACCTGTGCCGGTAGTAACTGCAGTGCCGTTGTTGTAAACAGGAATGTCGGTTACTTGCTCAGCGCTGGCTGCGGTGTTAGCCTTTGAGAGCTGACCCTGTGCATCTTCAGCACGCATTGTCTCGATACCGTTCACATACAGGTCGGGGATGAATTCGAGGCCAGAGAGTGTACCGCTCTTGGCGAGTACCTGGGGCTCGAGTTCGTTGCCCTCGGCATCCTTCAGTCCGTAGAAAGTAACGGTGTTGCCGTTGTCAACAGCTGTCAGAGTCTGCTCAACGGTTGCACGCCATTCAATGTCGGTAGCGCCTACCAGAGTGCCGTCAGCCTTGTACTCGTCAAACTTGCCGGTCTCGGCATTGGGCTTGAAGTAGTTGCCTGCTACACCAGCTTCGCCGGCAGGACCCTGTGCGGGGAACTCAGTGGCTTCGCCGTTCTTGGCCCATACGTATGCGCCTTCAGCGTTCTTAACGATGGTCCATACATCGGCATCCTTACCGTTCTGACCATCCTTGCCATTTGTGATGTTGTAGGTGTTACCGTTGCTCAGGGTGATTGTGACGCCGTTCTCTCCCTGAGTCACGCTTGTGATAACTGCGCCCTTGCTGACCATGTCCTTGATCTCTGCAAGGTCTTTCTGCATCGCGTCGATCTGAGTCTGCAGATTGTCGATATCGTCATCGTAATCCTTACAAGCAGTGAAGGATGTGGCCATACCAACAGTCAGCAACGAGAAAAGCGACACTTTCAGAAAAGTTTTTCTCATAATAAGTAAACTGTTAAATTAATAATATATTATTAAGCTTCTACGCTTCAAATTAAGGTTCGAAAGCTATTAAAAATAGCCACGTGAAAAGACACGTCGGCTTGTAGCCAAAGCTATTTTGGGTACAAATATCCAACATTTATTTGATTTTACCAAATAAATTGAAGAAAATTTTCGATTGGGGGAAATTGAGCAGCAAATTGTTGCCGCAGAGGGTGTCGGTTGAGACTAATGAAGAGGTAGAGAGGGGCTTCATAGGTAGTGATTTAGAATTTGAGTGCGCAAAGTTACAACATAATCGCAATATAGGCAATATCTGTTAGCATTTTTTAGCTGACTACCGGTTGATTTATTGCTCATTGTAAGATTTGAACCTCAAAACTTGGCGGATTGTTGGACTGATATGTAGTTAGTGGCTCGAAATCGGGTCCGTGACGGTATCAATATGACGGCCGGATGATAAAATAAGGCCGATTATTGACAGGTCGACCGTGTGCCGCGACGATGGTAAGCAATTCCTTTTGAGCGCCTTATATTATTAAGGTGTGGATCTCAAAAGTATGCCCGGAAGTTAACATATTACTTATTATGAGAAAAACTTTTCTGAAAGTT
>CANRVB010000014.1 GCA_947643165.1 uncultured Porphyromonadaceae bacterium | reverse complement strand
GTAGGTGCGTTTCCATGACCGTGCGATTTCCTGCCGGTGGACACTCTCTATCAAAGGCATGAGCTGGGAGGTCTGAAGCATACGGGAGGTGGAGTGGCAGTCGACCGCACTCCGGAGAGCATTGTACAGGTAGAAATGAGATCTTTCCACATCGCCGCCTTTTTCTACCAAAAGCTTGCCGAGATCCTGGAGCGATGTGACCTCAAGAGTGGCGCGACGTGTATCACCGATGGCCGAGAGGGCGAGGTAGTAGATAGCGTCGTTGTGAAGAGAGTCGCGTAGAGCGAGCTGAGCCAGCAGGCTGGCTGATATTGCAAACGAATTGTTGGCCGGCGTGGACATATCGAGGACCTCATTGAGGTAGGCGCGTGCTTTATGCCGTTCGCCTGTCATGAAGTAGTATTCTCCGATCTGCAAGGCCCGGTAAAAGGCCGGCAGATCATTGTCGTGACGGATAGTGTTTGCAAGTTTTTGCTGGTAGGATGTTGCTATGGAGTCATAGTGAGCCACGACATCAGGATATGAAGGATAGAGGGCTGATGTGTAGTTGTAGAGTTGTTTACCAGTGGCATAATATATACGTTTGAGCCGGTGATCGAACGAAGTTGTGTCGATGGAGGCGTGATCTCGTATGCCTTCGTTGACAAAACCTGCCTGCGACAGCAGCGGAGCCCTACGCATGAGAAATTCGGCCGCACTGTCGGGTTGATTGTTGCGTACGGCAATATTGTAACCGCGTGTGTAGCTCACTATCGCCGAGTCGTTGTTGAATGTAGTGTAAGCCCTTCCGAGTTCAAGCAGGATCTGCGTGGACAGGCCGTTGCGGGTTGATATGTCTGTCAGTGAGTCTATGTGATGCTGGCGGATGTTGGCATATACGTCTCTTTTTTCAAGTTCAAGATCGAGCTTGTTCAGAATCTCGTTGACCTTATTTTTTGAAATCTCGGGAGTTGCAGCGAGTGCAGGAAGAAAACATGAAGAGAGGAAAACAGGAATCAGAAGTCGGAAAAAGAACTGCATGTTATGTTGTCAATTTCGGAATATCCGGGCGTAGCGTTCCAGAATTTCAGCAAATTGTGGATTTGTGCGCAACGGACCCACATTGATGTAAGGAGTAGTATCGGAGATCCATTGGAATGCGTTTGCATAACCTCTGTCAAGCGCATTTTGCATACATGAGTATGCTTTGTCGGAATCGCCGCGTTGAGCGTAGTAGCAAGATGCTATGTATGAGGCATATCCGTCGGTATCGGGATTCACTTTCAAGACAGAAGAGATCCAGGCATCGGCTTGCTCCGTCTTGCCGGTAAGCAAGAGCGCGAATCCCCGGAGAGCATCGGGGGCATCAGGTTCGTATGGTAGATCAAGTAATTGGTCTAGATAAGAGTTGTCGCCGGAGGCGGCAGCCCGTAGAAGATAGTATTTAGGATTTGATGAGTCGGTCATGATTGCTTCCGCCATTATCTGTGCGGCCTCGGACTTTTGGTTGCCGCCGATTAGAGCGAGAGCTTTTGTGTACATTGCCTCGGTATGGTCGGGTGCAAGTTGCAGTGCCTGAGATGCCGTTTGAATGGCTTCATCATATCTGGCAAGAGCCCGCAATACATTGGATTTAACTATATGGTATGTGGCAGTACGTCGTTTGTCGGGCGCATTGTCGAGCAGTTTGAGGGCATCTTCGTAACGTCCGAGCGAGAACAACGATTCGGCTCTCATCACAGTAAGAGCGCCATCGGCGAATGGACCGGAATTGTCGATATGCGTCAGATCGTCGAGTGCCTGCAAGTGGTGATTGTGTGCAGCTGCGACCGTCCCTCGCAAGTAGTAAAGTATGCCTGATGTGGGTTTGTCGAGTATGGCCCGGTCAAAGCCGCTTATCACTGCGTTGTAATCTTCGCCCGACAGATCGACAAGACGTTGTATGGCGTCGCCGGTAGCATAGTCATCGCAATATATAGCCTGTATATACTGGTCTATAGCCTCATCGGGCCTATTGAGAATGTTCATTATCTCGGCCCGTCCACTATATGAACTGCCTGTGCGTGGATATAGGTCGACAGCTTCGTTGGCATAGCGAAGTGCCATGTCTGAGTTTCCGTTCATAGCTTCGATGCGGGCAAGTCCGAATATGGCGTTTGCGTCGCGTGGAGCTATGCGTCGCATATTCATGTAGTCGGTCTTCGCCGCGTCATAGTTGCCTTTTGCTGTCAGAAGAGCGGCGCGTTCAGACAATGTCGCGGTCCTATCCGGATATAGCGATAGCGCTTCATTAAGGTCGGCCAGCGCACCATCGGTGTCGCGTGTTATGCGTCGTATGGTGGCTCTTCTCGACAGGATTGCAAATCGCAGTGGCTTGTCGTTCCGGTCGCAACATTCAAGAGCCGTGGTAAGATCGTCGAGAGCCTGACTGTAGCGGCCATGTGACTGATATTCGCCTGCGCGACTGAGATATAAATCTGCATTGCGTGGATCGGAGGATATCATCTGTGAGTAAGTGTCGATGATATCGCTGGAGAGGGTGGCGCGTGTCTGTGCGCCTGCTGTTGCTGCCGCCAATGACAGTACAACGGCTATCGCTCCGATTTTCATTTATCTTAGATTGTAAGTTGGGTTACAATGAAGTGATGCAATCGTTCAGTCGTATCAATCTTTCAAGCAGACCATCAAGCAGGTCGAGGCGGAGCATATTGGCACCATCGCTTTTTGCTTTAGCCGGATCAGGATGAGTTTCCAAGAATATGCCATCGAGACCAGCAGCAACGCCTGCGCGTGCAATTGTCTCTATCAGATCCGGACGCCCACCGGTCACACCGGCTGCCTGATTAGGCTGCTGAAGCGAGTGCGTACAATCGAGTACGACTGGAGCGAAACGGCGCATAGCTGGCAAGCCTCTGTAGTCGACAATCAGATCCTGATAGCCGAAAGTTGTGCCGCGCTCTGTAAGCGCGTAGTCGACGCATCCGGCATCTGTGATTTTGTCAACTGCAAATTTCATAGACTCGGGTGAGAGAAACTGACCTTTTTTTACGTTTACGGCACGGCCGGTGGCTGCTGCTGCAAGCAACAGATCTGTCTGGCGGCACAGAAATGCCGGGATCTGCAGTACGTCGACATATTCGGCGGCAATAGCAGCCTCTGATGACTCATGTATATCGGTGACGACCGGTATGTGAAATTCATCACGGACCTTTGCCAGAATCTTAAGAGCTTTTTCATCACCTATACCGGTAAACGAGTCAATACGCGATCTGTTGGCCTTGCGGTAAGAACCTTTGAAAATGTATGGAACCCCAATGCGGGAACATGTATTGGCGATATGCTCGGCGATACGCAAGGCCATATCCTCACCTTCGATGACGCATGGTCCGGCCATCAGAAAGAATCTGCCGTCGGCCGACTTCGAGAGTATTTTGCTGGAATTGGATGTATTGTTGTTTGTAGCCATAGTAATCGATGGAAGTTGGTAATCAGTTTGTTTGTTTTGCCTCGTGTGCTTGATCAAGGATGTGGCAAGTGTCGATGGCAACGAGAGCCGCAGTTTCCGTGCGTAGACGACATGGCCCGAGTGATATCGGTTTCCAGCCAAGATCAAGAGCCAGTCTGATCTCTTCCTGTGAGAAATCGCCTTCGGGACCGATCAAGATAATGGAATTGTGGCCTGGACGGTATTCTCCGGCAAGCAAACGACGAGGTATGGTACGGTCGCAGTAGGCAATGTATCTGTCGTAACCATCGTATGACTTTATGACTTTGTCGACCGGCGTTATCTCGTCTATAACAGGCAAGACACCTTTGAGGCTCTGTTTCATGGCAGAGACCGCTATCCGTTCAAGTCGTTCGGTCTTTATCTCACGACGTTCGGAGTGGTCGCAACATACCGGGATTATACGGTTGATACCGATCTCTGTGAGTTTTTCTACAGCCCATTCCATACGGTCGATATGTTTTGTCGGGGCTACGGCAAGTATGATATCATGAGTCCATGGCAGTGGCATCGGTTCGTTGGAGATTATCTCTACCATTGTGCGCCGTTTGTCGGGAGCTGTGATGCGGCAGGTGTATTTTATGCCTTTGCCGTCAATAGCCTGAAGCATATCGCCGGCCTGCATTCTAAGTACACGGGTAGCGTGTGCGGAGTCGCTTTCGGGAAGCGATAGAGTCTCTGCTATATCGGGAGCATAAAATTGGATCATATTGATTGTCGCGAAATATGAAGACTGGGGTTAATCTATGAGTCCGGCGGCACCGTTTCCGGCAGCCTCGGCTTCCTGAATCTCATGTTTGGTGGCGGGAGTCTTTTTGTCGTGGAACATAAGCACGAACATTAGTGCCACTACAGCGCCATAGGCTGCGAATATATACCAGCATGTACGCCAACCATCCAATTGCTGGGCTGGGGCTGCAGAAGCGTCTACATAATGGTTGACTATAGCCATCGCGGCAAGTGTTCCGATTGTAGCGCCCAATCCGTTTGTCATGATCATGAACAGTCCTTGGGCGGATGAACGGATGCTGTGGTCGGTTTCTTTGTCTACATACAGGCCGCCTGATACATTGAAAAAGTCGAATGCGATACCATAGATGATGCAGGACAGCACGAATAGCCATAGGCCTCCGGAGGGATTGCCGGCACCAAAGAATGCGAATCGGCCTACCCAGGCGAGCATTGACATGAGCATCACACCCTTAATGCCAAAACGTTTCAGGCAGAAAGGTATGAGAAGAATACACAATGCCTCGCTGATCTGAGAGAGTGAAATGAGGGCGTTGGCGTTTTGAGCTGCCCAAGCATCGGCATATTCGGGAATATCCTTGAACGATGTGATGAATGGGTTGGCATAGCCATTGGTGATTTGAAGCGACACTCCGAGCAACATGGAGAACAAGAAGAATACAGCCATTTTCTTTTGCTTGAACAGATTGAAGGCGCGTAGTCCGAGCTTGTCGACCATCGAGCTTGATTCATGCGTTTTGCTGACAGGGCATTTGGGCATTGTCAGCGCATATATTACCATGATGAAGCTGAAAAATGCTGATACGAAAAGCTGCATGTAGGATGTCTGAAACTTGGCTTCGGCGGGTCCGGCGAAGTTGACAAACAGCATGGCGCATATAAAGCCTACTGTTCCGAACACACGGATAGGCGGAAATGTGCTGACTGTGTCAAGCCCCTCTTTGGTCAGTGCGTTGAACGCTACTGAGTTGGCGAGGCCTATTGTAGGCATGAAGAATGCAACGGATATAGTGTACAATGTGAATAATGGAGCAAATTGTATAGATTCGGCACTCATGCAATAGAATGCGGCTGCAGCCATGAATATTCCAGCTATAAGATGGCATATGGAAAGCATTCGTTGAGCCTGAATCCATCTGTCGGAGATAATACCTATAAGCGAAGGCATGAACAGCGATACAATTCCTTGGATGGTGTAGAACCAGCCGATTTGTGACAGCAGACCATTGTTGGCAAGAAAATTGCCGAGTGATGTGAGATATGAACCCCACACGGCAAACTCAATGAAACTCAGAAGGGCGAGTTTGACTTGAACAGGACGGATATGATGCATGAATATTGGTAGTTTCTGATGGTTTTTAAATTTGGGTATAGATTGATGTTTTCAGCGGTTGTTTCGTTTTTGTCTCAGTATTTCGTTGATTTTGGCAGCTTCTTCATATTGCTCGTCGTTGATCATATCCTTAAGGGTGCGTTCAAGCTCCTCGATAGTGTACTGATCATAACGCGGCATTCGTTGCGCTATATAGCTTCCGTCATCGCGTGTGGCTTCATCATGGTGATCAGATGGAGCTGCGGTCTCTTCCATGACGAATCCTGTTTCCGACAGGATCTCTGGAGTGGTATATATAGGGCATCCGATTCTGATGGCAATAGCTATGGCATCTGATGTGCGGCCGTCAAGTTTTATCTCGCGGCGCCCATCGGTGAATGTGAGCTCACTTGAAAATATCCCGTCTTCAAACTTATGTATGAAGACTTCATGAAGCCTTACGCCATACGCTTGAGCAAGACTTACAAAAAGGTCGTGAGTGAGAGGCCTGGGCGGTGTCATCCCTTCTATATGCATAGCTATCGACTGAGCTTCGGCGGGACCTATGACCACAGGTATGCGATATGGACCCCCAACTTGCGCCAGTATCAGTGCGTAGGCACCTGACTGGAGCTGGTTGTAAGAAATACCCATGACGCGTAAGCGGATACGAGTTTCCATACGTGTATGCTTTATTGGATTTTGGATAGAGCCTGCGGTACCGTGATTATACCTGATCCGAGACACAGTTTCCGGTCGTGCGTGTATACGACGGCAAACTGACCAGGAGCTATGCCTTGAATATCGTTAGCGCTCGCAATAATATATTTGTCGGAGGCAACTTTGGTTAAGCGTGCTTCGGTGAACTCTGGAGTATGACGGTTCTTGAATGTGACCGGGATGTCTTTACAGTTTTCGGGCCAGGGATCACGGGTGATCCATTGCATTTCAGTTACAGGCAGTTCGCGTCCGTATTGTCGGCTGGTGTGGTATCCTCCTGAGACGTATATGATGTTTTCCTCAACGTTTTTCGCAACAACATACCAGGGGCCACCGCTCAGCCCAAGACCTTTACGCTGACCTATTGTGTGAAACCAGAATCCATTGTGTTTGCCAAGTATCCGTCCGGTCTCGATCTCTATGATAGGACCTTGCCGTGTGCCCAGATGCCGGCGTATGAAGTCATTGTAGTTGATATTGCCGAGGAAGCATATACCTTGGCTGTCGCGTCTGAAAGCATTTGGCATACCGGTCTCTATAGCTATTTCGCGTACACGGGATTTCGGCATGTTGCCAATCGGGAACATTGCATGTTCCAGCTGGCTGTAGGTTATTCGGGCAAGAAAATCAGTCTGGTCCTTGACCGGGTCGACAGCAGTGCCGAGATATGTCAATCCATCTACCGGATCAATATGTGTAGTAGCATAATGTCCTGTGGCCGTTTTGTCAAATTCATGTCCCCAGCGTTGTTCAAAAAAACCGAATTTTATGACACGGTTGCACATGATATCGGGATTTGGTGTAAGACCTTTTCTCACCGTGTTGAGTGCATACTCCATCACGTGTTCCCAATATTCTTTATGAAGCGAGACAACGTCAAACGGAAGACCGTAACGGGAGGCAATGAAGTTGCACATTTCAATGTCTTCCTCTGCAGAGCAGTCTCCCTCGTCGTTGTCCATGCCTATCCGTATGTAGAACAGATGCAGGTCGTGACCTTGTTGCATGAGTTCATGCACAGTGACTGCGCTGTCAACGCCACCCGAAATCAATACGGCGATTTTCATTTGGCAAATATGTGGTTGCTTGGTTATACTTCTTCGAGCGCTTCCTCTTCGTTATGTCCCTTTCGGGATATAATGAAAAGCGAAATGAAATAGTCGAGAGATATTTTCCCGGGGCCTGCAAGTAGAATGAAAAGGTATATTCCTATAAACAGGATGGGAACGTAGCCGGGATCGGTGGAATCAAGTCCGTAGATCGATGTGTTTGGCACGAGATCGTGCAATATGTACCATTCGGCTACAATCATCGATAGTATGGGCGGAATAGTGGACAGTCGTGTGAGAAATCCGGCCATGATAAACAGCGAGCACAGGAGTTCGTTGATAATCATGATAATGAGACATGCTTCCGATGATATGCCGAGCATAGTAGGGAAATCGGCACTCATTGTAGAGAAATTGACAAGGTGTCGTATGCCGAATTGCATGAACATGACACCGACAAACAGACGTATGAAAAGCCTGCCGAGATTGCTGTATGTGTAACCGGTAAACCGTAGATAGGTATTGGCCACGATGTCGGAAAACTTGCTCATGACTATATTACAAATTAGAGAGAATTTGGATCAAAGCCTCTATATTCAGGTTCTTGTGGACAATCTTGTTGTGCTCGTCAAGAATGTAGAACGAGGGTATGTAGCGAATGTCGAGTATGTCATATCCGTCGGGAGCTGCGGCTACAGTCCATTTTTCGGGATATTTGGCAACAGCCTCTTTCCAACCATCGGTCGGTTCATCGGGAGTGACCGACAGTATGCGCAGCAATCCTGCGTCGATGAGCTTGTTGGCTGTGAGATTGGCGTCAAGACGAATACGTGCAAGTCGACAGTCATCGCAATCTGGATCGTTTATATACACTATGGTTACCTTTGAGGTATCGACAGGAAGTGATGCGTTCTCTCCTTCACGCGTGATATACGGAAGCTCGGGAAATACTGATCCATTCAGGTTGTTTTCTAATATTTTGGCCTTTCTTGCGAAACGCAGTTTGTTGGCTTTGTCAACCTTTTTGTTTGCCGCCACAGCTTTTGCGAATGGCAGGAATGCTTCATCTGACACAACTTCGGCAGAGTCGCCATAGAAATGGTCCTCGGCAAGTTCGGCAATGAAAACCAGATCGTTTGGCTGTTTCTCAAGTTTTTTGAGAAGTTTGTCGATCGAGCTCAGGGCCACCTCGCGCGATCCGAGCGGAATGAATGTGGCATAGTCGGCAAAGGCCTGGGCCATTTTTGCTTTAGCCGAAAAGGCTGTCTGCAGATTGCATGCATCCCAAAAGTGCTCAAGAAGATAGTCGCTACGTGTCTGGAGCGAATTGAGAGACTCTGGGATGTTGGGGTATGGAAAGTAGCGTTCGGGCTCATCTGCTCGGGCCGAGAGGATCGAAAGTGTCAAAAAGATGACTAAAAGAAGACGATGTGTCATATTGTCAGTATGGAAGTGGATAAGAGGCGTGAAAAAATGTCACGTACCCGAAAGGCACGCTTATTGCATTCGCAAAGATAGGAAATAAAAATGAATCAAAGAACAACACATAAGGAAAAACAAAACCTTTGAATGCTGAGTGTTGTTAAAAGATTATACGAGGTGAAACATACTTGAAGTTTCATCGAGAGATTATTGTAACACCGAAAACTGTTTATTTATTAATATATGAATTTTAATAATTTCACCATCAAGTCGCAGGAAGCTATCCAGAAAGCCGTCGAGATAACCCGCGGCGCAGGACAGCAGGCTATAGAGCCGGTTCATCTGCTAAAGGGCGTACTTGAAGAAGGTGAGTCGCTGGTGAAGTTCATTTTCGCCAAGGTGGGCGCATCGCTTCCTGTCGTTACGGGACAGATAGATCGGGATATAGCATCATTGCCCAAAGTTTCGGGCGGAGAACCGTATCTGAGTAGAGCGAGTAACGACGTGTTGCAGAAGGCTCTTGATCTTGCCAAAAAGCAGGGTGACGAATATGTCACACTCGAAGCCATGCTTATGGCTCTGTATGAAATCAATTCATCGGCATCAACTATCCTGAAAGACGCCGGACTGAGCGCGAAGGAGCTCGAAGGGGCTATATCTGAGTTGCGCAAAGGTAAGAAGGCTACCGATCAGAGTGCTGAAGAGACTTATAATGCCTTGAGCAAGTATGCCATCAATCTGAACGAACGAGCCCGTCAGGGTAAGCTTGATCCGGTGATTGGCCGCGATGATGAGATAAGAAGAGTCCTCCAGATATTGAGCCGCCGAACCAAGAATAATCCTATGCTTATAGGTGAGCCCGGTACCGGTAAGACCGCCATAGCCGAGGGTCTGGCTCAGCGCATAGTCAGAGGTGATGTTCCCGAAAATCTGCGTTCAAAACAGATATTTTCGCTTGATATGGGTGCGTTGGTTGCCGGCGCCAAGTATAAAGGCGAGTTTGAGGAACGTCTGAAGGCTATCGTGAATGAGGTGACCCAGAGTGATGGTGAGATCATACTGTTTATTGATGAGATCCACACACTTGTTGGTGCAGGCAAGGGTGAGGGCGCAATGGATGCGGCCAATATATTGAAACCGGCCTTGGCACGTGGTGAGCTTAGAAGCATAGGTGCCACAACGCTCGATGAGTATCAGAAATATTTTGAGAAAGACAAGGCACTTGAACGCCGTTTCCAGAAGGTAATGGTAAATGAGCCCGATGAGGCGAGTGCCATAGCGATATTGCGTGGTCTGAAGGAACGTTACGAAAACCATCACCACGTGCGTATCCGCGATGAAGCCATTATCTCGGCTGTGACGTTGAGCGAGCGTTATATAACTGACCGATTCTTGCCAGACAAAGCAATCGATCTGATAGATGAGGCTGCCTCAAAACTAAAGCTGGAGATCGATTCCGTTCCGCAGGCTCTTGATGAGATAACACGTCGTATAGCTCAGAAGGAGATTGAGCGCGAGGCTATAAAGCGCGAGGGCGATGATGCCAAGGTGCGCGATATAGAGAAGGAGCTCGCCACTATGCGGGAAGAGGAAAAGGAATATATGGCCAAATGGAAAGCTGAGAAAGATCTGATCAACCGAATTCAGCAGAATAAGGTTGACATTGAACAACTTAACTTTGAGGCCGATCGTGCGGAGCGCGAAGGTGACTATGGAAAGGTTGCCGAGATCCGTTATTCCAAGATCAAGCAAAAAGAGCAGGAGAACATTGATATCCAGGAGCAGCTCAAGATGATGCAGGGCGATAAGGCTCTGATCAAGGAAGAGGTCGACAGCGATGATATAGCTGATGTTGTGAGCCGTTGGACCGGTATTCCTGTCAACAAGATGGCCAAGAGTGAGAAGGAGAAACTGCTCCATCTCGAAGCTGAGTTACACAATCGCGTTGTAGGTCAGGAAGAGGCCATCAGAGCAATAGCCGATGCTGTTCGCCGCAGCCGTGCTGGTCTGAATGATCCACGCCGTCCTATCGGTTCGTTCATTTTTCTTGGCACCACAGGTGTCGGTAAGACAGAACTCGCCAAAGCGTTGGCGGAATATCTGTTTGATGATGAGAATATGATGACCCGAATTGATATGTCGGAATACCAGGAGAAGCATACGGTGTCCCGTCTTGTAGGAGCGCCTCCGGGATATGTCGGATATGATGAAGGTGGCCAGCTGACTGAGGCTGTACGACGCAAGCCCTACAGTGTAGTCCTTTTTGATGAGATCGAGAAGGCTCATCCTGATGTTTTCAACATACTTCTTCAGGTACTTGATGATGGACGTCTGACCGACAACAAGGGCAGGCTTGTCAATTTCAAGAACACGATAATAATCATGACGAGCAACATGGGTTCGCAGGTTATCCGTGATAATTTCTCAAAGATGACAGCCGATAACCGGGAGGAAACCATTGAGAAAACTAAGGTTGAGGTGATAGAGATGCTTAAGAAGACCATCCGTCCGGAGTTCCTTAACCGTATAGACGAGACTATAATGTTCACTCCTCTGAATGAACAAGAGATAGAGGAAATCGTAGGTCTGCAGATCAAATCGGTGAAGAAGATGCTCGAAAAGAACGGCGTGATCCTTGAGGTAACACCAAAAGCGCTCCATTATCTTGCCGAAGAGGGATATGATCCGGAATTCGGAGCCCGACCTGTCAAGAGAGTCATCCATAAGCTTGTGCTTAACAAGCTGTCGAAGGATATCCTGGCCCAGACCGTTGACCGCACCAAGCCTATCGTGATCGACGTAGATAAAGACGATCAGCTGGTATTCACCAACTGATAAAGTGATAGATGCATAAAGCAACCCTGATTGTCCCGGCGTTATGCCGGGACAACATAAGGGAAAACGTGATATAAAATTGAACATCAACACACACTATATACACACAACTATGAAAAAATTATTTTATCTTTTAGCAGCTCTTCCATTACTGTTCTTCGCATCATGCCATGACGATGATGATCTGCCCGACGTAAACGTAAGCATAGACTACTCCGGAGCCAAAACTGTAGAGGGTGTGGCTTATGTGGTTCAAGGCGATACTCTTTCTATCGACAGTGTGTATGTGACACCTGTCAATCCTAATCAGAGAGCTATTATCGGATCTGTGACATACTATCTGGACCAGCGTCTGCTCGGCTATGCTCCGGTACAGCCGTTCTCGGTTGGTATTCCAACAGGTTTCCTTCCCGTAGGCAATCATATGCTCCGACTGGAGATGTCGGTATTTCAGGAAGACCGTACTCCGGCAGCCTACTATATCGGAATGCCGTTTGCTATCGTCAGCGACTCGACCGCAATACCCGACAGTACTCAAGCTACTGTAAATACATACAAGGATATAGCCCGTACATCGGAATAATATATCTGATTGACGGTATAAATAGAAAGATCCGGGATCATGGAAAACTCCATGATCCCGGATCTTTCTATTGTTCAGGTTATTTCTTGAGTATGCTGTTGAAGTAGATATCAAGTACATCGCGAGCTGCGGTAAACGAACTCTGTCTGTTGCTAAGAACTCTGGCTTCCTTTTGAGTCAGAAGTTCTGCTATCTCAGGGTTGCGGTAGAAGTCAGACTTAAGCCGGTCGTCTATAGTCTCGTACATCCAGTACATAGCCTGTTCGCTGCGCTGCCGGTCGAAGAATCCATTTGATTTGACATGTTCGAAATAGCGGTCAATCATTTTCCACACTTCATCTATGCCAAGTTCGTAGTATCCGGAATATGTGAGAACTTCCGGTTTCCATCCGGACTGTGTTGGCGGAAACAGATGCAGTGCACTGCGAAATTGAGCTTGAGCCAGACGCGCGCGGTCAATATTGTCACCATCAGCTTTGTTTATCACAATGCCATCGGCCATTTCCATAATGCCGCGTTTTATGCCTTGAAGTTCATCGCCGGTTCCTGCAAGTTGTATGAGCAGGAAGAAGTCGACCATAGAATGGACGGCTGTCTCACTCTGACCTACACCTACAGTCTCTACAAAAATATTGTCGTAGCCGGCGGCTTCGCACAGCACTATTGTCTCGCGTGTCTTTCTGGCTACACCACCGAGCGATCCAGCCGATGGGCTTGGGCGTATAAATGCCGAAGGATGGACCGAAAGACGTTCCATTCGCGTCTTGTCGCCGAGTATACTGCCTTTTGTACGTTCGCTCGAGGGATCAATGGCCAGAACAGCCAATTTCCCACCCTGTTTGAGCACATGAAGGCCGAATGCATCAATCGAAGTGCTCTTACCTGCACCGGGGACACCTGTTATGCCTATACGTCGGGAGTTCCCGGAATATGGAAGGCACTTTTCTATTATCTCCTGTGCCAGAATCTGGTGATCATGATTCAGACTTTCTACAAGGGTCACTCCACGGCTCAACATTGTGACGTCGCCCTTGATTATTCCTTCCACCATTTCCGACGCTGTGGGAATGCGCTTCTTACGGTGTCGTTTGAGGTATGGATTGACAACAGGTGGTTGTGTGACGCCGCTGTTTACGGTCAGTCCGATATATTTATCGTCGTTTTCTGGATGTTCCATGGTATTGTGGTTGTTGTCTGTGTTATTCAGGTTTGATTACTTCGCCTACCACTCTGACTGTAGCCTGATGATTAGCCGGGGAATTGCTGACGATATTCACACGAGCGTTCAGCATATCCTGATCTTTGAGTATCGATGGAATGACTTCGACTGTCAGGTTCATGCTGCCACGTGGTTCTATCTTATCGTCAGGTATGCTGACGCTTATATTCTTGTCGAAGGTATAGACTCGGCGTAGCAGTAGAGTGGTGTCCGACGGATTGACCAACAAGATGTCGCGTTTCAGAGGTGTATCGCTTGTAGGATCAATACGTCCGAAGTCGATGCTGCTCCCGTCTATCGTAAGCATTGGGGCTTTACGGCGTTCTTCTCGGCTAAGTTTCGAGAAATCTTCCGAAATGATATAAGTCATCGGGATTGTGATGATATCCTCGGGAAATTCCTTAATGCTGAGACGCAGCGAATCGACAGATAGCCCGAACGGAGCCTGACTGTCGGAGGTGTCAATGGTAAAGGAGAATATGAAGTTGTCGCCTTCGGCCGCAGTATCAGGCTGGCAGATTGCATTGATATATTTGGGCAGGTCCTCTATGACAGGAGTGATTGTATAGTCCTGATCATTAATTCCAAGCAGTATGGCCGAACCCATATGTCCCTTGATGATATTGCC
Source organism: uncultured Porphyromonadaceae bacterium (assembly GCA_947643165.1). Taxonomy (GTDB): domain Bacteria; phylum Bacteroidota; class Bacteroidia; order Bacteroidales; family Muribaculaceae; genus Paramuribaculum. Next base: position 45,584 of record CANRVB010000014.1, on the reverse strand, counting down.
TACGCCAACAAATGGATTCTGTAGACGGAAGTGGTCGTATTTGTGGGGATAGTTTGCCGACAAGCTACGTGCACTTCCTTTCACTTTGCCTGAAATAGTGAGTATTTCACGTCCGGCATCACCGCATACGAGTGTGATTTTCTTGTCGAACGGCCCGGGACGGCGGTCGGCATCATATGTCACATCCACATTTATGGTGTCTCCGGGCGCCAAGGTATTGGTGCTTATCTTTGGCACGGTACAACCGCATGTGCTGCGTGTCTCTGTGATGAAAACAGTGTCGGTACCTTCATTGACTCCGGTGAAGCGACAGCTCACTTTTCCGAGGTCTTCGTTGAAAGTTCCGAAATTATGGGTTCTTTCCTGCCATCTTATATTGGTGTCGGCATATGCTGTGGCTGCAGCCATAGCTGTTGCCATGACTGATACGGCCAGTAGTGTATTAACGGGTTTCATCAAAAGATAGTGAAAGGGTAGGGTCAATCGGTGATATATCCTGAAAATTTCAGGCGTGTTTTTGACTTTTTAGCATTGCTCGATACCGTTATGCTCCTGTTGAATTCGCCTTTGAATCTGGCGGGATCGAATGTCACGGATACATATCCTTTTTTGCCCGGTTCGATAGGTTCACGTGTGAATCCTGGTGTGGTGCATCCGCATCCTCCGTTGGTTACGTTGATAATGACAAGGGCTTCGTTGCCGGTATTCGTAAAGGTATATTTGTACGATACTTTTCCACCGGATGCAGATATGCGTCCGAAGTCGTGGCTTGTGGTCTGAAACTGTATTTCTGCAGCTCCTTTGGCGTATATTACACCGCATGTCAATGCTGCGAGTGCTGCCATCATGATAAGTAGATATTTTCGCATGGGATAGTCAAATTTGTAGTTTTGCAAATATAAAAATTTTTGTGTCTACAAACCAAACGTTTATTAGCGTCAGATGGTTGATGATGGGACAGATCAGTCGTAATCGTACAGCAGTTCGTATTTTTTAACGAGCAGCAGCGATCCGGCACCTCCAGTAAAGTAGTCGCCATATTTGCTTGCTGATGCGACAACCATTATGTAGCTTGGACGTCGTCCGGTCGATTTGTACTCGATGGGTATGTCTACGGTAATGAAGTCGGTCATTTGTCCGCTGTATTGAACCTGGCCATAGGCTATGACGTCGTCTGCATCTTTGTCGAATAACTGTCGGTCGGATGGCTTAGTGCGGATTTCGAGCTGAGCATCGGTGAGAGCGACCCACACCACGCATGTGTCGGGGCGTCCTTTCAGATATGCCATTTCTGTGCTCGAATGCGATATATCGACAGAATTATAACGAATAGTGGCTCTGAGGGCTGTCGGTCTCTCTTCAAACGGTCGACCAAATGACAGCACACCATTTGTTCCCTCGGTTCGGACATAGGTCCCCGCAAACAGATTGCCTGCAGCAAGCTTGCCAAGTATACCGATACCTACGAATTTTGTTTGAAGAGATGCGCCTTCATATCCTGTGATTGATTGCTGATCTGTTAGTGGTGTGGTGTTGCTCTCACCAAGTGTAGTCGCGCCCTTATTGCCGGTACCCCAGAATGGAGTGGAATCATTTGCCCAGGGACACCATATCTTGCCATCGAGCCACCAATTGGTGAAGTCGTTGTTTGGTAGCTGGACTATAGCTCCGGTTGTGAATTGAACGATTTCACTGTTATCGTTGCCTGATATAGCCTTGACCTCGTATGTGGTGGCGGGTGTAAGATGTCGCAGGCATGCTGTATATGTTCCTGAAGCTTCAGAGGTGATCCAACTTTCTGGCACAGATAACCAGGTTCCGCTACCTGTTGGACGGTATTCATAGCTTATGTTGCGTCCTTCTTGCACATCGGCATGTATCCAGGCAACTTCAGTCCATGCATCTATTCCAGAGATCTCAACTGGCACATCTGTCTGTGAGATTGTGATGGTCCAAGTGGTTGTAATGCCATATTCTGTCGATTGTACGGTGACAGGGTTTGTGAAGTCGACGGTCGAGTTCAGAAGATCGGGAGTCAGGACAGCCGTCGCTCCGCCGAGTTTGATTGATGTGACTTGAACAGCCTTTATATCGCTTGATTTAGCTATGTTGGCTGTTACGGTGTGGTTTGCCACATCTATAATCGACTGGCCTATCTGTCCTTTGACATTGAATGTGCGCTCAATATTCTGTTGAGCGGCTATACGCCATTTCCAATCCTGATATATATGGAGTGTGAGCGTCATGGTGTCGGCCAGATTGAGTGGCGACATCAGGAGTGATGTGTCGGCTACGGTAGCGCCCTTGGTCACCGAAAACTTCAGAAGTTTCAGTGCACGGATGTTTACGGAGTCATTTACAAAAAGAGTTACCGTGCGCGATGTCGAGTCGATAGCGGCGTTACGCACTTGTCCTTCCACCTCCATCTCAAGTATGTTGGCATGGATGAATGGATAGGGTATATCATCATCGTTCAGGCATGAGACGAGTCCCAGCGACGTGATGGCTGTAACTGTAAGAGCAGAGATATAGCGGAGATATTTTTTCAGTAGCATATTGACTTCAGATATTGATGCCGAGTCCGAAATTGATATTGAAGATATTGAATTTGAAGTTGGCCCCGGAGCTTACCCGCGAGCCTTCGTAGATCTGGTCGGTTGACTGGCGTTCGTGGCGCAGATGAAGTCCGAATACTCCGAACGACACATTGAAGTTCACATTGTCCATCATGAAAACGCATAAGCCGGGCGAGAAATTGAGCGAGACTTCTGATGAAGTTGTTTTGGTATCGCGTGGCACATCATTGTAGCTTCTGATGAACCGTGATGATCCGCTTGCAAACGATAGATCTACCTCATTGAATACCGCAAATCTTTTCATAGTGCCGAGTCCGACGTAATTTCGGTAGCACACGCCTATAGCATAGGCCGTAGAACTATAGTTTACATCGCGTATTTTAAAATTGAGGTCATCACCGAAGTCCATGCCAAGGCTTCCGAGATTGCCGTCACGTTTGGTATAGCCCAGTTTGACACCTATAGATTGATTACTACGGATGAAATAGCTGATGGTAGGCTTTATTGAATATTGTTTGCCTTTAAAGTCAAAGTCGTTGAGCACATTGAGTAGCTGCACGTCATCGGCATTGAATTCTCCGTAGCTTGCTGTTAGTCCGAATGACCATTGTCCACGTGGAATGAACAGAAAGTTATAGAGTCCGCGGTCGTAGCGTCCATAGTTCTTCTGTGGCAGTATGATACTCACTGTGTCTCCGTCAACAATGACTTTCTGGTTCGCAATCTCGGGATCAAGCGGACGTCCTACCTGCCTCAGCGAATCTGGCGTGAGTGAGGCTGCTGTAGCCGGCACATTTACCATAGCGGCTAATATGGATATTATCAGAATAATACGTTTCATATATCAGAGGTAGAAGGCTACGCCGAAGGTTATTGAAAACAGGTTGACTTTGAAGTTGGCATCTTTGGTCTTGCGGTGAGACACATACACATGATCGGTAACGGCGCGGGTATGCGTGTATCCGAAACCGAGTACTCCGACATTCACTTCAATAGCCGAGTAATTATTGAGAAACATCACAAAACCGGGAGCAAGTCCGATGCGCGCCTGGAAATTGCGTTCGAATGTACCGGTCATGTCTTCACCCGAACCGTTGATCAGCTTGCTTTCACCGCCGCCAAGCTGGAGCTGGAGCTCATTGAATAGTGCGAATCGGGTATTATTGCCGAGCGAAATGTAGTAGCGTAGCGCACCCATTCCGAAGTAGTTGTTGCTGATAGTGTTGAGGTTGTCGATATCGTATGTAGTCTCCGAATCGATCTGTACGGTTCCCGACTCCATCTTGTTCATGCTTCTCTGATAGGCAAACCGGCCACCTATGGCCAGATTGTCGCGGATGGCATACATCAGCATCGGGCTTACCTTGAACGAGTAGCTGTTGCCGTTAAGGCCTTCTACTATAAGAAATTGGTAATCGCTCTGGTTGTTTTGGTCATAGTTTACTGATATACCCGTGATCCATTGACCTTTGGGAACGAAGCTTATATGCTCCAGACCTCTGGTAAATTGTTCCTGTGCGGCCGATTTGTCAGGTGCCAGCAACGCAACGATGATCACGGCTGCAGCCACAAGATGTTTTATAATTGATGACATTGGTTCGGTTGACGTGATAATGACTTGTAGATTGGTTGATATTTTTTAGGATGGGGAGCGGTATAGGGTCTGATGCATCAGTAGCTCAGGTTTATATCATCGATCCATAATGAGCTGCCGCGCGATGTGGATGTCACAGGGTTGTTGTATGTGATCACATTGGCGGTTTCCGATGCGATATCTCCCATAGATGCCGAGCCTGCAAACATGATTTTTATGTGATGGGCCTTTACATCGAAACAGTTGTAGGTGAGAGGTACTGCAAAAGCCTTATAGCTCAGCGAAGTGGTGAGGTAGGCTTGGCCGCTGGCTATCACGGTCTCTACATCGTCTACCAGACCTGTCACTTCTACTTTTACTATGCCTTTGTCTGAAGTGTTGTTGAGGCTTGGCACATATTTGTAGTATCCGTTTACTGTAGAAGGGCGTGAATTGATCCTTACACCTTCGTTGTATGTCTCGGTGCATGTCATCGGATCGAAACTGTACGATCCGAGAAACAGCCGTCCTGAAGCGCGGTGGGCTATATTGGGTACGTTCAAGCTATATGAGGTGTATGGCTGGCCGGTCTGACGATAGTCTGGTATAATCTGTCCGTCAAGATCCCAGCCTACGTTGTCAAGTCGCACTGCATACGCTCCTTGATGTGCATCGGTGACTGTATATGCCGACGGTGCCATATACCACGTGTTGTGGTTTGTCGCACCCGGACAGAATGTCTTTTCGTTTACATTGGCCCAATAGCGTGGAGTCGACAGCGAGAATGTGGCACGGTTCTGCAGGTTGAATATTCCTACTACGGTCTGCGAGTATCGGCCACCGCTCAACATGTCGTGATAATCTATTGTGTTGCGCACGTCTTCAAAATCGCTGTTTGGCAACTGAACGCAAGTCTCGGTGGTGACTTCAACCGCCGGACACATCTGTTCGGCAGTTGGGTTGCGCATTACCGAAGCGCTGAATGAGTAACGTGTGCTCTGTGCAAGTCCCGATACTATTATGTAGCCAAGGTCGGAGAAACGGTCAAGATTCATGAGCTGTCTCCCCGATGCATATACCGAGGCACAGGATGTGATGAGGCTGCGAAGATCGGGGTTTTCCGCCTCAAAGCGCACTATGGCAAACAGCGCGTATGGATCAACTTTGATTGTGAATGCCGGACTCTCGCGTTTGATTTTGAACTGCTCCTTCACCTGATCGAAATATATGATGCGTACATCAATATCCGTATCATTTCCGTCCGGCACATCGAAGCGTATTGCATACGTTGATGATCCGAGACTTTCTATTTGATAGATGTTCAGGTTATCCCAATGGTTCTTGGAATCAAGGGCCTGCAACTCCACATTTTTGTTGATTGCAGTCGACGGACATTTCACCCTTATCTCCGCACGGTTTATACCTACCACCGCCGGCGATATGCTTATCACTGTAAGGTCGACCGGCTCGACTATGCAGGCGAGCGTGACCGGTTGTGACACTTTTGACGATCTGTTGCGGGCCTGTAGCGTGAATCGAGCCTCGGGTGAGTCAGGATTATATCGCAGACACGACAACATGCGTGTCATGTCTATCTCCGATCCGTTGTTGAGGCCGGGCGCAAGTCCCGACACGTCTATACCCATTCGTTTTATAGCATCTGCCTCTTGTGCACTAAGGTTCAGCAGATCGATTTCAGTCGGAAATTCCTCTCCGAAATCAGCGCCCGCCAATGTTAGCGTCAATGCGCTGAGATCATCGCTGTATACTTTGTAAGCTATCTTCTCTTCCGGATCAGCACCCTCGCTCAGATGCAGTGGCATACCTGGATTGAATCCCACCGGATCGATCAGAGGGGTATCTGCGTTGAAGAAAGCATCGTTAAGGCTTATGGTGACATCATCGGTCAGAACCTTGTCATCAAACGATATCACGATCTTTGCCGGGGTAGTCGCTGTAGCCTCTATGGCGTCCAGAGTGGCATGATAAAGGTAGCGTGCCTTCGCATCTGATACCTTTACCGGTTGGAACGATGCTTTCCGCCCGTCAGCCATCTCTATGTTGAGAGTGAAGCTTATGTTGCCGGGCTTTAGGAATGCACGTCGCTGCTCGGTCGACGAGTAGGTTATGTATTGTCCTCCGTCGCTGTGTATCACGACGCTGTAGTCAGCAAACATCGAGCGATAGGCTTCGGTATATTCTATCTCGATTATTGTGTTGCTCAGAGCACAGTCTATCTGAGGTGTCGCCGTCTGTCCATTGTGAAGCGTGAAGTCTGTCGAGCCGAAGAAGTATGGACAATCAAATCCCTCTTGCTCATAGGTCCCGCTGTAGGCCTGGATTGTGTATTGGCCGGGCAAAAACACCTCCGACGTCTGCATCTGGGAAAGATTTTCCCATGCTGACGAACTGCTGAATGAGTTGTCTATAAGCTTTATACGCATCAGATCGCCATCCGGGACATCCGTCAGCTCTATAATGTGCTGTGGGTCTACAGCTGGGATTATGCTCCGGTCTACGGTTACCGAAGGCCGGATTCGTCCCGATCCGGTGCCCACGTTCATCTTGTCATCCGAACACGATGAGGTAGTGATAGCCACACCGGCTATCAAGGTGGTCATGTATACTATAAGCCGTCGGCGGTCATGATAAGGCGTCGTCATAATCTGGAAGAACATTGCAAAGCGCGGATATCGCGTTGCTGCAGTTTGCTGCAAAGGTAGCAAAAAACTTCCATATCGTTGCATTTTATCCACAACTCTGATCAATTCATCATTATCGGTTGATATAGTTAAAGTAAAACGGAAGCCCCTCCGGTAATATTGGAAGGGCTTCCGAAAATAGGTTGTCAGTGTGTAGCGTGATATCAGTCTACCTGCACTACAAGGAAGTTGCTTAAGCTCCAGAAGCGCTCTGGATTTGTGATGCGGAGTACTTTCTGCCCGCTGCCATCATCCTGGATCGTATAGCTGTCTTTGGGCTGGTTGGTTACAACCTGAGCCTTGCGCGAGTGTAGTGGAATGGTTGTGAGGGTACGCTTGTCGGCGCGGGTGAAGTAGTTGGCATCATAGTCCGAAGGCAGAATCTGTGTTTTGCGCAGGAATCCCGTCTTGATTATGTTGCTCTTCTTTAGCTCGCTCTTCGAGCCAACGGCATAGAAACATGTGTTTAGCTCATTGTTGAGCTCAACGGCGTGCTGTTCGGCCTGCTGGCGTCCTTCCTGTTCGGTTGTGGCGATAGTCGAGAGTGAGTCTACCTGTGTGCCGAGGGCTGTGATCTTGATATTGGCTTCGGCAAGTTGGTTTGTGAGGGTTGTTATTTCAGTTTGCTGCTCGGCAATCTGCGCCTTCATGTTTTCGATAGTGGTGAGGAGTGTCGCGTTCTTGCCCGATGTTTTGTCGAGCTGCTTTTCAAGCTGCTCAAGGCGTTGACGTCGTTCCTGAAGGGCTTGCTGAAGGGCTACCATGTCGTTGCGTAGCTGCTCCTTGCGCGAGGGCGACTCGCCGTTTAGCGATCCGGGGGTGGCTATGATCCGTTCAATTTCCTTGATCTGCGTCATGCCTTGCGATATATCGTTTATCAGTGCGAAAAGTGAGTCCTGTGTCTCAAGAGTCTGACGTAGTTTGTCGTTGAGCACAGTGTTTTCGGCTTTGGTCTGTTCGATGTTCTCTTTGTCAGTGCAAGAGGGAAGAGATATGGCAAACAAGGAGACCAGGGCTGCTGATATTGCGGCGGCTGCTAATCGGTTCATAATGTCGTTGTTTTTTTCTGATTAAAAAATAGTAGGTGATGAAGGGTCAGTCTGATTGACTGTCGTCGCAACGGTATTTGTTACGGTGGCGGTCGGCTCTTGATTCAGATTCGGCCCCATTCAACACGATAACGATTTCGCCTCGGGGATTGTTTTGGGAAAAGTGTTCTATGAGTTGCTGAAGGGTTCCGCGTATGGTTTGTTCGTGGAGTTTTGAGATCTCTCGGCTCACCGATGCTTGTCGCTCCGGCCCGCATGCGTCGGCCAGTTGGGTCAGGGTCTTGACAAGCCTCAGGGGCGATTCATAGATAATGCTTGTGGTCGTTCGGGCAGCGATTTCTGCAAGTCTTGTTGCGCGGCCCTTTTTGGGCGGAAGAAATCCTTCAAATGTGAAGCGCTCGCAGGGGAGTCCCGAACTTACAAGGGCGGGAACAAATGCTGTCGCACCGGGCAGGGTGATCACATCTATGCCCAGCCGGCGGCATTCACGTGACAGCAGAAACCCTGGATCAGATATGCCGGGGGTCCCTGCATCGCTTACGAGAGCTATATCCTCGCCGCTTTGCAGCCGGGCCATGACCGACGATAGGGCGTCGTGTTCGTTGAATTTATGGAAGCTGTGGAGCGGGGTGGTTATGTCGAAGTGCTTCATCAGGATTCCGCTTGTGCGGGTATCTTCGGCATATATTGCTGAACAGCTTTTTAGTACCTCTATGGCGCGTGGGGTCATGTCCTCCAGGTTGCCGACGGGAGTGGGGACTATGTATAGCATCGGGCTGTGAAGTTATCTGATGTTGGCTGTGACCAGTTCCACAAAATCTATGACATCCTGGTTGTCGGGGTCAAGACACAGATCGTTATATAGATAATCTGTTATCTCATCCAGACTGCTGAGCCCGTTCAGTATGCCTATGGCCTCTTTCATGTCGGCGTCCGATCCGTTGAACAGGGCACGCCTGAACCGGAACCGGTCGTTCAAGGTTAGTTTGATCTCTTCGTTTGAAGAGGTCGCGGGCTTCTCTGTGGGAGCTGCCTCTGCTTGTGGGCATGGTGCTTGGATAGGCTCGTGTGCGCTTGTGTCGCATTGGCGCTCCTTCTCATCCTGCGATGGTGCAGGCTCCGGCAAGATTGTGGCCTGTGGGGCTGGGTCTGCGTCCTCGGTCTCTTCTGTGATGACCGAAGCGGCGATAGCCGCCTGATCGGTTGCAGGGGCTTCGGCGGCAATCTCTGGCACAGCGCACTGCTCAGCGTGTAGCTCTGTCTGCGTTGATTCCACGGGAGCTATATGCCTTATGCCATTGGCAAGCTCATCCGACTTGGTGGTCAGCATGTCGTAGACAGAGGCGGGTGTGCGGTCTCCACGACGCTCTGCAAGCATCAGGAGGCCTTCTATCTCAAAGCTTAGAGCAAGGAGTCGTTGAATATTATGATTCATGGTTGGAATCCTTTGGGTAATTATTCTGCAAACTTACTGAAAAATTTTCAATAACGCTCTTTCTATGGCTTGATTTAGTTTTGTCGATGATATTTCGCGCGTGGCATTGGTCATGACCACTACCGTATGGGTAGGATATCCGGCACTGTCGAGCATGAACCCGGCCACACATCTCACACCCGACATTGTCCCGCTTTTCAGAGCCATACGGCCGCTGAGAGGCGTATCGGCGAGCAGGCGGCGCACCGTGCCGTTGCGGCCGGCTATCGGAAACAGTGTGGCATACGCCATTCCGTTTGGGCCTAAGGCCATCGATGTCATTACGTCAGCCAGAAACAGCGGAGTCAGACGGTCATTTCTCGACAGGCCGCTTCCGTCTACTATAGATACATTGTCCGTGTCTGCGCCTTTCATTTTCCACAACGCAAGCTCGCGTTCGGCGGCCACGTCGCGTGGCTCGGTGGGCGCGATGATGCGCAACATTGCCTCGGCCTGAGTATTGTCGCTCCAATACATCATGGTGCGCAATATCTCGTCAAGTGTCGGGGATGTATGTGTATATATGGTGATTGCCTGGCTGGGGTTGAGTCCCGCATGCAGCCCGAGCTTTAGGCCCTTGTTCGATAATACTTTGCATATGTCGGCGCACATCGAAGCTGCCGGGTCCGGGAGCCCGTAGGTGGTTGTGGCCGTTCGTTTTACTGGTCGGCCGGTTATTGTGAGGCTCATCGCGCCCGGGTTATATGTATATTTCATGGCACCTCGTCTGCGCTTGTTGAACTTTATGTCCAGATCGGGCACAAGTGGGTCCGTGGTCATGTCCGGCATGGTCAGAGTGAATGCATTGTCGTGCCAGTTGATCGGATGATGTCCCGCACCGTATCGGTATTTGCGGTCCTCTTCCATCCATCCTGAGGGGATACCGCTCTCTGGCATGCTCGAATAATCTACCATCACTACTCCGGTCACGCTGTCTATCCCGGCCCTTATCAATCCCTCGGCTATGCTGTCGCAGAACCCTGTGTAGTCGGGAAAACGTGAGGACTCAAGCGTAGGATCACCGGTGGCGTGTACCACTATGTTGCCGTTCAGTGTTGTGCCGTCTATACTGCCTGTGGCAGTTACCTTGGTGGCGAATCTTACGTATGGATCGAATAGTGTGACTACGGTGGCCGCCGTCACGGCCTTCATGATGCTTGCCGGAATAAATGGCTCGTCGGCGCGAGCGTCCGCAAGAACCTCACCCGACAGGATGTCCTCTACATATATGCCCATCTGGATACCATCCGGTTGCTCGAATTCAGAGGCGTCTGTCTCAGCGGCCCCGGCTGGTATGAACTGAGCCTGAAGTACAGCCATCAAGGCTATCGCAGCCTTTTGTATAGTGGTTTTGATACTGGTCATAGTGTTGTGTGCACAGTGCACTTTTTCATATTTCAACAACAAAGTTAGTTGATAGTATTGACTGCTGTATAATATTTTGATGTAAAATGTGCCCTGATTTGCCAAAAAATTGCTAATTTTGGCCGACTTTTTAATCTTTGCGATTTTATTTAATGGTCAGTAAAACCCGTGACAAACTCATAGACGTGGCTCGTCAGCTCTTTGCCCATAAGGGTATAGAGAACACCACTATGAATGATATCGCGGCCGCTTCCGACAAAGGGCGGCGTACTATCTATACATATTTTAAAAACAAACGCGATATCTACAATGCCGTTATCGAACGGGAAAGCGATCAGCTGATAAGCCGGTTGCGCCTGATCAAAGATTCCGGCTTGGACCCCGTCGAAAAGCTTGCCGACTATCTTAAAGTACGGTTTGACTTACTCAACGATGCGCTCCCGCGTCACGACACTCTCTTCCAGTTCCTTGGCCGTGATTTCCGCCGTATAGACAGAATCCGTCGGTTGGCCCTTGTGAAAGAGATGGATATGTTCCGACAGGTTATAGCTCAGGGCGTGGCCAGCGGTGATTTCGACCGTGAGCAGGCCGGCAGGCTGCCTTATGTTGAGTCAATGGTGTTTCAAGGCATGGACTATTGCAATATGCGCGGATTCTTTCAGGAATATGAAATTGACAATGAAAAGGTGCGCGATGATGTGATATCGTTCATGATCAAAGGATTGCTTGTACGACGCGATCCCTCTCCCGCAAATGGATGACAAATATTGATAATAAACCTCATTTTTTATAGATACAATGAAATTACTTGAAGGAAAAACCGCGCTCATCACCGGTGCAGCCCGCGGTATTGGCAAGGCCCTCGCCTTGCGGTTTGCTCAGGAAGGTGCGAATATCGCTTTCACAGACCTCGTGATTGATGAAAACGGTAAGCAGACTGAAGATGAAATTGCAGCCCTTGGCGTGAAAGTAAAAGGCTATGCATCTAATGCCGCAGATTTCAACCAGACAAAGGAAGTGGTTGATCAGGTGAAAGCCGACTTCGGTCGTATAGATATCTTGGTAAACAATGCAGGTATCACCAAGGACGGCCTGATGCTCCGTATGACCGAGCAGCAGTGGGATGCGGTTATCGCTGTCAACCTCAAGAGCGCATTCAACTTCATCAATGCCGTTCTGCCTATCATGATACGCCAGCGCGGTGGAAGCATCATCAATATGGCATCGGTTGTCGGTGTGCACGGTAATGCCGGTCAGGCCAACTATGCAGCTTCAAAGGCCGGCCTGATAGCCTTGGCCAAGAGCATTGCTCAGGAAGTAGGCTCTCGCGGAATACGTGCCAATGCTATCGCCCCCGGTTTCATTGAGACAGCCATGACAGCCGCTCTGCCCGAGGACGTACGCAAGGACTGGATCCAGAAGATACCCCTGCGCCGTGGTGGCCAGGTAGAGGATATCGCGGATGTAGCTACATTCCTCGCAAGCGATATGTCAAGCTATGTTACCGGTCAGGTAATACAGGTTGATGGCGGTATGAATATGTAATACGTAGATCTTTAACATACTGCGATACAAACTGTCGGGAGATACATGCTTTATATTATGGCATGTGTCTCCCGGCATCGTTTCCAGGTTTTTGTTTCGGATTGTTATCGTTTGTAGCCATACGTCATGTTTTTCCTTCTCGGTCTGTTCAATTGAAGAGATCGGGACCCTATATGCAAATCCCTGACACGTAGCATATTCCATCCGCTGTCGTCATATGCTCGCCATGATCCGGACCACCGGCGATTTTATTCGACTATTAAAATATATGTCAAATTCTAACCGAAAAATATGGATGTTTGGCTTATAATCACTATATTTGCAAAATAGTCCCGGTACTGACAGATAGCGGGGCTTGACAGAACTAAAATTCAGTCGAAATAACAGATACAACTTGTTTAAATAATCATATAATTACCACCTTTAAATGAAAAGAGTCTATACGTTTGGAGACGGCAAGGCTGAAGGTAAGGCTTCAGACCGCAATCTCCTTGGCGGTAAAGGTGCCAATCTGGCAGAAATGAATCTTCTGGGAATGCCCGTGCCTCCCGGTTTTACAATCACTACAGAAGTTTGCACCGAGTACACCCAGTATGGTCGTGATGAAGTGGTGAAACGTCTTGACAAGGACGTTCGCGAAGCTATTGCACATGTAGAGAGCCTGACCGGCAAGAAATTCAACGATCCCGACAACCCCCTGCTCGTTTCTGTACGCTCGGGTGCCCGTGCATCCATGCCCGGCATGATGGACACCGTCCTCAACCTCGGCATGAACGACGCTACCGTCAACTCTCTCGCCCAGAAGAGTGGCAACCCCCGTTTCGCATGGGACAGCTACCGTCGTTTTGTGCAGATGTATGGCGACGTAGTGCTCGGAATGAAGCCCAAGTCGAAGACCGACATCGATCCCTTTGAGGAGATCATGGACAACATGAAGGAGAAAAAAGGCGTCAAGCTCGACACCGAACTCAATGTTGAGGATCTCCAGCAGCTCGTAAAGGAATTCAAGGCTGCCGTAAAGGAACATACCGGCAAAGACTTCCCCGATGACGCATGGCAGCAGCTCTGGGGCGGTATCTGCGCCGTATTTGACAGCTGGATGAACGAACGCGCCATACTTTACCGCCGCATGAACCAGATCCCCGAAGAATGGGGAACTGCCGTCAACGTACAGGCTATGGTATACGGCAACATGGGCGATAACAGCGCTACCGGCGTTGCTTTCTCGCGTGATGCCGCTACTGGCGAAAACATCTTTAACGGCGAATACCTCATCAACGCACAGGGTGAGGACGTGGTTGCCGGCATACGCACACCTCAGCAGATCACCGTCGAAGGCTCACGCCGTTGGGCTGCCCTCCAGGGTATCAGCGAAGAGGAGCGTGCATCAAAATATCCCTCGCTCGAAGAGTCGATGCCCACATGTGCTGCCGAACTCATAAGCATCGCACATCGCCTGGAAGACCACTACAAAGACATGCAGGATATGGAGTTCACAATCCAGGACGGCAAACTCTGGATGCTCCAGACCCGCAATGGCAAGCGCACTGGCGCAGCCATGGTCAAGATAGCTATGGATCTTCTCCGCGCTGGCGAGATCGACGAAAAGACAACACTCCTCCGCATGGAGCCGCAGAAGCTCGACGAGCTCCTGCACCCCGTATTTGATAAGGCTGCTCTCAAGCGCGCCAAAGTCATGGCCAAGGGTCTCCCCGCATCGCCCGGTGCTGCAACCGGTCGCGTAGTATTCTCTGCCGACGAAGCAGAGGCATGGGCCGAGAAAAAGAAGAAAGTTGTGCTCGTTCGTATCGAGACATCTCCCGAAGACCTCCGCGGTATGGCCGTTGCCCAGGGTATCCTCACCATGCGTGGCGGCATGACAAGCCATGCTGCCGTTGTGGCACGTGGCATGGGCAAATGCTGCGTCAGCGGTGCTGGTGAAATCCGCATCGACTACAAGGCCAAGACCCTTGAAATGGGTGGCAAAGTATACAACGAAGGCGACTGGATCTCACTCAACGGTTCTACCGGTGAAGTTTACGACGGACAGGTTCCCACCGTCGATCCCGAACTCGATGGCGACTTCGGTGCTATCATGAAGCTTTCGGCCAAATTCACAAAGACACTCGTGCGCACCAACGCCGACTCCCCCCGCGATGCCAAGCAGGCTCGCAACTTCGGCGCACAGGGCATCGGCCTCTGCCGCACAGAACACATGTTCTTCGAAGGCGACCGTATCAAGGCTGTACGCGAGATGATCCTCGCCAGCGACGTTGAAGGACGCCGCGTAGCACTCGCCAAGCTCCTCCCCATGCAGCGTGGCGACTTCGAGGGCATCTTCGAGGCCATGGACGGCTACGGTGTCACCATCCGTCTGCTCGATCCCCCATTGCATGAGTTCGTACCCCACCAGACCGCTACCCAGAAGGTAATGGCCGAAGAAATGGGCATCTCTCTCGAAGAAGTTAAGGCTAAGGTTGACTCACTCGAAGAATTCAACCCCATGCTCGGTCATCGTGGTTGCCGTCTTGGTATCACATACCCCGAGATCACCGAAATGCAGACACGTGCCATCATCGAGGCAGCTCTCGCAGTCAAGGCCCGCGGCATCGACGTTCATCCCGAGATCATGATACCTCTGGTTGGCTCGCTCAAGGAGATCCAGAACCAGGCCGATGTTATCAACATCACAGCCGGAAAGGTATTTGAAGAAAAAGGCACAAGCGTACCTTACAAAGTTGGTACAATGATCGAGGTTCCCCGTGCAGCACTCGTTGCCGATCAGATAGCATCTGTTGCCGAATTCTTCTCCTTCGGTACAAACGACCTTACCCAGATGACATTCGGATTCTCGCGTGATGACGCCCCCAAGTTCCTCAAGTTCTACAAAGAACACGGCATCATCAAGACCGATCCTTTCGAAGTGCTCGACCAGGAAGGCGTAGGCCAGCTCGTACGTATGGGTGTTGAAAAAGGCCGTGCTGCCAACCCCGACCTCAAGGTAGGTATCTGTGGCGAGCACGGAGGCGAACCCTCATCTGTTAAGTTCTGCGCCAAGCTCGGCATGAACTACGTCAGCTGCTCACCCTACCGTGTGCCCATCGCCCGCGTAGCCGCTGCGCAGGCAGCCATCGAGGACTAACCCTTAGATCCCGACATAGCCTCTAAACGGCTATTATCCAATAAAATCAACAGGTCTGTCATTCATTTGGCAGACCTGTTGATTTTATTGAATATGATTACTAAACCAATATTAAAGATGAATTCTTATATTGGACTCACGTTAAATATTGTATCCTGTGGCTATATTTCTATTACAGCATCCCGTCTGAATGAATGGTGCTCGTCTTGGAAAACATATCCCAGTTGATTGCTTACACACTGGGTATTACCAATAGTAGCGTCAATGTTCCTATGAGAATGACCATAGATCCAGTAATTAATCCGACTATCTGCAATGAAGTTGCCCAACTCGGATGTGAATGCACCATTTATTGAGCTATTCTTGAACTCCTCGGACATAAGCGCGAAAGAGGGTACATGATGAGTGGCAACCACAATGTTTTTAGCTTGGCTCTCTGCAGCTGCTTTCTTTATAAAATCAAGGCATTTCAGATGCTCTTCATTAAAGCGCTCAGCCGACAAACGGAAATCACCATTACGAATACGCTTGAAGTCGCTGACGCAGCGTTCCGTTATATACTCTTCACCAGGTGCAATCTTTGCCCAAAGAGTTGAGACAATAAGGTCAGTCTCCTCTCCAAGATGAATCACGCTGTTGTAATGTATATGGACATTGGAGCGGATTTCCTGTGACCATCCCTCATGAAGTTCGTTTATGTCAAACAGCTTGTATAGTTCGTGATTGCCGGGAACGATTATGACTTGCTTGAACTCTGTTGACACCTTATCCCAGAAGGGATGTGTGGTGTAGTTGGCATCGCCTAAATAGCCGATGTCCCCGGCAAGAACAAGAATGTCTGCCGAGGGTATCAATGGATTAGACTTCAGCCATTTTGAGTTTTCGCCAAACTCAAGATGTAGGTCAGAAGCGTATTGAATTTTCATAGACCATAGGAATTTTTTATGATCTCCACCAATTGACTTTGAGTAATTTCCGGTAGACCCATATTACGGGAAATAGCACGTGTATTTATAGGGTCGCTTTCTATCGCTGCAAGGAAGCGTCTTATGTCTTCTTTTATAGTCTCTGGGGCATCGAAACTGTCTTCTGGGGTAAGAAGAAAAGCCATTCGATAAACATCTCTCTTATGTTTATCAATATCATCGCTTTGAACCTTTTGTCCTGCTGTTTTTCTCTCGATGTTATTAAGGTAAGCTTTTATTTTTAGCACTATAAGAGCATCATGGTCTATTGCCTGGACTCCATCCAGTTCCACTGCATGGCTTACTGCATAAGCATAGTAATCATCGTCCATAAGTATCGCTGAGAAACTTGAAAAGTAATCAGACACCGGAATATGAACAAGGTGTGCATCCTCTGGTAATTGAATTGAGTCAGGCTTTCGGGAAAACAGTTCTATGTACTTAGGGAAATCACTGTCTTTCGGATCTATAAACCGATAGAAACATCTATGGGTTTCATCTTCAGATTTTACCTGCCATGCAGAATATCCGCCTGCCTTAATAAAATCCCAAAAGCTTGTCAGATACTCGTCAGTCAGTGCCTCACAAATCATTATCATGTCTACATCCTTAGTGGCTCTTCCTTGAAGGTTGGCCTCTTCCAAATTCAGATTACAAGCCGTTCCTCCTATGATTACATAGTTACCTTTATAGGCACCGAGATATTGGCGTATTTTGTCTATTCCTTTCATAATGTCTCTGCTATAATCTTATCAAGTTCCTTCTTTATGCGTGGGTCATCATCGTCTTTATACGTTAATGCCAAGGAAAAGACATCGGTTAATCCATTCTTTGCGGAAAGTGCCGGATCGCTTTTCCAGACTTCTATTACTGCGCTTCCATCATGAGAATTCAGATTGAGTTCCTTAATGCGTGGATTCCGATTGTACACAGCATATATAGGTTGATTGGGGGATGACAACATAGAAATTTCAGAAAGTGCCGAGTCCGAAGCAACTACCCCAATTTCTTTTGCAAGAACGACATCAGATGTGAACAATCGTTTCTCAATAGGATTTTCACCTATTTCAACTACTTTTTCCCATATCTTCTTTGACGGAAGTCTGAAATCAAGAAGCTTTTTACGTCCTTCCTGACGGATAGAAACCAATCCTTGTTCCTCAAGTTCTTTCACTGCCAGAGACAGTGTTTTGACGGAATATCCCATTATATCGGCAACGCCAGAAACGCTTTTACCCTGTAATGACTTACCAGAGAGATGCACAAGTAGTATTGCTGTTGCAACCATAGACAGTCGGTCTGTCGATAACTGTTTTACACCCATCCCACGCTCTGTCATCAATGCTCCTATATCTGGCAGATATATTTGTTTGTCTGGTATTATAAAGCTGATGCGGCTTTCAATCAAGGAACGTCGTTGGTAAGAATCTATGCTCTCCAGAACCAAGACAGCTTTTAGACCGGTAATACGTTCTATATTGCTAACGATGTTTCTTATCATTCGGAAATCATCATCCAATTTAGGCAGAATTGCCACACCTATGAAATCGTCACATTCTATCAGAGCATAATCGGCGGCTCCTGATAGAATATATGGTAGTTTCCCTTTGTATGCATCAAAACTCTTAAATTTGACAGGCCATCCAAAGGAATTTTGAATATAATCTATTATCTTACCTTTGTCTTTCATATTTACTTTAATAAGGTAATAATGCAAAATTAGAGTAAAATAATGAGATGTACAAATTTCAAGTTCAATTACGGCTATTTTCTCAATGATCTTTTATTGTTCTTCTTCGTTGTCACCCATAACTTCCGTTTCAAGGTCTATTCCAAAGGCATCTACATCCGACAGCAATGCTTCTAAATAAGCTATACACCCTTGCAATGAGTGTGAACTATGTAGTCACATGGATAGATGTACAGACCTCTACCAAGGCATAAATACTCTCATCAAAAGAATAAGACTGAAATATCCCGATGTCCACCGAGGTGCAGCCATTAGTCGCTTTGCTCTATTCGTCTCACGATACATAGCATAACAATGCCATAGTTCTTCAAGATCTACTTACTTTTAAATTATGACAGATTGGACTTTCATACTGCCGTCTTCACGCATACACTATATGATTCCGGTCCAGGAATTTTATAGTTTAGAAGAGAATCTGGATTCGTGCCTGGATGGTATTCACGTGACATTTGTGGTAGTCAAGCAGGGCACTGTTGCTTACATTTGTGTAAGAGTAGCGCAGACGGGCCATCATGTACTTGTTGATGTAGTAGTTGAAAGTGAGGGATATGTCGTTGGTACGTCCGCCGAAAATCCCGGCCTTGCGGCATGAGGCGTCTGTGTAGTTGTAGCCGAGAATCATCTCGAGCGATTTTGGTGCCGGGGTGGCCAGTCCTGCATCGCCGTGGGAGTATCCGTATGCCTCTCCGATGAGAATTCCGCGCAGCATTCCGTAGCCGCCCTGGGCATGGTAGTTGGCGAGGTCACCCTTGCGGGCGATGTTCATGTAGTAGTATTGTCCTTCGATAGCCATTCGGTTATAGGCCAGCACCAGCTCAGGAGAGAATTTGAACACACTCTTGGCATCGCTGACATAGGCGTCGAGCATACCCACTTTGTTGACGCGGGTGGGAAAATTGGCACTGTAGTTGAAGAATCCACTGGACACCGCGCCGTTCTCCTCCAGAGTGTGGAGGGCCGACTGATACCAGAACGAGGTTCCCACTTGGGTGATGAGGCCTTGATCATGGTAGGGGCGCCAAACAAGGCGTGTGATGCCGCCGTAGCTCACTTTTCCCTGTTCATTGGCCGGCTTCGACATCGAAGTGCCGTCGATTATGGCGCTCACACCCGTGAAAAACTGGTCCTTGTCATGAACATACTCTATGCCCACATTACGTCCTGTGGCCTTGAAGAAATCGTCGGTGGTAGCAGCCTCCATCATCGGTTTCATCGAGCTCGAGGTGGCGGCGTTGAGACCGAACTGGTGTACGAAATAGCCTCCACGCAGATAGTTGGAAGGATCGAAGTTATATTGGATGAACACATCCTTGAATCCAAGTTTCTGATAGCCGTAGCCTACATCGATTTTTGCCTGCCAGTGACCGTAGCTCACTTTGGCACCCATGCGGATATCAGGGAGGGCGGCTCCGTCTGAGAAGTGGGGGCCATAGATAGTGTTCCCTTCCGCATCGGTCGACTTGTATAGGGCCCCGTCGGGAATGTACACGGCACCGTCTAAAAGAATACGTCCGGTAGGCTGTATTTTTACCTTGTTCTCATATTGGACTTGTGCTGAGGCGATTCCTAAGGTTGTGACGGCCAGGAGGGCTGTTAGTCTGATAGCTTTCATATTGTGATGTGGGTTGAAGCGTTTTCATGGGTGGAGCGTAAGGAATTGTGTGCGTATCCTCGCCCATGGTTATGTGATGTAGTTTAATATAGCGTGAAATAACGGTGGTTATATTTTTTTAGATTCGTTATGTAAACACACCCGTATTTAAGAATGTTTTTGAAATTTGATTATTTTTTTTGAGGGAGAAGCAGGCCTGTCTGTATGAACTTTTTTTATGCGTCGCTTGTTGGCAAAAGTGTAGTGACGGTGATATATATAGGATTCAGAATTAACACAAACCACGAAAAACAGGGGATACTCAGCATAATCCCCGCATTTAATCAATTTCAACAGATATGAGAGCTATCTTTACCGCGGCGCTTGCACTCGTGTTCATGAGTGTTCCCGCTTTGCTCAATGCCCAGGCACAGCGCAGTCAGGAATTCAAGGACAAGTACAAACTTAAGGAGGCGGTGGTATTGAGCCGCCATAACATCCGTTCCCCGCTTAGCGACAGCAAAAGCGACCTTGGGCGCATGACTCCCCACCAGTGGACCAAATGGAGCGCCGGAAAGAGTGAGCTTACATCGCGTGGAGGGGCACTGGAGACTTTGATGGGACAATATTTTCGCAAATGGGCTGTAGATGCTGGGCTGTTCCCCGAAAACCATATTCCAACTGCCGACGACCTTAACGTGATAGCCAACTCCATGCAGCGGTGCATTGCCACCGCGCAATATTTCTCCTCAGGTTTCATGCCGGTGGGAGGTGTACGCGTCAACCACCGCTATGAGCCCAGCAAAATGGATCCGCTATTCAATCCTCAGCTCACCAAGGTGAGTCCGGAGTTCGTGGCTACAGCAATGGAGCAGATCAATGCCATGGGTGGTAAAAATGGGATTGTGGGAATCAACGAAGCCATAGCCCCCGAATATGCTTTCATTCAGGAGGTGATGGATACCAAGGATTCTCCTATGGCCAGAACCAACGACCCGAAACTGAAAGATTTCAGTAACTTCAACACCGAGATTGTGTTTGAGAAATTCAAGGAACCGGCCATGAAAGCCGGTTCGGCACTAAAGGACCTCAACGCAGCTTCCGATGCCTTTATCCTCCAGTACTACGAGGAGCCGGATTCCGTGAAGGCCGCCTTTGGCAAGAACCTCACCCGCGAGCAGTGGGCCCGGTTGGCTAAAATCAAGGATGTTTATCAGGATGTACTCTTCACCGCACCTATCGTGGCTGTGAATGTGTCCCATCCGCTGATCCAGTACATCTACGACGAGCTCCGTTCCCCCGACCGCAAATTCACATTCCTGGTGGGGCACGACAGCAATCTTTCGGCAGTCGCCACCGCTTTGGGTGTCGAGGAATACGAACTCCCAAACACCATAGAGAAGAAAACCCCTATAGGCTCTAAGATAGTAGTTGAGAAATTCGTGGGAGCCGACGGCGTTGAATACGCCGACCTTAACATCGTATATCAAAGTGTCGATCAACTTCGCAATATGGAACTGCTCTCCCTTGATAATCCTCCGATGATATATCCTCTTACCCTGAAGGGCTTGGAGAAGAATGCCGACGGTTTATACAAGTTTACTGACCTTGCTCAGCGCTTTGAAGAAACCCTCGCTGCTTATGATGCCATCAGATAAACAACCCTCTATTTACTGAAAATCATTGCTATGGCAGATGCTTTCTCGCTGATATTCAGCTCTAAAGCCTTCTGTTAGCCTAAGAAAAAGAGGCCATCCGAAGCTTATTCGGCGGCCTCTTTGTTTTTACCTCAAGGGATCTCTGAGATAAGTGTCTGATCTTAAGCTGAATATAGACTCAATCACACTTCATTTGACGTTTGTCCCATGCCGGATGAGCCGGATCTTCTGCGGAAAGAGCCTCGCTGAGGCTTATGCCTAATGCGTCGGCAAGCATCTGTCCATACTCGTAATCCGCATTGTAGCAGGCACGTACATGACGTTGCTTTATAAATAGAGGTATGCCCTTCATCTGCGCTGCCGTATTGTCGCACGTCGCCTTTTTGTCCGCCTCCCCCATCAATCGCCATAATTTTCCAGGCTGTGTGTAATAATCATCATCATATTCGCGCTCATTATAGTTGTATACATCGCCATACAAGTGCATGGGTGGTTCTTTGCGTGAAGGTGAGTCGTGCCACTCTCCGTAACTGTTTGGTTCGTAGGATATTGTTGATCCATAATTGTCATCAGTGCGCATCTGACCGTCTCTATGGTAAGAATGGAATGGACATCTGGGGCGGTTTACGGGTATGAGATTATGGTTTACTCCGAGCCTGTAGCGTTGTGCGTCGCCGTATGAAAACAAGCGTCCCTGAAGCATTTTGTCGGGGGAGTATCCGATCCCGTCAACAATGTTGGCGGGGTTGAATGCAGCCTGTTCAATCTCGGCAAAAAAATTCTCCGGGTTGCGGTTCAGTTCGAGTATGCCGACATCATGTAACGGAAAGTCACTATGATACCAGACTTTGGTTAAGTCAAATGGATTGATGTGGTATTTCTGTGCCTCATCCTCAGTCATGAGTTGCACCTGCATCTTCCATTTCGGAAAGTCACCACGCTCAATCGCCTCAAACAGATCGCGTTGGTTGGACTCTCGGTCTTTTGCTACGATGGCTTCAGCTTCTTTGTCGGTCAAGTTCTTGATACCTTGCATGGATATAAAGTGGAATTTCACCCATGTGCGTTTGTTCTCATTATTAATGAAGCTGTATGTGTGGCTTCCGAAACCATGCATATGACGGAATGAGGCAGGTATGCCACGTGGCGACATTGTTATCGTTATCTGATGGAGTGCCTCTGGTAATAAAGTCCAGAAATCCCAGTTAGCTGTAGGATTACGCATTCCGGTTTTTGGATCACGCTTTATAGCATGGTTCAGGTCGGGGAATTTCAAAGGGTCCCGAAGAAAGAATACCGGTGTGTTGTTTCCTACGAGGTCCCAATTGCCTTCATCCGTATAAAATTTTATGGCAAAGCCTCGTATATCACGTTCTGCATCAGCTGCGCCACGTTCTCCGGCTACAGTAGAGAAACGTACCAGACAAGGCGTCTGCTTCCCTACTTCCGAGAAAATTGATGCCCGAGTAAATTCTGATATATCGTTGGTTACAGTGAATCTTCCGAATGCACCTGAGCCCTTTGCGTGCATTCGTCGTTCAGGTATTACCTCGCGATCGAAATGGGCTATTTTCTCAAGATACCAGGGGTCTTGTACCGTTATGGGACCACGAGGGCCTGCTGTCTGTACATTTTGGTTGTCGGCGATCGGGCGGCCGTTTTCAGCGGTCAGTCTTTTCTTATCCATACAATCATTGTAATGTTTTGAACGTGTGTATTTTAGATGGTTTTATATTTATAGTATTACAGTTATAGGTATAAGCTCATTTTATGAAGTGAGGCCGCCTAAACTTGTTAGGCAGCCTCACTTCGTAGTCGTTGATATTGTTGACTATTTGTCTGTATCGCAGTTATTTACCGAATAGACTTCCTAACTTACCTTTGATTTCATCAATGGGGTTTTCCTTGATGCCATCGCCGTCAAGATCGCCTATCAATCCGGATTCCTTGACCTTACCAATGATTTCTTCAATCGAAAATTTACTTGTATCTATTCCTTTGAGATGTTCGGTGACAGCCGTGATGTCAAACGATCCTCCAAATTTTGATGTGAGTTCGGATATGATGTTCTGTATGTCCATAGTTCGATTGTTTTAGAGTAGTTCGTTAATAGGGGTTGTTGACTGACTGAAAAACGGCATATACAGAAGTTTTGTTTGGCAATTTCAGGTTTGATAATAATTATTAACCGAATGAAATAGCATTACATTTCCTTAGGCAGACTATTATATGAGGCAATATCATCAGGCTGTTACAGTATTTCAACGTACTATACGATAGGAAGTTATGCGCGGATGTCAATATGACGTGGCCGTTGGTCAGTCATGTATGATTTCGTATAAACGCGGGATATCAATGTAAGTCCTGAGCCATTCAGCCAACAAATCGTATTGCTGTTCCTTGTATGTCGAGGCATCAAACGAAACCGATTGAGGGGCGGTAAGGTATGGTTTCAGTATGAAGTCGATAACCGGCTGATTGTCAAGCAGGCCATGGATGTAGCTACCGAAACACTTGTCGTGGGTCATACAACCTTCACAGGTTCCATCGGCAAGAGTGATGAATGGCCGGTCGGTAGTTGTCCGACCCATGTGTATCTCATATCCATTGCATGTCTGAGGGTCATTATTGAAATGAAACTTTACCTGGCGTGTGGTTTTTGCCGGAGTCATCTCGGTTTTAACCGGTAGTAAACCTAAACCAGGCAACCGGGTTATATCGCCCTCAATGTTGTGCGGATCGCTTACGTATTCGCCCATCATCTGGTAGCCGCCGCATATACCAATAACCGTTTTTCCGGCGTCGTGTGCAGACAGTATAGCTTTGGCCATTCCGTTTTTGCGCAGGTGAAGTAAATCGGACAGTGTATTCTTGCTGCCTGGTAAAATAACAATATCAGCATCCAAGATATCTTCGGGAGTGCTTGCATAAAACAAGTTAACCTGAGGGTGACGTTCAAGGACATTGAAATCTGTGAAGTTGGAAATATGTTTCAGGAGGACAACAGCTATATTTACCTTGTCGTACGATGCGTGGTGATCTTTGCCAGCGAGAGCTACGGAATCTTCTTCATCTATATGTATGTGAGGAGCCATAGGTACGACGCCAAGAACCGGAACGCCACAGATATCCTCCATGATTCTGCGACCGTCATCAAATAGCCGTAGATCGCCGCGAAATTTATTTACAATTATGCCTTTGATCCGTTTTCTGTCCTCTGGTGTCTGCAGCATGATTGAGCCGAATGCACTTGCAAAAACACCACCGCGGTCAATGTCGGCAACCAATATTACGTGAGCACCGGCATAGGCTGCCATAGACATATTGACAATATCTCCATCGCGTAGATTGAGTTCGGATATGCTGCCGGCTCCTTCAATTACAATTGGATTGAAACTATCGGCAAGGCGGTTGTAAGCATCATGGGCGATTGCACGCAGGGTTTCCTTACCGTCTTTGCGGAAGTAACTGTAGGCATCACGGTTGCCACATGGTTTTCCGTTCAATATAACCTGTGATGTATGCTCTCCCGACGGTTTGAGAAGAATCGGATTCATATCTGCAGAGCAGGGTATGCCGGAAGCCTCGGCCTGTACTGCCTGAGCTCTACCTATCTCCAAACCTTCGGGGGTAGCATAAGAGTTAAGAGCCATGTTCTGAGCTTTGAACGGGGCCGGTTTGTATCCGTCTTGCAAGAATATCCGGCATAGTCCCGTTGCAATAAGGCTTTTCCCGACATCACTTCCAGTACCAACCAGCATGATCGGAGACAGTCGATTGTTGTTCATAATCTTGGGTCTGATGAAGTAATAGGTTGTTTTAATTTCCGTTTATATCCGAACTCCCGCCATATTTCTTCCCGGCATTCCGCTTGCTGGAGTTCGTATCGGGCCATTATGAAAAAAAGGTCGGACAACCGGTTGAAGTATTGCAGTATGGCTTCAGGGACCTCGTCTTTTTCGTTCAGACTCCAGAGCCGACGTTCAGCTCTACGGGCAAGTACGCGGCATTGGTGTAGCAGAGCGGCAACGGGAGTACCGCCCGGAAGGATAAAGCTGTCGGGTGGAGTACACTCCATATTGATGCGGTCAATGAGCGTTTCAATGTTTTCAATGAGAAGCGGCGACAGGGTATTGGGGTTGGAAGATCTCAGATTGCTTCTTGTAGCCACGAGGCTCATCATAGTCATCAGGTTTAGCTGAATATCACGCAGGATACTCTGCCATTCGTGTTCCGATGCGATAGCTGTCCGTAACATACCGACAGACACATTCAGTTCGTCAATACATCCGTTAGCTTCGATACGAATATCGGTCTTAGGCACGCGTTCACCGCCATGTATTCCGGTCATACCTTTGTCGCCGGATCGTGTGTATATACGTCTCATTTTTCCCAAAGTTGTGAAATGTCAGTTTCAGCCCAGTATAGATGGGTGTAGCCTGCAATAGTGTTTTTATACCGGTAAACAGGAGTGTCAACCTTTCGCCCCTTGGCATTTAATTGTGTAGCAATTGATCCAGAGACAGATTGCTCCGTGATGTGTGAGTAATGAAATTCATGACCTTTGACGGTGAAGCCGTTAAAGTTGACAGTGCGGTATCCTAAAGAGAGTGAGCTATCGGCCATTGTGGCCTCCATAGGAAACACTCCACACATTTTGTGGCCATCGAGGTGGCGGCATAGATAAATAAAACCTCCACATTCTCCCAATATTTTTTTGCCGCAGTCAGCATGAGCTTTGATCATGTGTCTCATGGCTGAGTTTGCCTCAAGTTCCCGGACAAACAGTTCAGGATAACCACCGGGAAGGTAAATGATATCAGCATCGGGAAGTTCTTTATCGTGTATAGGAGAGAAGTATATGGTTCGGGCAAATGCTTTCAGATTGGCCGGATATATAAAATTGAAAGCTTCATCGCGAGCTACAGCAACAGTCATATTTATTGTTGAACTTACAGAAGGTATGTACTTAGATCGAGATGATATAATTGTGGCCGATAGTATTTTATCAATATCAATAGTTCGTTCCACCTCATCGGCGGCACTGTCGATAAATGAGTTCATCGATTCTCTGGATGAGAGTGTCAGGCCGAGATGTCTTGACGGAACCTGTAGCAGTTCGTTTCGTTTCAGATAACCAAGGCATTCTATTCCAACATCACTACATGCTTTCCGGAGATACGAAAAATGATTTTCAGAAGCAACACGATTGAAAACGACTCCTGCAACTCTGACCTCCGGGTGGAAACGGGAGAATCCGTATATAGTGGCAGCTACCGAATAGGCGGTAGATGCAGCATTGATCAAAAGAATGACGGGGATGTCGAGCAGCCGAGCTATGTCGGCGCTACTACCCGACATACCGTCAAATCCGTCGAACATTCCCATAACACCTTCCGTGATACTTATGTCTGCATTTGCAGAGTAATTGTGAAACAATGATCTGACGTGGCCTTTTGATGACATGAATAGGTCAAGATTGATAGACTCTTGCCCCGTCGCGATTGTTTGAAACTGGGTGTCTATGTAATCCGGACCGCACTTGAATGGCTGCACGCATAGTCCTCTGCGAGAAAGCGCGCGCATCAGACCGAGCGATAATGTGGTTTTGCCACAACCTGAAGATGTGGCAGCTATGAGAAATGCAGATTTCATATCATTTTGTCATATATCTGATATTACCGGAATCATCAATCAAGACCGATTCAAGATTCCCACTATATATCTGTTTACACTGCCTATGGCATAATCTCAATAAAGCAGGGAAAAAACGGTCAGCATCATCAGCCGGCAGATTGTTCCATAATTCACGTGCAAGCGACAGACGGCGTATAGTATCAACTGCATGGCCCGAGCATCCGTTATCTGAGGCTACATTAATAAGAAATTCACGATCAAGCGTCACCTTATGACTATGGGTGTCATAATTGCCATCGGCCAATTTCACGGCCTTGCCTATCATAAGGCCGATAGTCAGGTGTGAGATGCCGAGATCCTGAGCTATATGCATTGTATCGCCGATGGCATTACCATATTGAATGAATGCCTGATCGGGCAGATCGGGGTACATGGTTTTCATATACCGTTCGCTTTTTCCTCCAGAGTTGATGACAATCCTGTCGCATCCGACAGCTATGGCTACTTCCATTTCCCGTCGGATAGCATCTATGAACGCCTCATGGGAGAACGGACGTACAATGCCACTTGTGCCTATTATAGAGACACCACCTATCACTCCAACCCGAGGATTGAAAGTCTTCTGGGCTAGGTCTTCTCCATTTTCAAGAGAGATTGTCACATCGAGTCCATCTGAATATATCGGCGATAATTCGGCCTCAATCATGGCGCGCGGTACAGGATTAATGGCGGGGGAGCCAACGGGAAGCCCAATACCTGGCAATGTCACAGTCCCGATGCCCTCACCTCCGATAAAATGTATACCTTCATGAGAGGCATAAGCGACATTGGCAGTGATACGACTATGGTTTGTAACGTCCGGGTCATCGCCAGCAATCTTTATAACCGTAGCCGAAGCTGATAAGGCATGGATATCAATAGATTCGATATCCATACGTAAAGTCTCGCCTTCGGGTATTTTGAATGAGATTGTATCAGGCTTTTCACCGTATACGAGTCCGATAAGAGCTGCTTTTGCAGCTGCTGTCGCACAAGATCCGGTTGTAAAGCCTGTGTGAAGAGGATAAAAGTCGGGCAACAGGCGTTCTATTTCCATACGAAGCCCATGAGGGCCGTCAACGGTAATAAAAGAATCCGGTAGTTTTGGCCGGCGGACAACAAATACCTTCAGACCCTTTTCAATTGCGATACTGACTTTCTCGATGAAGCCGCCACTTATGCCACTCTCTTTGGTTATTATCGCATCAGGGGATATTTCATCGATCAACTGTCCGGTATTATCATTATCATCATAAAACACAAGATGGTTCTCAGGGAATCCAACCATCCGTGCGCATTCTATTGATTCGTCACGGGGGAGTACGCGAAACCAAGTCTCATTATTATGATTATGCCAGAACTCAGCAAGACGGCCGATAGTTTTCACACCAGTGAGTGCCAACAGCCGCTTTATATTGTGCTCTGTCATCAATCTTACGGCTTCATCATAATCTTCGCACCATAATACCTGATCGGATCGTATGACGGGATACCGGCGCTCGAACCGTATAACCGGTATCCGGAGCCGGGTGGCGACAGTATGGACTGTATTGTGGAGATTGGAGGCAAACGGGTGGGCTGCATCTATGATGACTTGTATATTGTTGCCATGACAGATATCAGTCATACTGCTTTCTGTCATGGGGCCGCTTATGTGAATACCGTGGCCACACTCCACCTGCTGGTTGTCGCCCAAAGTGGAATATAGATAATGCCCGGACCCTTCGTCAAGAGCCTCAATCGCCCCACGACCTTCTGTGGTCCCTCCGAAAACGAGAATCATGGTCTGAAAAGATGTTTGAAGCTGTCGCTATACAGACGGGAAAGTCCATTACGGTTGTCAATAGCTTCTCCTACTACCAGAAGGGTCGTGAGAGTAAGATTGTTTTCATGTACAATCTGAGCAAGGTCTTTCAAAACTCCGCGATAGATTTTCTCTTCACGCCATGTAAGTTTATAGCATGCCGCTACAGGGGTATTCGGTGGATATGCTTTCAGGAGTTCCCGCTGCACATCATCCACAATTCCGGCACTCAGGTATATACACATAGTACTTTGCGAAGCCGCTAATTTATGCAGTTGCTCTTTTTCCGGCATCGGGGTGCGACCTTCACCTCTGGTAAGAATGATAGTCTGAACCTTTTCAGGTATTGTAAACTGCGATTTCAATGCGGCTGCGGCTGCTTGAAAAGATGAGATTCCGGGCGTAATGTGATACTGCATGCCAAACCGATCGAAAAAGGCCATTTGCTCCTGTATCGCTCCATAAATACATGGATCGCCTGTGTGGAGACGTACAATGAGTTTGCCGCGGTCGTAGAACTCTTTCATGAGGCTAAACTGCTCACCGAGTGTCATTGAGGCCGAGCTTCTTACGACACACCCGGATTTGGCACAATCGGTAAGTTCCTTTGGTACAAGACTTCCGGCATAGAGTATAAGGTCGGCTTGTTGTAGGAAACGATGTCCGCGAACAGATACAAGATCGGGGTCGCCCGGGCCGGCTCCCACAATCTCTATGTGACCACCGCGCAGAGCACCTTTGTCTATAGCTACGGCAAAAGTGAAATCTGAATTCTCTGAGAGTTTGCCTTTTTGTTTTTCCAATATCAGCTTACCTCCATCTGATGCTTTGATCGCGCAACTTTCGGCGACACCTGCCACTCCGGTCACATCCAAGACCTTTTGCGAGGGGTTAGGCACGTTTATTCCGTCAAGCTGCTCCGGAGTATAAATATTGCAGATGTTTACATTGTTCCAACTTGAAAGTTCCTTGACAAGTTGTTCTTCCTTTTTTAGATCGACAGTCGATACTGATTTGATAGATGCCGAACTGATTCCTGCTTTCTCAAGCGTTGCCGCGATGTACTCCGGTATGTTAGCCGGGTTACAATTGCGGCGGCATCCGATCCCTAAGTTAAGAACCATAGGCCGGTAATAGATGATCTGACAATCTGACTGATATATGAATGGAGTGATTGCAATGATCAGCTTGAAACCGGATAATTCATCATGATCCGTGATAAGTGTAACATTTGACGGCAATGATGATTCAAGGTATTCTGTGCCGGAGTCACGTACATCCAACAGCAATCCGACAGGCTCACCGTTGACGAGTGTCGATATGGCCTGATTCATTGCTGCGGGGGTAATATCGGTGGTCCACCCAAATTGCCGGGCAATTGTATCAAGAGCCCACAGACCGGTGTTGTCGCTCTGGGTGGTTACAACAGGATTAGCTCCGATGATATGCGCCACTTCCTTGCAGAGATTGTTTGCCCCTCCTACGTGGCCCGACAACACCGATATGGCATTACGACCTGTAGTGTCAACGCAGACAACAGCGGGATCATGATACTTGTCATTGATCATAGGAGCGATCATGCGAACACATATACCGAGAGCTCCTATAAAAATTATAGCTTCACACTCTCCGAACAGTGAATGATCGAAAGCATGGTATTCAATAAGAGTGAAGCCGTTCAATTCGTTATGAAGGCATTTCCCAAGTTTGTGGCCAGCCTCATTTATATAGATTATATATTTCATCGAGCTTTAAGAATAGTTATCGGATTATGATTGTCCAATGCCAATGTGTGTTCGGATTCTATCGAGCCTCCGTTTTTGGCTACCGCATTCCTGAACCTATGACAACTGTCCGGGCTCACAGAATTGAAGACTATCACACCTCCCGGATTGAGATGCGAGTATATTCGGCTGACCATGTCATCCAATCTGCCGCCATGACCTCCTATGAACACAGCATCGGGTGACGGATAACTGTGCAGTCCGCATTCCATGAAATCACCGATCACGCCGGTAATGCCCGGTGTGCCGAACTTCCGACAGTTCTCATCAAGCAATCTGCGTGATTCATTCCGTCGTTCAAAAGCGATAATGTCGAGAGCCGGAAAGTGAAGTTTAGCCTCAATTGAAACGGATCCTGTGCAGAAACCTATGTCCCACATGACTGACCGATGGTTAAGATCGAGCATTGACAAGGATAGCAATCGTACAGGCATCTTTGTGATCATGTTGTCGCGTCCCTCAAGATGTGAAAACAAATGTTCAGGAATCCCAAAGTATCGTGTGCGGGGATTGTTCATCTTAAGAATCACACAATTGGGATTGGCAAAGCTTCTTTCTGCCGCCTCTGTCAGCGTCAATATGCTGATTGTCTCCGAATCGTTTCCCAGACATTCGCCGATGGCCATGCTATAGTTGTCATATCCGTAATAGAGAAGCCGTCGCGCTATTTCCGCCGGGCCTTTTTTCCGGTCAGTAAGAATTCCGATAAGCGGGCGGTTTTCAATCAGTGCGATATCAATATTTTTCCATGGCCGCCCGGTAAGCGATATGTTGGTCATTTCCGCATAAGGCAGCAGCAGCTTGTGTGCCAGCATCTGAAGAGAGTTGAAAGATGGATATAGGTTGATCTTGGAATGCGGGAACTCACGTAGCAGGGTAGTGGCATAACCGTAGAACAGAGGATCGCCAGATGCGAAAACTACAATATTGTCAAACTCGGCATAGCGGCTGAATACGGCCTCAAGAGGAACCGTAACATCAATCCATACCGCATCCTCGGGCAGCAAGTGCTTGACAATAGCGTGGTGGCGTATGCCTCCAGAGAAGACTCGGCCGTGGGTTATGATGTCAATAATTTCCGGCGAGAAGTACAGGTGGTTATTATCGGAAATTCCAATTATGGTAAAACTTATGTCACACATCTCGTCCGGGTTTTAGCATTTGAGCGTCAGGCCAGCAAAGAATGGAATTGACCAGAGTAGCGGCCAGATTGCTTCCTCCCTTACGTCCTTCAACTATAATCTTAGGGATTGAGTGAAAAGGTTTTACCATATGCTTGCTTTCGCATACATGCACAAATCCTACAGGTGCTGCGACTATCCCGCATGGTTTAGCCTTGTTGCGGCGTATAAGCGAACATAGTTCCATGAGCGCTGTAGGAGCATTGCCGAAAACATACAGAGCATCGGGATGTTCTTCAACCGCACGCCGTATGCCGGCTTGGGTCCGGGTTATACATTTCTCTTTAGCCAGTTCGGATGTCTCCGGATCGTTGAGATAGCATTTCACATCTATACCCAACCGCTTCAGGGCGCCTTTACGTATGCCTGAAGCGGCCATTGTCACATCTGTAACTATTGTCCGCACACCACCTTCTGTGAGAGACCGATATACTTGTATTACGGCTTGGTTGTCGGCTTTTACAATCTTCTCCATGTCGAAGTCGGCAGTGGTGTGAATAGCATGGAGAACAGGCCATTTCAGGTCAAGAGGTATGTCAGGGTTTGCCATCTCGCTTTCTATAGTCCGGAAACTTTCTATCATGATAGACTGACCCGGAGCCGATTCGCTTTCCGATGATGATGACCTGTAGTAGCCGCGCGGAGTGGTTATTAAGTCTTTCCATACATAGGATTGAGAATTTCCGATGATGATGACTGTAAACATATCTATCTCCTCAGGATCGAAATCGCGAAGAGTGGTCACTTTTACATATTCATCCTCACGGCCGGCTTGACGGACATATCCAACCGGTGTATGGTGCTGACGTTCGGCCATGAATAATTCTTTCAGCCGGTGGAGTTGCCAATAGCGTCCGGTACTTTTGGGATTGTAGACTGCTGTAACGAAATCGCCGTCGACAGCTGCTTTTATACGTTTCTCGATCAAAGACCACGGAGTCATGAGATCGCTGAGTGATATGACACAGAAATCGTGGCCGACAGGTGCTCCCAAAAGGGATGCAGCTTTCTGAAATGCGCTTATGCCTGGAATCACCTCAACCAATATGTTGTCAGAGCCACGTTCCTGCAGCATTTCGTATACAAGCGGGGCCATGCCATATATCCCGGCATCGCCAGAGCTGATCACACATACATCGCGGCCACTTTCGGCTATTTCCACCGCTTTCTGTATGCGACTCTGCTCCTGCTTCATTCCATTCTGCACAATCTCCACATCCACCTTCAGGAGAGGTGATATGAATGGGATGTAATATTTGTATCCTACTACAATGTCGGCATGTCGGAGAGCGTCTATGGCACGGGATGTCATATCTCCTACATTTCCAGGTCCGATGCCTATGACGGTTATCTTGGATTTCATTTAGTTAGATTTAAAATAGTTAATCACTCTGACGGGTGAAGCCATGTGCTGACCTGTCAATGATGAGGTTGCATGGTCGGCCTGAACGATTATATGTATAGGACCGTCAGTGTGGAGGAGTGGCATGAGTATGTAGCGGTCGATCTGTTCAAGGATATATACTTTTTTCATCCAATTGCGCTGGTGAGCAGCCTCATCAGGAGCCTCGATGTGTAAAATTACGAAGTCTTCATGCTTCAATGCGTCTGTAGCAGCTCGATATTTTGCAGTGTAGTCGGTGTTTTCATCACCTGTAGCTCCCGGCACATCCATTACCGACATGCCTGTGGCTATTCCTATACCTTTCACTACGTTTACACCTGCAATAACTGCACCTGACAGTTTCCTGGTGAAACGGGTGGGTCTGCCTGGCGACCATAGAGAGATGCCGTTGGCTGTATGCGAGCTAAGAATACTTCGGGATTTGACAATGCAGTCGTTTAGCTTGTGTTCCAATAAGTGATTATCCGACTTTAAGTTGAGCATATCCACGGGGGAGCCTATCAATGTGTGCGGTGCCGTGGCAGAGACTGAAGAGCAGTTGTCTTTGATGACAAGAATATTACGGAAGCTGTTGCAGCAATGAAATGTAAGATTGTCTTTCGCGAAGTGGTCATTTAGTTCGTCTATGATAGTCTTACATTCATTTTCAGGAGGATTTGATCCGTTATGCGAAACGATTATTCCATTATTGTGGGTGATGAGATTGCAACGCATACATAGATCACCGGGATTTACGTCGATACCGGCTCCTAATGCCTCCAGCCATGACCGACAGCCGAATGCACCATCCTTAATATCCAATCCTAAAATTGAACGCATAGCGACATCTGTAGCCGGCTCACAACCATCCGGGATCGTATACTGATAAGATACCTTTCCCATGGAATGCATATGTTTAAGAGCGGGCATATTTGCGTAGGAATCTGGCGTAAGATTGCCTAATGCTGGAATAGGCTCATCATCCATACCATCGATTATTATAAGCAGCGTTTTCATCATTAAGAGTCAATGGTATCTGTCACAATATTGATCAACTCATCGATCGATTTTACCTTAAGCCCATTTATTGTATATCCATCTTCTGACGCTTCAATGGATATTGGGTTATGCGAGTCGTTATTGACATCAATGCCTTGACGCGCCAATGCTTTTTTTACCATATGATAAGGTGCGTTGCTGCCGGTAAGTCTGACCGATTTTCCGAGCTTGTGGCATATCTTGAACATTCCACTTTCGGCATCGAAAGTCACACCTTCCCTATGAAAGTACATACTCATATCGCCGCTCAGCGATAGATCTTCGGGAGTACCTATGGTTACGCCGTGCGACTTATCAATAAGCCATATCCGATCGGCAATCTGGAGCGCTAATTCAAGATCGTGCGTTGACAGAAATACGGTTTTCGCTTGCTCTCTTGAGAGTTTCTGTAGAAGTTGCATGATCTCAACTTTGCTTGGATAGTCAAGGAATGCTGTAGGCTCATCGAGAAAAATGATTGGGGTTTCCTGTGCCAAGGCTTTCGCAATCATGACTTTTTGTCGTTCGCCATCGCTAAGCGTCTGAACCATACGGCCTCGCAGATTGCTGATACCTACCAAATCGATAGCGTCTGTCACGATTCTATGGTCATTGTCGCTCATGTGACCCCAGAATCCGGTATATGGACTTCGTCCCATACCGACCAATTCATCAACTGTCATGTTGGTAACCATCAACTTGTCGGTCAGGACTACGCCGATAACCTTTGCAAGTTCTGCATCGGAGTAGTTGAATAGTGGTTTGCCTGAAATGAAGATCTGGCCATCGACAGGCGGTAGAAATGCCGTAAGAGTACGGAGCAATGTTGATTTACCGGCTCCATTCGGGCCTAATAGACATGTGAGCTCACCGGAAAACAGTGAAGCATTGATGTGCTTGGTTATAATGTTATATCCTTTTTTACTATGATAGCCTGTTGACAGATTTTCTACTCGGATAGTCTCTTTCTTTTTCATCATACTTCACTTTTACGTTTGTTGAACAATACCCACATAACAACAGGGGCCCCCACAAGTGCAGTGACTGAATTTACTGGCAAGGCTCCCTCAAATCCTGGCATCCGCGCAATCAGATTACAAAGCAGTGCCAATGAGGCTCCGCCAAGCATTGAAGCCGGTAATGTAATGGAATGATTGGATGAGTGGAATATTCCGCGGCATATGTGAGGAACTGCAAGCCCGAGAAAAACGATTGGGCCACAATATGCTGTCACAATTGCGACCAATATCCCTGAGCAGCTGATAACAAGTAGTCGCGCACGCTTGATGTCAAGTCCAAGATTGCGTGCGTATGAATCGCCAAGAAGCAGTATATTGAGAGTCTTGATCAGGAAAAAGGTTGTGGGTAGGAGGAATAGCATCAGTATGATGAAGACAGAGGTCTGACCTCCCGATACACGTGAAAAGCTACCAAGGCCCCATATTACATATGCTCGTATATCTTCTTCCGCACTGAAAAATTTCAGTACTCCTATTATGGCATTGGCTATATAGCCTATCATCACACCCATTATGAGAAGTGTTACATTACCTCTTACCTTACGGGCGACAAAGGCAATAAGAGCCATGATTAGCAAAGATCCGGCTATGGCCGACAATGTTATTGTCACTTCACCTATTACACCAAGTTTGCTTAATGCCATGCCACCAATACTTCCGGACAGAAGTACAACAAATGCAACGCCCAGACTCGCGCCGGAGCTTATTCCAAGTACAGATGGACCTGCAAGCGGATTACGGAATACTGTCTGCATGAGCAATCCACTGACAGCGAGTCCAGCACCGGCAACTGTAGCTGTCAGAGATTGAGGCACACGCGATTTAAGAACTATGTTTCTCCATATCTCATTATCGCAGTGCTGTCCTGTAAGTATTCCAAAAATATCCATCATAGGAATACTTATGGAACCTAATAGGAGATTCAATATAAAAAAGACAATTATTGATAGTCCAAGAATACTCATTAGGACTACAGTTTTGTGTTTGCTCATTTTTCAAGCAAGTGATAATAACGTGGTTTGTGATCGGGTAGGATATCACGATGAAACACATGTATGAAATCAGACAATACAATTTCCGGCTCAACAGGCATACTTTCATAGAACGGGACCTCCTTCATGTTGCAGTATATCACGCCGTTGTGTTTCCATGCGTCAAAATCGGTGTAACGGTTATCCTGATCCTTGAGTACATTGTATCCGTAATCGCCATCATAGCTGTTTACTATGCGCCAGTAATCTGCATGAGCCGCATTTGTATAGATTGTTTCATAATCAAGAGTTACCCCACCTGATTCATTATTGTCCTTAAGAAAATAGTCGCCGCCAGCATCGCGGAACAGCTGAGCCAGAAAGCTTTTGCCACCAACGGCATACCAGTTGCCTCCACGCATCTCCCCACTGAAAACCTTTGGCCGGTATGAAACGGTATCAACCAATGCTTTAAGATCATTGTAGCGTTTCTCAATACCGGCAAATTCATTGTTGGCTTCTGCGGCTTTACCTGTAAGCAGACCTATCACTTTGATCCATTCAGCTTGTCCGAGTGGAGTCAATTCTTTGTATCCCAAATGAGGAATCAGTGGGATGTCTACGTTGCGTATGGCATCATATCCGCCTCGTTTGAAGGGCGATATGAATATCACATCCGGATTGATTGCCATTATGACTTCGTTGTCAAAGTTGCCTTCTATGCCGATTTTATGAGTGCTGCCATTTTTCAGTTGGGTGTTTATCTGCTCATTATGGAGATGGCGGGTACTGGTTATACCGACTACCATTTCCGGAATTCCGAGCTTCAAAAAGTTGGATAATTGAAGAGAGGTCATGCATATGGCAGATTTGATGGGAACATTGATACGGGTATACCCATCGGGAATGTTTCCATCATATTCTTTACTTGTCAAGGCAAAATGAAACTTCTCGGCTTCCTTATTTTCGGGATCATTGATATCGAGCAAGACCATGTTGTCTTTATAATTTACTCTGAATCCCTGTGCATATGTCGGCTGTATCACAGTTGATGAAGAATCGCAGTTATTATTGGCTTGATAAGCGGACTCCTTTGACGTATTGTGACCGCATGCAGCGAATGTTATGGCGCAGGCAATAGCCATGCACCGCAGCAGGGATTTGGCTGTTGATGTTATCCAGCCATATTTGGTTGAAGTTATATTCATCGGTATTCTTTTCTCTTTTTTATCATGACCATGATTGCTATTACAAAGATAAGTAATACACAACCTAAAATTATATAATAAGACGCAGATTCGTTGAAATTAATCAATGCCACATTCTGTTTTTCTTCTCTCAGGATTCTGTCATTGGAGTTTCGGGCAGTAGCCCTGGATATTTGCTCAAGATATTTTTCTTTGTCCGGTTTGTCAAGATGTGATGCGGTGAATTCCTGAAGCTTTTGGTTGGCACAGACAAATTCTGTACATGGTGCGCCATGAAGTTCAGTGATATGTGAATGTAGTTGTGCTGTTATGGCAAGTTGATCTTTATTAGCTTTCCAAAAACCTTTACGTGCGCTCTCAAGCATTGTGGCAGTCATTTCCTGGAGTGCTACAGGGTTAACACGTTCAAAGTATTCTTCTATTCCAAGATTGTGGCGATCTTCTATATATATTTCAAACAGATCATCATATATTCCGTCTGCTATGGCACTCGGACGGGTGGCACTCCAGCCGAAGATATTGCGGAATATTTCGCCAAACATCTGGGCGGTAGTCGCATCACCTTTCATGCGCTGTTTTATATACTCCGGATTCAAGATCGTTGCCCTTGTCTCGATTGCAATGGCTTCTTTGGTATTTTGGATCCGTGGCAGATATGAGTTGCGGTAATCGGCAAGTATGGCATCCGGTTCCTTTTCGTTTATGGCTGTTGCAGCCAGAGATATTCCTCCTGTAAATTCATATACGTGATCAAGTGAAATAGGTCCCCAGGTATTGCTTTGACGTGGCTGAACAATAAGGTCGGTCTGAGCAATTGCCGCCGTGAGGAGGCTTTTATTCATTTCACCCCAATTGGCATCATCTCCATACATGGCACACATATTGTTGAGATAACCGTCAACGAGCTCATGCCGGTCATCCCATTCATCTGAACTTTCAGTTAAGCGTAGCATTCCTGTACTATAGCCGGAATTTACAGGGCCGAAAACTCTAATATTTGCAAGTT
Source organism: uncultured Porphyromonadaceae bacterium (assembly GCA_947643165.1). Taxonomy (GTDB): domain Bacteria; phylum Bacteroidota; class Bacteroidia; order Bacteroidales; family Muribaculaceae; genus Paramuribaculum. The sequence goes on along the minus strand of CANRVB010000014.1, from coordinate 7,123 downwards.
CTCGTGCACGTTTGGGCGATTCTCCTTTTTCAACGAGCTCTTTTTCCTGAGCAAGAGATCCTTCAGCCACATAATTAGGATAAGAATCATCACGACTGGCAGCGGCAAGTGCTACAGCATCGGTCAGCATTTTCAACCGGGAAGTGGCAATATCCCGCAGTTGTCCGGACACCTGAACCATAATGTTGATACGTGGTCGACCGAGTTCATCGCTTGGTGTCAGCCTTAAATCTATCACTCGTCCCTGGCCATCGCGTATAGGCTCTACGCCGAGCATTCGTAAGGCTTGAGCTACTGTTGCACCTTGCGATGATATGAATTCTCCGGCCCAAAACGTGTAACAAACTTTACGAGGGTATTCGCCATGCTTATTATAATAATTTTTTAGCGATTGTTCGGCTAAAGCCACACCATCGTTCCAAGCTTTCGTGCCTGGAGTTGCCTCGGCATTTATGCTATACATATTTCGCCCCATTGGCAGGACATTCGGATTGGCTACGGGATCGCCTCCGGGCGCTGGGCGTACCGGAATCCCATCAAGAGCACAAATCATTGCATTTATCTCGGCTCCGGCAGATTCGATAAGCATCTTGCGATATTCAATTGCATTTTTCAGATCCGGATCATTTACAGGTCTGCCGTTCATGGCTGCCAATATGTCATTTTTGGCTTTTGGAAGATAATGATGGGAAATATAGGTGAAATCTTGTAGTGATTCTTTGGTTATTATATTATTCTCACAATCATTTTTGGCCCGTTTATATGCTAATTGGTCAGCGGCAATTGCAATGACGCTTAATGTCATTTCGTGGTCGCCATATGGTTCTCCCATCACATAGTATGCACCAGTGATTTTTTCGTTTGCAAGTTCCTCAACAAATGCATCAACTCTCTTCAACTCATCTTCGGAGTATCTTCCGACGGGTATTGAGTCCAGACCTATATCGTTATGGAATCCATAAGATATAATTTTGCTTTTCAACTGAGGTGTATTATGTGTATTGTCGGCAATGGCATTATGTAATTCATATATCAATTTAGAATATTTTTGTCTCATACCACTTTCGATATACGGAGGCGTGAGGTGTGTCACCAATACAGCATGGCTGCGTCTTTTGGCTATGATGGCTTCTCCTACATTGCCTGTTGTATAGAAATAGAAGTGCGGGCGCGCGCCAATAAGCACTTCCGCCCAATCGGCTTGCGATAGACCTGCATTCTTGCCTGGAGTGAATTCAAGATTCCCATGCGTGCCAAAATGGATCATCGCATCTGCATCAAATACAGTTTGCATGTATAAATATGGCGCGAGATATGAATGAGGTGGAACAACATTTACACCATGTGTCAGTTTAAAATCATCGTTTCCTAATGCTGGACGTGGCTGTGGAAAGATGAGTATGTTACCATATTGCAGTGCAGCGACAGCCAGACTGTCACCTCGGGCAAGCAAACTTCCAGGAGCCTGACCATAGCGTTCTTCTACTTGTGCATATTTTTCAGGAAGGAGAATTTTCTTAGCCAATCTCACGTAGTCCTCAGAGTTAATCCACAATGGATTGCAAGTGTTCATGAAATTCTGTTGCGCAGCTGGGGCATATGATCCCATAACACTCCCTTGCGTCATTATCTGCGTCTTGAATTCATCTAATGAATTAGGTAATCCGGACAGATCATATCCTTCTTTTTGCAAACGTTTCAGAAAATTATATAGTGATGGAATTACCTCCATTCCTGATGCAATCAAAGCATCTTTGCCTGGCGATTTAAAGTATCCTATAGCGATTTTCTTTATCGCATTTGGCTTGCGCTTTAAGCTCATGAAGCGGTCAAGCTGACCTATGAAAGCTTCAATCCTTTCCATCTCGGGAGTGTGAATAAGATAGCCTTCGTTGTCGGGATTTTGAGTGGATATGCACAATGGTGACATACCACCGTCAATTTCAGGAACGACAATCCTGGCGTTAAGAGTTCCGCCACCCATAGGCTTGCTTACATCCAGCCAGTCCTCTCGGCCCTGTATCAAGGGGAATGGCATAAACAAGGGTATATGATTGTCGTATGCCCAATCTATCAGAGAGTCATTCCCAAGCCGTCCCATTGGAAGATAAACAATAGCATCCGGATGGACAGCTTTTATCATCTCTGCCCGTTTGTTTCCTGTGGCAGTTAGTGGATATACATTATAGCCCGTAGATGTCAGTTTTGAAATGAGTGTATCTATATGCGCACGGTTGTTCTCGACCGGAAAAGTCACGCCAGATATAAAAGCGATATTATAACCATCGTCATTATAGATTCCTTTTCTTTTGAGATATCCGGTGAGTTCGGAGGGTTCGTTGAAGTACTGGCCAGCTTCCATATGGTAGTACATGCCGGCAGGCATAATCACAGGGGCATCGTATTCTTGGGCATCTTTACGTTTTGGGGTCGCTATGCTCCTCAGATACCGTAGCATATTGCGGTAGTTGTCATGGCATGGATTGGATGAGTATTCCTGCAATGTCCTGATCTGTTCGGAAGTAAGATTATGAGTCTCGACAAAACTGAAATTTTTCAGCGAGTTGGTGAATATAGGGATACCATGTTTTGCTGCCATGTATAGAGATTGCAGTTGCAAGGAGTCAAGGTACAGGCCTCTACCATACATCAATATTGCATCATAATTCTCAAATCCGTTGGCTTCTTGTTGCGATTGGCAGGTCACATCAATAAACTTGCAGTCATTGTTAAGTGCTATTTCTGCAGCTTGGGCAGGAAGCGGGTTGATTACCAGGATCTTTGTGGGACGGTACAATATATGATAGTACGCATATAGCGCAGAGGCCAGTACTATGAGAATTATGCCGAATGGTAGAATTTTCTTGACTCCCGACATTGCTTAGAGATTTTCTTTGATATAAGATGCTTTCTGTGCTGTTGCATCAATTACAGGGGCAGAAAAAGCATTTTTAATATGCTCGATGTATATATCTTGGATTTCTGGGATTTGACCAAGCCCTTCAATAATGGTCGATACCTTGAATCCTGCATTCTCAAGTTTTTCACGCCATTCTCCGTCAATATCATTGCGTGCATGATCTCCTGCGACAAACATAAACGGAACCAGGGTGATATTTTTACTTCTGTCTGCCTTCAATCGGTCAAATGTTGTGTCGTATGTAGGATATCCCTCAACGGTAGCTACGTGAAATGTCGGATAACCATTAGCTGTGAACATATAATCTATCTGCGAATAGATCGCATTTGCAGGTGTTGATGTGCCATGACCGACAAAGATTACAGCTCCATTTTTGTCGGTGGATTTTTTATAGCGTTCGGCGAGAAGTGTAGTAACTTTTTCGCAGTCATTGATTGAGTAAAGCAATGGACGTCCTACACGAATTTCCTCAAAGAATTGAGCTATTTGAGCTACCTCATTGCGCAGAACCTCTGATTCGATTCCATCAATTATATTTGTACCCTGCACTACAACATGAGTATAGCCGTCTGCTGCAAGACGTAGCAGGGCTTCGCGTGGAGTAGGCTTGGTAATGCCTCTTTTTTTCAATCGGCTGATGATTATGCGTGAAGTATAGGCTTCAACTACCTTAACCTCAGGAAAAGCTTGTTGAGTTTTATCGTTAATGGCATCTATTGTCAGGGCTCGGGTGTCATCGAATGTCGTCCCGAAGTGAACCATTAATATAGCAGTCTTTTTATCTTGAAGCTTTCTTAGATCCTGGCCATGAAGATTCACCATTCCAGTCAAAATAACCAGCAGCAAAATTATCTTTTTCATTGAGCACATGTATTGGAAAAATTCCCCCGGGCAGGATATCTCCCGGGGGAATGGATAATAAGGTTTATTTCACGTCTTCTATCACTCTGATTTGTTCAAAGTAGTAGCCTGAAGCCATAGTTGCGCCTACAGATGTTTGTCCTGTCTGTACATCATAGATGTAGATTTGTGGTTTCTGACCTTCGGCATCAACTCCGATATAAGCTTTGTGGTTTACGTATGCCATACGCGAAGAGAATCGGCCACTGCTATATGCCAGACGTTGTCCGCCGTATTGTATGGGGGTGCTTGTCTTTGATATTACATCAATTACGGTGTAATAGTGACTGAATGAATCGATACCTGTGCCATATTTGTCATCTCGGGCATAGCCTATGACCTTATTCCCACCTACATACATCACTGATATCAGTTTACCATCGGCAGTAAACCCATCATAACTCTGGTCGAAGGATGTCTGACCTGCCGGTATTTTAAGTAGGTGACTGTGTTCGGTTCCGTCGGCATCATCCGACACACAAGCTATGTATAGGTTGTTGCTATCATCGACAAACGTGGTTGTCTGGAGCAGCTCTCCGTAGGCTGTGCCGACCATTTCGCAATCAAGAAAGCATTCAGTATCGCTTTCAACAGCCATGGTCGATGGGTTGATGACAGCAGTTCTCATGTTACCCATACGCACCGCTTTCATACCAGCACCACTTTTTGCATAGTAAAAATAGAACAATTTGTTGTCCGACTTACGATAGGTCAGTATGCCTGATGTAGTGAAAGCTGTAGCACCTTGCGGTAGCGATATATCAAGTGTGCCTTCCGAGATTATGCTCATGTCATCGGCATTGAGTTTTGTCCAGATTATTTTGTCAGTGCTGCCGTTGGCGGCCATGATGACGAGAGTGCTCTCGTCTGTCCATGCATGGGTATATTTACGCGTTGCATATGTGTTGGTCTGGAAGCGACGTTCTTTCACGACTTCAACACGGTTATCCGTAATGGTGTATTTGGCAAAGCGGTCGCCTGACACCGGAACCTGATAGTAATAGGCTCCTTTCAAGATAGTTTCAAGGGAGAGTATGGAGTTCACCTCTGTTCCCACACCCTTGAATGTGATCTCTGGCTGATCAGCATCAAGCGAGTTGATGCTACGTACGAGGGTCTGTACATCTCTACCCATGCCTCCGTGGCGGTCAAGAGCTACCCACAGGTCAAAGTGATAGTCTTGAATGATGGTTGGATCATCAGGGTTCTCGGGCTCGTCGTCATCAGAGCATCCCGTCATACCAAAGGCAAGAAAGAGTGCCATGAACGATGCGAGCAGAAACTTAAATTTTCTCATTGTCGGTTGATATTTGATTGATTAGTTAATGAATATCCTGAATTTTGCGGCTAAGCTTCTTCCGGGTTTCTGCAGCATGTAGTTGTCATAAGCCAGGCAATCGAATACGTTATCGCATTCCATTGATAGATTGTATCGGTCATTGTGCCAGGAATATGTAATAGACAGATCCGTTATGTTCTGCGTTGGGATACGTGCTTTGGTCGAAATTGCTCCAAATGCTTCCCAGTTAAGATAGTACCAATGAATATACTGATATGTAGCACTCATTGTGAGTCTGTCGCTATGCGTAAATAGATTGCGAAGTGTATATGCAGTTTCGATATTGCCGAACATCCATGGACGATTGGGTACGCGGTTCTTGTAAGTGGCCGACGGATTGCCGTCAGTCTTATATTTCTTCAGATCACGGGCATCGCTCCAACTTCCGTTTATTGTGATACGGAACCTGTTATCCCAGAAGTATGACAACTCTATGTCACATCCCTTTACATCTACCGCTGGTTCATTGACATACTGCATCATACCCTCACGCTCGGATACTGTAGCTCTAATATAGTTTTGCACATGGCGTATGAATCCGTTAACCTCATAGCTCAGCTGATTCTTGCTCCCCCAAAAATAAGAGCCGAATATACCGACATTGTAGTTGTTGCTTGTTTCCGGGCTTAGGGTAAGATTTGCATAGATTGTAGTTCCGTTGCCCAAGAGCTCTCTTGACAGTGGAAGACGTATACTATGTTCGTATGATGCCTTTAATGCGATATGATCGTTAAACGAATACCTGCTACCTATACCCGCGCCATAATAATTCTTTGTGGCATTTTTATCAATTTTATCAGAACCGGTAGTGGTGGAGTTGTCTGTTTGTTTTATAGAGAGTGTATTTATGTAGTCTTTTACGAAATATGATGTTTGCCAACGACTGTCAAAAAATAATTGTGAGTAAGTTAGCGAAAGAATTTGTTTGGTGACGATATCGTTAGACGGTTCAAAATTTTTGTCAGCATCATCGTGGCGGTCATTTCCACGGCGGTTCAGCATATAGTCAAATGAAATATTGTGGTTCGCACTAACTTCATAGTCCATTCTGGCATTGACTATAGTAAGTGGGCGATTGTATATACGTCTGGTCCGGGCTTTGTTGCTCATCTCATTGCCCGATGACGGCATCCACGTACCGTCCCATGAATATTTGCGAAAAGCCGTGTCGACCGTTTCACTCCGATCCCATGTATGCGACAGGTTGAGTTGGGTTGACAGTGGGCCGAAACGTTTGCTATATAGGGCAGACAACCCATAGGAGTGTGAGTGTCTGACAGCTTCACCATATACTTTGTTTTGCATTGCGCCAGTCTGTATCTCCTTGTCAAGTTTGTTGTATGACAAACTTACAGAAAACCGATCTGTCCATTTTACATCGTTTATAGTTGCCTCCAATTGACCGAACAGTGAGAAGTAATCATCATGAAACCGTCTTTTGTTTGTGAAAATATAGCGGTCGTCATCTTCGCTCCATACCTCTACGCCCTTCATCATGTAGTTGTTTTTTGAATATTTTACGCCAACTGTAGGCCGTAGCGCTATTGACGTCCCTGGAACATAATACTGGCCTGATATCTCACCGTTGTGAGTGCTAAATGATCCGACACCATACGATGCGTCCAAATAATTCTGACGTTTTTTTCGTGTGACTATGTTAACGGCTCCCCCAAGTGCATCCGAACTTAGATATGATGGCACGACTCCTTTATATAATTCAACACGTTCAACCATATTGAGCGGTATATTGTCAAGGGTCACACCCGACCCTTTGCTCTCAAGAGGCACCCCATCTATAAAATACCGTATTGAGTTGCCCGACATACCGTTTATGGTCAGGTCGAAGTCTGATCCTTCTCCACCTTCACGTCTTACCTTGACTCCTGCTGTACGATCTATCAGATCGTTAAGTGTCACCATATTATTCAGGCTTGGTGAGATTTCTACGGCATTGACTGAAAATG
>CANRVB010000013.1 GCA_947643165.1 uncultured Porphyromonadaceae bacterium | reverse complement strand
CTGAAAACCAATTTGCTGTACGATGCCACCACCACGATGAATCTTGGCGGTGAGCTGCAACTGAACGACAAATGGAGTCTTGACCTGTCGGGCAACTATAATCCCTGGACCCATTCGGGAGGTAAGAAATGGAAGCACTGGATGGTGCAGCCAGAGGTTAGATACTGGCTGTGCGAACCACTGGGCGGCCACTTCTTCGGAGCGCACTTGCTTGGCGGCGAATTCAACTTCGGGCATTGGGGTCACGGCTTCAAGTTTCTGAACAATGATCTGCGACCGCTATCGGATCACCGTTACCAGGGGTGGTATGCAGGTGCGGGCATAGCCTACGGCTACAGCTGGCTATTGAGCAAGCACTGGAACCTTGAGGCGGAGATCGGCATAGGCTGGGCCTACACACGATATGATGTGTATGAGTGTGAGGGCTGCGGCCGGAAGATAGAGAAAGGCAAGGTTCACAACTATGTTGGTCCGACCAAGGCGGCGATCAATCTGGTGTATGTGTTCTGATAGTCAACCAACAGCAAAAAAATACTCCAAGATATGAGACAGGTATCGATAGGTGTGCTGCTCGCAGCCGCCCTTACGGGAAGCGCCGCCACACCACTGGTGACGGTGAAGAACGTGAAGATAGAGCGTGCAGAGACCCAGCTGATCGTCAGCATGGACATAGACGCGAGCGCCACGGGCATAGGGAGCGACAAGGAAGTGAGGTATCGTCCGGTGATAAGCGACGGAAGCCGCGAACAGCGACTGCCGGAGATAGTAGTGGCGGGCCGCAACCGCTACATACAGAACGAGCGTCACAACACGACCGCAGACGGGGCCAAGCTGATGCGCTCGGGGAAGAGCATGAGCTACAGCACGATAGTGCCGTATTCGGACTGGATGGAGCGCAGCGAGCTGACTCTGAAAGAGGACCAATGTGAGTGTGGAATGGAGAGCGGCCGTACAAACAGCTATGTGCTGACGGCGCTTGACTATGCTCCGGCGAAGAAGGCTGAATTTGAGCCGATGTTTGCGTTTGTGACCCCGAAGGCGAACGTGAGGAAGACCAGAACGGCGTCGGGCTCGGCCTATATAGACTATCCGGTGAACAAGACGGCGATCGATCCGACGTACAGGAGAAATCCGGAGGAGCTGGCGAAGATACGGTCGATGATAGACGCGATAAAGAATGACCGCGACGCACGGATCACGTCGGTAAGCATAGCGGGCTATGCATCGCCGGAGGGACCGTATGCTGCCAACGCCAAGCTGGCGGCGGGCCGTGCGGAGAGCCTTGCGGAGTATGTGAGGGGCCTATATGCGTTTGACAAGAGCGTGATGAGCACGACTTCGACGCCAGAGAACTGGGCGGGTCTGCGCGAATATGTGGAGAGCCACAGCTCGATGGCTGACGCGAAGGGCATACTGACGATAATAGACATGACGCAGCTTGAGCCGGACGCGCGGGAGTGGAAGCTGAAGAAGACTTATCCGACGGAGTATGCGTATCTGCTGAAGGAGGTTTATCCGGGTCTGAGAAAGTCGGACTACTCGGTGGACTATGAACTGAGGGTATATACGGATATAGACGAAATAAAGCAGATAATGGCTACTGCTCCGCAGAAGCTTGACCTGAACGAGATATATGCGGTGGCCAATACCCTGGAACCGGGTAGCGATGCTTACCGTGAGGCTCTGGAGCTTGCGGTGAGGATGTATCCGGAGGATGAGACGGCGAACCTGAACATGAGCTCGATAGCGTTGGAACGCAATGAGCTGCAGCGTGCGGCGACATATCTGAGCAAGGCTGGAAATACGGCGCAGGCGACGTATGGCCGCGGTATCCTGGCGATAAAGCAGGGCGATATGGCCAAGGGCAAGGCATTGATAAAACAGGCGGCGGCCGCAGGGCTGCCGGAGGCTGCGAACGCGCTGGAGCAGCTGAAAGAGATGGGCGAGTGAGGTAGGCGAGCAGGACCGCACAGGCGGTTCGGCCTACAGCGGCCCAAAACTGATCCGACAAGACAGCACAAGAGAAAACAAAGTTATAGCACAAGATAGATAAACTATTTAATTACCAATCAGTTATGAAAATTAACAAGATTCTATTCGGAGCCACAGCTATGCTCTCACTGGGCGTATTAGCTTCGTGCTCGAACGACGAACCCGCGCCTTCGACAGGCGAACAGGGTGGAGAGACCCGCTACATGGCCGTACGTATACAGAGCGTGCCGGATCTGGGTAGCCGCGCAGGAGACCAGTCAAACGAGGGTGACGCAACCTTTGAAACCGGTGAAGGAAACGAAAGCGAAATTGCAGCAGCAGACCTGCGTTTCTTCTTCTTTGACGCAGCAGGCAATGCATACCCTGTGAGCGAAATCCTTTACAATGGCAACACTGCCGCTGAAGGATCAAACATGGTGACTCCTACCGATGTAGAACCGACTGAGACCAACGGTAAGCCTGATGGATCGAAAAAAGGTATACTCGTGCTCCACATCCCGGAGGGTAAAGTAGCAACCACACCTCCTGCAAAGGTAGTATGCGTAGCCAACATAGACTGGGCTACCGAGGCTGTAAACTATGAGAACAAGAAGCTGTCTGAACTCGAGGCGCTTACTCATAGCTTCCCTGAAGATGGTATCACTATGGACTCAAAATTCGCCATGACCAGCTCGACCTATAAGGAAACGACTGATGGCAATACTGTAGTGAACTACACCGATATCACAGGCAAGCTGAAGACTGAAATAGCAGACGCAGAGAATGATCCTGCCAACATATACCTGGAGCGTCTTGCTGTGAAGATCCGCCCGAACGCTGTAAACTTCACACAGGAATACAAGGTTATGAGAAGCGAGAATGGCCAGCTCACCGAAGAGGAGTTTGAGTTCAACAATAACGGAACCGTAACCAAACTGTCGGTAGAACTGGACGGCTGGAAGCCCTACAACACCGTTGACAAGGCATACAGCCTCAAGAGCATCGATGCAACATGGAACACCAGCACTCCATTCACCGGTTGGAACAACGCTGACCTCCACCGCTGCTACTGGGCTCAGATACCGGTTAACGTGAACTTCGAAAATACAGAGTATAGCCTGGCTGACGATGAGGACTTCACAACCGGAAACTGGTACACCTATGAGAACACCAATCTCCAGAGCAACACCAAGATGATCGTTCGCGGTACGGTATACGCAACAGATGACGCAAGCAAGACTCCTATTGACTTCGTTAAGTGGGGTGGCTACTTCTACACCACAGAGGCTTTCAAGACTCTTGTCGCTAATGATCAGAACGTAGATGCCAACACTGTAACCCTCATTGCTGACGCTACAAAAGCCAACACCTACAAAGTACAGGTGAACGGCACTGATGTACCCAAATATACCGGTATCTACTGGTGGCAGAACGGCGTGACATCGTATGTAGTAGACCTCAAGCACCTTGATACCAATGAATCGACCGCTATAGTACGTAACCACATCTACGACTATACATTTAACAACGTTATCGGCCTGGGTATCCCCGGTAATATCCCCACACCGACCGAGCAGACAGACACATATCTCGCTGCTAAGATATATGTGCTGAACTGGAGACTGGTGAGCAAGACTATCACACTGGAATAAAAACTGTTCAAGCAAATGATGCTGCGTCCGGCTCAGGGAAGAGCCGGGGCCGGACGTGGCTTTTTAAAAACCACTGCACCGCCCTGCACCGACGGGGTGGAGTAAGTGACTCTTTACCAACGGAATGCCGCCCGACGGGGGCGGGATGACTCTCTTCTCTTTTATTAAGCTGAAAATAAGCGCCGCAAGGCGACAACATATAGATATACCAATCAAAACTGAAACAACAGACAATCTCTCAGCAAGTTATGGCTAAGATATGGAAATATAGCATGAAGCGTGCCGGCCGTGCAGCCACTATGATGGCAGCGTTGGCGGCATGTGTGGCAGGAATGACGGGGTGTCACTCGATATTTGACGAGAGTGACTGTGAGTCGAGCTACACACTGGTGAAGCTGACGTATGACCACAACATGAAGTTTGCGGACGCGTTCGGGCAGGAGGTGGACAAGGTTACGCTGATGGCCTTTGACGCGGAAAGCGGTACGCTGGCCAAACGGATAGAGGTGAGGCGTAGCGAGATGACGCAGGACCATGAGGTGGTTCTGGACATGGAGCCGGGCAGGTATGACCTGCTTGTGTGGGGCGGCGAGTATGACAGCCACTTCGACATAGCGAGCGGGCGCGCGGGCGAGGGTAAGGCGGAGGATTTCCACTGCTACCTGAAGCGGAGCGAGGCTCTGGAGGTGACGGAGGATCTGCCGGGTCTGTATCACGGGATGGCGACGGTGGATCTGCCGTATGCGTCGAGCAAGAAGCCTCACCGGGAGACTGTGAACCTGAAGAAGAACACCAACGAGATAAGGATAGTGCTTCAGCATCTGTCGGGCGAGCCGCTGATAACTGACGACTATGAGATGACAATAACGGACGGAAACGGGTGGCTGAACCATGACAACAGTCTCCGCGACAACACGGAGCTGACGTACAGGCCGTGGTATACGCACTCGGGGTCGGTGGACATAAACAGCAATCCGAACGATGCTCCGGGCACGAGCAGGAGCGAGGCGGAGGCGCTGACAGGCCGTGCATCGCTTGGGGCGACACTGGCGGAGTTCACGACATCGCGTCTGCTGATGGAGAACAACCCGACGCTGACAGTGAGACACTCGGGAACGAAGAAGGTGATATTCTCGATACCGGTGAACGACTATGCCCTGCTTGTGAAGGGGTATAACAACAAGGCCATGAGCGACCAGGAGTATCTGGACAGACAGGATGAGTATAACATGACATTCTTTCTGGATGAGCGGGGCAAGTGGCTGAGCAGCGTGATAATAATAAACAACTGGCGCATAGTGCGTCACGACCAAACACTTGAATAAACACACGGAGATATGGCCCTGAAGATGAACATAAAAACATGGAAGATCGCGGCAGCGGCAGCGCTGACGGGGTTGCTGGCCACGTCGACGTCGTGTGTGGATGACAATTCGGAGTGCATACCGAATCGGCCGGGCTATACGGAGGGCAACGACGTGTGGCTACAGTTCAGGATAACGAACGCGGCAGCCGAGGAGAAGTCGGGTATGGCCTCGCGCGCGGGAGAGGACACGGGTGGTCACCCGGAGGAGGAATCGAGCGCCGCGGAGAACCATCTGAATCTTGATGAGTGCCGGCTGATGCTGCTGAACGACCAGCGGCGGGTGATAAAGGAGTTTGACCGGAATGAGCTGACGATGATCGACACGAACGGTGATCATCGCGACTACAAGCTCGTGGCGAAGGTGAACAAGCAGTATTTCGACTATGCGCAGGGCGAACAGATAGGAATGTCGCTGATGCTCGTGGCGAATACCGACAAGAACAGCAACACAAACGGGCTGCCTGCGGCAGGGGATATACTCTGGAAGATGTCGGCGGAGGATATCGCCAAGGCGCGATATAGCTTCGAGCATACGTACGGAAGCTGGGAGCCGGAGATAGGCAAGGAACATATACCGATGGGTGGCCTGCAGCACTATACGATAAGCAGGTCGGCTCTGGAGGCTGCTACGACGCAAAATGAGGCGTATGACATAGACGGGACTCTGCAGGAGAAGAATATGTATGTGCAGCGGTCGATAGCGAAGATCAGGGTGATCGACGCGATAGAGGACGAGGCGTATGGCATAGCGAGCGTGAGCCTGACGGGTGGCAACACGAAGGGGGCTTACGTGCCTGACTTCACGCTTGATGGCGCAAAGAGCTGGGCCAACGGGACGGTGGACATCGAAAAGGCTACCGACGTGGGCGCCTGGAGCGCGACATCGACCGTGGTTCTGACAAGCAAGGGCGAGTGGACTCTTGAAGATGGGACTAAATACAGGAATCATCTGACAGGGTATATGCCGGAGTGGGAATACAACCCGTTGGCAAATCAGGAGCCAACGCTGAAGATAACGACCGAGGACAATGAATCGTGGACGTTAAGACTTCGTACGGACCTGGGGGTGAGCAGCTTTGTGAGAAACCATATATATGAGTTCACGGTGACAAGGAACCTGCAGGGCGACGTGGTGCTGCAGTACATAGTGTGCCCATGGCGCCCGTATGTGGTAGACATACCGACATTTGACTGATTGTCGGAAAGGGTGACAAGAAATTGAGTTGACGAGAACAAGAGAAAGGAAGGAAACTGAAATGAGTAATTTCATCAAAATATATATAGTGATGCTCCTTGCGGCCGCGGGAATAGGACTGAGCGGCTGTACGGATGATCCGATTGTTTCGGGCGTCGAGAATGTGATCGATGGCGAGCCGGCAACAATAGGTCTGCGTGTTACGGTAGACGATATGTCGCAGTTTTCGAGAGCGGCAGGGGATGACCACAATGTGGAGACACTGTGGGTGGCTATATATAACAAGGATTCAGGCGAATGCACATTCAAAGGCGCAGTGAGTGAGAACAACGCCGAAGATGAGGATGAGCTATACAGTCTTGGCAAGATAGACTGTAAATCGGGCACAAGCTATATTGTAGCTGTGGCCAACTATCACGGAGTGAAGGCTATCACCCTTGATGATCAGGATAATGAGAAGGACTTGGTGGAGCTGCTTGAAGCCGCCGACACATGGGATAAGTTCCGCAGCATAATATACAGGCGCGTGACCTTGGGCGAGGGCAATGATCTGTCGATCTCGATACCGAATTTCGGTATGCCAATGAGCGGCTCGTACAGATCAAGTGACGCACATGACCATAACGACGCGATAGACGAGGTAAACATCAAGCCGGGAACAAACGGCACGCTCAGCGGCGTGATACACTTGCGCCGCATATTGGCTCACAACACGCTGAACATAAAGGCGAGCGGCGATGTGATAGGCCTTGAGGTGCTGGACATAGAGGTGTTCAATCTGCCGAAATATACGTGGATGCACTCGCGCAGCAGTACAGGCAACGCGGATGATCCAATAGACTATTATGCCAACGCGGGCGACGCGATGAATCCGAACTGGACAATAGCGGGCAACGGTATAGAGAATCCGCTGTTCCCGTCGTCGCTGCGCTACACTCCCCCGGCTGAGATCACGGTGACGGAGGGAGTATATACTTTTGACTTCTATCAGTTTGAGAACAAGCGCACGGGCACTGCCGAGACCTACGCGGACCGCGAGAAGGAACGTAAGGATGGCGGCAACCTGAACACAGGCATATATGAGAGCCTTGTAAACGGTGAACTGGGCGATCTGAACAATAACGCCACATACGTGAAGATAAACGCGAGAGTGACGTATGTGGATCCGAAAAACGGTGTCGGCAATCCAGATGTCGGCGATGATCAAAGCTCATTGCCCGAAAAGCCCACATCGCGCACAGCAGAGGTGACGTATGTGGTGCATCTGGGCTATGCGGTGGTAAAAGATTCGGGTGCCCAACCTGACCCGAAGGACTTCAACTGCCGCAGAAACGCGCACTACACCTACAACATCACGGTGGCGAAGGTGAACCAAATCATAGTGGAAGCCTTCACTGACTCAGAGAATCAGCCGGGCGCAGAGGGAACTGTTACAGACGTGACCGATCAGCTGTTTGAGCTTGACGCGCACTATGGTGTGTTTAACATCGGCCTGACTGCGAAAGAAATCCAGAGTTTCAAATTCACAATGCGCACGTATGACAGCGGCGCACCTGTGGAGTTTTACGACTATGGAGATGATGGTAATAACCTCACTACGACTAATGGCAGTTATCCGGCGATAAAGAGCGGCAATGCATATAATACGAACGGTGCTTACTTCAGATATTTCGACTGGATAGAGATAGCACCGACCACCGGAAAGGATGTGATTGCAACATATCCCGGCTATCAGGCGGATCACAGCAGCAAGGGCAAGATAATGTTCATTGACCAGCTGAAGGACTATGATGTGAGCGGCATGAAAGATGGCGATGTGCAGTGGTTCACAGTGTTTGTGAACGAATACACATATGAGGCGCGTCCGGGTCAGTCGGGCTATGGCCAGGAGGGAACCAAGCTGACACCCTACAACGACCAGAACTGGAAGCACTACGTGAACCAGCCGAACAGACAGGCATGGTTTAACGTGGCTATGCATGAGTCGAAAGATAATGAAAGCACTTACTTCCAGTCGAAGTACGCGCTGACGCAGAAGTCGATACAGACGTATTATGACATCACCCCGACGAGCTGCACTACAGCATTGGGCCTGGAGCACACCAACGAGAGCTTCGGCATGAATCTGAGGTGGTATTCGGGATATGACACTAATAACAGCACTGATAACGGACGCTATAACGTGTACAACTCGCTGAAGAATGATACAAAACTTGCCAAAGATATGAAATGGGCAACATTTATTGATGAGACATCACTGCAATATGTCAAAGAAATCACCAATAAAACGCAAGTAGCTGCATCGGGCATATCAACAGCAGCAAGGACATATAATGTGCCGATGCAACAGCTGATTGACGGATCTAATCTAAAGTATGATGGAGCCTTTTTTGATAACGAATACATTTCAAATGATGGTAAATATAATGGTCAAGCCTCAGACAGAGATCCACAAACGAATCATGGGTCTGCCCAATATATCGAAGCTATATATGCGTGCATGAACCGTAACCGTGATGAAAACGGAAATGGAGTGATTGACAACGCGGAATTGAAATGGTATGTACCGGCCGCCGGCAAATATCTGCGAATGATCATAGGTAGAAACAGTCTATCGACACCACTTATGAATTATGCACAATCGCAACTGGCCGGTGGATGCGGTGATGATAATAATACAATGTATCATTACTTCACAAGCGATCGTAAGAAAGTTTGGGTTGACGAAGGCATGTCAAGTAGTTTTCTGGATACTTACAATAAATGGTCGCACATGCCATGGAGTGTACGCTGTATAAGAAATCTTGGCACGGATCTTACCGGTGTAAGTAATACAGAAAAAGTTGATCCAGCATATAAGACAGAAATCAACAGCACTACAAAAGGAGGTCTCGTCAAGGTGAGCCATTATTATGGTACGGTGCTACGCGATCCTGTAATTACGACCATTGAGCCACACAAGACAAGTGACACGAGAAATAAGCTTGCACAATACGGCTTTGAAATTGCGCCATCCGGTAATACGTATCCATATGATGAGACCAAGGATGATAAAATGACATCGCTTACTCTTAGTGTCAACAATGCAGGCCAAATCACTGCTACCAATTATGAGCAGTACGTCAACTACATCAAGTCACCGGCAGAATGTGAGGCTCTAAACAAAGCAACGAACAGAAGCGGCTGGCGTGTTCCCAACCAGAAAGAAATCGTAATAATGATGCGCATGGGCGTCCTTACAGGCGACAGATATATAGCGTGCACTCAGGAACATTGGACAAACTTCGGTAGCAAACCCGGTAACTCAAGCGAAGCGCTGAACGAGAACTATCGAATAACATCTGTAGCAGTCAACAGCAAAATTGCAATGGCCGGATGGAATAATGACTATGTGCGTTGCGTGCGAGACCTGACGGCAGCAGAGGCAAATAAGTCATATGAAGAAGTACTAGAATATAAGACTAAATAAAGCGCATGAACAGAAGTTGCAAAATAACAGTAATCGTGTCGGTGGCAGCAATGCTACTGACCGGTTGCACGCAACAACAACATAATGACCAGAAAGTTGCGGCGGTTGCAGGGGCGGAGGGGCTTGAACTGCCGCTACCGGAGGTGCCGGACTCGCTGAGGGACGTGGAAAGCCGTGCAGGGTATATAGCACTGCACTACTGGGACGCGATGGACTTCGGGAATGTGGCACGCAGCACTGACACGGCTGTCGTGGAGCAGAATTTCGCGAACTTCGCGGCGATAGCGGAGATGGCGGGCGCGGCAGCACAACGTGAGGCTGTAGAGAATCTGATGGACAGGGCGGCGACAAACAGTGCGGCGCTGAGCCTGATGAGAAGCACGGCGGAGAGGTATCTGGATGATCCGAATTCGCCGATGCGGAACGAGGAGTTGTATGTGGTGTTCCTGCAGAAGATGACGCAGATGGCTGCAATAGGCGATGCGGAGCGGCTGAGGGCTGAGTACAGGCTCCAGGAGGCGATGAAGAACCGGCGCGGAAGCGTGGCAACGGACTTCGGGCTGACTCTGAGAGACGGCAGGCGGACGCGGCTGCAGAAGGTGGTGAACACTGGGGACGGACGGATGACACTTGTGGTGTTTTATGATCCGGACTGTGTGCACTGCAAGGAGGTGATGGCCGAGCTGAGCGAGCGCGTAGACGCGAGACGGATGCGCGTGCTGGCAATAGACGCCGAGGAGAGCCGCGAGCGCTGGGATGCGACCAAGTGGGAGCTTCCGGCTGAGTGGGAGGCGGGCTATGCCGACGGCCGGATTGATGAGGAGGGGCTATACAGCCTGCCGGCGTCGCCGACGCTGTATGTGATAGACGACTGCGGCCGTGTGGTGCTCAAGGATGCCCGGACCGACGAGGTGTATGAATTGATGACTTAATATATACACTGCCCGGGGAATGCTCCGGGGGGTGCCTATACAAAAAAGACTTTACAAGGGGTTTGTATTTAATCAGCTATTTAAATTGATGTAATCAGTTGTATCAAGGCAAGGATTTCAAAGATCGCAGAAATATAACTGATATTGGGAGCGGGACCCGCGAGGGTGCCGCTCTTATTTTTTAGGCGTGGGGGCGGAGGAGGATGTGGAGGATGAGGCCGCGGGCGGCAAGATAGGCGACAAATGCGAGCCAGAGGGCGTGGTTGGCGAGGATGGTGAAGAGGGTGAAATAGATGGTGAAGAATATTGCGGCCGAGAGGAAGCATGAGAGGAGCATGAGGCGGGTGCGGGTGGTGCCGAGGCAGACGGCGTCGTAGGTGAAGGCGACAAACGAGAGGAGGGGTATGGTAATGGCCCAGGGGAGGTAGTCAGCCGTTGCGGAGATGACGCCGGAGTCGCTGCTGAGGAGGGTGAGGAGTGTCTGTCCGAAGAGGAAGTAGAGGGTGGAGAAGATGAGGGCGAGGGTGGCCGTGACACCGAGGAGGAGGCGGATGATGAGGCGCAGGCGGGCGTGGTCGCGCTGTCCGCTATAGAGACCGCAGAGCGACTCGCCGGCGAAGGCGAATCCGTCGAGGAAGAAGCTGAAGATGGTGAAGAGCTGCATGATGAGGGCGTTGACGGCGAGCATAAGGTCGCCCTGGGCGGCGCCGGCGCGCGTGAACCAAACGGTGACGGCTATGATGCAGAGCGTGCGGAGGAAGATGTCGGTATTTACGGAGAAGAAGCGGCGGAGCTCGTCAAGGCGGATGAGGAGGGACAAGGGCGGGAGCGCGGGCCGGTAGCGGAGCATGCAGATGATGGCGGCCATGATAAAGCCGAACCATTGGGCGATGAGGGTGCCGGCAGCTACTCCGGTGATGCCGAGGCGGAGGCCGTAGACAAGGATGAGGCTTGAAAGGATGTTGACAACGTTGATGGCGAGGGATACCCACATGGATGAGCGAGAGTCCTGGCGGCCGAGGAACCAGCCGGTGAGGACGTAGGTGGAGAGTACGGCCGGGGCGCCGAAGATGCAGATGCGGACGTAGCGGAGGGCAAGGGGGAAGGTTGCGGGGTCGGGGTCGATGAAGGCGAGGAGGAGGAGCGAGAGAGGACGGTTGAAGATAACGATGAGGAGGGATATGGCGAGGGCTACGGCGAGGGCGCGGTAGAGGATGAGGGAGAGGCGGAGGGTGTCGGCGGCACCTACGGCCTGTGCTGCGGGTCCGCTCGTGCCCATGCGGAGGAATCCGAAGAGCCAGTAGAGCATGTTGAAGACGCTGCCCCCGACGGCGATGGCGGCGATGTAGGCGGCGGATCCACCGGGGCCGCCCATGTGGCCGACGATGGCGAGGTCGACAAGGGCGAGCAAGGGGGTGGTGATGTTGGTTATGATGGCCGGAACGGCAAGGGTAATAATCTGACGGAGCGGAGCCATGAGGCCCCGCCCGCGCAGATTGTGTCTGAAACTGAAGTTCATATCAGACAGTGGTAAGAAATACGTGATGTGACAAAGGAGAGCGGTATGTCAGGCCTTGCGTGTAGCCTTGAGGGAAACAACGGCAAGGTAGATGATAATAAGCAGGTAGGCGACGATGCCGAGGATCTGATTGAGCTCGACGGGCATATCTACTACGGGCTCGTAGCCGAGGAAACGGGTGAGAGCGGCAAAGACGCCGAAAAGCGCACCGCCGGCGATGAGACCGGAAGAAACGAGGGTGCCACGGTCGCGGCGTGCATCGTTGAGCTCCTTGTCGGCCGAACGGGTAGAAACCCACCAGGAGATAGCACCGCCTACGAGCAGCGGGGCGTTGAGGTCCATGGGGATGAACATGCCGAGGCAGAAGGCAAGGGCGGGGACGCCGAGCCAGTTGAGCAGCAGAGCGAGGACGGCACCGGTGATGTAGAGGGTCCAGGGGGTCTGTCCACCCATCATGATAGGCTCGATGACCTTGGCCATGGCGTTGGCCTGAGGAGCGACGAGAGCGTCGGGGCCCGAGAAACCGTAAACGTTGTTGAGGAGCATGATGATGCCACCCACGGTGAGGGCTGACACGAGAGTTCCGAGGAATTTCCAGCGCTCCTGGACACGCGGAGTCGATCCGAGCCAGTAGCCAACCTTGAGGTCGGTGACAAAGCCGCCGGCCATAGAGAGGGCCGTGCAGACAACACCGCCGATAATCATCGAGGCGACGATGCCCGAGGTGCCGCTGATGCCGACAGCCACGAAGATGGCAGATGCCACGATAAGGGTCATGAGGGTCATGCCCGAGACGGGGTTGGTGCCTACGATGGCGATAGCGTTGGCGGCAACGGTGGTGAAGAGGAAGGCGATGAGCGTGACAACGACCCATGCCACAACGGCCTGCCAGAAGTTGTGGAGGACGCCTGCCCAGAAGAATATGAAGACGGCGACGAGGGCTATGACAATGAATGCGACGATGTGCTTCATGGAGATGTCGAGCTGCCAACGCACGGGCTTCTTAGCGGTAGCGGCACCGCCCTTGAACTCGCGGACGGCGAGGCCGGCGGCCTGTGTGATGATGCTCCACGACTTGATGATGCCTATGATACCGGCCATTGCAATGCCACCGATACCGATGAGACGGGCAGTGTCGCGGAAGATGTCGTCGGGTGCCATAGCCACCATCTCAGGCGAGCCGTAGGCACCGAGGAGGGGTATGATGACCCACCATACGAATGCTGAACCGGCGAAGATGACAAAGGCATACTTGAGGCCAACGATGTAGCCGAGACCGAGGAGAGCGGCGCCAGTGTTGCAGCTGACAACAACCTTGGTCTTGTCGGCGATAGCGGCACCCCAACCGAAGGCTGCCGTGGAGACTTTCTCAGCCCAGAGGCCGAAGGTTGCCACAACATAGTCGTAGACACCGCCGATGAGCGATGCTACAAGCAGGAGCTTTGCCTGGCCCGAGTTGCTGCCGGCACTCTGGCTGCTGGAAAGCACCTGGGTGGTGGCTGTAGCCTCGGGGAAGGGGTAGCGTCCGTGCATGTCCTTGACGAAGTATTTGCGGAACGGGATGAAGAAGACAATACCCAGGATTCCACCAAACAGAGAGCTGAGGAAGATCTCCATGAAGTTGACGGTTATGTCGGGGTATTTAGCCTGAAGAATATAGAGCGCGGGGAGAGTGAAGATGGCACCGGCCACAATCACACCAGAACAGGCTCCGATAGACTGGATGATGACGTTCTGTCCGAGGGGGTTGTCCTTCTTGAGGGCACCGCTGAGCCCCACGGCAATGATGGCGATGGGAATTGCAGCCTCGAAGACCTGGCCGACGCGCAGGCCAAGATAGGCTGCGGCGGCACTGAAGATCACGGCCAGAATGAGGCCGACAGCCACGCTGTAGGGCGTGGCCTCGCGGTAGTCGCGGGCAGGATGCATGAGGGGGCGATAGTGCTCGTCGGCTGCCAGTTCGCGGAAGGCGTTTTCGGGCAGAGCGACGGGATCGGCATCCTGGTAGATGATTTTTTCGTCTGTTTCAGACATAGTGTAACAAAGGATAGATTAATGATTTGATTCAACGGTCCTGGAAGTCGACACACGCGCGTCCGGCAAGCGCGGGCTTGATGATAGCCACAGCGGCGAGATGGGCGGGGTGGGCGGCATAGACGGGGAGCTCGGGCCACGTGTTGACACGTGCGGTGAGCACCATATCCCACTGCTCATCGGCGTTCTCATTGATGTTGACAACGGCGTCGACAAGCTCAGGGATCTGAAACGGCAGAGCCTCGATAGCCTCCTTGAAGCGGATAGCGAGCTCACGGCGCACGGGAGCGTCGCCGTCGAGCTTGAACATAACGATATGATTGATCATGGTGTTATAGATAGGGGATTTTGTCAGTTGTTGAGGTTGTAAAGGCGCTCGCGGGCAGCAGCGACGCGCTCGTCGGTGATATAATCGTCGTAGTCCATGCGCTTGTCGATGATTCCGTTAGGCGTAAGCTCGATTATACGGTTGCAGACGGTCTGAATGAACTCATGGTCGTGACTTGAGAGGAGAATATTGCCCTTGAAAGCGCGGAGGGTGTTGTTGAATGCCTGAATTGACTCCAGATCGAGGTGGTTGGTAGGCGAATCGAGCACCATGGTATTGGCGTTGCGGAGCATCATGCGTGCAATCATACAGCGCATTTTCTCGCCACCGGAGAGGACCGACGCTTTCTTGAGCACCTCCTCGCCCGAGAAGAGCATCTTGCCGAGGAATCCCTTGAGATAGATCTCGCTGGAGTCATCGGAGAACTGGCAGAGCCAGTCGACGAGGTTAAGGTCGGTGCGGAAGAAGTCGCTGTTGTCGAGGGGCAGGTAGGCGGTAGTGATGGTCTGTCCCCAGTCGTAAGATCCCTGCTGGGGCTTACGGTTTCCGTTTATGATCTCGAAGAGGGCTGTCATGGCGCGTGGGTCATGGCTCAGGAATGCAATCTTGTCATCCTTCTCGACCTGGAAATTGACATCGGAGAAAAGGAGGGTTCCGTCATCGCTCACGGCAGTGAGACCGTGCACTTCAAGGATCTTGTTGCCAGGCTCGCGATCGGGGGTGAATATGATGCCCGGATAGCGTCGGCTCGATGGCTGGATCTCCTCGATATTGAGCTTTTCGAGCATCTTTTTGCGCGAAGTGGTCTGCTTTGATTTAGCCACGTTGGCGCTGAAACGCTGTATGAATTCCAGGAGCTCCTTGCGCTTTTCCTCGGCCTTCTTGTTCTGCTGCTGCTGCTGACGCAGAGCGAGCTGGCTCGACTCATACCAGAAGCTGTAGTTGCCGGCAAACAGCGAAACCTTGTTGTAGTCGATATCGAGTGTATGTGTGCAGACCGAGTCGAGGAAGTGGCGGTCGTGGCTCACAACAAGCACAGTGTTCTCAAACTTGGAAAGATAGTCCTCGAGCCATGCGACGGTGTCGAGATCAAGGTCGTTGGTAGGCTCGTCGAGCAGCAGATTGTCGGGGTTGCCGAAAAGAGCCTTTGCCAGAAGCACACGCACCTTCTCGTTACCGCTCATGTCGCGCATGAGGGTGTAATGCTTGTCTTCTTTGATTCCGAGGCCGCTGAGAAGGGCCGCGGCGTCGCTCTCGGCATTCCAGCCCTCGAGCTCGGCAAATTTCTCCTCAAGCTCGCTGGCGCGTATACCGTCGGCATCGCTGAAATCGGGCTTTGCATAAAGAGCGTCCTTCTCCTTCATGATGTCCCAGAGGACAGTGTGTCCCTGAAGAACCGTATCCATAACTGTGAAGTCGTCAAACTTGAAGTGGTCCTGTTCAAGGACGCTCATGCGCTCACCGGGGCCCTGAGAGATAGTGCCATGAGTTGGCGAAAGCTGTCCGCTGAGCATGCGCATCAGGGTAGACTTACCGGCACCGTTGGCACCTATTATGCCGTAGCAATTGCCAGGCGTGAACTTCATATTGACGTCCTGGAAGAGGACGCGCTTACCAAACTGTATTCCGAGGTTGCTTACTGCTATCACGTCAAAAACAAAAAAATATATAATGATTGGATGTTCGAGGTACAAAATTACTACTTTTTGGGCGTACCCCCAAAGCATGATGGCGCAGGAGGGTAAAGATGGCTTGATTTTTTAGAGCAAAATAGTAAATTTGCAGCCGAAAAACGAACCTGCTATGTAAAACTTATGAAAACAGAGAGACAAAAAATGACAATGCTCGAGGCCATCACCGAGGCCAAACGTTGTCTGCGCTGCAAGGTGCCCTTGTGCAAGAAAGGATGTCCGATCTCCAACGACATACCCGACTGGATACATGAGCTCTCGATGGGCAATCTTGGCAACGCTATGGCTATCATCAATGCCAAGAGCAATCTGCCGGCAGTGTGCGGCCGCGTCTGCGCCCATGAGCGTCAGTGCGAGGGCAACTGCGTGCTCGGCAAGAAAGACCGTTGTGTGAGCATTGGCCGTCTGGAACAGTTTATCAGCGACTTCGACAACCAGATGGGGCTTATCAGGCAACCGATACTGCAGAAAGACCGCGGAAGCGTGGCCATAGTGGGCAGCGGACCCTCCGGACTGACCGTGGCCGGCATATTGGCCCGAAACGGCTTCTCGGTCGATATATTCGAAATGGAACCTCAACCCGGAGGCGTGCTGATGTTCGGAATACCCGAATACAGACTGCCAAAACAGGTGGTGACCCGCGAGATCAAGAAAATAATGCAGCTGGGAGTCAAAATACACTGCAACGTGACCATAGGCGTTGACCTGACCATAGACAAACTGTTTGAACAGGGCTACGACGCAATATTCATCGGTACCGGCACGGGCAAACCCAAAGAACTCGACCTGCCGGGAATACACCTGCTCGGAGTGAGACGAGCCATATACTTCCTGCGGCGGTTCTCACTCTACAGATCGGGCTTCCTGAGCCGCGAGGAGATACCTGTCGACAGCAGTGACACAGTATTTGTGATAGGCTGCGGCAATACAGCCATGGACGCCGCCCGGACTGCACGACGGTGTGGAGCGAGAGATGTAACCGTTGTCTACCACCGCTCTATCGACAACATGAGCGCCCTGAAGTCGGAATATGAAGACGCAGTGTCGGAAGGAGTGAAATTCCTGTGGAACACGCGGCTGACAGGCTGCAAGGGCGAAAACGGCCATGTATGCGGAATAACCGCCGTTGTTGACGGTAAGGAGGTGGAGATGAAAGCCACCAAGGTTCTGATGGCCATAGGCAGCGCCCCGGCCTCACGCATCGTATCGACCACCGACGGCATAGAGGTGGACGAAGGCGGTTATGTCACCACCAGCGAAGACCCCTACGGCATGACCACGCGTATGGGAGTGTTTGCCGGAGGCGATGTTGCCCGCCGATCAGCCACTGTTGTACACGCCATGCAGGATGCACAGAAAGTATCGGAAGGAATAATGCGCTACGTCGACGCAGTGCGTCTGCTGGCACGCATCAACGCCCGCATCGACTGACATCAATCCTGCACAAAGCATAACACATCAGAAAGGGTCGCCACGCAGACAACTGCCGGCGACCCTTTTGTTGTGTTGATCTGTTAATAATATATGCTCACACAGTATATATGCAAAAACGGTTTTACAGAAACCATGCTCAACGGCACAGATGAAATTCCGGTGTGGACTGAAATAGAATGTCCTGATGAGTCGGACTTTCTCTATATGACCGAAAATGCAGGTATACCACACGAATTCATCGAGAGCGCGATGGATATGGACGAGCGTC
This sequence comes from uncultured Porphyromonadaceae bacterium, assembly GCA_947643165.1. Lineage (GTDB taxonomy): Bacteria > Bacteroidota > Bacteroidia > Bacteroidales > Muribaculaceae > Paramuribaculum. The sequence goes on along the minus strand of CANRVB010000013.1, from coordinate 46,224 downwards.
CGCGCATAGAGCTGAACGACGAGTGGAGACTGACCATACTGAGGATACCTGTAGTATCGTCGGACGATGACAGCATACCGTTCAACACCGTACCACTCGGCATCGTGACCAATGGCCGCACAATCTTCACAATATGCGCCCACCATACCGACATGATGGGCGACTTCATAGCCCAGAGCCGGCGAAAGAACGTGTGCATCACATCATATCCCGACTTCCTGCTCACATTGCTGTGCGAATCGACATACTGGTTTCAGCGCTATCTGAAAATAATAAACGACGACGTGATGCATGCCGAGAAAGGCCTTGAGAAAAGTGTGAGAAACGCTATGCTCATTCGCATGATGAAACTTCAGCAGACTCTCGTCTACTTCAACACAGCTCTGCGAGGAAACTCCACGCTGACGGGGCGCATAGAACGTCTTTACGAAGGTCAATACGATCCGGATCTGGCTGAGGATGCCGAAATCGAACTGACACAGGCCGACAATACCGTCAATGTATATATGGAGATCCTGACCGGCACTATGGACTCGTTTGCATCGATCATCTCGAACAATGTCAACGGAATAATGAAACGCATGACCGCCATATCGATCATACTGATGGTACCTACGCTCATAGCCAGTTTCTATGGAATGAACGTCAACATGTCGATAGCCGGATACCAACCATCATTTTGGATCATTGTCGGAGCCTCGCTGACACTGACCGCCCTGATATACATGATATTGAGACGGTCAAACTGGTTCTGAGCCACCACAGCCGGGAGTTTTCATATTTTTTCGTATATTTGCAGAATCATATCAATCTGCAAATCACACGACCATGAGACTCTTCAAGGCAATTGCCTCAGCTGCCCTAATGCTGACAGCATCGGTATGCGCGGCCGGCAACCCCGTTATCATCAATATCGACAAAACGTATGGCATAAAGCCCGGCAATGGGAAAAGTGTCACAGCCAAAATGGGCAAGGCACTGAATGATATCAGGCAGAAATACAATGGCCGGAACGTGAAAATTGTACTCGCACCCGGACGCTATGACTTCTATCCCGACAAAAGCGCCAACCGAACCTACTTCATATCAAACCACGACCAGGACAACCCCAAAAATGTAGGCATGCCGATAGAAGGCATCGACAGCCTGGAGATCGAAGGAAACGGCGCGGATCTTATATTTCATGGACGTATGTTGCCGATATCGGTGATCAACAGCCGTGGAGTTAAGATAAACAACCTGCACATAGACTTTGCCGAACCGCACATAACGCAGCTTACAATACTCTCCAACGACCCACAGAAGGGAATAACATTCAGTGTGCCCGAATGGGCCAGAACGCGAATAGCCGATGATACACGCCTTGAACTTTATGGCGATGGCTGGTCGGTGAAACCCGGCGGTGGTATACCGTTTGAAGGCGATACCAAGCGTGTGGTATACGGCACCGGCGATATTTCCGTCCCGCTCGACTCTGTTGTGAGAATTGACAGACAGACATATCTTGCCCCACGCTGGCGCAGCAAGACTATAAAACCGGGGATGGTAGTGACCGCAAGATCGTGGGGACGCCCTACGCCAGGCATATTCCTGTCGGAATGTACAAACCCTACGCTCAATGGCGTGAGCGTGCACTATGCCGAGGGAATGGGATTGCTTGCGCAGCTGTGCGACAGTGTCACCTTGACCGGTTTCAACGTGAGCCTCCGCGGTGATAATGATCCACGCTACTTCACCACTCAGGCCGATGCCACACACTTTTCGGGATGCAAGGGCAAGATCACTTCCACCGGAGGACTGTATGAAGGAATGATGGACGATGCCATCAACATACACGGAACGTATCTGAAAGTTGTAGGCCGGGAAGATGACAAAACACTGCTCGGACAGTATATGCACGGACAAAGCTATGGATTCAAATGGGGTGAACCCGGCGACTCGGTCAACTTCATCAACAGCTCGACAATGGAACTCCTCGGATCCACGAACCACATAGCAGCCATCTCGCCGGTCGACAAGGAGACCGACCTTGGCGCAAAGGTATTCAGAATCACATTTACCGAAGCTGTACCAGCTGAAATCAACGCCGATAAAACATTCGGAATAGAAAATCTGTCGTGGACACCCGAAGTACTGTTTGCCGACAATATCATACGCAACAACAGGGCACGCGGCTCTCTCTTCTCCACACCCAGAACCACAATAGTCGAACGCAACCTCTTTGACCATACATCGGGCACCGCCATACTGCTGTGCGGCGATTGCAACGGATGGTTTGAGACCGGTGCATGCCGCGACGTAGTGATTCGCGACAACCGGTTTATCAATGCCCTGACTTCCCTCTATCAGTTTACTGCTGCCGTCATCTCTATCTACCCCGAAATTCCCGATCTGGAGGGTCAGACAACGCCGTTTCATGGTGGCAAGGGATATCCGGGCGTTGTGATCGAGAACAATGAATTCCAGATGTTCGACGCCCCCCTGCTATATGCAAAATCCATAGACGGACTTGTATTCCGCAACAACCGGATATCCTTCAACAAAGACTATCCGCCATTCCACTACAACAAGTACAACATCCGTCTTGAACACACACGCAACGTGACTGTTGAAAACAACACCACTCCCCTCTCGACACATATCGACTGAACCACAGCACAACTGCTGCGCAAATATAGTGAAAGAGGGAACGGCCGGGCCGTTCCCTCTTTCACTATATTTGTACTGATGCGCCTGCCGGTATCTGCCTCCGGGGCTATTGCGTCAGCAAACAAGTTTATTCGTCGAGTGTGCAGATCGATACACGGTTCCAGGACTCTTCCTTGAACATGTGGCCGATACCTTCGCCTTCAGCGATTATGCGCGACTCCTTGATACCATACTTCTTGATGAGAGCATTCTTTACTGCCTCCGCGCGGCTCTGCGCAAGCTTGATGTTGAAGTCAAGATTACCGTCCTGCGAAGCGTAACCCTTCACAACAACCTTCGATTTGGGATGATTCTTCATATACAGAGCGATCATCTCCACATTTGGCATCTGGTCGGCAGTGATAACGCTGCTTGCAAGCTTGAAGAATACGAAACGTACACTCTGGAGATTGGTCTCAGTCTGGGTTACAACCTGAGGCTGACGGTTCTGGCAAGCTGCGAGTTCAGTTGCAAGTGCAGCAGCCTTGGCGGCATTGGCATCGCTCTGAGCCTGTGCGTTGGCGAGATCGGAGCGGAGAGCGTTTACCTGATCATTGAGGGCGTTGACCTGAGCGGCATCATAGGGAGTGACACATTCGAAGCCGTCACCGCCAAGACGTACGCTCACACTTCCCATCAGATTGAAAGTAGCCTTGTTGATATTGTATCCGGCTGAAGTCTGTGCAATGTCAGCATCACTCATATTCCACATGATCGACGGCTTTACAGATACTGTCACGGTCTGGCTTACATTGAAGTTGAAGTTGAGGCCCACCTTTGTGGCAAAATAATTCCAGTCCTCACCATTACCCTCATTCATGTAATTGTGTCCCCAGCCTGCGCCTGCTACAAGCTGCAGATCGAACGGACGTTCCTGGCATGGATAGCCACACACAAGATTTGTGAGACTCACGGTGCCATAGGCTCCTACATACTGCGAATCAAAAGCTGTGGAACTGTGACGATAGCCTCTCCATGAAGATGTATTGACACCCCATGATCCTTCAGCACCGACACCGAATACAGGTGTGATCTGTTTTTCAATATGCAAACCCATGGCTCCGCGCATTCCTCCGAAGAACGGACTATGCTTCATGGGAGTTGTTACACCACCGTCAAAGCCGATCGACCAATTACTTGATAGAGGGGCGGGCGCGAATGCTGATTGTGCTTGTGCGCTAATTGCTGCCGTTGCAGCTGCAAGTGCGATGAGTAAGGTCTTTTTCATCTTGTCGGATTGTTTAGTTGATTTCTAATGGTTGTTGCGTGACACCGATCTGCACGACCCATAGTACTGAAGAGAGTGTGTGTCGATTTATTTTTGTTAAGGATCGCTTGTGTCAAATCGGTTACATTCCTATAACAAACGCTCACAAAAAAAGGTTTAAACTTGATTAATTAACCCCACCGTCATCACTCGGTCAAATATCCCGGCACAACCCGACTGATAGTCTGTCAATAAGTTTGGCCGCATCAAAAAGTATTGCTAAATTTGCTACGTCAAAAAAAATCCAATCTGACAGCTCCCCTCGCCCAAACCGATTATTCACTACCATTACCAATCATGAAAAAACAGATTCTCGCCATGGCGCTCGCAGCTGCGGCTGTAACGCCGGCTGTCAACGCCCAGGAAAAGCTCGACAGCGCCGGATTTGTCTTCACCGATATCAAGGTTGTCCCGACCAACTCGGTGAAAGACCAGAACAAATCGGGAACATGCTGGTCGTTTAGCGCCACTTCGTTCTTTGAAGATGAAATACTCCGTAAGACCGGTAAATCGGTTGATCTTAGCGAAATGTATACTGTTCGCCATTGTTACAACGACAAAGCCCGCAACTACGTGCGTCGCTACGGCATAAGCCAGTTCTCGCCCGGTGGTAGCTGTCTGGACATCGCTTACGTATGGGACAACTACGGAGCAATGCCCGAAGAAGCATATAGCGGACTTCAGTACGGCGAAGACAAGCACGTGCATGGAGAATTGCAGAACGGTCTCGAAGGATTCCTGAAAGCAGTGACTGCAAAACCCAACAAGCGTCTCTCCACATCGTGGAATCAGGCATTCAACGGCATCCTTGACGCTTATCTGGGTGCAGTTCCCGAGACATTCGTATATGAAGGTGTCACATACACACCGGAGACTTTCGCCAAATCGTTCCCCATCAACACCTCAGACTACGTTGCCTTGACCTCATACACACACCATCCCATGTGGAAGCCGTTTGTACTCGAGGTTGCCGACAACTGGCTCAACGAAAAATACTATAACATACCCATCGACGATCTGGTGAAGACCGTAGAATATGCCATTGAGCACGGCTACAGCGTTGCATGGGCAGCCGATGTGAGCGAACGCGGATTCAAGTGGGCGAATGGCTACGCCAACATGCCCAAGATGAAGACAGAAGCCGACATGGAAGGCACCGAACTCTCTCGTTGGGTGAAGCTCTCGGATGCAGACCGCGAGAAAGAACAGTACAGCGCAAAAGGTCCGGTTGAGGAAGTCAACGTGACCCAGGAGATGCGTCAGGACATGTTCGACCGTCAGGAAACCACCGACGACCACGGTATGGTACTTGTAGGAATAGCCAAAGACCAGAAAGGCAACAAGTACTTCAAGGTAAAGAACTCATGGGACGACAACCAGATCTATGGTGGCTACTTCTACGTAAGCATACCCTACTTCCGTGCCAAGACCCTTGACATCTACCTGAACAAAGAAGCAGTTCCGAGCGACATCCTCAAACACCTTGGTCTTTCGAAATAAATAATTTCACCGCCGATAGGGCGGAATAAAAAATTATTATTAACTTTGCAGCATCGTGAGCATATCAACTCACGATGCTGCTTTTTTCATCATTGCGGTAGTGGCTCAGTTGGTAGAGCATTGGCTTCCCAAGCCGAGGGTCGCGGGTTCGAGTCCCGTCTACCGCTCAAAAGCTTAAGTCGCTTGAGATAGGACCGTTGCCCGGTTCATCCAAGCGGCTTTTCTGTCGGTTTACGATATTAGACTTACGATTATCCTATACTTATAAGTGGATAGCTGAGAGCCACATGGTGCCTGACGTAGCCTTGAATGTGTTTCATCACTATTCCCCGCAGCGAAGCGACCTGTAGCGTATGGCGCATAACAAACAATCCGGTGATGCCTCAGTTGGAGGCATCACCGGATTGATTTATTTAGGTGATCTATTGACTATGTCTCTGTCACTCAGCTGGATCAAGGACTATCACGCGGTAGTTGCCCTGGTCGAGGATCTGACGGGCAAAGGCGGCAACCTCTTCGGGTGTGATCGACTTGACTGACTCGATAGCGCCGTTCATGGTATCAACTCCATTGTAGCCGGCACCAACCATAGCTCCAAGCCATGTCTTGTTGTTCTCAAGGCCTTCGGTATATGTCTTTACCATAAATTCCTGAACCTTGGCGAGTTCATCTGCTGTAACGCCCTGGGCAAGTGCTTCAAGCTGCTCTTCAAGAATGCCAAGAACCTTTTCCTTCATCTCAGGCTTCATCGGGAAGGCCGATGTGATCTTGACTGGCTGCGGATTCACACGGCTCATGCTGCCATTGGCAAATATAGAGTATACGGCACCTTCTTTCTCGCGGACAATGTCGATCAGCCGTGCCGACAGAATCTGGCCGGCTACAGAGGCCAGCTGCGAGTTCTTGAGGGTGTAGGGCGATGTTCCCCACTCCACAAACATCACATAGGTCTGCGGGGTCTGCATTTTTGCGGTATAGGAGTCTACACCCTTTCCGCCCTTTATATTGAGCTCCGGATCGTAGTAGATTTCCTCGCTGCGTGTAGCCGGATCGCCAGGTATGGTCGCTATGTACTGTTCGACGAGCGGACGCAATTGCTCAAGGTCAACGTTTCCGACAAAATAGAATGTATAGTCTGCTGCGTTTGCAGTCATACTGTGCACGATATCAAGTATCTGCTGCCTGTCAGCAGTTTTGGCTACTTCGGCATTGAGGATCTTCACTTTGGGGCTATTGTTGTAGAGAGCTTCCTGAACCTTGGTGTTGAAGATATATTCGGGATTGCTCTCCTGATTGTGGAGCACTCCGACATAGGTATTCTGCAAGGCCTCATACTCTTCGGGATCGAGAGTGAGATCTGTCATCGACATATAGATCAGTTCCATGAGCGAGGGCAGATCGGACACTGTCGACGAACCCTCTATGCTGCGTGTGTAGCGGTCAAATCCGAACGAGATACCTACCTGTTTACCGGCAAGATACTTCTGAAGATCGGAATTGGTGTAGGTGCCCAGACCATAGCTGTTGAGCGCAGCCGGCATGAACGTGAGCGCATTTACCTTATCTGCCGACACTTTCGACGTACCCCCCTTGGCCTCGGCCGAGAAGAGTATCTCATCCGCCTTAAACTTGGTTGGCTTTACCACCACAGTGGCTCCATTGCTCAGAGTCCATACGGTAGCACCGAAACGCTGATCGGTAGATTCCTTGACTATTTTTCCGGGCGAGGGTAGCTGTTCTATGAGCGGTTCGTCCTTGGTTGCCTCGCGTAAAGGCTCTATATCCTCGGCATCAACGCTACTGATCGCTGCCTCAAACTGCTCGGGGGTCGGATAGACTCCATCGGGCGAATCGGGCAACATCACCACGGCCACACGATTGTCGGGAGTGACTGCCTGGGCTATGACCTGATTGATTGCCTGGAGAGGTATCATCTGGGCCAGCTGAGTCACAAGCTGATACTCGGTCTCGATATCAGGATTGGGTATGGAGTCGATAAAACTACGCACATACCGGTTGACAAATGTCACGTTCTCACGGTTATCCCGGTTGTTGTAACGCGTTTTCCAGTTCGACAGATACTGACTCTTGGCACGCTCATATTCACCCTGTGTAAAGCCCCCGCGCGAAGCCCGGAGCAGTTCGCGGTAGGCGGCCGCCAGCGGTGTCACTATATCTTTGCCCTTCGGAAGCACCGACAGGCTCATAGCATCTTTTGTCTTGGCTACCAGGAAGTTGCCGAATCCGAGGAAGGCTGCTCCAAAGGGTGCATCGGCCTTGGAGCTGACATCGTTTAGGCGCTCACCCATCATCGAGGATATCATGTCCTGAATGTAGTTCTGTACGTAATACAGCTGAGTGTTGCGCATGTTGCCGGGCAGCGGATCCATCTTGAACATCATCTGGGCAAGTGCATTCTGCTGCTCGCTATCGTGTCCTATGGCCCATATCGTGCCTGGGGTGTCCTCCACCTCCACATACACGCGCTCGGGGGCGTCGGCGGGCATCTCGATGTCGGCGAATATCTTTCTGATCTTTGCCTCGATGGCATCGACGTCGACATCGCCCACTACTACAACGCCCTGCTGATCCGGACGATACCAGGCCTCATAGTAGTCACGCAGAGCCTGATAGGGGAAGTTGTCGACTATCTCCATCGTGCCTATGGGCAGACGCACACCATACTTGTTGTCGGGATAGATCTCGGGAAGCAATTTCTCGAGAATGCGCATCTGACCCACGTTGCTCTGGCGCCACTCCTCATGTATCACGGCACGCTCGGCGTCGATCTCCTCATCCTCGAGCAGAAGGTCGTTGGCCCAGTCGTGCAGTATGAGCAGACATGAGTCCTGCACGCCTTCACGCGCCACGGGCACATTGCTGATATTGTAGATTGTCTCGTCAAAGCCCGTCGAGGCGTTGAGGTTGTAGCCAAACTTCACGCCCACGCTCTCAAGCCACTTGATCAGCGACTTGCCGGGGAAGTGCGTTGTGCCGTTAAAGCACATGTGCTCAAGGAAGTGGGCAAGGCCACGCTGGTTGTCGTTCTCGAGCATCGACCCTACACGCTGGGCTATGTAGAAGTCGGCCTGACCTTTGGGCTTCTCATTGTGCCGGATGTAGTATGTCAGACCATTGGGCAACGTGCCCACGCGCACGGCCGAATCGACTGGCAGGGGCGGAATCTGCTGAGCCTTAAGTCCCAGCGACACACACACCAGCATCACGGCCGCGGCCATCATACGGATAATTGGTTTCATAATGGTATAAAAAATAGTTTGGTTGCGAAGTTACACAAATTGTCAGAAAGGCGGTCAATAAAAACGGAATATTTTTGCAAGCGGGCCATAACTATTTGGTTCATATGGGCCTGCGCGCTTCATAATATGGGCTATTTTATGTATTTTTGTAGCGAAAGTTATGGATATAACCGCAGAAATCCCCAACATAATCAGCACTATGAGGCGATACTGGCCTGTGAGTCAGGAGAGTATGCTGATGATCTTCGGCAGCCTGAAGCGATTTGAGTTTCCCCGGAAGCATCTGCTTGTGGGCGAGGGCTTTACCTCGGGGCGGGCTTACTTCATAGAGCGCGGCATGACGCGCAGCTACTGGATGGAAAACGGCCAGGAGATAACCACCTCATTCTCAACCGAAGGGGCGATAGTGTTCAGCATGGACGAGATGTACAGCAACCTGCCCAGCGAGGAGTATGTCGAGACCGTAGAGCCGGTGACAGCATACGCCATAACCACCGTCCGTCTGCAGCAGCTGGTCACCTCGCGCCTCGACCTTGCCAACTGGTGGAGCAAGCTCCACGAATATGAGTACCGGCGCATACACCGCTCCCACAAGGAGAGGCTGACCCTCGACGCCGTGGAGCGCTACGACGCCTTCGCCACACAGTTTCCCGAAGTGTGCCGCCGGGCGCGGCTCACCGACATAGCATCCTATCTGGGGATAACCCCCTCCACGCTGAGCCGCATAAGGGCCAGGGTAAAAAACCGGTGAGTGATCAAAAAAACTCCGGGGCGGTTAAAATATTCCGGCCCGGAGCGTGTCTATAATTATGTAGACCATCAATAATATCACAAACACGATCATCATGTATAAGTCGAGATTTTACCGTGGGCTGGCCACGATACTGGCCATAGCCATACTCACATCGGCAGGAAGTGCCCTGATAATGGTGCTTTGGAACGCCATAATTCCAGGAGTATGCGGATTCCAGACAATAAACTTTGTGGAGGCGCTGGGACTTCTTGCGCTGGGGCTGACGCTGTCGGGTGGCATAACAATCCCGTTGGCGGCGATGTTACACCTGCTTCATCCGGGCCACAGGAAACGCTCACATGAGCTGAGGGAGCGCTGGAAAAACATGTCGGATGAGGACCGCCGGGCGTTTATGGCCGCGCGCGGATTCACAATGCACGACGAGCAGTGAGCCGTCAATCCAAAGCCATGCCGACGGAGTATGAGCTTGGCGTAGAGGCTCACTCCGCGCGACTGAAGGCCTATCTGAGAAGCAGGCTGGGGAGTGAGGAGGATGCCGAGGACGCGATGCAGGAGATAATGTACAATCTGCTGCGCAATGCAGGCGACTGCCTGGAGGGAATACGCGATCTGCCGTCATGGCTATACAGATCGGCTTTCAACCTGATATCAAACCTTAACCGCCGGCAAAGGGATATATCGTATGACGACGGAACGATATTGCTCGATATGCTTGCCGACGATATGGAAAGCCAGGATGCGATGATGCTGAGACGGATGTTCTGGTCGGAGCTGGAGAAGGCACTTGACCAACTTCCGGCCGAGCAGCGACAGGTGTGGGAGATGACCGAACTCGAGGGTATTCCGGTAAAAGAAATAGAGCGCATAACCGGAGTAAGACAGGCGACCCTGCTGTCGCGTAAACACTATGCGGTGAAACATCTGCGCAAGTGTCTTCGTCAACTGTATGACGATATAATAAATTAACCCAATATTTATGAGAAGCTTTATGATTGCCGGGGCAATAATCTGCTCCGCACAGGGCGCCATTGCCCTGCCGACAGGGCAATGCGGGGCCGACTCGATAGCCGACAGCATTGATCTTCAGGAGGTTGAGATCACTGTCAGCCCACGCATAGCACGTGCTGACAAAAACATAATAATACCAACGGCCGGGGCTGTAGAAAGATCGTCGAACGGGCGTGACCTGATAGGGCGACTGAATATACCGCAGGTGAGTGTGAATCCGCTGACGGGCGAGATAGGGATGAACGGCGGCGGCAAGGTAATGATAACGGTAAACGGTATAGCCGCCACGCCGGCCGAGACAGCCGCCATCAGTCCGACAGACATAATAAGGGTGGAATATGTGAGAGACCCGGGGCCCAAATACCCCGACGCCCGGATGCTGATAAACGTGGTGACCAAACGGCACAGCTCGGGAGGCAACGTCGCGGCCGACCTGATGAACGCTTTCAAGAATGGCGGAGAGTGCGACCTCGACAATATATCGGCGAGCTACAGCCGAGGCAGATCGCAATGGGTGTATGCAGGACAGCTGATGCGTCTGAAGCGTGACAACTGGACCCGCGACTACAACGAGATCCGTCAGTATCCCACGGGCGCACTCGAGATAGCCGAAATGGGTCTGCCATCGGTGATGGAACTGAGCGACCTGAGCAACTCGCTAAGCTACAGCGTGGCCGACGGAAACAAATATATGGTGAACGCCCGGCTGGGGCTGAATGTGAACAGCGTCCCCCACAGCGAGGAGGCCGACAGGACCACCATACGCGAGACATCGGACAGCGATGACGCAACAATCATATATGAACACATGGGCGAACGGTCGCTATCGCCGTCGCTCGACCTTTACGGTCAGTACAGCCTGTCGGCCCACTCCACTGTCACCGCCAACATAGTGGGCACTTACATCAGCTCCGACAACACCCATACATACAGGCAGTATAGCCTTGACGAGAATCTGACCGAAGCGATAGATTCAAAGACAAAAGGGCGCAAGTATTCGGTGATAGCCGAAGCTGGATATACATACCGGTCGGGCTTCCACCGGGCCGATGCGGGCATACGCCATTATCAGGGCCTGGCCCGCAACAGATATGACGGCGACATAACTGAGTGTGTGGATCTACATCAGGCCGTGACGGCGGTGTACGGACGGTATGCCGTTGACTTAGGACGCGTGAGCCTGACAGCTATGGCAGGGATAACGCGGTTCTACACTTCCCAGGAGGGAGCCATCAGGCGTGCCCGCTATATACTGACTCCCTCCATAGGCGCGACATGGAATGCCTTGCGACACCTGACGGTGAGCTACACGGGCCATATCTCCGGCAAGATGCCTGCCCTTGCGGACCTCAGCGACGTGACACAGCCGATAGATCCTGATTACTACCGTCGCGGCAACCCGGGCCTGAAAGCCTACACCGCTCTCGACCAGACAATATGCGTGAGCTACCAACACAATGCAGTGTCGGCGACCCTCACCGTGCCCTACACCCATGAGTATAGGCCGATAATGGAGCGCGTGATATGGGAGAACGGAGCATTTGTGCGCGTGCCTGCCAATCAGAAGAGCTTCGACCATACAGGAGCGGAGCTCACAGTGAGCCTGCGGCCACTACGGGATCACATCACGCTGTCGCTCACGCCGTCGATAGACCATTATGCCAGCCGTGGCGCCGGCCTGAATTGCAGCCACACCCTGAAGAACCTACGTATAGACCTGGAGCTGAACTACGGCAAATGGCAACTGAGCTACAACACCCTTACCGGTTATGCCAACTATATGTATGGCACCCGGCTCATGAAGGAGCGCAACATGTCGATGATAATGGCCGGCTACCGTGGCGGTTGGTATACGCTAAAGGCCGGAGTGCTCGATCCGTTCATACGGAAATACTGGATGGAGACCATCGACATGTCGCCGCTGATAAGCTCCAAATCGAAAGCCTACAGCCTCTCGCCGACCTACGTAGTGATACAGGCAAACGTTAACATCGGCTTTGGACGCCGGTCGGAAGCACGGCACAAGACCATGGAAAATTCGGATAACGAATCAGGTCTGCTGAAAGGCACCAAATAAACCATCAACCAATCTATAAATATTCTGTTATAATGATACTGAAAAGAATACTGACTACCGACTATGTGCGTCTGAATCCCCGTGGGTGTCACGCCTGCATGAAGTGTATGGAGGCTTGCCCCCGCAGTGTGATAAGAAAAGTGGGAGTTCTATTCCACCGACACGTGATCATAGCCAACGCCGATGCCTGCATAGGATGCCGGAGGTGCGTGAAAGCATGTCGACGGGGATGCTTTACAGCCGTGGGCATTGACAATCCAAGCAAATAGGGCGCGAGTGGCCGGGAGATTGATTTCCGGCCACTTGCGGCATAGATTCATTTTACGGTTCCGAAACGGGAGGTGTCGGCCTCAGGCCGGTCCTTAGGCTTGAAGCCGTTGAAACGGTAGACAAAGGAGATGTTGAGGTTTTGGTTGAGGTTGAGGGTCTTGATGCGGTAATCTTGCCCTGAGAAGTTGATTTTAAGAATGGGGTTGCAGCTGTTGAAAATATCATTGGCCTTTAAATTGAGTTCGCAAGAGCGTTTGTAGCCAAACAGCCACTTCACTCCGGCATCGATTTTGAACAGCGGATCCATACGTCCCGCACCCTGAATCATACCGGCCATATAGGTCGCATCAACCGACAACGACACGGGACACGTGGGTGTGAAGCGGACAGTGTTGTTCAATCCGATGTAGCCGGCCCAGCGTTTGTTGTCGAAACTGAGGTCGTGGAAATGGCTTGACTTCTGACGCACGTGGTAAAGATTGAACGTGGCGGTTGCATTCCAGATGTTTTTCAGACTGAACGGAAGATGAAACTGGAGTCCCACTGTGCGGGAGAAGTCAAGGTTGAGGGTCTGGAATATGAGCTGAAGGCCGGAAGTCGATTGATAGGGCAGCTGCACTGAGTAGCCGTCGGCATAGAGCGCATAGAGCGTCGCGGCATATTTCTGGCGGAAGATATAGCTAAACTGGCCGGTATAACTGATGTAAGGCTGCAGGGCGGGATTGCCGAGTATCATTGAATAGTCGTTGATATAAGATGACCCGCCATGCAGTTCCCAATAGGATGGGTATAGACGCTGAGAGCTGAGGTTAAGCTGGAATATACTCGCGGGTGTATTGTAGAAAGTAGCACCTAACTGTGGAATTATGTTCCAATTGTGCTGATAGTCGTTGTGGAAATAGTCGGCACTGACAGAGGTGTTGAAGGACAGGCCCCACGGAAAGGAGCCCTGAGTGGCGATGTAAACGCTCGCGACATCCTCGCGCAGCGTGTTGTCGAATCCGGGTTTTACAGGTAGCGTGTAGGATTGGCGGCTCTTGTCGTCGGCGTGCTGGTAATCCACTCCATACCCGATGGTCCAGGAGCCAAGGGTGTGCTCCTGATCGAGATAGCCGTGCCAGCGATTGACGCTCTGGCGGTTTTCGGAGTTGATCTGCTCAATATCGCCTTTGAAAAGATTCTGACAACGGTTTTCATAGTAGTGAGTGTAATCGCCGCCGACAGTGAGGCCGAACGAGGCCTCATAGCGGATAGCCACATTATTATAACCGGTAGGCGAGAGGCCCTTGTAGAGATTGCGAAAATCGCCGAAAGTGCCAGAGGAGAGACTTTCGTTGCGGATACGGGATTTAACCTGACCAGTGTAGGTGAGTTTAAGCTTGCGGTAGGAGGCCGCGGCATAAATCAGATTGTTCCAGGCACGGCCGATCTGGCGCATATCATCGTCGACAGGATGACGCGTGCCATCGAGAAGATGATTTGAGAAGGTGGTCTGACGGTTGTATGACTGACTGCGGTTGAGCGACCAATTAAAGTCGAAGGTCCAACTGTTGATGGCGTAAGTTGCGTTCAAACCTCCCGAACAGGACGCATAATGAGACTGATCGTAGCCAAGAGTCGCCTGTCCCATGAGTCCGTCGAGTGGACGAGGGGTTTTGAGCACCACGTTTATCACAGCACCACTGACATGGTATTTCGCCGGGGCAGAATACATGATCTCGACGTTTTTGAGACGGTCGACCGGAATGGAATAAAGCAGCTGATAAAGATTTTGCACCGGCATTGTTGTCGGCTCACCGTTCAAGATGATTGTAACCGAAGATGCCCCGTTCAATCCGATGGCACCATTGTCATTTACCACACCGGGGAGGTAGCCCAACGCCTCGAGGATATTGGAGACCGGTTTGTCCCTGACTATAGCGGGCAGGTCGACAATCATCATGCCGTCGCGACCTTTGATCTGCGGCTTTTCGCCCTTCACGGTGACTTCGTTGAGCTGACGCGAACCGATGCTGTCGGTGCTGACGCCTTGTGCGCTCACTGAAACAACAGCAGAGAAAACAACAGATAAGGTAAATATCATCTTCATAGGAGTTGTGTAAAATGTTATGGTGCAAAGTTATGGCGGTAGTGTAAAATGAAGCGTGCGACCGACCTTATTTAGTCTTAAGGCTTCCCTTATTTAGTCTTAAATCGGCAAGGTGGAGTGTGGCAATGCGAAATATAATAGGTACATTTGCATTGCTTGATAACAACCCGGAGCTTCTCACAGGCATGAAAAAGTTTAAAATCAATTCCATAATCTTCATATCGGTCATTGCGGTGATTTTTTGCTGCAATGTGTTTTACCTTGTCAAGCTATATGAATCAATAAGGGAAGACGTTGAGCGCGAGGTAATGACCGCACTGGCCGATACAGATATAGATGATATGTGGGAACGCTCGGAAAGAGCCATGCAGGCAGCACGGGCCAACGGGAAGGATATAATCACTCCGGAAGAAACTACCGACTATGACTCGCAGCATGGAACAGTGTCGGGCAGCATTGATGAAAACGGAGATTTCGTGACCAATACGGTGAAGGATGACGGCGATGTGTCACAACACAGATCGCCGTTGGCGCGCGGGCGGTCATACACCAACCAGATGATGAAGGCCATGAGCCAACAGATGCATAGGGCGATGGATAAATATTATGGTTACGACCTGAGAATAACCGACAGCATATTTTCGGAGCGTCTTGCCGACAGACAGATCTATCCGGACTTCGCAGCCATAGAGATTGTAGATGGCAGGGATTCGTTGCTGCTCGGCAATGACAAGCTAAAGGATGGCACAGGCGGGGGTTATGACGTGTTCAGGCTTTGCTTTAATCCTGACAACGGGTGGATATACCGTGCAAGCGTCACTCCACTCACCCGGCATATAATATCGCAGATGAGGGGTGTGATTGTAACGCTATTTCTTCTGATGGCCGCGATGGCGTGCGCCTTCCGGTATCTGATGCACACGGTGTCGCAACTCAGGACCATAGAGGAGATGAAGGATGATTTTGTAGGCAACATGACCCACGAACTTAAAACGCCTATAGCCATAGCATATTCGGCCAACGATGCGTTGCTCAACTATGACACTTCGAACGATCAGGAGAAAAAGGTGGCCTATCTCTCGATAGCCATGAAACAGCTCAGGCTCCTTGGCGAACTTGTGGAGAATATACTCGCCGTGAGTATGGAGCGCCGGAAAAGCATGACTTTGCGGCCGGAAAAAATAGATCTGGCAAAACTGGCCCGGGAGATAGCGGCCGATCAACGGATGAGAGGTGAGAAGGATATAACCATAGAGGTAGAGGCTCAGGAAAATGTAACGGCAACTGCCGACAGGGGGCACCTGTCGAATGTGCTGAACAATCTGATTGACAACGCTATAAAATATTCAAATGACCCGGTAGACATCAGAATAAAAATAACTTCGGACAGCATAGAGGTTGCGGACAACGGGATAGGCATTCCATCGAGGAGTGTGCCATACGTCTTCGATAAGTTTTATCGCGTGGCTCACGGCAACCGTCAGGACGTCAGGGGCTATGGGATCGGACTTTATTATGTGAGGCAGGTTCTTGGCAAGATGGGCTGGAGCATCGCGGTGAGGAGCGAGGAGGGGGTTGGATCAGTGTTCACCATCAGGATGGATGAAGAATGAACAGATTGATTATCAGACACGACCGATAAAAATATGACGGCAATGAAAGACAGGATACTTTTAGTTGAGGATGAACGTGACCTTTCGCTGATAGTGTGCGACACGATGCGTCAGCAGGGCTATGAGGTGGTTGCGGCTTATGACGGTATAGACGGGCTTGCCAAATACACGACCGAGGGTGCTGACCTGATTGTAGCCGACGTGATGATGCCCAGGCTTGACGGATTTGCAATGGCCAGGGAGATACGTCGTATCAGCAGGACTGTGCCTATTATCTTTCTGACGGCAAAGAGCACGATCGATGATGTGGAGGCGGGATTTGACAGCGGGGCGAACGACTATCTGAAAAAGCCGTTCGAACTGAGGGAATTGCTTGTGAGGGTCAAGGCCCTGCTACGCGATAAGGTGAGGAGTGACCGGGAAAGGATGGTATATGATGTGGGAGATTACGGATTTGACGTGACAAACCAGCTGCTCATATATAATGGCAAGGAGTATGCGGTATCAAACATAGAGGCGCGGATACTGGAGAAGCTGGCGGCCAATATAGGCAGGACTGTGGATGCCCGGGATCTTATGATAGCGGTGTGGGGAAGGGATGAGGTGAGCAACCGGAATTCGCTGCACGGCTACATACATAAGCTTCGACGCGCTCTGCGTCATGACCGGAATATCAACATAGTGAATCAGCGCGGATTCGGCTATATGCTGGCAGTGAAAAAAACCGATTGACGGAGAGAAAATATGAGATTAGAGTAACTAACTTTTTAACGTCATATAGCTCAGAGTCACTCAAAACCGCCGATTTTGACTCCTCTCATCCATTCTTGGAATGTGAAGGAGATGCCCGGGGGAAAGCTCATAAGTTTGGAAGCAAAATGCTCATAAGTTTGGAAGTGAAATGCTCACAAGTTTGGAAGTGAGAAAGTAATTTCAGGGTCGGATTTTATTCTCTTGAAATTTCATCATGGCGGCAAGTTGCACAAAATAATCGTTACTCCAGATGTCAAGTTCCGATGGATTTTTGACGAATGTAAGGACATCATTACGTACTGCCTTAATGTCGGTTGTAGAGAGCCGTTCGATAAGCTTTTTAATAAAATCCTCTTTAGTCAGGTCCTCTCCATTGAAGTCAATGGCACGTTGTCGGAAATGTTCAAAATCCAATGGCACACCATTACGTACATACCACTCGAAATCGTACCAGTCACGACCTTTTACCCGCTGTCCCCACTTGCGGAAAACGAGTGCGTGCATCTTGCCAGCAAACAAATCGGGCAATGTGACGCATCGGGTCATGAAAGAGAATGGTTGAAGCAGCAGCTTTTGTTCTGTCTGAAATCCCAACGGAGGCTGAGTGTCGACTTCAATCTTTATCTTCAGGCTTTTCTCTGTTTGGAACGCCAAGTTATAAACATGCGTATCATCTTTTAGAAATGCGGACTCCACCTTGCCAAAGTTGCGTTTCTCTTTCTTGGTTATCACGACATCGCGCCCCAGAGCCTTGAACTCTGCAATTATTGCAGGAAAATAGTTCTCAATGTTGAACGACGGATCCTCTTTCAACAATGTGAAATCCATATCTTCGCTGTAGCGGCCCAAGCCGTGGAAGATGCGTAGGCATGTGCCTCCATAAAAGGCGGCCTTTTCAAAGAATCCTCCACGTTGCAGTCCGGCAAGTGCCACCTGTTGCATCACTTCGTAGGTGGCATTTCTTCTGGCTGTGTCAGTTGATGTGTCGTATGCCGATAACATCCTCTCAAATATTCCGCTCATTCTCTATAAATTTTATAAGCTGATTCAACATTGTTTTCTTGCGTGATACTTCGGCGCAGTCCTCGATAATGTCGAGGTCGAAATTCAGAAGTGCATCCAAATCGAAGCGTATGTCTTCTTCAAGATAATCGCGCATTGAGGTTTGAAACCGAAGATTAAGATTCGGGGTAAATACCATCAGATCGCACAGTGCTTTTTCGGGAGTCGCAATCATAAATGTCGCTCCAGTGCTTTCTTCCATTGTGACTCCGATATTGTAATACATAGCCGGAACATGAATGTAGTTAAATGTACCGACAGAGTTTTCATAGTTTCGTGCAACTCCGGTAGTCATAGACTGTATAGAATAGACTGCCTCAGGAATCAATCCATAATATCGGAGTGCTGTATGCATCGACACATACGATGGACCATATATGTGATTGGCAAGGAGAAACGGCGACAATTCCATGCGGATTGTCAGAGGACTTGCTACATACAATCCCTTCTTCAATCTTATGATTTCACCATCGCGCTCCAACCGCTTAGCTTTCATCTTCAGATTTGCACAATTAGGGAATACAGAACTCAAGTCCTGCATTCTGAACGGTGTATTTCTGAAATCTTCGAGAATCATGTCACGAAGATAGTAAAAATTACAATAGAAAGTATCATAAAGCGATACTTTCTATCTAAATTCTCGCTTATCTAACTCTTGAAAGGTAGGAATAGCTCCGTATCTGCCTTGAAGATAGCCCTTCTGAATATTCTCACGTGGCTTGCATTCAGTAGGTGAAACGGGCTTGGACGGAGCGTCCTTATCTTTCTACACAAACCAGTCTTAATCAGGCCGGATAAGATCAGGATCAAGGAGGTTGAACCGGTGAGTTGAGATAACAGTGGTAGAATTGTATCTATGTGGCATAGTTTATTTCGTATCATCGGCGAGGCTTGGAGCGGGGAATTGTTAAATCTGCATGTAATGAGTGAGGCACGATGATTTTTTAGACTGAAGGATCGGCGGATGTTCGATTATTATGATTAATTTTGCGGCAGACAGTACTGACACAGTCAAGATATTTCGAAAACAGAGAGACAGAGAAGAAACGTTGTGCACGCGTATCTTAAGGGTGAGAACGCAGGAAATTTTGAACGTAACACGGGCAGGATAGTGGATATCATCCATATAGCATTGGTGTGTGTGATCGACACGTCTGCCCGGAACGGGTTATCGGATGGCAAGCGCTTTGCGGATGGCATCTGCGGTGATCACTTAAGGCGTGGCACGGTCGGCTCACGTTTCGCATAAAAAACGTAACTATCTCCAACGGGCTGACAGGAGAGCAATATGATCATGAGGAAGATAACGGATTATCTGCTTATGCTTGTGATGGTTTTCGCATTGACAAGCTGCTCTGACGACCCTGACTATATCAATCCCGAAAGTATAGAGGGAGAATGGTATATGACGAGAATCAGTGGCTGGGAGTATGACAATGAGTCGCCCAATGGCAAATATGAGTTTAAGGAGAAGTTTGACTTCAACAGTCAAGGGACCCCTGTAGGCAACAATAGAGAATACGCTCAGAAAATAAGGATCACGTATGATAGTGGTGATCTGTTTGAGGGTGTACATTATTACAGCGTAGAGAGCTACTACTGGAGCTTATCGTACAGGAGGTGGCTACTCGATGAAAAAAGCTATGTGAGGCTTGAAGGCAATCAGCTGATAGACGGCACAATGAGAGTCACTATAACCGAAGTGACCGGAACGACGATGTCGACTCTTCAGTCGGATGAGGACGGAGAAACTTATGTAACCTATACGCGGCTATAACGGAACTATCGGGAATCGGTTGCGTTTGTCCAGGGGGCGGCGTTGCCGGTAAGACCAAGGATAGAGTCCACGGCTTTTCGGGGGGAAGCACCCGGAAGTTGTGGACTCTCTGCATAGGCCCGGTTTTGAAGGATGTGCCGGCGGCGGTTATAACGCGTAATTGAATGCTACCTGCAGGAATGGCCGTGCGGGCATGGGGATGTCGAAATATCTTTTTGTTCCGGAGGCACCGGTGACGCGGCTCGACATCTTGAGGATGACGCCGCCCTGTAGTTCGCCATAGAAGTTTGTGGCAAGGCGACGTTTGTATTTTATGCCGGGACGGAAGTTGGTGTTGGTATACCGGCAGTTTTCAGGCAGAAGCGGATTGTCTGGGCGGAAGTAGAATGAGCGGACGTCAATGTCGCCGCCTATGGTGAAGAGATCGGATCGGGTTGGGGTATAGTCGAGGCCGAACATGCCGCCGTAGAGATTTATGGCAAAGTTATGGTTGAAACGGTGACGATAGACAAACACGATGAATGCGGGCACCTTGGATGTGGAGTTGATAAGGAGGAGCGGCCCGAGGCCAAACTGCGTGTTGCGATCGGCCCGAAGCATCAGCATGGCCATCGCTATGCCCGACATGCGCTGGAAGCGTCGGTCGCCCCAATCGGCCGACATCGTAGCAAAGGCCATGAAGGGGCGGCCAAGAAACCAGTGACCGAAGGTGGCAGAGGCTCCGACCTGCCCGTAGAGGTGGGTGCGGTTCATGCCCATGGCCTCGGGGTCATATCCGGCGGGAAGCACTCCGGGAGCAAAATCGGCCTGAAGGGAGTTGTAGTTCAGATTGGCGGTGAGTGTGAATTTCTGATTTTTAAGGAATTCATACGACACGCGTGCGCTGAAATGATCGGAGAGTGAGGCATCGGTGTAGTCGTAGGCTACCCGGATGTTGGTTTTTACCATGCCATAATTGTCGGCAGGGACATCGTGCGACACTTGTGCGGCAGAACGCATGCCTGAGACAAGCGACAGGCTGATGAGGATGAGTGAGAACAAGTAGACAGGCATGACTGGGACTGGGGTAACTTATGGTTTGAGGCGTAAAGTTACGAAAATTTATGACATACCGGCACGGCAGCGTGATTATGAGTGAAATGCAGGCGGTGAAGCGGGAGGGGGCGTGTCAGGGATTCCTGCGAGTGCGGGCGATCGGCATGGGCAGGGCAATTTTGCGTTCTTTTTTGTCCTGGATCAAAATCGGTGAGAAAATAGATTGATAAATTTGCACTGTAATTGTAAAAACCGTCAAACCAATCGACATTCAAATGAATAATACTCTGACAATGGCCAAGCCACGCTATGAACTGCTCGACGGGCTACGAGGTGTAGCCGCGTTTCTGGTAATATGGTATCACTTTTTTGAGGGATTCGCCACAAGCCCCGTGGATCAGATGATGAATCACGGCTATCTGGCGGTAGACTTCTTCTTTGTCCTGTCGGGCTTCGTGATAGGTTATGCCTATGATGACCGGTGGAAATCGGGGATGACCGCGGGCCGGTTTATGCTCAGGCGCCTGATACGTCTTCAGCCGATGGTGGTATTGAGCGTCATGATAGGCGCTATAGCTTTCGTGATCCAGGGCAGCGTGCACTGGGACGGGACTCCGGTGGCGTTTCACCATGTGTTGCTGGCACTTGTGCTGGGGCTGCTGATGATACCTGTTCTTCCCGGAGCGGGGGTCGAGGTGAGAGGCAACGGTGAGATGTTTCCGCTCAACGGGCCTGCGTGGTCGCTGTTTTTTGAGTATATCGGCAGTATTCTGTATGCGGTGTTTCTTCACAGGCTGTCGAACAGGGCGCTACGCGTGGTGGTGATCGCCTCGGGCATCGGCCTTGCGGCATGCGCAATAGGCAATATGTCGGGTGCCTATCATCTGGGAGTAGGCTGGTCAATGGCCGACTGGGGATGGATAGGCGGCTTCCTGCGCCTGAGCTTCTCATTCTCGGCGGGACTGCTGATGTCGCGCACCTTCCGTCCACGCCAAATAAGAGGTGCGTTCTGGATATGCGCGGCAGCTATAGCCGTGCTGATGGCACTCCCCTATCCGTGCGGGCCGGAGGCCAATGTGGCCAACGGCATATATGACTCCGTATGCACGCTGCTGATCTTTCCGGCGATAGTGTATATAGGCGCGTGCGGAAAGACAACCGACCGGTTTTCAACAAACGTGTGCGAATTTCTGGGGCGTTTGTCCTATCCTATCTATATAATCCACTATCCGGTGATGTATCTGTTTTATGCCTGGGTATGGTCGCATGGCTACACCTTTGGCCAGGTGTGGCCGGTATGCGCGGGACTGTTTGTGGCGATAGTGACAATGGCCTACGTTGCGCTGCGCTTCTATGATGAGCCGGCACGGCGCTATCTGTCGAATAAGTTCCTGAAGAACAGAGGGAAATAATAATTTCATAGACAATAAAAAATGGCAGACATTTGCGTGAAAGCAAAATGTCTGCCATTTTCAACATGTGCAAAATAATTAAACCTTAGGTTCTATTGGTAGAAGCTGAAAGCCGTCCTTATCAACGGGATAGGTAGCATTTTCCAGGTTCAACTGCTTCACCATCAGATGAAACATTTCACGAAGCTTTGCCTTCTCCTGCGATGCCAGATCGTGGTCTTCGTAAGGATCAGCGGCCAAGTTATAGAGCTTGTATTCGGGATGTCCTGGATCTTCGGGATGGTAGTAATAAATGAACTTCCAGTCGCCTTTGCGGTATACGGTGTAATAGTATCCGTAGTTCTCGTGGGGGAAATGCATGAGGAAAAAGTCGCGATGAGCGGGATCCTTGCGTCCTACGGCAAGAGTCTTCAGATCGGAGCCATCGAGAGTATGTCCTTTGGGCAGCTTCACACCTGCGGCGGAAAGCGCGGTAGGATATATATCCATGATGGTCGCCATCTGCGTCTGAATAGCACCCCGTGCTATGGGATATTTCTGCTGCAGCTTGTTGGCAGGATCGGGCTTTGCCCAAGCCATGATAAACGGCACCCGCATACCTCCCTCATATTCAGTTCCCTTTTTGCCTCGGAAAGGAGCTGCCGAGGTGTGACCGAATTTGTCGCCCAACGGTGCGTCGCCGCCGTTATCGCCCAGAAAGATGACAAGAGTATTTTCGGCCACGCCTATCGAATCGAGATAGTCGAGCATGTCGCCAAGGCTCTTGTCTTGTCCCTCGATGAGGGTGGCGAAAGCATCGGCATATTTTGGCATACCATCATAGGAGGGATAGTGGTCGATGAAACGCTCGTCGGTCTCAAAAGGAGCATGGACAGCATAATGAGACAGATTGAGATAGAAGGGCATGCCCTGGTCGACGGCCTTCTTCACCTCAGCTTGTGCCTCAAGTGTAAGGGCATCGGTGAGAAAGGTATTGGTGTTGTGGTACTTCTCGAGATCGGGCACAGCTCTGGCACGTTGCCCCTTGATCCAGCCGTAGCCATTCTCACCGTGATAGCTACCGGGATGGCCTATTGCCGAACCGGCAATGTTTACGTCGAAGCCGATGTTGCGCGGGTCGGCACCAGGTGCATACATATTGGAGAAGTGGGCTTTACCGACATGAATGGTACGGTAGCCGGCATCGGAGAGGGCGCGTGGATAGGTCATATCGGTATCGGAGATACCATTCCAGTTCCAGTCGTATGGTCCATACTGACAGCGGTTATTGCTTTCGGCGTTTATCCAGTTGGTGGCGCGATGACGTGCGGCATTCTGACCGGTCATTATCGAAGTACGTGAGGGAGAGCTAACACTTTGGGCGTAAAATGTCGAGAACCGGATTCCCTGATTGGCAAGACGCTCCATGTTTGGAGTATGATACCAGTCGTTAAGAGGATGATGCAATGGATTTCCATCAGCATCAACATCAAACTCGAGCGATGTGTCCATCAGACCCATATCGTCAACAAGAAAGACCATTATGTTTGGTCTGTCCTGAGACATAACTCCAAACGATGACAGGATTGAAGTTAGTGAGAGGCATATTTTTTTGAATGCTTTCATATTACCATCCAGGATTTTGGGATAACTGAGGGTTAAGTGATCGTTCACGGAGTGGAAGTGGGAATAGATAGTCCTTTTCGGGATCGAACGAACGCGAAGAGGCAGCCTGCACGATAATAAAACCATCATCTGACACATTAATATCTTTTCCAACTACAACTGACGGATAGGCCGATTGATCGAACATGGCTCCGAGTATGGCTCGCGGCAGTTCAATCTCTGCTGTTTTCCATCGGATCAGATCGTCATATCTGAACGATTCCGAACAAAGCTCGACCCTGCGCTCTCTCCTTATCTCCTCACGCATATCAAGACCATGCTCGCGGACAAAAGCGTTGGTAAGTCCAGGCAGACAATCCGGATGTCCGGCAAATCGGTTGCGCAGTGTATTGACTGAACGGTCGAGATCTTCATCGGATATAGCATCCGACAGCTCATAACTGGCCTCGGCATAAATGAGGAGCACTTCGGCATATCTTATCAAGATTTCATCAATCTTCGACTGAATGTTTGTATACGAATCCTCGTCGCCATACTTCTTGAACATATAGCCCGTCTTGGTCTGATTCGACAAATTTGGAATAAGTGTACCACCCATGAAAGGATCGCCGGGACGCCAGAGTGACAGAGCCATGCGCGGGTCACGATTTTCGAACTCACTACCGAGAGGAAGATATTGAACTTTGTACTGAGACTTTTCGATAGGCAGTCCATCCTTACACAAAAATGCATCAGCAAGATACTTGGTAGGACTCTGCACAAGATCGATAATCACACTTCTGATACGTTGATTATATGCGCTTGTCTCATCAGAATAACGGAATGACAGGATGTGTTCAGACGAATCCTCACCCGGCAAAAGAAACAGATTTCTGTAATCGGGATACAAGCTGTATTCACCACTGCGCATCAGACGGTCGGCAGCATCGCGTGCAACCTGTAGATATTTCTTATACTCGGCGCCACCATGAAACTTATACCATGTGCCAAAGTACAGAGCGATACGTGCGGTCAAGGCCTGCACAGTGCCTTTTGTGATACGACCTACATCATTTTTAAGCGAACTTGCCAAAGGTATCATATTCTCAGCTTCATCAAGGTCGGCAAGAAGGTCATCAACGATGATGCGTTTATCCGTACGAGGTTCATATAGCTCCGGAGAAGCAAGATCGAGAGTTGTAGTGATGTATGGAACATCTCCAAAGCGTTTGATCAAGTTGAAGTAGAAGTATGCCTTGAAGAACAGAGCCTCACCTCTGTATCTGTCTTTCACAGACTGTGCCACATCAGCTGCATCATAGTTTTTGAGGAAGTCGTTTACAACACGTATCTGCTGGTAGGAAGATGTCCATATTCCATCTGTGTTAGGAGCCGTGTAAGTTCCACTGCTAACGTTATTACCAATAGCGGCAAAACAATCGGCACTCTGATTGTCTAACACGTAACTACGGTTCATGTTGTTGTATAGCGAGTTTAATCCTAACCGTAGATCGGATTCTGTTTTCCAGAATGTACCCGGCGATAGTGTTGTCTGGGGTTCTCTATCAAGAAAGTCCCCGCAACTGCTCAATGTGACTGCACACAAAACTGAGCAAAATAGAATAATGATATATCTTTTCATATTAAGTCGATGCTGTTAGAAGGTAAGGTTAAGTCCGAATGAATAACTTCTTAGCAAAGGATATATGTAGCCATCGGAACTTGTCAATTCGGGATCAAAGTTCTTGTTTAGTTTACTGAATTCAAAGAGATTGTCTCCGCTGAAGTAGAGTCTCAACCTGTCGATATGAACCTTAGAGAGCAACTGACGCGGCAAAGTATAACCGATCTGTAGATTTTTCATCCTGACATAAGCTGCATTCTGAAGCCAATGGTCGGATATCTGGTAGTTGTGAGATGTACCCGCATAAGGGCGAGGATTGGCGGCATTCAGATTGTCAGGGGTCCAGTAGTCGTTATGGAGAGTGTATGAAAAGTTACCCCAAGTGTCTCTGAATGGAGCCATCACTTCAGAGCTCAGATAGAAGTTACGTTTTCCAACGCCTTGTAACAGCATGCTCATGTCGAAACCGTTCCAATCGGCTGACAACGATAGTCCAAATACATAGCGAGGAACAGCAGACCCAAGATAAGCGAGATCGTTTGGTGCGCTGATCTTTCCATCGCCATCTATATCAACATACTTGATATCTCCAGCTCCAGTTACTGAACGGTTGAATACGGCAGATGATTTTGCCTCATCATCGGTCTTGAAATAACCATCAGTCTTATATCCAAATATAGAGCCAAGAGAATATCCCTCTATGCGACGATTAAGTCCGGCTGTAAAGCCGTTGAAATCAACGCCATAATCAACTAATTTATCATTCTGATCAGAAAGTGAGAACTTGGCTGAATAGGATACCTTACCTACTCTATCAGCCCAACCAATAGAAATATTCCAGCCTTTCACTTCAAGTTCGCCATAATTGCCTGTCGGTACGTTTATACCGATGACACTAGGAATTTCTATACTCACGAGCATATCTTTCGTGTGCTTCTTGAATATTTCTGCCTCTGCTGTCAATCGATTATTGAGAAATCCTAAATCAATACCGACATTTGTCACTTCGACGGTTTCCCAAGTACGGTCTTCCGACGGAAGATTGTTAACCTTCGCCCACTGGGCAAGTTCCGAACCGAAAGGATAGAAGCCACCTATAGAGTACTGGGCAATATGATCATACAGGCCCAAGCCATTCTGATTACCCAACCGTCCCCATGAGGCACGAAGCTTTATGTTGCTGACAGATGTGATGTCCTTCATGAATTCTTCCTCACTTATACGCCAACCGGCTGAGAACGACGGGAAGTAACCCCATCTATGTTTCTTTGAAAAACGTGATGATGCATCAGCACGAAGATTCGCTTCAAACAGATATTTATTGGCATAGGTGTAATTGAATCGCATGAATCCCGACAGAAGCGCCCATTCGGTTTCGTCTGCAGCATTGCTCCAACCATCAGTACTACCCAATGAGAGGGCCGGCAACTCATTTCCGATAATGTTTGTTCTCTCACCGGTAAGACTCTCATAATGATTCTGTTCCGCCGACCAACCAAGAAGCAGATAAAAATCATGTCTGTTGATATTAACCGTATAGTCAGCAAGCAACTGTCCCGTGAGATATCTTGTCGTCTCACTCGATTGGTTTAATCTGTTCGGACCGGATTGGCCGGCTGCTGAAGATATAAGACCATTAGGGCCGTATTTTCCATATTCCCGGCGCCATACTTTCCGCTGGGAATTTATAATACGACCTGCGCCTATTGCCTTCATAGTCAAGCCTTTTATAGGCTTATATGATAGCGTGAATATGCCTTCGGCCCGTTCGGTCCGTGTTTTAGTTTCACCACCTTCCCTAAGAGCCTGCACTGGATTTGCCTGCATTCTATATCTGGCATAATTTCCATTAGGGTCATATACAGGCATATTAGGACCGGCCTGTATCATTGTGATATATGGTATAGACCAAGAGCTGAACTGAGGATGATTACGTCTAACAGTCTCAGTATATGTTATCTTGCTATCAAGCGTCAGCTTATCTTTTATAAGATCTGTTGATATATTCGACCTAAGATTATAGCGGTCAAAATTGTCAGGACCATAATCACTGAACATACCGTCCTGATCCAACCAACCTACAGAGATTCTGTATTTTATTGATTCTGAAGCCTTGGAAACAGCCAGATCGTGTGTCTGCTGGAAACTATGATCAAACATCATGCCTATCCAGTCGGTATTATCTGTATATATCCAGTCATTTCCATTAACAAGCGCCGATACAGAAGGGTCCTGTAGTGCTATAAGGGCTTTCTCCGGGAAGTTCACAGCCAGCCCTGCATTTGAAAATGCCAGATTTGACAATACTGCATGATCATATCCAGTGTTGCTCTTAGGCAGTCGAGTAGGTGAATTGAACGCGAAATTGTCAGAATACTCCACTTTAACTTTCTTATCCTTACCCTGACGCGTAGTCACAAGTATGACACCCTCAGCAGCTCTCGCACCATATATAGCTGCAGCAGCCGCATCTTTGAGTACTGATACCGACTCTACGTCTTGCGGATTAACGAGATTGAGATCACCTGGCATACCGTCGACTATTACAAGTGCACCGGCTGAATTTACAGACGTATTACCTCTTATCTTAAAACTGGAGTATGTTCCAGGTTCACCTGTTCCAGACTGAACTGTCAGACCTGGCATATGACCCTGAAGCGCATCAGTAACACTTCTTATTGGGCGGTTCTCTATTTCCTTCGCATCAATAGCCGAAACCGATCCAGTCAGGTTGACTTTCTTCTGCGTTCCATATCCGACTACCACCACCTCATCAAGCACATTATTATCCTCGGAAAGGACAACGGAAACAGGGTCAGTAGATTCACCGACAAGCTTTACTGTGTTATATCCGATATATGACACTTCGACAGTAGACTTTGGAGGAACATTCAAGATGAATTTACCATTTAAATCGGTTACTGTAATCTCTGAAGGAGAAGAACCTCTAACGGTAGCCCCTATAATGGGATCTCCATTCTCGTCGGTCACTGTTCCTGATATAGGAATTGTCTTTGAACGCTGACTCGTTTTATCATCTCCCTTTTTTGACAAAACGATTGTATTATCGGATAAAATCCTATAGGATATACCTCGATTAGAAAAAGCTTTGTCAAGGATCTGGCCAAGAGGTTTATTTACCATGTGAATGGTAATATCACTCTTATTGTCTATGATACCACTATCATACGAAAAATGGTATAACGTCTGCTCTTCAATTATTTTGAAGAACTCCTTCAGTGACTTATTGTCAATATTGACTGTCACTTCTTGCCCTTTGGCAGCTTCCACCGGCTGAACGCAACATATAATGCAAATCAGCAGCGGCAAAAGTGTACGTAAAAGTTTTAACATGGGTTAATGATTGATTTGGTTACACTATTATAGCAACAAATCCCATCATTTGTCCCAAATAAAAAATATGTTTTAAAACATATTTTTTTTGCTAACCTATTTTATACACATTCACCATCCCGACCATCACATATCTACTTCAGTACAATTATCTGATTCTCAATACTAATGTCCAAGTCAAATGCCTCACATATTATATTAAGAGCCTCATCGAAATTTTTGGATGGAAGATATCCTGTAAATTTTTTAGATTTCAAAGCACTATTTCTGACAGATATATCAACGCCATAATGAGTCCGCAACGCATCAATCACATCTTCAACAGAGACCTCATCGAATACCATATCGGCACGCAATATACTGTTTGCCTGATTCTGATTTGACACATACGTCACTCTAAAGGCTCCAGTTGCATAATCCATAGTTATCAACTCGTTTGGTTTTACATGAACCACTTTACCAGTTTTGTCTGATATCATGTCTACTGAACCTTCCCGAAGATATAGCATGGCAGATGCATCTGATCTTCTTGCCACAAGATTAAATTTTGTACCCGTAACTCTTACCGTCAGACCATCACATAAGATATAAAATGGAGCCGACTTATTTTCCACCACACTGAAATCGGTCTCACCATATATTCTGACAGTACGAATATTATCATTAAAATCGCTTATAGAATATGCCAATTGCGATTCTGATCCAACTTGAACATCTGTTCCATCAGGCAACCGCATATGTACACTTTCTCCAACATTGGTGCTAATTACAGTCTGTTGGGAAATAACCTCTTTATATAAATCATATTCCTGAGTACCAATATATAGCCAGACTGTGCATGCCATCAGTACTACGATTGCTATTGCTGCCACATAAGCCCAAAATGTAGGAATATTCAAGACTCTCTTTTTAGTAATATGAATCTTAGCCATGGCTCCGTCTATAATTCGCGCCATAGCGACTCTTGTCAATATCTCTGCCTTATTATTTTCTATTCCGGCCTCTTTAAAAGACTGCATAAGTTCCTCATCAGACATCAATGAAGTAGCTTCGCGCAAATTCTGTAATTCATCAATAGACAGCGAATCATCGGCATACTTTTTAAGTAATGCATTTACATTTATATTACCGGTTGAAATTTTGGTCATGACTAAGCTACTATATATTAATGAACAATAATACTATATATTTAAAGTCTGTCAAATACATCCGTAGTTTTGACAGCCCTGCAGATAATTGGTTTCTGACCGTTTTCTCACTAATGCCAAGTGATTCAGCTATTTCAGAATTTGAATAGTGCTCAAATTTAGACAACTCCACTACTTTTTTCTCGGAACGAGTCAATCTATTCATAGCATGACGAAGATTAACTAAAAAATCATCATAGCCTAATTTATCGTTAGCATCGCATGCTATCGCTTCGCTATACTTCACATAGTCTTCGTATACAGGTGAACGCAGTGTTGTTCTAAATGCGTTTATTGCATGATGCCTGGCGATTGTAAACAGCACGGACTTTATTGATGAATCAAGTGTAAGTCGATGTCTATAGTTCCAAAATGCGACCAATATATCCTGAACTACTTCTTCTGTATATGCAGAGTTACGCGTATAGCTATAACAGTATGCATATAAAGTATGTGTATACGTAAGGCATACCTGCTTGAAGGCATCCTGAGAGTCCGCCAACAAAGCACTCAACAATTGGTTATCATTATCAGTAGAAGACAAAACAGCCTTTTAGTTTTTTTATACTGATACAAAAGTATGTTTTTTTTATCAAACAACAAAATGGGCGGCCACTCTGTGATGCGTTTGCAGCATCATGGTGGCCGCTCATTGCGGTTATCAGGATTGACTGACAATGATGGGTCGGACTATCAGCTGACAAAGCTTACCCGGGCGCTGGAGAGGGCGCTGAGCTGAAGCTTGTTCATGATATAGGCTATGGCCTTGGAGGCGCGGACTGATACGTGGGTATCATTGACCAAGGGCGAATAGGCGGCTATGCCGAATACTCCGGGCAATGTGCCGGCTATGAGACCTCCGAAGCTGGACATGGCGGGCAGACCTGTGCACATGAGCCATGGACGTGCCATCTTGTGGGGACCTTTGACTGCCATAAGGGCTGCGACGCGCTGAGAAATGGCGCCGTCGAAGGCTATGCTCTTGTCGGAGGGGTTGACTCCATCGGCGGCGATGGTAGCCATCATGTTGGCCATCTGCGTGGCGGTGACCTTGAGCGAGGTCAGCTTGGCATATTGGTCGATGGCTGTGGCAGCGTCGTCGTAGAGGTACCATCCCGACTGGGCTATGACGTTCTCGGCATCGGCGTTGCTGCAGGCAGCCAGCAGATTCCGGTAGAGCGTGTCGTCGAGGACGGGAGCGGATCCCATCATGTTGATGATATTTCCTATCACGAGGTCCCATTTTCCGTCGGGATCGCCTTGCGGCTCAACGGCGCTGATCATTCTGACGCCCTTGGCGCTGACAGGGATATGTGGCTTCTGCGACTTGCAGCCGCAACCTTTGTCCTTGCTGCATGAGAATTTCTCACGTATCTGGTCGGGGGTGTTCTGAGTCATGAGCAGGACAGCCAGAGACGCCTTGCCCAGGGAGCCCATGGGTGAAGAAACATCAGTATTGCCACGGCTTATCTGTGTTCCGTCGGCAAGCATCACGCTGATGCCGAAATCGGAGGTGTTGACAGAGCCTGAGCGCGGGTCTACGCTTCCGTCGTTACAATCTTTGAATTTTTCGTAGGCTTCGTCGACCGCTTTCTGCAGATCGGCAATCGAAATTTTTCTTTCCATATCTTCGTTATGTGTGTATTGTTTCAGTAATCGTGAGGGTTATCCTCAGAGGATCGGCTCACGATAGTATAACAACACACACAGCGCCGGGTTGAAACGCGGGTAGGGTTTAACCATTTTTGACGCACAGGGAGTGCGGGTCAGAACGTGAGCTGTATCATGCCTATGAGCCTGTTGGCGTGGCCGTCAGAGTGATCTATGTTATGGCGACTGCCGCGAAGATACTCAATGCCTACACGCAGGTCCTCGCCAAGATTGTAGAAGGCGGTGCAACTCAGGTAGCGGCCATACTTATATGCGTCAGGCCCAAGAATCTGTTGACCGTAGAGATGAGCCTCGCTATAGGATGCTGCAAAAAACAGGTTTTTTGTGGCATTTATCTGTAAGCCCCCCTCGAAGTTAGACATTTGCGGTGCCTTCATCTTTCCGGGAGCTGAGGCATCGGGAATGAGGTCGACATCGGCATCGGCCAGATCGTTGATATAGCGTGCATATCCACGGCCGTAGGCTCCCTGATAGAATAGCGTGAGCTGTGGGATGACGTTGATAAGTCCGCTGACCTGTGCAGCCCAACCTGTGGCAAACTTGTTTTGTCCGGCATTAAGATCGCGGTAGGATAAGTTGCGCAGAAGTCCGGAGAGGCGAATATGGCTCTTGCCACCGTTCCATCCATACTGAATGAAAGCCGGTATGTCGGGAACCCGCTGCTTTATCTCCTGTACGAGCTTATCTTCGCGGTAGCCGGCCGAAGGCATCTCAGCCGATACGCCCAACGTCAGCGGTCCGATTTTGGGCATATACTGAAGCTGAATGTTTTTGGCAGACATCTCGCCGGCAGGACCCTGGTCATCGATGGTCGGTGTACCTGCCTCGCCATCGACAAACACGCTGTTTGTGAGACCGGCCGTCACGTAGCCCACTCTCAGATATGCCATCTTGAGCTTCAGATCGTAGCCCGTCGGGCCACCGCCGCTGAAGTTGGTACGCACAAACACCTCATATGTGCCGAAGCGCTCGGAGCGTCCTATCATCTGAAGGAAAATAGTAGACTGGTTGGCATTGGCGAAAAACTGATTGCGCATGGCCGGATTGGCAGGCACAGGAATGTCGTATGTCACAAAAGATGCCCCTTGGTCAATAGCACCTCCAAAGTCATATTGCATTGTTCCTTTCACATATCCGCCGATGCCCATGGCTACCTTACCTTCCCGATCGAAAAAGAGGAAGCGGGGAGCCGAAGGGTCGGAGAAGTGGAGATTCTGTCGATTGTAGAGAATCGCAACCAGATCTTTGGCCTTTCCGGCCTCACCGGTGATTGTGATTGACCTTTGGGGTATATACAATGTGTCGGGTTGAACCGCCGATGCAATACCAGTGCCCGCAGCCAGCATGATAGCTGCCGTAATTATATTCTTCATGATCGAGTGGACGCTTGATGTGTAGGTTGATTATAGTCGAAACGTAGTTA
This sequence comes from uncultured Porphyromonadaceae bacterium, assembly GCA_947643165.1. Taxonomy (GTDB): domain Bacteria; phylum Bacteroidota; class Bacteroidia; order Bacteroidales; family Muribaculaceae; genus Paramuribaculum. Next base: position 12,816 of record CANRVB010000013.1, on the reverse strand, counting down.
AAATAAGTAACTCAAAGCTTATCGGCTGCCTTACCGGCAAGATCCTTAGCCTTGTCGCGTGCAGAGTCGACGGCCTTGCCTGCGGCATCCTTGACTGAACCGGTGGCCTTGTCGACGGCCTCCTGAGCCTTATCGCCGAGCTTTCCTGCGGCATCCTGAACTGCATCGGCCGCTTTGCCGGCCTTGTCGGAAATCGAATCGGCAGCCTCGCCGATCTTCTCCTTTGCCTCGGCTGCAGTCTTTTCAACAGCTATGCGATCGCGGACGGCAACAAAGGCTCCCATCAGCGCCGGAGCTTTAGCTTCAAGAACAGGTGAAATGCTGTCAATAAATGCGTTTGCTTCCTGATACTTACCCTCGTCGACAAGCTTCGACGCGTAGTCCTTGGCCTGGGTAACATAAGAGCGGAGGCTGTCGGTATCTGTACAGTTCTCTATCTTTTCGGAGAAGCTACGTTCGTGTGCAGCCTCGCTGTGGCTACCGGAACAGGCAGTGGCAAAGATTGACATCATCATAACTGCTGCCGGAATTACAATCTTGTTCATGATTCTTCAGAAAATTTAATTGTGTTAAGTGTGTTTAAAGAAAATCATAACATTGTAACGCACGGGATCGGAAAAAGTTTGTTTGCCGGGACAGCACAGGTAAAAAAAGCAAGCGGAACCGGCAGTTTGTCAAAAGACACTTGCCGGCTCCGCCGTATGGTCCACACCAAAGGATGCGATGAAACTCCGGATGACAGGATTTGAGTGCTTACCAACCTTTGTAATCCTCCGGGTTAATTGAACCTCCGCTCTTTCGAGAGGATGAGGCCCGCCATTGGAAGGCTCGCTTGTCTCGGTATTTCATATGTAATTGATGAGTTTCCCAATCTACTTTGATGTGGTGATATCTTCAATTTCTATCAATAATCTGAATGATTACTGCGGACTCTCTTGTCCGTTTGTTTGTGTAACGCAAAGTTAGGGCAGACTGTTCAATTATCCAAATTTTTTTGATGTTTTTTCCGAAAAAAAATTCAACCTTGTGCCTACGGTAACACAAAAGCCGACGCCCATCCACCGTAAGCAGAGGGCGTCGGCCTAATAGATATGCACACCTGATCAGTCCGCTATGATTTCATAAATGCTGCAAGGGCCTGTAACGGCGATACGTGATGCGGCGGGCAAGAGCGAGACGCGCATCAGATCGGCATTGACAGGAGTGCTCTGCAGAAGGTTTCCGTCAGCGTCAAACTGCTCTATCTTCAGGTTATTGCCACGGTCGGACAGAAGCATAACGCACGATTGGGTGTTGTCCGGGCGGTCGAAGGTGAGCGTACCCTCGGAAGCATAAACGGTAGCCGGATTACCATCGAAAGCTCTGAGAGAGCCCTCCATATCGGGAGCTGTGATATTCAGCCCCAGACGCTCATGGGTGACGGGATTGACACGGAATTCACGTACAGAAGCCCAATTGCGCTTTGGCGAATGCAGCTTGCGGATACGCACATAGCGGGCATCGACGGGCTGCGATTTCCAATTGATATCGTAGGTTGTCTGGAGTGAGTCGGTAAGCGCGGTCCAACTATGGCCATCGGCAGATGCCTCGAGTATGACATTGTCGAAGTAGTCCACATCGTCATAGTTGTTGCGGCCTTGAAGCACCTCTACCTCGTCGACAGGACGCACCGTACCGAGATCGAGTCCGATCCAATCGCCGGCGCGCTGCGCATAAGCCGAGGTATAATATGTCGAGGTGTCGTTATCGACCATGAGCTTGCCGAGTGTGGTGCCGGCATTGCGGTAGCTTCCGACGGCACGGTATGTCGCGGGCACATCGCCGGTAAGACGGGTGTAGAAGGCATCGAGCATATCATCCATGGCGTTTTCGTAGAACGGTTGCAGCTTCATCGTGCCCGACTTATGGGCGTTGAATGCTTCACGCTCTTCGGGAGTCATTATGTTTGCCACATAGGCGGTCCAGAAAGCGGCATCGTCACCACCCTCGAATGTCTTGATCAGATCAAGTGTCTTCTCGCCACGCGCTCCGAGTTTGCCAAATTCCACAAGCCACGGGTTCAGTTCACTGAGGAGTTGCTTATTGGAGATGGACTGCATCTTCCCGGGGACAGTCTGCATTTCGGCAAACTGCTTTTTAAGGGCATCAAACTGCGCCGGGGTGTAGTCGTTGTAAGGGAACGTGACAGTCTCCCACGACTCATCGCGACGGTAGCCGGTTTCGGTGTCGGCTGAGTTGATTGCAAATGTGCGGTATGCCTCGGGGGCCTCGGGGGCTATCACCTCGAAGGAACGCTCCCAGTTGTCGATTGGATTGTAGTCGGCCACATTCCATGTATAGTCGGCCACGCCATACAGAGCGATCTTTGAGGCTTCGCCGTGCTCCATGGGATTGCTTTCGATACCTGCTACCTGGGCGGCCGTCAGCGATGTGTCGAGTCCATAGGAAGGACCCTGGAGCAGATAATTGCGGCAATAGTCGCTCACGGGGAAGTTCCACCAGAAGAGGGCCGGACGCTTGATGCGTGAGTTGATAAACTCGAGGGTCTCCGGGGTAAGGTCGCTGCAGACGGCACCGCCGGTCCAGAACACCTCGACGTCGGGATTGAGTTTATCGCCATAGATGGCGAGCTGCCCCTTAGGCCCAGGGTTGGCCCACGACTGCGAGTAGTCGGTGGGACAGATCATGAGGTTGGTGACGTCGCCTTTAGTCTTCACGAAATCGCGTGTGAGATCGTTGACGAGCTCGGCCTGCTTGTTGGAGTCGGTACCGATACCCTCGATATCATCAAAGAACAGCGCGAACGACCTTACGCCCAGATCGTACATCATGTCAAGCTTGTTGACAAGGCTGTCGTAGTCCTCCTTGTTCCAGCGGATATCCTTTCCCGGATGTATCGCCCATACGAAGTTGACGCGGTTGCGCTTGCACGCTTCCACCAGCTCGTGTATCTGCTTGGCTTCTTTCTCCGGGTAGGGCTGACGCCAGTATGGCGAGCTGTGATAGGGATCATCCTTTGGGCCGTAGATGTAGTCGTTCATCTTGTTGCGGCCATAGAAATCGATCAATGACATGCGCACCTCATGCGACCATGGATTGCCGTAGAATCCTTCGACCACACCTCGGTAGGGAAGATCGGGATAATCGTTGACCGCGAGATATGGTATGGTCTTGCCGTCGGCCACCGGACTGTTTATAATCTCCCTGAGTGTCTGGAGCCCGTAAAAGGCGCCGGCATCATCATAGCCGGTGATTGTGACTCCCTTTTTGTCGACGACAAGGCTGTATGCGCCTTTTTTCTGCTCCACGCCTGCCTTTGCTGCATCCTTTGCGCCGACCTTAATGGTAAGCCTGCAACCTTTCGATGATGTGGGTATGCCAAGGTGTGTCAGGTCGTCGGCATAGGTCTTTCCGGTATATTTGAATCCTTCGGCAAACGATACGGTTCCCTCCGTTTTGACCTCAAGGCTATGCGGTGTGGGATTGATGATTATGCCCTTGTGGTCTAATTTCTCGCCCGGAACACGGCGGAAATGCTGCACCTCCTTGCGCTGCGAAGAGAGGTCGAATGTGTCCTGAGCCACTACCGGGCAGGCCGATGCGGCAAGAGCCAGGGCTATGGCTAAAGATTTGCAGTTGGTCATGGTGATATGTTATATAGATATGTGATTTCGGTATCAGCAGAGGGTATGGCGCCCCCTTTTGTGCAAATTTACACAATAAACCGATGTGAGCCAACCTATTTATTGTCTTTTATTGATTTTTGGCCTAAAATCATACGCCCTTTGATGAACCAATCCATGGCCGCGACGTTTTTTAGATTATAATAATTTCGTTTCAGCAACAAAATATAACACTCACAAATCCCCCCCCCGTTGATATGGACTGGTTAGTCGAAACAATCAGAAACAACCCCTCGCTGGCGGTATTTCTTACTATCGGAGTCGGCTTTTTCATAGGCCGGCTCAAATACAAGTCGTTCTCTCTCGGCACGGTTACGTCGGTGCTCCTTGTCGGAGTGCTTGTAGGTCAGCTTGACATACCTATAAGCGGGCCGATGAAAAATGTGTTCTTCCTGATGTTTCTGTTTGCCATAGGCTACAGCGTGGGGCCTCAATTTTTTGCCTCGCTCAAGGGCGAGGGGCTCAAGCAGGTGGGATTTGCGGTGATCGTCTGTCTGCTCTGTCTGCTCACCACCTGGGGCTGCGCCAAGATAATGCACTACAACATCGGTGAGGCCATCGGCATGTTTGCCGGCGCGCAGACTATTTCGGCTGTCATCGGTGTGGGCACCGACACTATGCAGAGTCTGTCGGCATCGCCCGAGACCAAGAAGGCCTGGGTCGATATAATTCCGGTGAGCTACGCGGTCTGCTATGTGTTCGGCACTATCGGATCGGCCTACCTGCTGGCCAACCTCGGGCCCGTCTTACTCGGTGGTCTCAAGAAAGTCAAGGAGCACACCCAGGCGTTGGAAAAAGAGCTCAACCAGAGCTCAATCGATTCCGACCCAGCCTATATCAACGCCAACCGCCCCGTGGCATTCCGCGCCTACAAGGTATCGTCCGACTTCTTCGATCAGCCCCGGAGCGTCAGCGAGGTAGAGGGCTACCTGGCCCAGAAAAACCGGCGCCTGTTTGTTGAGCGCATCCGCCACAACGGCTCTATCCTGGCCCCCGACAGCACCGTGACCATCGGCAAGGGCGACGAGATAGTGTTGAGCGGTCGGCGCGAATCAATTATCGGCGACGAGGGATGGATAGGCGACGAGGTGGCCGACAACGCCCTGCTCAATTTCCCCGCCGAACAGATCAGCGTGCTCGTCACCAAGAAGGGCGCCGCCGGAATGACCGTCGACCAGCTCCGCAGCTGCAAATACATGTATGGCGTGACCATCAAAAGCATCCGACGCGGCGATGTGAGCATGCCCGTTCTCGCCCAGTTCAAGCTCAGTGCCGGCGACACCCTCGAAATCGTAGGACTCCCCAACGAGGTCGAGGCCGCATCAAAGGCCATAGGCTATGCCGACCGTCCCACCAACGTTACGGACCTTGTCTTCGTAGGCCTGGGCCTCTTCTTCGGAGCCCTCTTCGGAGCCATCACCATACATTTCGGCAACGTGCCCGTCACGCTCTCTACCAGCGGCGGCGCCCTCATAGCCGGCCTTGTGCTGGGATGGTACCGCACCAAGCGCCCCACCTTCGGCCACATACCCCAGCCCGCCGTGTGGCTCATGAACAATCTCGGCCTCAACATGTTTATCGCCGTGATCGGCATCACCTCGGGACCCTCCTTTGTCAGCGGCCTCAAGGAGGTAGGCTTCGTGCTCTTCTTCATGGGCATGATCAGCACCTCCCTCCCGCTCATCCTCGGAGTGATCATCGGCAAGAAGATCTTCAAGTTTCCCGACCCCGTCAATCTGGGGTGCTGCGCCGGGGCAAGAACCACCACCGCATCGCTCGGTGCCATCCAGGAAGCCATCGGCTCGACCATACCCGCCATGGGCTACACGGTTACCTATGCCGTCGGCAACACACTGCTCATACTCTGCGGTGTGGCTCTGGTCCTGATGGTCGGGGCTTAGACAAAACACAATATTCAGTACCCTCATACGGAGGCTGCGTCACATCCAGGCGCAGCCTCCGCTGTTTTGCAGGCGTAGCCGCATTAAAAACATATTTTAACACTACAGAGTGTAACGAACAGCCCACCTTTGCGTCTATATAGCAGACAGAACGTTATTAACTATTTCACTCTCTCCGGATATTGCCGTGATAATAAGCCTGAAAGATGTAAACAAGACATACCCCGGAGCCGTGCCGCTCCACGTGCTCAAAGGTATCAACCTCGATATTGACCGCGGTGAGCTGGTGGCCATTATGGGCGCCTCGGGATCGGGTAAGTCGACCCTGCTCAACATACTGGGCATTCTTGACAATTATGACACCGGAACCTATGAGCTCGACGGTGTGCTGATAAAGGACCTGTCGGAGGATCGCGCCAGCGAACTGCGCGGACGCATGATAGGGTTCGTGTTTCAGTCGTTCAACCTCATAGGCTATAAGAATGCCATGGAGAATGTGGCCCTGCCGCTCTACTATCAGGGCGTGGGCCGCAAGGAGCGCAACCGCCGCGCCATGGAGCAGCTCGAGCGGATGGGGCTGTCGGACCGCGCCCACCACCTGCCCGGCGAGCTGTCGGGCGGACAGAAGCAGAGAGTGGCCATAGCAAGGGCTCTTGTGACAAACCCGTCGATCATTCTGGCCGACGAGCCAACGGGCGCGCTCGACTCAAAGACGTCGAAAGAGGTGATGCAGGTATTCCGCGACCTCAACGACGAGGGCATGACGATAGTGATAGTGACCCACGACCCGGGAGTGGCGCAACAATGCAAACGCACCATCCGGATATCGGACGGCGTGATCGACAACAACAGTCACCCTTCAGAAAGCCGCTCCGATGTTTGACCTTGCAAGAGAAATAGGACAGACGCTGCGCAACAACAAGCTGCGCACCTTTCTGACCGGCATAGCCGTGGCCTGGGGCATATTTATGCTGATAATACTGGTGAGCATGTCGAGAGGCGTGCGCAACTCCTTTGCGGAGCATGCCGGCGATTCGGCCCCAAATACCATGAACGTGTATTCGGGCAACACCACCCTGCCCTACAAGGGATATAAGGAGGGCCGGTGGATACAGCTCAAGACCACCGACATGGAGGCCATCCGCACCAACCAGCGGCTCCAGGATGAAAAAGGATCGCGGGTGACCAACACCATGACCTACCGCTCGATCGACACCGCCAAGGTGGAGACACTCAAGGACTATACCTCGGACGGCCTCTACGGAGTGTTTCCCGGCAGCGAGAAGATGAGACGCGTGAAAATGCGCTGCGGCCGCTACATAAACGAGCAAGACATCAGGCTCAAGCGCAAGGTGATAGTGATGGAGAGCCACAACGCAGAGCTGCTCTTCGGCACGATGGAGAACGCCATAGGCAAGACAGTGAAATCGCTCGGCCTGGCATGGACCGTGGTGGGCGTGTTCGACCACGACTGGGACCGCGACAACTATGCCCCCTTCACCACCCTTCAGCAGCTGGCCGGAGGTGACGAGAACATCTGGCAGATAGTGGTGGAAGGGCGCGACCTGAAGACGGAGCAGGATGCGGAAGCATTTGAGAACGACCTGCGTGCCACCATGGCCCAGATACACGATTTCAGCCCCGAGGACAAGTCGGCCGTGTGGATCAGCAACCAGTTTCTCACCTACGTCAAATCGCAAAGCGCCCTGGGCTACCTCGACATAGCGATCTGGGTGATCGGCATACTGACCATGATGTCGGGCATAATAGGCGTGAGCAATATCATGTTTGTGTCCGTCAAGGAGCGCACCCACGAGATAGGCATACGCCGCGCCATAGGGGCCAAACGCCGGTCGGTGTTGGTGCAGATAGTCACTGAGAGCGTGGTAATCACCACTATGTTCGGCTACATAGGCGTAGTGATGGGAGTTGTGGCCACACAGATCGCCGCCCACTTCATCAATCAGTCGGCCCAAGTGTCGCAGGCCATAAGCAACCCGACGGTCGACATAGGTATAGCGATCAAGGTGACAGTGGTGCTGATAATAGCAGGCGCGATAGCCGGCATAGCACCCGCGATGAAGGCAACAAAAGTGAAACCCGTGGAGGCCCTCCGCGATGAATAAATATCTCACAGATCATGCAGACATCAATATTCGACATAGACAACTGGCGTGAGATAACCGCTACGCTGGCCCGCAACAAGACGCGCACGTTTCTGACCGCCTTCGGCATATTCTGGGGCGTCATGATGCTCGCCCTGCTCTGGGGAGGCGCCGACGGCCTGAAAGGACTGCTGATGCGCAACTTCGACGGCTTTACCACCAACATGGGCGCTTTCTTCCCCAACCGCACCTCCATGCCCTATCAGGGCTTCAACAAAGGACGCTACTGGAGCATGAACTCCGCGGATCTCGACAATGTGCGCAAGGTGGTCAACGGCATAGAATATTCCACCGGACTAATATTCACAGGCGGAAAAGCCACCTACGGCCGCAACACCACCAACGGACAGATAATGGGCGTGGAAGCTGATTTCTCAAAGATGCAGTTACCGGTGATATACTCCGGACGATGGATAAATGAGGCTGACCAGAACTCGGCACGCAAGGTGGTGGTTGTCGGGAAACAGAAGGCCGACCTGCTGTTTCCCAACGAGGACCCCATCGGCAAATACGTGGAGCTCAGCGGCGTGTTTTTTCAGGTGGTGGGTGTCGCAGGCCAGACAGGCGAAGCGAGCATAGGCGGCCGCATAGACCAATCCTTCTATATGCCTATCTCCACCATGCGCGGAGCCTTCCGCCCCGGACGCGGCATTGATGCCCTCATGGTAACCGTCAAGCCGGGTCATACCATCAAGGAAATGGAACCGAAGATAAAGCGTGTGCTGTATGCAGCCCATGCCGTAAGCCCCAACGACAACGACGCGCTCAGGTCGATGGATGTGAGCGAATTGTTTGACATGGTCAACAACGTGTTTCTCGGCGTCACACTGCTGGCACTGTTCGTCGGCATAGGCTCGCTGATGGCCGGCATAATAGGCGTAGGCAATATCATGTGGATCATCGTGAAAGAGCGCACCCACGAGATAGGCATACGCCGCGCCCTGGGAGCCAAGCCGTCGTCGATCATAGTGCAGATACTGTCGGAGAGCATGTTGCTGACCACAGTGGCCGGTCTGGCAGGAATATGCTTCGCATCCATGATCCTCGGTGTAGTCGACATGGCATCGGCCGACCCGCTTACCGGCTCGGCAGGCTTCAGTCTACCGTTCCAGAACGCCATAACCATACTGGTGCTTTTCATGGTGCTGGGAACCGCGGCAGGTATCATACCGGCGGTAAAAGCCATGCGCATCAAGCCCATCGAGGCCCTCAACGACAAATAATAGAAAAATAAACAATAGCCAAACTGCTTGCAATGAAAAAGTTTTTTCGCATCTTCATGTGGGTGCTCATAGCCGCGATTTTCGTAGGAACATTCGTATTCCTATATCTCAATTCACGTGAAAAAAATACGGTATACTCCACCGTCACACCGACAACAGGAAGTATCGAACGCACATCTGTACTGACAGGAACCATCGAGCCACGCGATGAAATCAATATCAAGCCCCAGATATCGGGCATTATCAGTGAGGTGTTGGTAGAACCGGGCGATATGGTGAATGAGGGAGATGTGATAGCGCGGATCAAAGTGATACCCGAAGCGTCATCCCTCTCCAACGCTCAGGGACAGATAGACCAGGCCCAGATATCGCTCGACGATGCCAAGGTGAAATATGAGCGCTCAAAAGCACTGTACGACCGCAAAGTGATAGCCCGCGAAGAATATGAGACCGCAGAAGCCACATATCACAAAGCCCTCAAATCGCTCGAATCGGCCAAAGATGCATTGAACATCGTAAAGAACGGCGTGTCGCGCTACAACGCATCGGAAGCCAACACCATGGTACGTGCCACAATATCCGGACTCGTACTTGACGTGCCCGTGAAGGTAGGTACATCAGTCATCCAGGCAAATACATTCAACGATGGCACCACCATAGCCACCATAGCCGACATGAACAACCTGATTTTCAAAGGCAAAGTTGATGAAACGGAAGTAGGCTTGCTCCAGCCGGGTATGGAAATGAAGATAACCATAGGAGCGCTCCCCGATTTCAACCCTACAGCCACTCTTGAGTATATCTCGCCGAAAGGCGACAGCTCTACCGGAGCGAATACCTTTGAGATAAAGGCTGCCGTTATGCCCTATCCAAACGTCAAACTACGTTCAGGCTACAGCGCCAACGCCACAGTCGTCCTGTCGAACGCGACAAACACACTCATACTTCCGGAATCAGTAATAGAATGGGCCGGTGACTCAACCTATGTGTATGTACTCACCGATTCTCTGCCCGAGCAGAAGTTTGATCGTCGCAAGATAGTGACAGGCATGAGCGATGGCATCAACATAGAAGTAAAAGAGGGTGTCGACTCCACAGTAGTGATACGTTCCTCGGTTATCAACGATAAAGAATAAACCGCCACACAGACATGAAACCATTCATCACAATAGCCGCCTCGCTCATATGCGCAGTGTCGGCACAAGCCGTCACACCGTGGAGTCTTGACAGTTGCATAACCTATGCGATAGATCATAACCTGTCGGTGAAACAGAGCAAGCTGAACCACTACAACGGCCAGCTCCAACTGACCGAAGCCAAAGATGCCTTTCTGCCTACAGTAAGCGGATATGCAAGCGAATCGTTCTCGTTTGGCCGAGGCCTGACATCGGAAAATACATATGCCGACCGAAACACATCGTCAACATCGCTCGGCGCACAGCTGAGTCTCCCCATATTTCAGGGCTTACGAGCCTCGCGCCGTGTGGCCTACGCCAAGGCCAGTCTGGCTCAGCTGCTGGAAGAAACCGAAGCGACCAAGGACAACATAACCCTTCAGGTGATAGCCCAGTATCTGCAGGTGCTGTATACACGCGAACTGGTAGGCGTGGCCGAGGGGCAGCTGGCCATATCCGAACTCGAGCTGAAGCGCCGCGAGGAACTTTACAACGCAGGCCGCATACCCGAACTTGATCTGACAGAGGCCCGCAGTCAACTTGCACAAGACAAGCTGTCGCTGGTCAATTCGCAAGGTGAAGCTCGTCTGGCACTCCTCGATCTGGCACAACTGCTTGAACTGGACACATCGTCGCCCGAAACCAGTGGCTTCGACATAGAGCCTCTTGCCACAGATACAGCCGCCATCATACCTACCGCAGAAACCGTTTGGGCACGTGCCCTGGAAGCCAACCACACCATATCGGCAGCCCGCTTAAGCGTAAAGAGCGCCGATAAGAATATATCGCTCGCCAAAGCAGGATATCTGCCATCGCTGTCATTCTCGGCAGGATTAGGCTCTTCATATTACACTGTGTCGGGCTACAACAGCGAAAGCTTCGGTAGCCAGATGCGACATAATTTCAACCAATCGCTCGGATTCTCGCTCAGCGTACCTATATTCGACGCATTCACAACCCGCAATGCCGTAAAACGTGCCCGGGCAAGCAAACTGGCGGCAGAGCTGTCGCTTGAACGAGCCAGCACTGAAATAGAGAAAGCTATAGTACAGGCCCACACACAGGCTATCACAGCCCGACAGAAGATGGAAGCCTCAGCCGAAGCCGAATCGCATGCCAAGGCCGCAATGGAAGCCGTAATGGAAAAATATAACTTCGGACGGGCTACACCTACCGAATTCGAGCAGTCGAAAAACACCTATGCCAGGGCAGCAGCCGAAGCTGTACAGGCCAAGTACGAGCACCTGTTACGCATACGTGTACTTCATTTCTACGGGCGTTGAGCATCAGGCCTCAATGCTCTTAGAGGTTGAGATACCAGGGCGGTTGTGCAACGTCAGGACGCAAAGGCCGCGCTCAGATACATACCGTAGATGGTAATAATCACGACCAAGACAGTTTAACATAAAGACAGCGACGTCGACAGGATCACCCGAACCGTGGCCTGCCGGCGTCAATCTTTCTGTTATTGTCACATCAAATCCGGATATGCTCACCGCTATACTTACGGCTCCGCTTGTAGTAACACTGCCGCGCAATCCATAACGGCGCAACTCGACGCTCCTGTCATCAAGACATGTGAGAGTTATACCCTGATTGCCATGAGCAGTAACCCCGGCATTGTCCGTAAGCAGGATACCGGGATATAGAAATGTCCGTACCTCGCCCTTGGCTGCCGGACGCACACAGAATCCGAGTACTACAGCTGCAGCGAGTGCCATAAGTATATAGAACTCGGTAGAGTGAACAAAATCGAGTAGCAACATGCCTCAGATGCCCATTCCAATACCAAACAGGGCATAATCAAACCACACCGGGTCATCAGGACGCCATCTGCGCAACACATCCGTAAGCTCAAGAGCCGTGCGCTTGTCGTTGGCCTTACGGTTGATCAGCTGAAGATTTCGCGCTGTATTTCCTACATGTACGTCGAGAGGTATGACCAACCGGTCGGGTGTTATGACATCCCACACTCCCATATCAACAATGCCATCAGTTCTTACAAGCCAACGAAGTGCCATGTTTACTCGCTTGAGTGCTGTAGTGGCAAGATTGAGTGGAAGACAACGCGAATCGCCCTCACCGCCATTGGCGTCTGCCAGAATACGGTTTATATTCTCGACAAGGAACCACGAAGGCAATTCGGCGGCTGCAATGTCGCACTTTCGTGCAAACTCCTGAAGCGATCCATAGCGGGAATATATCACATGCAAGCCACGCAGAAAATGACGCAGATTGCGGGCGAAAAATGTGCGGTGAATGTTCATGTCGGGGAGTTCCTCATATGCACGATCCATTACATAAGCATACGGCTGTCCATCCATCAGGCCAAGCATCCTGTCACAGTCGCGACAGATCATCTTACGGTTGCCCCATGCTATTGACGAGCACAGCAAAGCTGCGATCTCAATATCGGGCAACGATTCAAACCGACGCGGGAACTGCACCGGATCATCATTTATAAAAGCGGGATTGTTGATGCGCAGAGCCTCTTCTTCGAGCAGGATACGCAGATCATCGGTTGGTTGTATATCCATAATGAAGGGTAATAAAAAAAGTGTGCACTACCCATCGCGGGCCATGCACATTTTTGGGATTTGTTGATGTCAAAATTAGGTAGCCCATAGGAGAATCGAACTCCTCTTTCAAGAATGAAAATCTTGCGTCCT
>CANRVB010000012.1 GCA_947643165.1 uncultured Porphyromonadaceae bacterium | reverse complement strand
GAATAATTCGATAAATTATCAAATTCTGTTTTTCGCCAACTACTTTGCAGAAACGAACAAGGCACACCAAAATGGATAATAAAAACGGCATGACCCGACGCGAGGCATTGAAAAGAATGGGAACCGTTGCGATGAGTGCAGCTTTGGCTACCAGCGGATTTGCTTCCGTCGGTGAATTAACGACAGATAAGAGAAATATGAAAATAGTGGCAATCAACGGAAGTTCCCGTAAAGATGGCAACACCGCAGATATGTTGCGGCTCGTTCTTGGAGAACTTGAAGCGGCAGGATATGACACAGAGTTGATTCAGCTTGCCGGAGAAACAATAAATCCGTGTAAGGCTTGTTTCGCTTGCGCAGGGAAGAAAAACTGTGTGTTCAGCAGTGATGTATTTCAGAGCCTGTATCAAAAAATGGTTGAGGCAGATGCCATTATACTGGGGTCGTCAACTTACTCGGCAGATGTTTCTTCCACGCTCAAGGCAGTTATAGAGCGTGCAAGTGTTGTCAGCGATACCAATCCCGGAATGTTCCGACACAAGATTGGTGGAGCAGTTGCTGTCGCACGCCGTGCCGGAGCCATGAACACTATTGACTCCATAAATCATTTCTTTCTTAATAAAGAGATGTTCGTTGCCGGATCTACATATTGGAATATCGCCTATGGTCGTTTACCGGGCGAGGCACTGAATGATGATGAGGCAGTGGCGAACATGAAAAATCTGGGTCAAAATATCGCGTGGTTCTTAAACAGGACTAATCAAGTATAACCTAACAAACATGAACGACAAACATAAATCTCAATAATCATTTTACATGAACAAAAGTACAACTGTCCGCGATGACATATTGATTTGAATTTGAGGGCGAGTTAACTTTGAGGGAAAAAAGATTATGAGCTTCACAAGATTGCCCTCGGAGTTATTTGAACAGGCATGGACGGACTACCAGCATGCCCGCTATGGTGGAGCCAGATGGCGGCTCCGTTCCAAACCTTCCTGTTTCACTACGGACCGCAGATGGCAGGCAAACATATCGGAGTGATAGTGTCAAGTGCAAGCAGCGGTATCAGCGGGGTTGTCGCCGATGCAAAACGTCTTATTCCGGAAGGAAATTTCATTGAATCAAACCTATGGATCCGTTCCTCGCAGACCTCGAAGGCTGCCTCTTTAATCACAACATGGCTCAGCGAGATTCATTTCAACGACCTTACTTCGGCGTATCAACGCTCCGTGTGCCAATAATCGGATTAATCCACGTGGGGGTAAGAAGTTACGCAACATTAGGTTTGGTAATGTTCAATTGCGTCCATTTAGTTAACGGTTTACGCCTTGGTTTACGCAAATGGTCAAAACATAATGATTCCACAAAAGAAAAAAGCAGTTAGATTTTGTCTAACTGCTTGATTTTCAGTGATCCGCCTGGGGCTCGAACCCAGGACCCCAACATTAAAAGTGTTGTGCTCTACCAGCTGAGCTAGCGAATCTCCATTTGTTTTGCGGTGCAAAGGTAATAAGGTTTTTTTGATTGTGCAAGTATTTATGCGGTTTATGGTGTTTTTTTTATGCGTTTTGTGGTAGTCTCAATAAAAGTGTCTAATTTTGCGGGTCTTTTAAGGGCTGATCCATTTCAGTTCGGTGAACCTCAAATTTATACCCGTAATAATAAACGTAATTATGTCAACATACAACGAGAACGCAAAACCTAAGGTTACTACCAGCCGTCTTCTTGAAATGAAGCGTCGTGGCGAGAAGATTGCATGTCTCACTGCCTACGATTATACTATGGCTACTCTTGTTGATGGAGCCGGAATAGATCTGATTCTTGTGGGCGATTCGGCGTCGAATGTGATGCTTGGAAATGCTACCACTCTTCCCATCACCCTTGATGAGATGATAATGTTTGCGCGTGGTGTGGTGCGCGGAGTCAAGCGTGCGCTGGTGGTGGTCGATCTGCCGTTCGGTACGTATCAGGGCAATTCTAAGCTTGCTCTTGCTTCGGCCATACGTGTCATGAAGGAGAGCGGAGCCGAAGGTGTCAAGATAGAGGGCGGTGCTGAGATCCGTGAGAGTATAGAGCGTATTCTTGCCGCAGGTATTCCGGTATGTGGACATCTTGGACTGACTCCGCAGTCTATCAACAAGTTTGGTACTTATGGCGTACGTGCCAAGGAGGAAGCGGAGGCCGAGCGCCTTATCAATGATGCCCGTATGCTCGATGAATTGGGCGTATTTGCCATTGTCCTTGAGAAGATACCCTCAGCCTTGGCGGCGCGGGTTGCCCGTGAGGTGAGTGTGCCGGTAATTGGCATAGGAGCCGGTCACGATGTCGACGGTCAGATACTTGTCACTCAGGATATGCTCGGCATGAACCGTGGTTTCAAGCCAAAGTTCCTGCGTCATTATGCTGAACTGGGCGAGTTGATTACCGATTCGCTCGGCCGCTATGTCGATGATGTGAAGAGTGTGGACTTTCCCTCCGACACTGAGTGCTATTGAGCCTTGCTGGGGCTGCGGCTATTGCAGATGAGGTTTGACGGTTACACCAGGATTCTTAAGCTCGGGCTGCCCATTCTTATCGGGCAGCTCGGCATGATTGTGGTCGGATTTGCCGATACCACTATGGTTGGCCGTTATTCAACTTCGGCGCTGGCATCCGCTTCGTTTGTCAACAATCTATTCAATGTCGCTATATTGGCGACAATGGGATTCAGCTATGGTCTTACTCCGCTTATAGGTGCGCTCTTGTCGAGCAAGCGGCATTATGACATGGGCATGATGGTAAGAAACGGTCTGTTGCTCAATGTTATTTTTACGCTTGCCATGATGGTGATAATGACAGTGGGCTACTTCTATGTCGACAGCATGGGGCAGCCTCCTGAGCTTCTTCCGCTTATCCGGCCGTACTACCTGATATATCTGTCGGGTATGCTGCCGATAGCTGTATTCAATGTATTTGCACAGTGGAGCTATGCGATACGTCGTACACGCATACCCATGTGGATTACTCTGGCTTCAAATGTGGTAAATATCTGTGGCAACTGGTTGCTGATATATGGAAACGTCGGTTGCCCTGAGCTTGGTCTCACGGGAGCTGGCATAGCCACTCTTATAGCGCGTATATTTTGTCCCGTCGTACTGTTCGGAGTGTTTATGTTGCGACGGGAGTTCACTGAGTACAGGCTTGGATTTACCGGCGGATGCATATCGCGGCGGATGCTTGGTCAGATAGGCCGTACTTCTTGGCCTATATCATTGCAGATGGCGTTTGAGACCGGCGCTTTTTCCGGGGCGAGCGTAATGGCCGGATGGCTTGGTGCTATATCGCTTGCATCATTTCAGATATTTCTGATCATTGGCACTCTTGGTTTCTGTATATACTACAGTATGGGATCAGCGGTGTCGGTTCTTGTTGCCAATGCTGCCGGTACTTGTGATCATGTAGAGATGCGTAGCATAGCACACCGCGGTTACCGCATCATATTGTGTCTTGCCGCAATGTCGTCTACGTTTTTCATATGTTTCACCGATCGTGTAGTCGGGATCTTCACAAACGATCCGCTTGTTGAGGCTACGGCTATCACTCTGATACTGCCGATGGTGATGTATCAGCTTGGGGATGCCACACAGATTAATTATGCCAACGCTCTGCGTGGCACAGCCAAGGTCTTACCGATGCTTTGGATCTCATTTGTCAGTTATATTCTGGTCGGTCTGCCGTCAACTTATATCATGGCTTTCCCTTTGGGGCTGGGCATCCGTGGAATAGTATTCAGTTTCTCGGTATCGTTGTTTTTGGCAGCTGGTTTGTTCTACTATTACTTTATGCGTGCGACGCGACCAAATTCTTCTATGGCGCGTGAGTAGGAGTTGAGTAGCCCACTGGTTAAGTTCGCGCGGCTGAACCGTCTTACATATTCATTTCCTTCCGATGCCATGCGGAGTGCAATGTCTCCGTGAGCGGCTATCGTTTTTGCCGCTTCAACAAACTCACCCACATTGTCGGGATCTACATATATGGCGCCAGTACCGCCAGCCTCTTCCAGGCATGATCCTTTTGCTGCTATCACTGGTGTACGGGTGTTTAATGCTTCTATCACAGGTAGTCCGAATCCTTCATATCGCGATGTATAAGACGCTGCAAACGCACCGGCATATATAGCTGGAAGATCGGAGAGCGGTACGCCATCCAGTCGTATAATCCTGTCTTCCACTCCCGATCGACGGGCTTCGGTGATCACCCGGCTTGCGTATGGTTCCCTACCGCGGCCCACTATCACTAATTTGATATCATTGTCAAGGTAGGGGAGGGCTTTTACTGCTTGCAACTGGTTTTTGCGTGGTTCTATAGTCCCAACTGTAGCTATATAGCGTTTGGGCAGATTGTATGTCCTTGACACGCGATCTATATCGGCGGGTGTCACAGGTTCGCAGAACACTGGATGGCAACCTTGGTATATCACGTCTATCTTGTCAGGATCGGCATGGTATAGTTCTATAATGTCGCGCTTGGTGCATTCGCTTATCGCTATGATGCGGGTGGCATTGGCTATAGCGTGTCGCCATTTGAAGTCATATATCAGGCGGTCGACCGGTTTATAATTGTCTTTCTGCCGATGGAATATCACATCATGTATGGTAACCACCGATGGAATGCCGGCTTTAGGTATATCAAGCGGGAGCTCGTTGCTAAGTCCGTGGAACAGTGCCACGCCATCAGTCTTGATTTGCGATGTTATTCCTCCGCTCACTCTCCACAGCGCGTTCAAGTGTTTCCATAATATCCCTTTTGGTCCTGTAAGTTCGACACCCTCCCGCTTCAGCAGCGGATCGAGCCGGTTGTTTCGGCGCGACGGATCGGGCGTGTACAGTTTTAGATACGGATGGTGGTCTTCTTCCGATAAAACGTCAATCACAAGCCGGCTGTAATTGCCCAAACCTGTATTATTGCACACGGCGCGCTTGGCGTCATAACCTATAGTAAGATTGCTGAAGTCCATAACTGTTGCAAATGTACGATAAATAAACCGCTGTACAAGTATTTTTTGTAATTTTGCATTCACTTAAACGTATCACTCCTCAACCTGCTTCCGTCGACGGTTGTTATAATTTAACCGTCCGAACAAAGATTCGCAAATGACCAAGATAGTTTCCGAAAACAATGATACTTCGCGCAGCCAGCTCGACCCTACGTTGAGCGAGGTGACAAACGGCGATTATAAATACGGTTTTACAACCGACATAGAGACAGATATACTTCCACCTAGTCTCAATGAAGATGTAGTCAGGTTTATATCGGCCAAAAAAGGTGAACCTGAATGGCTTCTTGATTTCCGCCTCAAGGCGTTCAGATACTGGAAGACACTGACTATGCCCCGTTGGGCTCATCTCGACATCCCTGAAATAGACTACCAGGCAATAAGCTATTGGGCGGCCCCAAAGAAAAAAGAGGGCCCCAAGTCGCTTGATGAGGTAGATCCCGAACTCCTTGACACCTTCAACCGTCTGGGCATACCGCTTCAAGAACAGAAGGCGCTCGCAGGCATGGCTGTCGATGCCGTGATGGACTCTGTCAGTGTAAAGACCACACATCGCGAGAAACTCGCTGAGATGGGAATAATCTTCTGCTCTATAAGCGAGGCTGTCAAGGACTATCCTGATCTGGTGAAACGATATCTGGGATCGGTGGTCAGCTACCGTGATAACTTCTTTGCCGCGCTCAACTCGGCTGTTTTCTCAGATGGCTCTTTTGTATATATCCCAAAGGGTGTCAGATGTCCGATGGAGCTTTCCACATATTTCCGAATCAATGCTTCCGGTACAGGTCAGTTCGAACGCACACTAATAGTGGCCGATGATGATGCCTATGTAAGCTATCTTGAAGGCTGTACGGCTCCTATGCGCGATGAAAATCAGCTTCATGCGGCTATTGTCGAGATAATCGTCGAGGATAGAGCTGAAGTCAAGTATTCTACTGTACAGAACTGGTATGCAGGCGATGCTCAAGGCCGTGGCGGTGTATACAACTTTGTCACCAAACGAGGTCTGTGCCGTGGTGACAACTGCAAGCTGTCATGGACGCAGGTCGAGACCGGTTCTGCCATAACATGGAAGTATCCCAGTTGTGTTCTTGCGGGTGACAACTCGGTGGGCGAGTTTTACTCTGTAGCCGTCACACGTGGACGTCAACAGGCCGACACAGGTACCAAGATGATACACATCGGACGCAACACACGAAGCACAATCGTGTCGAAAGGCATATCGGCGGGACACTCGCAGAATTCCTATCGTGGTTTGGTCAAGGTGGCTGCAAAAGCCGATGGCGTGCGCAATTACACTCAGTGCGATTCGCTGCTTCTCGGACCTGACTGCGGAGCGCATACATTCCCATACATCGATGTGCAGAACGATTCGGCTGTAGTCGAACATGAAGCAACCACATCCAAGATCTCCGAAGATCAACTGTTCTATTGCAATCAACGAGGCATTCCGACTGAGGAAGCCGTAGGCCTGATTGTCAACGGATATGCCAAGGAGGTAATGAACAAACTCCCTATGGAGTTTGCTGTCGAGGCGCAGAAACTGCTTCAGATATCCCTCGAAGGATCTGTAGGCTAAGTAAATCAAATGAACGAATAATCCACTTCTCCAAATATGAAAGAGAAACTTCTCGAAGTTGTCAATCTTCACGCCGGTATCGAAGGCAAAGAGATTCTTAAAGGTATCAACCTCACCGTCGGACCGGGAGAGGTACACGCTATCATGGGTCCTAACGGATCGGGTAAAAGTACTCTGAGCGAGGTGCTTGCCGGTAATCCGGCCTTCAGCGTCACTGAAGGATCAGCACGTCTGGCTGGCGTGGAGCTGCTCGATCTCTCTCCAGAGGATCGTTCGCACGAGGGTCTGTTCCTGTCCTTCCAGTATCCGGTGGAGATACCAGGTGTATCTATGGTCAATTTCATGCGTGCAGCAGTCAATGCCAAGCGAAAGTATCTCGGGGAAGAGCCGTTGGGTGCATCCGATTTTCTTAAACTTATGCGTCAGAAGCGTGCTGTCGTAGAGCTTGACAATAAGCTGGCATCACGTTCTGTAAACGAAGGATTCTCAGGCGGTGAGAAGAAGCGCAATGAAATTTTTCAGATGGCTATGCTCGAGCCGCGTCTGTCCATTCTTGACGAGACAGATTCCGGTCTGGATATTGATGCGCTGCGTATTGTTGCCGGAGGTGTCAATAAACTGCGTACCGACCGCAATGCAACCATAGTTATAACTCACTATCAGCGTCTGCTTGACTATATCAAACCAGATTTTGTGCATGTGCTCTACAAGGGACGCATTGTGCGTACTGGTGGTCCGGAGCTTGCTCTTGAACTTGAGGAAAAAGGTTACGACTGGATCAAGGAAGAAATTGATAATAATGCAGGGGAGGCTGCCAAATGATGAGTGCCTCAGCCAATCCGCTTTTACAGTATGCGGATCTCTACAATGAGCATTCCGCTACTATCAACAATTGTTCGTTGAGTCCGCTCAATGCCTTGCGTGCGTCAGCTCTTCAGGTAGTGGTTGGACAACAGCTCCCAGCGCGTGGAAGCGAGGACTACGAGCGTACATCGTTGGCCGAAATGTTTGCGCCCGACTATGGTCTGAATATCTCACGGCTCCAGGTGACAGCCGATGTTGCGGCTGCTTTTCATTGCGGAGTTCCGGCGATGAGTACGTATCTGGCTGTAGTGGTCAACGATACGATCCATTTGTCCAAGTCTCTCAGTCGGCTTCCTGAGGGAGTGAGGTTCTGTCGTTTTTCCGATCTCAGTGAAACCGATTATGAGTGGCTTGCCGGGTACTACGGAAAAATCGCAGGCTTGTCGCGCCCGGAAGTCGCGCTAAACACTCTTCTTGCCCAGGATGGATTGCTTGTCAGAGTCAATAAGGGCGTGCATCTATCCAAGCCTCTGCAGATAGTCAATCTCATGGCGGGTGGAAACCCGGTTATGGCTGTACGACGTCTGCTGGTAGTAATGGAGGAAGATTCGGAGGCTCAGCTTCTTATATGCGACCATACCGGACTTGGTGCGGTGGAGTGCATGTCTTCATCTGTATCAGAGATTGTGCTCGAACGTAATGCACGTCTCGATCTTTATGACATGGAGGAGGCGAGCGATGCCACTTCGCGCTGTTCCGCCATGTATGTGACACAGCAGGAAGGTTCACATCTGCTCATTGATGAGATCACATTGAACTGCGGTCGCACACGTAACGACTTCGATATCCGGCTCGAGGGAGAACATTGTGATACCTTTGTAGGAGGTATGGCCATCGGAAGTGCGCATCAGAAGATCGACAATCACACTAATATTGTGCATGCCGCTCCGCGTTGCCACTCTCATCAACTGTTCAAGTATGTGCTTTCAGATGAGGCCGATGGCGCATTCGAAGGATCAATATATGTTGCGCCAGGTGCTGTTCATACGGAATCTTATCAGAGCAATCGTAATATCATTGCCTCTGTAGGGGCCAGAATGCATTCAAAGCCACAGCTTGAGATTTATTGCGACGATGTGAAGTGCTCGCACGGATCGGCAACCGGCCAGCTTGATCAGGAAGCACTGTTTTATATGCGCACACGTGGTATACCGGAGGCCGACGCACGCAGGATGCTCATGCAGGCGTTTATGTCCGATGTTATAGACAGTGTGCGTATGCCGGGGCTCAACGATCGTCTTAGACAGCTTGTCGATCGTCGTCTGTCGGGCGATGCTGCACATTGCATAGACTGCCGTCATTCATGCGCGGATGACGCATCAAAACAATCTTAACAACTCTTCCTGGATATATTATGATGACCTCGTCCGAAATCAATGAACTGAGACAGGATTTCCCGTTGCTCAAACGTACCGTCTACGGACGTCCGCTTGTCTATCTTGATAATGCGGCAACTACACAGACTCCGCGCTGTGTGGTCGATATGATCGAGGAGATGTACTATACTCACAAGGCCAATGTGCATCGGGGAGTGCATACATTGTCACAGGAAGGAACAGAACTGATGGAACGCACACGCGAGCGTGTACGTGAATTCATCGGTGCTGAATCTACGGAAGAGGTGATATTTACCCGCGGCGCCACTGAGGCCATCAATCTTGTGGCATCAAGCTACGGTCAGCTGCTTGATGAAGGCGATGAGATCGTGCTCACCACTATGGAGCATCATGCCAATATTGTACCCTGGCAACTATTGCGTCAGCGTAGGGGTGTTGTCATCAAGGTTGTGCCACTTCATAGCGACGGATCGCTTGACATGGAGGCATATAAGGCTATGCTCGGACCGCGGACCAAAGTTGTATCGGCAGCCCACGTCAGCAATGTCCTCGGCACGGTCAATCCTGTGGCCGAGATGGCAAGGTTGGCTCATCAGGCAGGTGCGGTGATGATGGTCGACGGCGCACAGGCAATCGCTCATACAGCGGTCAATGTTCATGATATCGGCGCTGATTTTTATGCTTTTTCCAGTCACAAAATGTATGGTCCCACAGGTGTAGGCATACTCTATGGGCGCCGTGAGTTGCTCGATAAGATGCCACCTTATCAGGGTGGTGGAGAGATGATATCGCATGTCACATTCGAGCATACTACATGGGCCGATCTCCCGTTCAAGTTTGAGGCGGGAACTCCCGACTATGTCGGAATTGCAGCATTCCGCATTGCAATAGACTATCTTGCCGGTATAGGAACCAAAGCTATAGCTGCTCACGAGGAAGCTCTGATGCAGCACGCGCAGGCACGCATGGTATCGGAGATCCCCGGCATACGTCTGTTTGGCACAGCGCCGGGCAAAGCCGGGATAATTTCATTCCTTCTCGGTAGCGCGCATCATTACGATACCGGGCTGTTGCTCGACAAGCTCGGTATAGCTGTGCGGACCGGTCATCATTGTGCCCAACCGCTTATGCAGTCGCTTGGTATTGATGGGACTGTCAGGGCTTCATTCGCTCTTTACAATACGATGGAAGAGGCCGACCGTTTTGTCGATGCGCTCAAGCGTATAGCCCCGATGCTTGTCTGAAATCTGTCAGAACTTTCAACCGTCTGAACGTGTTCTAAAAATGCCGTGGCAATATATTTGCCCACGGCATTTTGTCTCATCATGTTGTTTTAATTTTTCTGAAGATATGAAGAACTCAGCCAGCAATTGGCTCACGATGATTGTGGTTCTTATCGTGGGCATAGTTTTGATAGTCTGCCACAATCGCATTGATCTCCTCAACTGGCTTGTGGTGGCTGTAGGTGTGGCTTTGATCGTCCCGTCGCTCTATAGTGTCGGTGTGGCCCTGTCAAACCATCGTGAAGTAAAAACTCTCGCTCAGGACGAGCCGCAGGTTCGCACTGCTGTCCGTTCCACCATGTGGGCATCGGTCGGAGCCATTGCTCTTGGCTTATGGATGGTCTGTGTGCCTGGTTTCTTTGTGGGGTTGGTTGCCTATTTCTTCGGAGCGATACTCGTACTCTACGGCATATTCCACATTGTTACCATTATTATGGCCTCAAAAGCATATTATATGCCGTGGTGGTTCTATATCATTCCGGTACTGATGATCATAAGTGGCATAATAATTCTTTGCACGGATGTCCGCACAATGAACGAGATTGTGGTTCTTATCACCGGAATCGCGCTTGTGGCATCGGCCGTCAACTCTGTCTTTGAGTTTGTCGGGACCAACAGCCGCCGACGCATCACCGACTGATCATTTCTTCTTCATTCCTTCCGGTATATCATCGCCAAACCGGCTGCGGCAATAGGCCGCTATGATATCGACTATGTCGGCAGCAGAAACTTTAGAAGTATCTATGGTCAGGTCATAGCTCGATGCCATACCCCAGGTTTTGTCAGTATAGAAGTTATAGTAATTGGCACGCAGCTTGTTCATCTTATGAAAACGGGCGCGTGCCTTTTCTTTGGTCAGTTCCGGCTGACGGCGCATTATGCGCTCCGCACATACATCGGCAGGAGCATGGACAAATACCGACACCATTCTCGGATGTTCGCGCAGTATGTAGTCGGCTGTACGCCCTACTATCACGCAGTGATCTTTATGCGCAAGTTCCTCTATGAATTCGCTTTGTGCCCTGTAGAGATTGTCATCGCTTATAAGCGAGCTGCCGGCGTACAGGCTTATCGGATTCATGCCGTGGCTGAACGAGAACAGGCCATCCAGAAAGCTTGGGGCGCGTTCGTCATTGCGCTCGAAGAATTCCTGATCCACGCCCGCCTTGCGGGCTGCGTCGGCAAGCAGCTCTTTGTCATAATATTTCATTCCGAACGTGTCGGCAAGGAGTTTGCCTATCTCGCGGCCGCCGCTGCCAAATTGGCGTCCTACTGTGATCACTATCGGCAATTTTTCAGTATCCATGGTCAAAAGGTATGAGTTGGTGCATATTTATCGGTTGAGGTACATCAAAAGTACATAAAAATTGACAATTGCCCAAACTATAGCTGTCGTTTTGTGCCGGAATGAAAGGAAAAGAACGTTAACAACTGCCAATTCCTATGCTTCGGGGTATGGAAAATTAGTAATTTTGTAGCATGGAATTGAAATATGATGAATCCGTCTCTTTGAAGCAGGGGTTACTGGCGCTCTCGCCTGTTGCTGTTTTTCTGGCTTTGTATGTCGCAGTCTCGGTGGCTGTCAACGATTTCTACTCTATGCCTATCGCCGTGGCCCTCACCGTAGCTTCCGTGTGGAGCATTCTTGTGTGGCGTCGTGGTGGTAAGCTTGCCTCACGTGTCGAGGTTTTCTCACGGTCGGCCGGTCACAGCGATATCCTCTACATGATCTGGATATTTGTCCTTGCCGGAGCATTTGCTGCTTTAGCAAAGGGAACAGGGGCTGTCGAGGCCACGGTTGCCCTCACTCTCAGCGCATTTCCTTCATGGCTTATAGTTCCCGCTCTTTTCTCGGCCTCATGTCTTGTTTCGCTTGCCATCGGTACATCGGTGGGTACCGTTGTCGCTGTCACACCGCTCGCCGTTGAGATCGCACACTCATCGGGTGCTGTCGGAAGTGTACCTATGTTGGTGGCCGTAGTGCTCGGTGGTGCTTTTTTCGGTGACAACCTTAGCTTTATATCCGACACTACCATTGCCGCCACACGCACTCAAGGTTGTCGCATGGCCGACAAATTCCGCACCAATCTCCTCATTGTGCTACCTGCTGCTGTTCTCACACTTGTCTTGTACATATTGCTTGGCACAGGCCGCGATCTTCCTCTGGCGGGTTTCGATGGCTCACCATCTGTATGGCTCACAATTCCATATCTCCTTATCATACTGCTGGCTATTTGCGGGGTCAACGTGCTTGTTGTGCTAACAGCTGGCATTGTCGCTGCATTGTGCAGTGGAGTCATCTCCGGCCTCGGACTGCTTGATATGTGCAAGCTTATGGGCGACGGTATCGACTCTATGGGCGACCTCATAATAATCACGCTCCTTTCAGCCGGTATGGTAGGTGTGATCCGTGCTGCCGGTGGCTTCGCATTCCTCTTGCGCGCGATGACGCGGCATATCCGAGGCAGTCGCGGTGCCCAGGCTTGCATAGCCGCTCTGGTAGGTATTGTAGATCTCTGCACTGCAAACAACACTGTGGCCATCATCACTGTCGGTAGCCTCTCTGCCGAGATAAGCCGCCGCTACGGTGTCGATCCACGCAAAAGTGCCAGTCTGCTTGATACAGCATCATGCGTAGTGCAGTGCCTAATTCCCTATGGTGCGCAGACACTTATGGCCACGGCACTGGCAGGAATATCCCCTGCAGCCCCATGGCCATACTTATACTATCCCTGGATGCTTGCTGCTGCAACGATAGTGTCGGTTATCGTCATTCGTCGGCGCCGGCATGCGGTCAGTCGCTGATTTTCAGTAGCTTGCCGTCGGTTGCAAATCGGTAGTCATCCAGCTGCACGCCGCGTAGCTCAACTTTATATCCGCTTTTGCCTCGCTTCAATGTCTCCACCTTTGCCACAACCTCGCGTTTCTCAAGCTCTTTGCGGGCGCGTTCAGGCAGCAGGGCTTTCACCAGATGCTGTGCTATCACAAGGCCGTTTCCGGCGTCTACCTCAGTCCATTCACCATTCTGGTCGAACTCTATGTCAGTGCCGTCATTCAGGCTCACCTCATAGCCGCGGTCGTCGGCATACTCCTCCATCACGCGCGTTACCACGCTGTTTTTGAAGTGCTTTGCCAAAAAGTCGCGGGCGCTCTTCGGCAGGTGGTCCACACTTGCCGATCCGGCTACTGCCGGTCCCACTCCCTGGAAATATAGAGGTACATCAGGTGTTTTTACCGATGTCTGGGCGTTCATTGTTGCTGAACCTGCGATTGCGGCTGCGGCTATGGCCGTTATAGCCATCAATCGTCTGGCTGATTTTGTGAGAATGTGTTTCATAATATTGAACCTCACTCTTTTATGACGTGTGGCAATTATGAAACACTCCCCGCTCGACTAAAGTTCAACTCCGCGCCGACGTGCTATACGCTCTACACCCTCACGCCATAGGCGCGACGACGCGTCGGATGGCATTCGCCAGTCACCGCGGGGCGACAGGCTTATGTTGGCCACTTTCGGACCGTCGGGCATGCAGGAGCGTTTGAACTGCTGCGAGAAGAACCGCTTCACAAACACATAGAGCCATTTTATTATCATCTTGTCCTCACCCAGAGGCGAATCGGCAAATGCCTGCTTTGCCAGCCAGTATATGCGGGCCGGTGAAAATCCGAAGCGGAGCGTATAATACAGGAAAAAGTCATGCAGTTCATACGGACCTACCAGATCCTCGGTCTTCTGTGCGATGGTGCCGTCCTCTGCGGCCGGAAGCAGTTCCGGGCTCACAGGTGTCCCTACTATATCACGAAGTGTGTTCGCCTCCTCCGGGCGTCCGGCGGCCTCAGCCTTGTCGGCAAACCAGCTCACTATATACCTCACAAGCGTTTTCGGAACACCGGCGTTTATGCCATACATCGACATTTGGTCTCCGTTGTAGGTAGCCCAGCCCAACGCAAGTTCCGACAGATCACCCGTTCCGAGCACTATCGCGTTCTCCTTATTGGCCAGATCCATCAGTATCTGTGTACGTTCGCGTGCCTGCGAGTTCTCGTATGTTGTGTCATGCACTGCCGGATCATGACCGATGTCCTCGAAATGTTGTGTCACAGCATCGGCTATCGGAATCTCGAGTATCGTCACACCAAGCTGTTCCATCAGAGCGTGGGCGTTCGTGCGGGTGCGCGTCGATGTGCCGAATCCGGGCATTGTCACGCCTATTATACCCTTTCTGTCATAGCCGAGTTTGTCAAATGCGTTGACTGCTATCAGAAGGGCCAGGGTTGAGTCGAGACCGCCAGATATCCCTATTACTATCTTCTTGCAGTGGATGAAGTCCAGACGGCGGCATAGTCCGGCTGTCTGTATCGATGTTACCTCCCAGCAGCGTTCGTCCAGTTCCGCTGCATCCGAGGGTACAAACGGCATTGGCTCTATCACTCTGTACTTCAGTCTTCGTTCGAAGTCGGTTGTCGCCAGCGACAGCGTCGATGGTTCCCGCGGACTTAGATTGGCCCGTGCGGCTGAATCGCCGAAGGTTCCGGTATGATGGCGGTCATAATCTATGGCCGCTATGTCAACATCGGCTATCACCATCCGTTCCGATGCATCCCAGCGCCGGTTGCAGGCCAGGAGATCGCCTCTTTCGGCAACTATTAGTTTGGAGTCGAATACCACGTCCGATGTGCTTTCGCCATATCCTGCCGACGCATATACATACGCGCAGTGGCATCGTGCCGATTGTCCGCGGACAAGTCTGCGCAGGTAGTCATATTTACCCGCGCTGTCATCCGAGGCGCTCAGGTTCAATATCACCTGCGCTCCCTCGAGCACGGCACGGCCCGACGGTGGTTGGGGCACCCATAGCTCCTCGCATATTTCTATGCCGACCTTCACGCCTGCCGCACAGGTAAATACCCTCGGCATTCCCGATGGTGCCGGTGCCCACCATCTTCGCTCATAAAACTCACCGTAGGTAGGCATGTACTCCTTGCCGACTATCAGTTTCAGCTGTCCCTGTCCAAGAGCTACGGCACAGTTGCGTATATCCGTGCCGAAACTCATGGGAAGTCCTACCACCAGGTCAAGTTTCCACTGGCTTGAGGCCTCTATTATACGCTGTAGGCCGGCGCGGGCTGCCTCAAGAAGCGTGTGGCTTTCAAGAAGATCGCCACACGTATAACCGGTTATGCACATCTCTGGCATGACAGCGAGCTCAACCCCCTTGGAGTCGAGATCGCCTGCCATTGCTATTATGTTGTCTACATTTGTCCAGACATCTGCTACATTGACGCGTGGAACTGCTGCTGCCACGCGGATAAAACCGTTGATCATTATTTAGTATGATATTGTTTAATGGCGCTCAGAGTCCGAACGTGAGCGTCGTGAAGTATCGGTTAGGTCCTGACTGTGGTGCGCCATAGCCAAAACGAAGGGTCACAAACTGATTGTCAGCTCCCCACCACGATGCGGTTATATCACCTCCCGAGCGGCTTGTGCTCACCGGTGGACCGTACGATCTTACAAGCGCGTTATACGCTGCGTTATAGCGGCCCATATCATAGCCTGGAGTCGAGAATACAAATTCCGATGCCGACAATCTTCCGTAGTCGTTGTAATACAGCGAGGCGTATGGCCACAGGAAGCCAAGCTGTCTCACATCATTCAGATATACCGTATTGTTATTGTAGCCGTCAACGGTATATCCGTTGTTGGCCAGATAATCTATCGAGATGTTGATTGCTGTGCCGAACGACAGGCCGAGTACTGTCGAGAACAGAACCCGCGGACGGGCCGGACGCCATGATGGAGGGGGAACCGGACGGCCTGCATAGTGCCACTTTTGTGGATGATATGGACGTGGAGGCGGAGGTGCCACAGGCGGACGGTGCATGTTCATGCCCGGACGTACAGTCGAAGGCTTGCCAGGATTGTGCCCCGGAGGATATTTCCCGGGTTTGTTACCGTTCAGATTGTTTCCTATGTTTGGGCGGTTGGCATTTCCACCGGGATATTGTCCGTTGGCTCCGGGACGATATTGGTTGCCGGGCTTATTCCCGTTGTCCGGTTTTCCGCCGTTACCCGGGCGGTTGTTGCCCTGATTCAGATTCCCGTTGCCCGGTTTTCCACCGTTACCCGGGCGGTTGTTGCCCTGGTTCAGGTTCCCGTTGTTCGGCTTTCCACCGTTTCCCGGGCGGTTGTTACCCTGGTTCAGGTTCCCGTTGTTCGGCTTGTTGGAGTTGCTCCCCGGACGATACTTGTTGCCATTGTTCACCGTACCATTGTCCGGACGCTTCTTATTGTTTTGGCTCGCACGCGAGCTGTTATTACCATTGTTACTTCGGCGATACGACCCGCCGCCATTGCTTTTTTGCTCGCGCTGTGTGTTTTCGCGGCGCGGTTCGGCTTGTGCTTCAGGTGTTGATGCAAGCACAAACGTGGCTGTTACCAGAGAGGCGATCAGTAGGTTGCGAAAGATTTTCATAGCCGTCAATTTAAAGTCGTTAATAAAATGATACGATTGGCATATCACCAATAGCGGTTATATATAACTGAGACAGATATTTTTGGCTATGGTTTGTCCGGTAGATCAAATTTAACTACTCAGCGTGCAAATTTACAAAATTTCATAAACCACGCATCAAGTCATACATTTTTTTTCACTCCTTGCTGCTCTTTTCCTGCTTCTTGCCCGCAAGCATACCGCACGCCGCCATTATATCCTCACCGCGCGATGCCCTTATTGTTGCTATTATACCGAGATCATTCAGTCGGTCACGGAAAGCTTCCATGTCAGCCATGCTTGCCGGCATCAGCGGAGAGTCGGGTATTGAGTGGAAACGTATCAGATTTATACGGCAGTCCACACCGCGCAACATACGCGACAGCGCCATAGCCTGACGAGGTGAATCGTTCACCCCCTTCCACATTATGTATTCAAACGACAGACGTCTTTGATGGGCGAAATCATAATCGCGCAACAGGTCTATCACCTTGTTGATAGGCCATGCACGTTCTGCCGGCATCATTTCTGCGCGTTTTGTCGTATCGGGCAGATGCAAGGATATGGCTATATGCACATGAGTCTCATCAAGCAGACGTTTCAGTGCCGGAAGTACACCCACCGAGCTCACTGTTATACGTTTCGGACTCCATGCCATACCCCATTTGGCAGTCAATATCTCTATCGCGCCCATCACGGCATCAATGTTATCCATCGGCTCGCCCATACCCATGAACACTATGTTGGTCAGCGTCTCGCTTTCAGGTATCGACAGCACCTGGTTGATTATCTGGGAGGTAGTCAGTTGGCCGTGCCATCCCTGACGGCCAGTCATACAGAATGCACAAGCCATTTTGCAACCCGCCTGCGAGCTTACGCACAGTGTCGCACGATCGTGATCCGGTATATACACCGCCTCAACGTCATGACCGCCGACACCCTCAAACAGATATTTTACAGTCCCGTCCTTGCTTCGCGCTTCTGCCAACGGTGCCGTGCGGCCCACGCAGTAGCGCTCTTTCAGACGCTCACGGCCTGCTACCGATATATCGGTCATCGAGTCTATCGAAGTCACACGTTTCTGATACAGCCAGCGAGCTATCTGGCCGGCGGCAAAACGTGGCAGACCGCATGTGGCTGCCACCTCGCGCAATTGATCGGGCGTAAGACCCAACAGGGGTTCTTTCTCATTCATGAATACAAAATTACGAATAAGTGAGCGCAATGCCAAAATTTATTTTGGGCATTGCCGAGCGTGAGTAATTTGGAAGACAATCAAAATTACGAATAAGTGAGCGCAATGCCCAAATTTATTTGGGGGGATTGCCGAACGGAAGTAATTCGGGCGTCAGCCAAAATTACGAATAAGTGAGCGCAATGCCAAAATTTATTTGGGGGGATTGCCGAACGAGAGTAATTTGGATAATAGTCAAAATATCCGCTTCAACCCATGCTCCACATAGCCCCGCAACACCAATTCACACATCCCTCTCATAATATTAACTAAACACTTTCAAATAGTAGTTATAGAAACACAAAACATACTCTGCCTTAAGGTTATTTAGATTTTGTTTACTCTCACACTATTGACAGTCACCTCCCTATGATGTAATTTTGCACCACTAAACCGATTGCCCTATTGGTCAGTCGGCCGGTTAGACAAGCAAAAAATATATACTTGAATTTTGGTTATGAGGGAGGTGCGCTACTGTGAAGTAGTGCACTTTCATTTTTTGACAGTTTCTGTTACTTCCGGATAAACAACAGGAGCCTTACACCTTGCACATGACTGCCGGCTGTTGCCGCATGCTGATTCCATACCTTCTTGTTTGCGACGCCACAGGATAGCGATCCGCCACAGTTCGTTTGTATTTGCATCACAGACAACTGCAATTTACACATTTCCCCGATTTTAGAAGCTCTCTTACACACATTCTTTCCTCAGAAAGAGTTATCTTTGCATATTAAATCATCAATCTATCATCACAGGACAATGAAATTTAACAATCTTATTGCAGTTCTGTTAGGTATGTCTGCCCTACCCGCTTTTGCGGCTGCCGATACTCAGGCACCCCTGTGGATGCGCTACCCGGCTCTGTCGCCCGATGGTAAGACTATTGCCTTCAGCTACAAAGGTGACATATACACTGTCTCCGCAAACGGTGGTACTGCACGCCAGCTCACCACAAATCCTGCCTACGATTCCAAGCCCGTCTGGAGTCCCGACGGAAGCAAGATCGCTTTCCAGAGCGACCGCCGTGGCAATCTCGACATCTATGTCATCTCGCCCGCCGGTGGCGAGCCCGTGCTGCTTACTACAGACACCGGAGCCGAGACACCTGTTGCCTTCCTCGACAACGATCATGTGCTCTTCTCGGCTAACTCGATGCCCGATGTCAACGACAGCCAGTTCCCGTCAGGTCAGTTCCCGCAGATCTACAGTGTGGCCACTGTTCCCGGTTCTCGTCCCGTGCTCTTCAGCTCTCTCGCTATGGAGGATATTTCAATCGATCCTTCTACCGGACGGATTCTTTACCACGATAAGAAAGGCTATGAGGATCCCTGGCGTAAGCATCATGTCAGCTCCATAACGCGAGATATCTGGATGGCCGACAATGTTGACAAGCCCGCTCCTCAGCGCTCCTACACCAAGCTTACCACATTCCGTGGCGAGGATCGCAACCCTGTCTGGATACCCGGTAAAAACGAATTCTACTATCTTAGCGAGCAGGACAGCACTTTCAATGTATACCGCCGTTCGCTCGATGGTAAGACCGAGAAGCAGCTCACATCTTTCAAGGATCATCCCGTACGTTTCCTCACCTCATCCGACAACGGCACCCTCTGTTTCGGCTGGAATGGTGAGATATACACCATGCGCGAAGGCCAGCAGCCTGTCAAGCTCAGTGTCAGCATCATTTCCGATAAGAATGGTAGCGATATCATTGAACAGACCCGCTACTCTGGTGCTCGCGACATCGCCCTCAGCGAAAACGGCAAGGAGATCGCTTTCACGATGCATGGCGATGTATATGTCACTGCTACCGATTATTCCACTACAAAGCGCATAACCGACACTCCTGAGCAGGAGCGCAACGTAAGTTTCAGCCCCGATGGCTCGAAACTCGTCTACTCTGCCGAGCGCGATGGACGGTGGGGTATATATATGACTACCCTCCCGCGCAAGGACGACAAACGTTTCACTTATGCCAAGGAGCTTAAGGAAGAACCCATCGTTCTTGAATCGTACAATGCGTTCCAGCCCGAATTTTCTCCGGATGGCAAGGAAGTGGCATTCCTCAAGGACCGTACCGAACTCTGTGTGGTTAATCTTGACACACGTAAGATCCGCACCGTTCTCCCGGCTCAGTACAACTACTCATACTCCGATGGCGATGTCAGCTACA
Source organism: uncultured Porphyromonadaceae bacterium (assembly GCA_947643165.1). Lineage (GTDB taxonomy): Bacteria > Bacteroidota > Bacteroidia > Bacteroidales > Muribaculaceae > Paramuribaculum. Next base: position 47,209 of record CANRVB010000012.1, on the reverse strand, counting down.
CCTGGTCGCCCGACAGCAAGTGGTTCCTCGCCGATTTTATCGACAAGGGCGGCTGGAACAATAAGGATATCGTTCTTGTAAAGGCAGATGGTTCAGGCCAGATGACAAATCTTACTCAGAGCGGCTACACCGATAGCAATGCTAAGTGGGTGCTTGATGGTAAGGCTATGATCTGGGACAGCGATATGGCTGGCTACCGTAGCCACGGTAGCTGGGGCGCCGAGTCCGATGTCTACATCATGTTCTTCGATGGCGAGGCTTACGATAATTTCCGCCTGAGCAAGGAAGAGCGTGAACTCGCCGAGGCTCAGAAAAATGAGGCCAACAAAGATGAGGATAAAGAAAAGTCCGACGACAAAAAAGATAAGAAAGACAAGAAAAAATCCAAGAAAAAGGACGAAGCTAAGAAAGATGAGGCTTCGAAAGATCTTGTCTTTGATCTCGAACACCGTCGTGACCGTATCATTCGCCTCACACCCAACTCTTCTCACCTCGCCGATGCTGTCATCACACCGAAGGGCGACAAACTGTACTACGCCGCTGCTTTCGAGGGTGGTTATGATCTCTGGGAGAAGAATCTTGTCGAAGGCACCGTCCGCACTCTCATCAAGGGCATAGGTGGAGCAGGCTTCGTACCCGATAAGAAGGTAGAGAATATCTACATCTCGAATGGCAATATACGTAAGCTTGAGCTTGCTTCAGGCCAGAACAAGCCCGTCGACTTTGCAGCCGAGTTCACTTGGCGTCCCGCTTTGGAGCGCGAATACATCTTCAATCACGCTTGGCGTCAGGTTCAGGACAAGTTCTACGATCCCGAGATCCATGGTATCGACTGGAAGGCTTATCACGACCAGTATGAGCGATTCCTGCCTCACATCACAAATTACTACGATTTCCAGGAACTCCTCTCCGAGATCCTCGGCGAGCTTAATGGCTCTCACACCGGAGCACGTTTCTATGGCTCTGAAGGCAATGTCACCGTCCGCAGCAACGCCTCGCTCGGTATCTTTGTCGATCACAACTACGATGGCGACGGTATCCGTATCGCCGAGATCCTGAAGGGTGGTCCGTTCGACAAAGCCTCTTCAAAAGTCAAGCCCGGATTCATCATCACTGAGATCGACGGACAGCCGATACTCGCCGGTGCCGACTACAATCATCTCCTTGCTGGTAAGGCAGGTAAGTCAACCCTCCTTACGGTTAAGAACCCGGCCGACGGAAAAACCTTCGAGGAGTCTGTCAAGCCTATCTACTCTGCCGGCAATCTGCTCTACAATCGTTGGGTGGAGCAGAAGACCGCTATGGTCGATAGCCTCTCTGACGGTCGCGTCGGTTACATCCACATTCAGGGCATGGACAGCCCCTCGTTCCGGAAGACTTTCCGCGATCTGCTCGGTCGCTTCCGCAACTGCGATGCTGTCATTATAGATACCCGTCATAATGGCGGTGGATGGTTGCACGAGGATCTCGCTATCCTCCTGTCAGGAACCAAGTTCGCTACTTTCGAGCCGCGTGGACAGTATGTAGGCGATGACCCATTCAATCGTTGGACCAAGCCCTCTTGCGTGCTTGTATGCGAAGACAACTACTCCAACGCTCACGGTTTCCCCTGGACATACAAGACTCTCGGTCTCGGTAAACTCATAGGAGCACCTGTACCCGGAACCATGACTGCCGTTTGGTGGGAAAATCAGATAGAGCCGCGTCTTGTATTTGGTATTCCGCAGGTTGGTATGAAGGATATGCAGGGCCGCTACCTCGAGAACCTCGAGCTTCAGCCCGACATCGAGATCTACAACTCTCCCGAAGATCAGCTCAACGGACGCGATCCGCAGCTCGTTCGCGCTGTCCAGGAAATGCTTAAGGCAGCCGACCAGGCCAAGAAGTAATTTCTTACTATGACAATATCCTATGGGAGACACCCGGTTTATGGTGTTCTCCCATAGTTTTTTTCATCGCAATTCTTACGTTCATGATTCTTGACATCATCATACTCATTATCCTTGTCGCAGCAGCTGTCACTGGCTATCGGCGGGGCGTTATATCCCAGTTTGGGGCAGTGTTGGCCGTTGTGGTCGCTCTGATCATCTGTCGTCTCGGAGGCGATGCATGTACCGAAGCATTTGCCCGCGAGGTCGGCGCTAACGATCCCTCTCAGTCCGGGTGGAACATGTATACCGCCGGTATAGTGGCAAATGTCATCCTGTTCATTGTCGTATGGTTGGCTGTCCGTATTGTCTGCCGTCTTCTTCGACGTATCATCCACGCCGTGCTGCTCGGTCCTGTCGATGCATTTGCCGGAGCCGTGTTCCGCGTTCTTGCCTGGACTCTTGCCATCAGCATCGTGCTCAATATTTGGCTTGTCATGTCACCGTCGAGCCAAGTTATTATGGGACAGCGCTCCTATGGACGCCTGCTCATTGATTCTGTTCTTGGCTTCGGCCCATGGCTGTGGGGACAGATACAGCTCGCCACAGCAGCCTGATACCTGCATTATCAGTTCATTCTCCTCTGCTTCTCACCACTCTCCGGCTTGATCTACAACATGCAGGCCGCAGTTATGATAAGTGGACACGCTATCTCAAGCATGATTCCGTTTACCAGTGCTATACCTACAGCACCTTCGCCACAGGCGTTCCTTATCGACGGCAGCAGTACATCGAGCGATGTCACTCCTGCGGCCCCTGTAAGTGCGTATGCTCCCATTCGCCGGCCTATTACAGGTGCGAATACAAGAGCCGTCAGCTCACGGAAAATATTCCCGAGCAATGCTACGGCACCCAGCTGTAGACCTGCCGCACCTTTCAGATCTACGATCAGCAGCGACGACAGGCTGTAGTATCCCATTCCTGATACAGCACACACGCTGTCACCTACATCATATCCCCACGGTATTATACCGGCCGCTATGCCGGCTATCGCTGTGCCGGCTACCGATACAGGTGCTACCAGAAGCACACTGGCCTTCCGGCCCGTCAATCCAGTTTCTCTGTGCGGATTGCTCCCCAGTCCGAAACCTACCAGCGCTATCAGAAGGCGCAGAAGCCATTCCGATATGGAATCCATGTTGGCCCAGTCAGGCACTGTTCCGCATGTACCGCACGCTACTCCGGTTCCGAAAAACAGCACGGTCATTGCCGATCCGCTTGCCATCCGTAGTAGTCCATTAGCCCCCGATGAGGGGCTGCCGGGCGCCTGAGCAGGTTTTATACCCCCGCTCAGACGCTCAAGCAACATGCAGCACAGAGCGCTGCCGGTCATGGCCGAGATTCCTAATGCCGCACCTCGCAATCCAAGGGTTGGCAGACTGTCCATTATCTCGTCATTAACCCCTATGCTCGCTCCGAAAGCCAGAAGCATGACGCGTACAGTCCATGTCAGCAGACCTCCCGTATCAGGAATCTTCCGCTCACATAATCTTCTCGCCAGATAGCCGGCAATCGCACCTGCCGCAAGTATCCCGAGTATCAGAAACATTATCTGAAACAGTATACGTTTCCACCAAAGTCTGTGGCATACATTGAATTACCGCTTATGGCCACCGAGCTGAACACCGGAGCCCCGCAATCATGCTGCCACACTGTTTTACCGCTCTTTCTGTCAATGCCATACAGCTTGCCGTCAGAAGCACCGGTATATATCACATCGCCGCACATTATCGGACTGGTTTCCGATGTGCATGCATCCGGACGTGTATATGGAGAGGTGTAGATCAGCGACTTACCTGTCGGACATATCCATTTTACCTCAAATGTCTCATTGTCAATAGCGGCTATGCCATTTTCCGATGTCCCGAACACTATCTCGCTATCAGTCAGCAGTGGAGTTGATGTAGCGTCGACCTTCATAGGCAGTTTCTTGCGGGCTATTATCCGGCCGCTTGTCGCATCGATTATGAAAAAGCTCTCCATCGACACCAGATATGCCAGGTTTCCATGTATGGCCGGAGTCGATCCTCGGTTGCTCAGACCCTCCTTGCTCTCCGACCATAGTTTCTTGCCGGTCTTTTCATCGTTGCCATACAATGCGCTCCATTGCACAGAGCCTATCACTGTTCCGGCACCTACAGCCAGTGTCGAGGTTGTACCCTCTCCCTGATTCCATTCATCGTTGCGCCATAACAGTTTGCCGCTGTTGGCATCGAAAGCCGACAGAGCCTTGCCGGTGCCGGCAAATACCTTGCCATCAGTGGCTGCCAGACCCTCTATCATGGCCGGGAGACCGCGGGCTGGCAGTTTGTGTTCCCATGCGATGCTGCCATCTTTGGCATTCAGTGCATATATTTGACCCTCAGTGTCTTGGGCGAAAACTTTACCGTCGGTTATCGCGATGGTGTTCTTTATGGAATTTTTGACGGGAGTTTTCCATTTCAGTTCTCCTGTAGCGGCGTCGAGTGCGTACACAGCAGCCCCGCCCTTCATGTTTTCATCGACCGACGCTGTGTATACCATGCCGTCATATACCAGCGGCGATGTCATGTAAAGGTTTGATCCTACGTTCATTACCCATGCGAGACTGGCAGTGCTGTCGATGTGTGCGTCAGTGACCACGCCACCGTTGTGCGCCGCGTTCTTCACGAGGTTTGTCCAGTCGCTTCCGCTCTCATATGCCTTGGGAGCCGTATGACGGTACATTGATTCGGCTGTGGTTTCCTTTCCTGAGTTGTATATCACTCTGGCTGTCAGCTTCATATCCTTGCCTTCGGCCAAGGCTGCCTCCGGAAGTCGCGCAGTCCAGCTCCAGTCGGTCTGCTGTTTCAGTTTCAGATTCTTGATTACCGTCTTTCCTTCTGATTCACAGCTGATTATGACTGATTTTACCGGCGATGTGGATGAATATGCGTTAACCGTCACAGTGCCGGTTGACGATTCTCCTTGCGGACTCGCAATCACAGCATGGTCATGCAGGTACGGATATACCAGAGTCGACTCTATGTTACCACGCATGTCGGTGTGTATCAGCCTGTAAGAGCCTGTCGAGTGGTCTATGCCACCCTTGTCGGGAGTGGAGGTGCAGATGGTCACGACATCACCTTGCTGTTTCATGTGGTTGATGTGCCAATGTCCATATATCCAGGCTTTTAGGTTGGCGTCGTTTAGGTTTAGCTTCTCTGTTGTGCCATACAGGAATTCATTTCCGTTGGTCAGCAGGTCGTGTGTGAGCATGATAACGGGTGTGCCGGGCTTAACTGCCTGAAGATCATTGCGTAACCAACGTGCAATCTGATCGGTAGTGTACGAAGGACGGTGGTCGCCACCCGGCATCGGGGTCACTACATAGTGGGTGCCGGCTACGTCAAATGAGTAATACACAGGACCATAGATGCTTTCGAAGAGTTCTTCGCCATATTTACCTGCCACAAGGTCATGATTTCCGACGCAATAGTAAACTGGAATCTCCATTAAGTCGCTGTTCATCAAGGTGATATGCTCCTTCAAACCTTTGATGTAGCAGATGTCGCCTGTATGGACCACGAAGGCGGCGCCCTGGTCGGTGGCCAACTGCTTGACATCGGAGATCCACTTGTCGTTTCCGGTAGTGTTAAATATTTCGGAGTCAGTGACTTGGATGAAGCTATGGCGTCCGTCCTTGCCTATCTTCGGGGTGTAGCGTTTGAGGGGGAAATCGTAGTTCTGAGTGCTTCCGGCGGGTATGTAATGACCACGATTTGCCATGTAACCTGTTGGTACAGTGATTGTTACGAACGGGTTCCCACTACCGGAAATCGAGAAGCGACCGTCCTTTCCGGTCTTCACGACGTTAAGTCCGTCATTTACAGCGACTTGCGCGAGCGGTTTGTCGCCTTTATCATAGATGCCGTTCCCGTTGACATCCTCAAAAACACGGCCCTGATACTGCGCCGACATGTTGAAAGCCGCCGCACCAAGCGCCATCATTAAAATTGTGTATTTTTTTACCATTGCAGTGAAATTTGTGTTTGCCTGATGCAAAGTTACGATTAAGCGAGCGCAAACGCAAATCCAGAGTGACGGAGCTTAAGCTACAGACTGCGGACGGCACTTGCGGAGAGCATCCGGTGGCCAACGCGGCAAAAGAGGCATTTCCGCTGTTCGCAGTAGTTGCGCCGCAGCTGAATGAGGGCCTGACTGCCGAAAGCGTCTTTCACTTCGATTCCGGCCCGGCCAAAGGCTTCGGTTATCCGGTTGCGCTCGGCAGGTAAATTCTCAAGCATCTCTATGGCGCGGGTACAGTATTCTTCCTGACCATGCGCTGTGCCGTAGGCGTGGAGCAATGGTATGATGGCATTGATAACAAGGAGGTCGGTGGAGCTTCGGCTCATGTTGACCGGAACTTTAGCGCTTTCGGGTCCGAAGGTGTAGTGGGTCTGCCAGTATGCGCTGAGGGCGGGACTGAAGAGCCGGCGGGCTTCGTCGACCGTCGTGCATCCGGCGACTCTCCTGAACATACGGAATCCTCCGGAGAGCATGGATGCCAAAGTGGCAATGCGGCGATGCGGCAGATTGGCGGGACGCATCCTGGCCATACGCCAGGAGCCGCGGTCGATAGGGCGGAGTCCGAATTTGGCAGCGAGAAACCTGTATTCTTTCCTGAGGACCTCTTCATAGCCATCGTGGCAGTCGCGGAGGAGTCCGCTCTGTCCGAACAGGATCGCTTCGATGGCGATACTGTTGTCGCTGTGTTTGCCGATGAAGAGCAGGGGTGTTGACAAGGCGAGCTGTTCGAAGGGCTCGGCATTGGTCCCGAAACCAAGGGCGCGCGCAATGGTGACGTAGGTTGTCTGTTCCCAATCGCCGGAAAAACGCTTGAGGAGATCCAGGACACGGTCGCTTTTCCCGTAAAGGCGTTCATAGGCCAACGCGCCAATCCAGTCGGTAAGGCGCAGGGGATGGAGAGTCCTCAACATATCGGCGCAAGGGAGGTCGATGTCGGCACGGCATGTGAGGCGTTCGTATTCCTTTCCGAAAGCGGGGTTGCAGGGCATACGCAGCTGGGGTATGAGCTCGCCGTTGCTACGGCATACAGCCGCGTCATCCTTGTCGACCACGTGGAGGATGACGGTGTCGTAGGCGGCATCCCTATCGTGTCCGTGGCGGTGCCAGTCGCTTGCCCGGACGTGTATCTCGACATTCCCGACCCAAGTACGGTTGTCAATCCTGATCTTCGCGTTGAAGAAGTCGGGCCCGGAGTCGTTGTTATGACGTCCGGGATCGATGACAGAAATGGCCGCACCGTCTGTAGTCCGCAGTTGTCCTGCAGGCCACAGACGGTGCTCCCATATATAGTGCATCAGTCCTTCCATATCGAGGAGGAGGACATCAGTTCAATATTTATGACCATCCGACCGCATCTCGGCGGGTGTGATGGGCTGACGGTCCATCGAGTACCATACGTATGCTATATAGGCAATGACGAACGGCAGTATCAATGAGACACAAGACATCACCCAGAGGGTGAACTCAGTGGAGGAGCTGTTGCTTATCGTAAGCGACGAGCCGGGATCGAGCAAAGACGGATAGTAAGGAGTGTCGTTGAATCCAGCGATCCAGAACAGGCTCATCACGACGAGCATAGTCCCGACACCTGAGATCCAGATACCTTTGGTGAAATGCCGGCTCAGAGCCGCCTTGCCGATTGCAAAGAGCACGAGTACGACGCCAACCAGAAATATCAGGGCAACCCACCACATATCGATGAAGTTCATGAGATACTTGTATTCGACAACCTCGAACGAGTGGAGTCCAGTGGTCTGCAGTCCACTGCTGAGAAGCAGCACGACCAGGAAGACAACGAAGAGAACGGCGAAAATAAGGCCGTTGACAAGAACGCGGCGCTTGTTGACGGCGAACAAGTGATCGTCGCCGGCAAGATTGTCCATGAAGTAGAGAGCGGCCTGAGTGCGTGCGAGGAAGAGGACGGCAACACCAAGAAGGAGGTTCTTCCAGCAGAATATGGCTTCAATGCCGCGTGTGGGCGCCCATCGCGAGATGACCGGCGATCCGGGATCAAGAATATTACCCATTCCGACAGTGAACTGGGCACCGAAGAAGAACATAGCCACGGCAACACCCAGCAGAATACAGCCTACGCATCCGTTGATGAAAAGCAGCGTGTCGTAGAATTTTGTGCCATACAGATTGCCGGGCTTGCGGCGGAACTCATAGCTCACGGCCTGGATGATGAAGCTGAAAAGAATCAGCATCCAGAGCCAGTATGCACCGCCGAAGCTGGTAGAGTAGAACAAGGGGAAGCTGGCGAAAAATGCGCCTCCGAATACCACGAGAGTGGTGAAAGTAAGCTCCCATTTGCGTCCGAGCGAGTTGACGAGCATTGATCGCTCGATGGTGTCGCTGTGGGTCAGGAACATGGTCTGTCCGCCCTGAACAAACAGAAGAAACACCAGTGCGGCCCCGAGAATGGATATGAGGAGCCACCAGTATGCCTGTAGAAATTCTATCTGAATCATGATTATAATATGGATGGAGTGAGGTTATTTGTCAGTGCTTCCGGGATCTTCGGGACCTTTGGCAATGCGCCGGCCCATTATGCACATTTCAGCACACAGAAGAGCTGTGAATACAGCTGCAAACATCCAGAATGTGGTTATGACAGTGGATGTGGCGATGTCGCTTATGGCTGCGCGGGTAGGCATGATGTCCTGAATGATCCAGGGCTGACGACCTACTTCGGCAGTGATCCAACCGGCCTCGGAGCAGATCCATACAGCCGCTATGCTGAGCATTCCAATCCAAAGGAGCCACTTTTTGCCCAGCCAAGCGGGCTTGCGGTAGACAACAAACAGCACAACCACGAAGAAGAGGAGGAGATAGCTTCCGAGAATGACCATGATATGGAATGTATAGAAGGTCATTGCTACGGGAGGAACAGCATCGTAAGGCGAGTCGAGATATCCATAACCGAAATACTTGTAGTTGGTACGGAGATCGGCCTTTGCGGCATCCATAGCGGCCTGGTCGCCGGCGGCATAGGCTTTGTCGAATGCTCTGAGCGCTTCGTGCGCCTGTTTTCCGAGGGCTATACGCTCGGCATAGCTTACGGTATTGACAGTGTCGCCGGCGGCAGTGATGTAACGACCTTCGATAAGGTCGTTGATACCGGGTACAAACGCGTGAGGATCGTGAGTGGCAAGGAAGGAGAGACCATAGGGTATGGAGATGTCGAAGAGGTATTCATCCTCATCGTTCTGCGCGTTTTTGGCAGGATTGATTATGCCGAAGGCCGTGATAGCCTGTCCATGCTGACCTTTGTAGAGGCCCTCCATAGCGGCGAGCTTCATGGGCTGATATTTAGCGACATCGAGAGCTGATCCGTCGCCGGCCCACAGAGTGACCAGGAGGCCTACCAGACCTACCCAACCGCCGACCTTGATGCTTGAGACAGCAAAGTCGTGGTGGCGCTTTTTGAGGAGGAACCAACAGCTAACTCCGATAACAAAGACGCCTGCGAGTGTCCAACCGCTGGCAATAGAGTGGATGATCTTGTGTATAGCGACAGGTGAGAGGACAACCTCGCTGAACGATGACATGACATTGCGCATCTGAGCGGGGTCGAACTCCATGCCTACGGGGTATTGCATCCAGGAGTTGGCTATGAGGATCCAGACAGCGGATATGGATGCACCAATGCCTGTGAGCCATGTGGAAGCCAGATGGAAGCGCGGGCTGACCTTGTTCCAACCGAAGAACATCACGGCGATGAATGTCGATTCCATGAAGAAAGCCAGCAGACCCTCGATGGCAAGGGGCGCACCGAATATGTCGCCGACAAACCAGCTGTAGTTGGACCAGTTGGTTCCAAATTCAAATTCGAGAATAATTCCGGTAGCCACGCCCATGGCAAAGTTGATTCCGAAGAGGATCATCCAGAATTTAGTCATCGCAAGCCAACGCCGGTCGCGGGTGCGGAAATAGATGGTTTCCATGATGGCTACGATCATGGAGAGTCCGAGTGTAAGGGGAACGAATAGCCAATGATACATCGCTGTCAGCGCAAACTGCCATCGAGACCAGTCGACTACGCTCATCAAGTCGTCCATTGTTTTTTGGTATTTGAGGGTTTTGTAATAAAATTCGGGAGTCGGCGCGTCAGCGGGATGTGAGTGTGGACCTCACAGCCGCCGCCCGTTCGCTATCGTTAGAGTAGTCGCGACTAAGTATATCGGGAAAGAAGAACAGCTTCATGATACCGAATATGATAAGCAGCTTCACAATGATGAGAGCCCAGAGCGCACGTCCTGTGGTCATCTGTCTGAAGCCTTCTACATAGAATCGGACTATTTTGTTCATAAAATGGGGTGTCGGAATAATGTCAACTCAGGGTAAGGTCCGGCCGGATCAGATCTCATCGGCTTCGACCAGAGGGAGTATGTCGTCGGGATTGTAAATGATATGGTCGGCATGACAGTCGCGGAGCTCACTCACGGGCCGGAAACCCCAAGTGACGCCGACGCTCTCGACGCAAGCGCGTCGAGCTGTCTCCATATCGACACCCGAGTCGCCGACGTAGAGAACCTCGTCCTTGCGGGCGGGATGTTCGGAGAGGACTCTGAAGACAATGGATGGATCGGGCTTGGTGGGGTATCCGATCCTGTGGCCTTCGACAGCGGCCCACTGGAGATTGCCGAAGAAGTGGCCGATAAGTTTGTCGACGGCCTCCTGATACTTGTTGCTGGCAACGGCAATGGCTATGTCGCGCGCCCGGAGCTCATCAAGCAGTTCGGGTATGGCGGGGTATGGCTTTGTGAAGTCGGTGAGGTGATTGCCGTAGTATTCCTTGAATTTCTCACGAACGCGCTCAATAGTGTCGCCGGTACGGGCATCGACCGGGAGGGCGCGTTCAATGAGTTTTGTAATACCGTTTCCAACCATGTCGCGGTAGCTGTCGAGAGAATGCTGCGCATAACCGGATTGAGCGAGGGCGTAGTTGGTAGCAGTACCGAGGTCGTCGATAGTGTCGAGGAGGGTACCGTCGAGATCAAATATCACTAATCGTTTCATGGTATTGAGGTCTATGGTCTATGAGGTTTGTCATTCGCCGGCATTTACCACCGGAGTAGCCGAGTCATCGCTGCAGAGGACAACCAAGAGGTTGCTGACCATAGCTGCCTTGCGCTCGGGTGAGAGTTGGACCACCTGATCACGTTCGAGGGTCTCGAGGGCCAGACGAACCATTCCAACAGCGCCTTCGACTATCTGCTCGCGAGCGCTGACGATAGCGCTTGCCTGCTGCCGGCGCAACATGACGGCAGCAATCTCGGGGGCGTAGGCGAGATAGTTGATACGGGCTTCCACGACTTCGATTCCGGCCATGGCGAGACGTTCGTTGAGTTTCTTCTCGAGTTCGTCGTTGACATGCTCGCCACCGTCGCGGAGGGTGATCTCGTCGGTGTGAATGCTGTTGTTGTCGTAGGCGTAGCGTCCGGCCACCTCGCGCAGAGCGGCATCGCTCTGTATGGCGACGAAATTGGAGAGGACTGATCCGTTGCGGCCGCTGTTGTCAACGTCGAATACGGCACGATAGGTGTCGGTGACTTTCCAGACGAGCACGAGTCCGATGAGAATGGGGTTGCCGGTGCGGTCGTTGACCTTGATCGGCTCGACATCGAGATTGCGTATGCGGAGGGACATCTTGCGCTTGGTCATGAGCGGGTTGGCCCATGTGTATCCGACGCGGCGGACAGTGCCTTTGTATTTTCCGAAAAATATCATGACCATGGCCTCGTTGGGTTCGAGGGTCATGAATCCGCACATACAGAATACGGCGGCAAATATGGCGAGTCCACCCAGCCCAATGAGAACGGGAGACTCGGTGTAAAATCCCCACGCGGCTGCTGCAATCAGCAGTACAATGATGCCCAGCATGCTGAATCCGCTGATCAGAACGCCCTGGTAGGCCTGATCTTTGTTGAATTGTTCGGTCTGTGTCATGGTTTACAGGATTTACTTAGTGTTTATTTGTTTCTGATCCGCCGGAGGGTGAGGTAGCGGTAGCGCAGTCCGGACCTGGAGTCGGATTTCCACTGGCTCAGCTCGCGGAGGGACCACATGGATGGTTGAATGTCGGGAAAGAAAGTGTCGGCGTCGTCGTAGCGGGCCTCGACTTCGGTGAGTTCGATCATATCGGCCAGGGTGATGGCCTGGCGGTAGATCTCGCCACCGCCAATAATCATGATGTTGTCGTTGCCTTCGCATTCACGGGCTATCTTGACAGCACGTTCGAGGGACTCGCAGACCTTGACACCGTCGGGTGCATAGCCGGGGTTGCGGCTGACAACGATGTTGGTGCGTCCGGGGAGAACTCCGGGCAGAGACTCGAAGGTCTTGCGGCCCATGATGAGGGGATGCCCGAGGGTGATCTGCTTGAACCGCCGGAGGTCGTCGCTGATGCGGAACGGCATGTCGCCGGCCCGTCCTATGGCTCCGTCCTGTGCGCAAGCCACAATGATAGTGATGGTGTGTCGGTTGGTCATACGGCTACTTCTGCTTTGATGGATGGCTGGGGGTCATAGCCCTCGAGGGTGAAATCGTCGTAATGGAAGTCGCCAATTTCCTTGATGTCGGGATTGAGAATGATGCGGGGCAGGGGTCCGGGGGTTCTGCTGAGCTGCAGATCGACCTGCTCGCGATGGTTTGTGTAGATATGTGCGTCGCCGAGGGTATGGACGAAGTCGCCGGGCTTGAGTCCGGTGACCTGTGCGGTCATCATGAGGAGCAGGGCGTAGCTGGCGATGTTGAAAGGTACACCAAGGAAGCAGTCGGCAGAGCGCTGATAGAGCTGGAGGCTAAGACGGTCGCCGGCCACATAGTACTGAAAGAAGGCGTGGCATGGAGGGAGGTGCATGCTGTCGATGTCGGCGACGTTCCATGCGCTGACGATGATACGCCGTGAGTCGGGGTTGTGGCGTATGGTATCGATGGCCTGGGCGATCTGGTCGATCGTGCCACCGTTGTAGTCGCGCCATGCCCGCCACTGCTTTCCGTAGATAGGCCCGAGATTGCCGTCGGCGTCGGCCCATTCGTTCCATATCCGGACACCGTTGTCCTGAAGATACCTGACGTTGGTGTCGCCTTTGAGGAACCAGAGGAGCTCGTGGATGATAGACTTGAGATGGAGCTTTTTGGTGGTGAGGAGGGGGAATCCATCGTCGAGGTTGAAACGCATCTGGTAGCCGAAGACGCTGCGTGTGCCTGTGCCTGTGCGGTCCATGCGGTCGGTTCCGTGGTCCTTGATATGTTGAAGCAGTTCGAGGTATTGTTTCATTGCGGTTGTTCTGTTTTTTCTCAGTTTTTTGTCATGGCAGTTGCCCTGCCGAGCGGTCGTTTTGACTCGGTGCGCTGCATCATTGGTATGGAGAGTTGCTTGCGGGTGGCGGTGTAGCGGATAGCGTTGTCGCGGCAGAGCGCAGTGCAGTCGAAACACACCACACAACGTGAGCTGTCGACGGTATGGTCGTCGAGGTTGATGCATCCTCCCTTGCATCCGTCGACGCAACGGCGGCATTGTGTGCAGAGGTCGGTGTCGATGTCCATCTGAAAGACGGAGTACCGGCTGACCATGCCGAGGGTGGTTCCGACAGGGCAGATGGTGTTGCAGAGGACCCGTCCGTTGCGGCAGGCAAACCAAGCGACGATGAGGATGGTCGAGACTGCGACGGCAGCTCCCGCGGATGTGGCCATGGCAATCATGAGCGGGGGATATATCGTGCCGGGGGTCGCGGCGGTGGGGTTGACGGTCGTGTCGGATCCCGAGATTGAGCACCAGAGGGGGTGGAGGATAGTGGTGCAGAGGCGTTCGTAGGCCGTGTAGGGGTCGATAAGCGATGGAATGGCCATGAATCCACCGATAAGGCAGGTGAGCACACCGACGAGGAGGATGTAGCGCAGGGATGTCTGTGGGTGGGTGTAGCGGTAGCGCCGCTTTTCGTTTGCGGGGAGTCCGTCGCGGACGGGCAGGCGGCTCAGTCGTCCGGCGATATCCATGACAGTGCCCATAGGGCAGACAGTGGAGCAGTAGATGCGTCCGAACAGGAGAGTTGCACAGAGCCAGAGGAGGAATGTGAGCAGAGAGAAGCTTGCGACGGCGGGGAGGAGCTGAACTTTGACAATCCATCCGGCGAAGAGAGGAATCTGCATGCCGCCGAGCGTCAGCCCACCCGTCAAGAGGGCGAGGGCGCCGATGCTTAACAATATGCGTATCAGTCTTACACGCTTCTTCATCTGGAGTTTTGTGGACATATAATGCTCAAAATTACAAAAAAACATGTGTTATTTCCAACTTATAATTGAAGCGGGAGTGTTAATTCTGAAAATTTTTAAAAAATATGTTGTACAGCATAATTTTTTATCGTACTTTTGCCGAGCCATTCACCAATGGCAGTCTTATTGACAACGAATTATAACTTAATATAACTTACTACATCAAATTATGAAGAAGACTTTCATTTGCGCAGCTGCAGCCGTTGCCGTAGCTGTTGCTTTTACCGCTTGCGGTAACAAGAGCGAGGCTGAAGCTACCGCCACCGATAGCATCGTAGCAGAAACAGAAGTTGTAGAGGCTGTAGAGGCTGTTGAAGCTGTTGACACTCTGACCAACGACACCACAGTTGTTGTAGAGGCTGTAGAGGCTGAAGCTCCCGCTCAGAACTAATATAACTATTTGAAGTTGGCCGGAGCGAGACTCCGGCTTCCATACATCAGGCGCTATCATGTCTTGTGGACAGCGGTAGCGCTTTTTTTATTATAATAGCAAGAAATGAAGCCACTGGTCATAATACCCGCACGTGGCGGCAGCAAGGGCGTGCCGGGAAAAAATATAAAGCCGCTTGCGGGCAAGCCGTTGCTCCACTATACGATAGAGGCAGCGCGGGCTGTGGCAGCGGACAGTGAGATATGTGTCTCGACGGATGACAGCGAGATAGCGGCTTGCGCGCGGGCCGCGGGTATAGATGTGCCGTTCATGCGTCCGGCGGAGCTTGCGGCGGACAATGCGGGTACTTATCCGGTGCTGCTGCACGCGCTTGATTTCTACAGGGACCGGGGGTATGAGCCGGATGTGGTGATACTTTTGCAGCCGACTTCTCCCTTCAGGACGGGGGCTCATGTGCGTGAGGCCCTGGCGATGTATAATGATGGTCTGGACATGGTGGTGAGCGTCAGGCCGGCGCGAACGAATCCGTATCTGAACTGCTATGAGGAGGATGGTGATGGTATGCTGCATATAAGCAAAGGCGGCGGGGCGATATTGTGCCGTCAGGATGCACCGGACTGCTGGGAGTATAACGGGGCGATATACATAATCAATCCGGCGTCGCTGAGGCGGGGGCCGCTGAGCTCGTTCGAGCGCAGGGTGAAGTATGAGATGACGGAGCGTGACAGCGTGGACATAGACAGTCCTCTTGACTGGGAGATCGCGTCGGTGATCGCTGAGGGTCGCTGACGGTAGCTGAGAGGATGGTGCCGGTCAGTTATGGCCGGGCAAAAATAAAAGCGAAGGGCGGTTGCAGGCCGCGCCTTCGCTTTGTGTGTAATAGTCCGTGGGGATTAGATCGCCTTCATGCGGAATTCGGTCATAACGAAGAACAGGTTGCCGTTCCAGCTTCTGGTGTTCTCGATGCGGAACACGTTCTGAGGAGTCGAGAGCGACATTGGAGCCAGGGTAGTCCAGCCACCGCTTGCGCCGTTGAGGCCGTCGGCATCCCAGACGTACTTCTTCACCATGGTCAGATCGTTGTTTGATGTGCCGGTGTAGAAGTTGAAGAATGCGAGGGCGTTTGTGGTAGCGCTGACGCGGTTGCTGTAGGATATCTGGATCTTGGAGTATTTGTCGGGAGTTGTGACCTGAATCCAGTGATAACCTGAAACGCTAACCGACCAAGCGGTGTGGAAGTAAGTGCTCAGGTCGTTGTCGAGCAGGTTGGCCAGCGAACCTTCGGAGGGTTCGAGAGCGTTTGTCGAGAACATGTCGGCGGTCAAGGGAACCGATGCGTCGGCAATGAACCAGCCGGTCTGCTCGTCGGGCTCGATACCGCTGACGCTGCAGCTCGTGATCTTGAGCGGGAGGGCGTCGTTGAGGTCCATCTTAGAGGGGTCGATATTGAGAGAGATCTCGACCGAAGATGTTCCGGCGGGCATTGAGTAGCTTGTCTGGAGGCCAGAGTAAGCCGCTTCGGGAATGAGGGTGTAGTCGGTCTCATTCTCGCGGTTGTACTTGTCGAGAAGGTCTTTGTCGACACCTACAGTGAATGTGATGTCCCACTTGTTCTCGATCGGGAGAGTGACAGTGGCTGTCATCTTTCCGTTAGAGAGATCGTAGCTGCGGAGACCGTTCTGCTTGAACTCGAGACCCGGCTCAACATAGCTGGGCAGGATGAAAGTCTCGTAGCTGTCGGTGTTGACCGAAGCGTCGGAGCTCTGGAGGACGATAGGAAGAACGGGACGGTAGAGAGAAGCGTCGTAGTTTTCCATGTACTGTCCGAAAGCGGAAGCGTTGATGTAGACTTCTACGATCTTGTAGGTCTCGTCGGCGCTCATCTGGATCTGGGTGGAAGTGGTCTGACCCTCCTGAGTGAAAGAGAAGCAGTCGGAGGGGAGGAGGGTGTATGGAGTACCGGCTTCAGCACGATATTCATCGAATTCGGCCTGGTCCATCGCACGCAGCTCGATGACAGCGTCGCGACCCTCGCTGTGTCCACCTTTCAGTATAGTCACTGAAACGGGCACCTTGGTCTCGGTGGAGTAAACGGTCAGCTCCTTCGCACCGGCGTCCTTGATCATTACGACACTTGCGGAGTCTTCGGGATAGATGTCGTAAGTCTCAGAGCAAGAAGTACCGGCGAGCAACAGCCCCGCTATGGTTGATGCTATATATAATTTTTTCATTTATCGCTAAAGTTAAGTGATTTTAGAAGCCGGGGTTCTGTACAAGCTGTGGGTTAGCGTAAACGTCGCCATACTGTATGGGGTACAGGTAGAGCTTGTTGCCCCAGGTGTAGGTGTAGGGCAGAGTAGTAGGCTTGTTGAACTCCTCGAAGGTTGGGTTCTCCTTAGAGAGGGCGTTGAGGCCAAGGCGCTTTCCGAGGCCGAAGTATTTCTCACCTTCAACCCAGCGGCGTACGTTGAAGAAGCGCTTGCCTTCGGCGAAGAATTCGTTGTTCCATTCGGTCTTGACCCACTCCATGATGTTCATGCCGGAAGCGTTGACCATGGCAGAGGTGAGGGGAGTTGCACCGGCGCGGTTGCGGATAACGTTGATGTCGCGGATAGCGGCTTCGGTGTTTCCGAGGGCGGCGTTACACTCGGCACGCGCGAGGTAGAGCTCGGCGAGACGGATTACCATACGTGAGGGTGAAACGTAGCCTACATAGGCGTTATCCTTGGAGATCTGCATTACGGGCGGCATGAACTTCTGGCAGAGGAAACCGGTGGCAGAGTTGTCGCGGGTAGCGGAGTTGTAGCCCTGCATTGTCTTGTCGAGCATGTTGAGGGTCTTGGGCTCGCCGTTGGCTATACGCATAGAGTAGTCACCACCGTCGAATCCGATCCAGGCATAGAAGCGCGGCTCGCGGTTTACGCAGAGGTTGATGATACGGCTGCGGCCAACGCCATTGTCGGGCATTCCGGCGCTCTCATACCACTGAGACTCGTCGATGAAGTTGGGGTCGTTCTCGGGCATGTAGCCGTCGGCGGTGAGGAAGCGCTGCACGGCGTTGAGAGTGGGGTTGAAGCCGGAGAAACCGGAGAGTACAGTACCGCTGTTGAGCTGCATGATGTTGCGCGGGAATGAAGCGAACCACTGGGTGGTGAGACCGCCGGGGTTGGTTACCATGATACCCTCGCGGTTTCCTTCGTTCTCGCAGGCGTAGTGGAGGTAGCGCATGCGGAGAACATCTTCCTTGAACTTGTCGGAAACGTTTCCGGGGATGTAGAGGTCGTTCAGGTTGATGTTGGCGTCACGATACTCGTTGTTGGTGTAGAGTGAGCGCTGGCCCTGGCCTTCGGCCCAGGTGATGGCTTCTTCTACGGCAGCGAGGGCGCGGGTCCATTTGCTTTCGTCGTATTTGCGGCTGACGAGCTCGGTGCCGTAGCCGGGAGTTTCCCAAGTGTCGTTCTTGAATGTAGTGTAGGGGAATGAACCGTTCCAGAGGGGCGATGCGGCGAGCAGGAGAGCCTGCGCCTTGACGGCCTTACAGATGGTTGATGTCATACGTCCCATGTATGCCACGTCGCGGATGGCGGGGAGGTCTTTGGCGGCTTCATCAAGCTGCTGGCAGATCCAGTCCACGCAGTAGTCGAAGTGGTAGCGACCGGGGAATATGGACTGTGGAGCATCGAGGGGCAGACGCTCCTCGAGGATAGCGATCGGGCCATAGCGGCGCAGGATCACGAAGTGGTAGTAAGCGCTGAGGGCTTTAGCTTCGGCGCGCCACTCTCTGTCTTCCTCGGCTGTGATTATGCCGCGTCCGAGAGGATCGCACTCGTCGAGCTTCTCGAGGAACAGGAGGCACTGTCCGATACCGTTGTAGTTGTGACCCCAGTAGTCGCGTGCATTCTGAGCGGAGAGGGTGTTGAGCAGAATGAGTGCGGGACCACCGTTTCCGTCGGCAGCCCAAGCGTGTGGGTTGAGGATATCGTCGGCGGTGGTGTTGATGTCATAAAGATAGTTGCCGTAGGGCAGTTCGCCAACGTTATCGTTCTTAGAGAACGCATAGCAGCTGTAGAGGAATCCCAGAGCATTCTGGTGGTTTTCCATCGCGTCGTTCACCTGCACCTGTTCCGGTGGAACGATGTCGAGGTAGTTGCAGGATGAAAAGCTCAGCATGCCTGCCATAAGGGCGGTGAGACCCAGCTTTTTATATGATTTGAATAATTTCATAAGTATTGGATGATAGGATTAGATGTTGAATTGAACACCCACATTCACAGTCTTCTGCATGGGATAGGTCTTCCAGCTCTTCAGCTCGGGATCCCAGAGTTTGAACGATGTGAAGTTAAGAAGATTGACGCCAGATACGTAAACGCGGCCGAGGGGGAATGTCCAACCGAGCTCTACGTTGCGGAGACGCATGAATGCGCCGCTGCGGGTCCAGAAGGTAGAAGCCACGGTGTTGTTGGCTACGTCGGTGACGTTGATACCCATCAGAGGATATTCGGCGTCGAAGTTGCCCTTGTCGGGATCGAATGCTGACTCGGCGATCCACGAGAGGACGTTACGCGGAGCGTTGCCAGGTGTCTGCTGGAAGGGCGAGGGAGCGTTGTCGACGCCGTTCATCATGGCACCGCTGATAAGCAGAGTGCGCTTGGCCGATCCGGTGAAGAAGAAACCGAAGTCAAACTTCTTCCAGTTGATGGTAGCACCGAAACCATACTGCAGGCGGGGTACTGTTCCGTACTCGGAGATCATGGTCTGGTCATCCTGGTTGATCTGTCCGTCGCCGTTGAGGTCGCGGTACTTGATATCGCCCACCATTACGGTAGAACCGAGGTTCTGTACGGGACTGTTGTCGATTTCTTCCTGCGACTTGAACAGGCCTTCGGCAATGTAACCACGAGTGTGGTTGAGGGGCAGGCCGGTCTGATACTGCCAGGGGTAGCGGTAGTTCAGCTCGTCCATGTTGATGAGCTTGTTCTTGTTGTAGGTGAAGTTGGCGGTAAGGCTGAACGACAGGTCGTTAGTGATGCGCTCGTTGTAGGTCAGGCTACCTTCGAAACCTTTGTTCTCGGCGCGGCCTACAGGAGCATAAGGCATCATGTCGCCATAACCGAGCATCGAGGGCCATGAGTTACGCTGCATGAACATGTCGTAGCGTTTGTCGACGAAGTAGTCGAGGGCAACGTTGAGCGAGTTCCACAGGCGGAAGTCAACACCGATGTCGAGTTTCTTAACCTTTTCCCATCCCAGATCCGTAGTACCGTAGTATATGATCTGAGGACCGCCGAGGCTTGCGCCCCAGCCTGCGCTACCGCCGGCACCTGGCTGCCATGTGAGGCCGTTGATCACGCCGTTGGTGAGCTGGTCGTAATAGAGGAAGTAAGCGCCGTTGGGCTTCACGATATCGTCAGAACCTACCAGACCGTATGATCCGCGGATCTTGAAATATGAAACGACGGGCGAGATGGGCTCCCAGAATTCTTCGTTGCTGATAACCCAGCCGAGTGAACCGGCGGGGAAGAAGCCGAAGCGGTGTCCCTTGGCGAGACGTTCCGTACCGTTGTAACCGAAGTTGAACTCGGCCAGGTAGCGGCTGTCGTAGTCGTAAGTCACACGACCCGAGAAGCCCTGGTTGCGGTTAGGCAGGAGGCTTGAATACTCGTCGCGGTACTCACGCATGCGATACAGAACCATTGCGCTGAGATCGTGGCTGCCGAATGAGCGTGTCCAGTTCAGGTTGGCCTGCATCTCGAAGGTGTTGGTTGTATTGTTGGTCAGGTTGCCGTCCGATATGTAGTTTGTACCGGTAGCACCTCTGCGCAGGTCGAAGATGGGATCCTGCCAGCTGTCACCGCTGCCTGCACCGTCGGCTGCTACATAGGTGTAGGGAGTGATTGAGCGGGTGAAAAGCTTGCTGCCCCAGCTCTTGAAGTTGACCCATGCCTGGAGCTTGAGGCCCTTGGTGATGAAGTCGAGATCCTGGTTCAGCTTGATCACGGTGTTGAGGGTGTTCTGGTTGTACTGCCAGAACGAGGTGTTCATCGCTGCATACGGGTTGGTGAGGAACTGACCGCCGGCCAGCTCATAGGTACCGTAGAGGATGTGGTTGTATCCGTCGCGTGCGGGATAGGTTACCGGGAACAGCGTCGGGTTGTACTGCAGTGTGTAGTTGAACAGTGACTCCGAGTTTACGTTAGGCTGCACCTGCTGACGTATCTGCGTGTTCATGTTCATCGACACGGTAGTGGTCGAGGTGAGCTTGTAGGAGATGTTGTTCTGGAAGGTGTAGTTGTAGTTCTGGATGTTGTTGTTCCATGAATACAGCTTCTCGGTGCGGTAGTGGCCGTTCTCGTGGTTGGCCTCCAGCGACATGTAGTATTTCACCTTGCTACCGCCGCCCGAAACGTTGATGTTGGCGCGCTGGCGCATTGCCATCTTCTTGAACAGGGTCTCCTGCCAGTCTACGTCCGGATAGAGATAGGGGTTCTCGCCCGAGCGTGTACGGTCTATCTGCTCCTGGGTGTAGCGTGGGGCTACGAGCGGAGTGCGGTAGGCCTGAGCCTTGTTGTAGAGTTCCATGTATGTGGCACCGTCTACAAATTCGGGCATGCTGTTGAGGATGTTGAACGCGTTCTCGAATGTCACGTTCACGTTTGTCTTGGCATTGTAGTCACCGCCCTTTGTGGTGATGATCATAACACCGTTAGCACCGCGGGCACCGTAGATAGCGGTTGCCGATGCGTCTTTCAGTACCGAGAAGCTCTCGATATTTTCGGCCGGAACATAGTTGAGGTCGGATGCGGTGATCTCGACATCGTCGAGCAGGATAAGCGGTGTGGCGCTCTTGTTTGAGAAGTTTGAGATACCACGGATGTAGAAGTCGGCACCCGAGCCCGGCTGACCGGAGGTATTGTTTGCGTATACACCGGCAAACTTACCGGCGAGGTTGTTTGTCAGGGTCGATGACGACAGTTTGAGCTGGTCACCCTTGAGCTGCGAGATAGCGCCTGTCACCGAAACTTTCTTCTGATAACCTGCACCAACGACAACGACCTCGTTGAGGGCGTTGGTCTCCGGCTTCATGGAGATCTTGATGTTTGCAATGTCTTCAACAGGGACCTGTGCCTTTTCATAGCCTATGTAGGTCACTATGAGCACAGGCTTTTTGGTCGAGGCCTTGATCTTGATGCTGAATTCACCCTCAAGATTGGTTACTACAACGTTCGAAGGATCGCCTTCAACGGTTACCGTGGCCTGGATCAGAGGCTCGCCGTCGTTAGCATCGACTACCGTACCCGTAATGGTACGGGTCTGATCGGGTGCTGTTGACTGAGGAGCCGCCCATGATGGTCTTGGCTGTGCTGCTGAGTTGTCCGAGCTTCCATTGCCTGGCACTGTCGATGCGAAGATCTGGGCCGATGGCAACAAAAGTGCAGATAACAATGCGGCAGTAGCGACTGGCATTCTTGACTTTTGTCTCATGAATGGATTGATAAAGAATTGGTAATTGTTAGGATAGATATTCACAGATTATCTCGTTTGGCGGTTCAGGCGTCTATATGGATAGGTGTCTGTACCCGAGAATAAGGAATTTAAGTAGCAATGTTCAAGAGATAGTTTTGTTGAGATGTTTTTGTGGTATTAAAGATGATGTTTAAGGTCAAGAATGATTAATCCGATAAGAATAATCAATCCCTGATTTAGATTCAGGTTGCAAATTTAAACAGTCTTTTACCAATTACCCCCCCCCCAATAGTTAAAGATGGTTAAAATTAGGGTTGTGGCACTCATTTTAACAATTGCCGGTTTCGCTCTTTATTCCCTCCACAAGTATCTCCGGGGGCGATTTTTGCAATCTGCCCGCTATCCGTTTTCACAAACGGGTAGCGGGCAGTCGATTCATCACTTTTAGCTATGCCGCGTCAGGGCGGCAGTTCAATAGCGTTCAAAATAGATTAGGCTTGAGGCCATATTTCAGGCATCTTCAGCCTGTCACATTCGTATTTCTTTATCCGATACAAAATTACTGCTATATTCCGGCCTCCGAAATACCCAAAAATCAGTAATTATTGTGCGTAACTAACGCCCGGCTCATCATTTTCAGTGATTGCGGGCCGAAAACGTGGGTGAAATGACGCCGGATAATGGTCAGTCGACGGTACGGATCACGAAGTTGCTGCCGTCGTACACAAAAGTTACGAGCCCCATGCCGGCCAGGCGTATTATGGCTTCTTCCGCGGCCATGACCGATACGTGTGAAAGACGGGCGATGTCGGCCACGCTGAGGCCGCGGCCGCCGGAGCTGTGCTGCTCAAGGATGGTCGTGATATTGCGACCGGTGTCGTCGAGGCGTAGGAGTATGCCGTCATTTTCCTGCTGCCACATTCTGACCATGAGCGGGTGGGCGAGGATGTTCTCGTCGGCCACGCGGTAGTATGCACGCCATCGGCCGTCGGGCTCGGAAGCCAGGACCGGACGGTCGGCCACGCGGGGTATCTCGGCACGGATCACGGTGAGGCCCATATCGGCGCGAAAGGCTGTGAACTGAAGCTCCACCTCAGGACGGCAATATAGCGAGGCGGCTTGCTCTACCACAAAGATGTCCTCTTCATCGCGTACGCCGGCCACGGTGCCGTTGTCCTTTACGCCTATGAGCAGTCGGCCTCCGTCGTTGTTGGCGAAGGCCGAAATGGAGCGGGCTATCTTGCGGGCGTCGCTTATGCTGTATTTGAAGTCCTGATGTTCGTGCTCGCCTTCGGCTATAAGTCCGGCAATATAATATTTGCCCTTGATAGGCCTGAGATCTTTCACTTGTCGAGGGCTTCGATGAGACCTTTCACAACGCCGAAGGTGCGCTCCGGAGCCTTGCTCCAGAAATCGGTATACTGCGACAGATTGTCCTCGGCCCCGGGGGTGTCGCTCACCACACGTATGCAGATCATGTCTATGTTGTGGCGGCGGCATGTCTGGGCTATTGCTCCGCTCTCCATCTCCACAGCCTGGACGTCGGGGAAATCAGCCTTTATCGCGGCCACTTCCTGGGGGGTGGAGACAAAGATATCGCCCGAGCATATCAGGCCATGTCTCACCACACCGTTCTCTGCCAGGGCGTCGAGCTCCAGCAATTCTGCCGGGGGAGTGATGAAGCGTGGCATGCCGTCGGCCGCGCCGCGTTCGGTGCCCGGTCCGCACCACACGTCGTGAAACGTGAGCCTGTCGGCAACTACCACATCGAGCACTCCGGCGGCGCCCACGCCTCCGGCCACACCGGTGCTTATCACCAGGTCGGGATTGAAGCTCTCGATGACAGCCTGTGTCGCCAGAGCGGCGTTCACCTTGCCTATACCGCTCTTCAGGAGGGCCAGTTCGAGCGATCCGTGAGTGCCGCGCCATATCTCTACGCAGCTGTCGCTCGGAGCGGTCTGCTTCACTGCGTTTTTGCCCAACAAGGGCAGTATAAGGGCAAGTTCCTTGTCCATTGCCGCCATCACGGCTATACGGTGGTGTCTCATTGTTGTAGTCTCGGTTTTGGGAATAACGGGTGCAAATTTACACATTCCTTGCCATTTGTCAATAATCCGAGCCACTATCGGGATGTATACAGGTACGGGTGGCGTGCGGAAATTTAAGACAGATTAGTTGTATTTTGCGGGGAAATTGGCTATTTTTGCGTCACTATGCGAATATCATGTTTCAACCGGGGCGTGGCGATTGCCGTGGCCCTGATAATGGCTATGTCGGTTAATGCGGCTGCTGCAGTGTCAGATACCATTACTCTCGTATCCGACCTCATACCTGTGCCCATGAAGGTGACTGTCGTGCGGCCATCGGCCGAGGGGCGTTATCCGTCGCTCTATCTGCTCAACGGACATGGCGGAGATTACCGCAAATGGCCGTCGGTAGTCAATATAGACAGTATTGCCGACCGTTATGGCATGGTGGTGGTGTGTCCTTCGGGCATGAATTCATGGTATTATGATGCTCCGGCACGCGATGACATGAAGATGGAATCGTTCATAACCGGTGAGCTCGTGGCTGCTGTCGATTCGGCTTATCCTACCCTGGCGCGTCGCGAAATGAGAGCGGTGACCGGACTGAGCATGGGCGGCCACGGAGCGCTGTGGCTGGCGATACGCAATCCGGAAATTTTCGGATCGGCCGGCTCGACGAGCGGCGGTGTCGACATAACCCCGTTCCCTAACAACTGGAATCTGGCTGAGATGCTCGGCCGGCGCGATGATAATCCCGAACTGTGGCGGGCGCATACCGTTTCGGCCGCAGTCGATACGCTTACTCCCGGACGTCTGAACATAGTTTTTGACTGCGGTACGGAGGATTTCTTCTATCCGGTCAATTGCGAGCTCGACGCCAAGATGAACAGCCGCAAGATACCGCACGAGTTCTTCACTATGCCCGGCGCACACAACAATGAGTACTGGTCAAGGTCGATATGGCGTCAGGTTGAGTTTTTCGACCGGGTGTTCAAGGCTGCTGAAAAATAATCGGAATTCAAATCACTAATCAAATAAATATGTTAAGCAAAGAACTTCACGAGGCTATCAACGCCCAGATCAACGCCGAATTCTGGTCGGCATATCTTTATCTGTCAATGGCAATGGATGCCGAGGCCAAGGGCCTGAAAGGTGTTGCCAATTGGTTTCGCATCCAGTTCCGCGAGGAGCAGGATCACGCCACGATTTTCATGAACTATCTGGCGAGCCGTGATGCGAAGGTAGAGCTCAAGGCTATCGATGCCGTGCGCACGGAATGGGCATCGCCTATCGAAATGTTCACCGACACTCTTGAGCATGAGCGCAAGGTGACAGCCATGATCCACAATCTGGCCAGCATAGCCCACAAGGAGAATGATTTTGCTTCGGCCAACATGCTCACATGGTTTGTGAATGAGCAGGTAGAGGAGGAAGAGAATGCCCGCGATATGATCCAGGCTTTCGATGCCGTCGAGGGCAACAAGTTCGGTCTGTATATGCTCGACAAAGAGCTTGCAACACGTACCTACACTACTCCGTCGCCGCTCCAGAACAGTGCCGACTGATAGTCGCACCGACAGACAGTATATAGCCGGCGCCGTGTTGCTTCCTTGTCGGGAAAGCGCGCGACGCCGGCTTAGTATAACCGGCTGTCACACGTTTACTTCATTCCAATATCAAAATCCATCACTATCATCTATGCTTAGAAAAGCAACAGTTCTCATATCCTTGCTGGCAGTGGCGCTATCGTTGCAGGCGGCAGGTAATGTGCCGGTCTATCTCGACAGGACACAGCCGGCAGAGGTGCGTGCCGCCGATCTTGTCGACCGCATGACCCTTGAGGAAAAAATAGATATGCTGTCGGGCTACAATGACTTTTTCCTGCATCCGGTTGAACGTCTGGGAATACCGGCTTTCAAAATGGCCGACGGCCCTCTGGGCGTGGCCTCCTGGGGCCTGTTCGGGCGAGCTACGGCTTTTCCGTCGACCATGTCGCTCGCCTCGTCGTGGGACCGTGATCTGGCCGGGCGTACCGGCCGGGCGTTTGCCGATGAGTGGCGTTCGCGTGGCATACACATCATGTTGGCGCCGGGAGTCAACATATACCGCGCCTCGCGCGGTGCCCGCAACTTCGAGTATTTCGGCGAGGATCCGTATCTGACGGGGCAGATAGCCGGAGCTTTCACAAAGTCGGTGCAGAGCGGCGGCGTTATGCCGGTGGTGAAGCACTTCGTGGGCAATGACCAGGAGTTTGACCGTTACAGGGTGTCGACCGAAGCCGATATACGCACTCTGCGCGAAATCTACATGCTGCCGTTCGAGCAGCTCATAACCCGCGACAGCGTCATGGCCATCATGTCGGGCTATAACCTGATCAATGGCGTGCACTGTTCGGAGAGCGCCCTGCTCGACAGTATGCTCCACAAGGTGTGGCACTTCGATGGCGTGCACATGTCAGACTGGGGAGCCACGGAGTCGACTCTGGGAGCCATGCGCCATGGTGTCGATCTTGAGATGGGCAGCAACTATTATCTCATGCCCGACAAGCTGTTGCCGCTGCTCGAGTCGGGAGAGATCAGCGAGGCGATGATCGATGAAAAAGTAAGAAATATCTTCACGCCCTGCTTCAGAATGGGATTTTTCGATCGCCCGCAGACGCTGGAGTCGCTTACGGTATACGATCCGGCACGGTTTGAGGCGGCTCTCGACGGCGCCCGCGAGGGTATAATACTTCTGGCCAACCGCGGGGCTATGCTTCCTCTCGATCCCGACAAGGTGAAGACGATAGCTGTGGTAGGTCCGACAGCCAATCCCTCGGAAATAAGCGACCGTGTTTACAGGAATGACGGTATAGTGTATGGTGGCGGAGGCAGCTCCAAGGTCAATCCATGGCGTGTTGTAAACGATCTGGAGGGCATTGCCGCCGCTTTTCCCGGCGCCCGTGTGCTTTATGCCGAGGGTGTGCCGTCGCGCTTCAAGCGTAATGCTTTCAGCTCGTCGAAATATATGACTCCCGATGGTAAGAACGGTCTGAGGGCTGCCTACTATGCCTCGGAGGGGGATAATGAGCCGGTGCTGGTGCGGACGGAGAACCGCATTGATAACGAATGGGGCGAGTATCCACGCGATGTGGAGGGGCTTACCGACACCTATCGTGTGGAGTGGACAGGCAGAATAGTGCCTGAGACAACCGATACTCTCATTCTGTTTGCCGATACACAGGGTGCGTGCCGAGTGTGGCTTGATGGAAAGCTCGTGGTCGACGGATCCAATTCCTGCTCGTTCTTTTTCGGACAGGCCGAGGTTGCGGTAGAGAGCGGTAAGCCGGTCGATATCAAGGTTGAGTATGCCAATCGCCGGTCGGCTCCTGCCGAGATCAGGGTAGGCTATGCCAACCGTGGTGATGTCGACTTCTCGGAGGCCGAGAAGATAGCCAGGATGGCCGATGCCGTGATATGTTGCATCGGTATGGACGGCTCCATAGAGTTTGAGGGCCGTGACCGCCCGTTTGAGCTACCCTACGGTCAGGATGAGCTTATAGCCCGTATGATGCGGATCAAGCCGGAGGCGACCGCCGTCGTGGTTCATGGTGGCGGTGGTATGGATATGAGCCGTTGGGCTGACACAGTCCCGGCTATTCTCCATGCCATCTATCCGGGACAGGAAGGCGGTACCGCACTTGGCGAGATAATAGCCGGCAAGGTGAATCCTTCGGCCAAACTGCCCTTTACAATCGAGCGCCATATCGCCGATTCACCTTCGTATGGCAATTATGACGAAACCCGCTCAGAGCGCAAGATATATTACCGGGAAGGCCTGTTTACAGGCTACCGTGGCTATGACCGCTCAGGCGTGAAACCGCTGTTTGCCTTCGGACACGGTCTCAGCTATACCGATTTCGCTTATAGCGATATGAAGGTTGTCGATGTTGACCGCAAAGCCAAGACAGCCGTGATCGAACTCACGGTGACCAATACCGGCAAGCGTGCCGGTGCTGAAGTCGTGCAGGTATATGTCACCGACGACAAGGCCTCGGTGGAGCGTCCCGAAAAAGAGCTGAAACAGTTTGACCGCGTCGTGCTTGAGCCCGGCGAAAGCAAGCGCGTGCGTATTGAGCTTGGACCTGAAGCCTTCCGCTTCTACGATGTCAATTCGGGCGATTGGAAGGTTGAACCGGGTACCTTCACCATAAGTGCAGGCCCATCGTCCGACAACCTGCCGCTACGTGCCTCGCTGAAGCTCTGACAGGCCATATACACACTATCGTCTGCGTTTTGACCGGATCATTCCGGTCAGGACGCAGACAATAGATAATTATCTAATAAACAACTAAACATAATAATCATTCAGGAAATGATGAGAAGATTTTTTGCATGTGTTTTGTTAATGGCTCTGATAGCGGGCCGGTTTGTCGCTTCTGCCGAGACCGACAATCTGCGTTGGTTCAGAGATGCAAAATTCGGGCTGTTCGTACATTGGGGCCTCTATGCCCAGACCGCGGGCGAATGGAAAGGCCATCCCACCCAGGGTGGAGAACATTTCATGCTCTATGAGCGCATTCCGCTGAAAGAGTATGCTGCGATAGCCGACGATTTTAACCCTGACAAGTTCGATGCCCGTAGTTGGGTCCGTGCGGCCAAGCGTGCCGGCATGAAGTATATAGTCTATACCACCAAGCATCATGATGGATTCGCCATGTATAACTCCGCATGCAGCGACTACAACATAGTGAACCGTACGCCCTATGCCAAGGATCCTCTGAAGGAATTGGCTGAGGCATGCCGTAAAGAGGGTATAAAACTTGGGCTGTACTACTCCCTGGGGCGTGATTGGGAGGACCCGGATGTACCTACCAACTGGCCCGAGAAGGCAGGCCGCAGCAATACGTGGGACTATCCCGATGAAGACAGCAAGCAGCTGCCGCTCTACATAGAACGCAAGGTGAAACCTCAATTGCGCGAGCTACTGACCAACTACGGCGATATAGCCGTGATGTGGTTTGACACTCCAGAGCTTGTGACCAAAGAACAGAGCCGCGAACTGCGCGAACTGATTCTGTCATTGCAGCCCAATTGTATCATAAACAACCGGATAGGCAATGGTCAGGGCGACTACGCAATCATTGAGCAGAAGCTCTCCAACGAGATCAATCACAAACCCTGGGAGGCTTGCCTGACTATGGGTCAGAACTGGGGATATAACCGTTATGACACTGTATATAAGGCTCCTGATGTGCTTATCCGTCACCTTACTGACATTGTCAGTAAGGGTGGAAACCTTCTTCTCAACATCGGACCTGATCAGACAGGCCGTTTCCCGGAGCAGACAGAGCCGGTGCTTGACGGTTTCCGTCAGTGGATGGACAAGAACGGTGAGGCGGTCTATGGCACTACCCCCTGGCGCGTGTTTGGTGAGGATATGATAGAAACCGGCGCAGATGAGACCGCTGACAAGCCTTTTCACGATGCTGTATACGATGGCACACCTAAGGATATCCATCCTGATATACGTTTCACGGCCAAGGGAAAGACTGTCTACGTCATAGCCCGCCATCTTGCCGATGCGTCATACACTCTTCGTTCATTCTCGGCCAAGACCGATAGAATCAAGCGCGTCACCCTGCTTGACACAGGCAAGAAAGTAGACTGGGATCTTGGTGATAACGGATTGTCTATCAATAATATCCGTCGTTCGGATAAGAATGCATCCCCGGTCTACGTGCTGAAAGTGGAATGTATCTGAAAATCTGACATTTCCCTCTGCCAGGGAGATTGAAACAACTGAGTAGCGTACCATGCACAGGTGCGCTACTCGTTTGTTATAAAGACATGTGTTTCTATCAGAATGGGTAGCCGACGGCAAAATGGAATGTGGCATCCCGACCCCATTTGGGGTGGATAAGTGGCCACGGCTCCTCGCCCATCGCGGGGTTGTGGGCTTTGAGGCCAAGATCGAAGCGGAGAAGGAAATAATCAAAATCAAGCCGGATGCCTGCGCCATACGCAAGAGCCATCTGCTTGATGAAGCTGTCGAAATGGAACATACCGCCCGGTTGGTTGGGATAGTTGTGTATGGTCCATATATTTCCGGCATCAACAAACAAGGCTCCCTCGAATACCCAGAACAGCTTGGCGCGGTATTCCAGACTGAGGTCAAGCCGGATATCGCCGCATTGGTTTATGAAATCGGTCACATTGTTGCGGCTGTGATAAGCTCCCGGACCGAGGGTGCGGACACTCCAACCGCGGACACCGTTGGCTCCGCCTGCATAGAAGCGCTTCTCGAAGGGAATCATGCGGGAGTTACCATAGGGCACACCCAATCCTGCCCCAACGTGAAACGCCAGCGAATGTCGGCTGCCTATGAAGTTGCGGGTGAGGGTATAGTCGACCTCGGCTTTTGCATATTGTGAATACTGTATGCCGAATACTTTGTATACGCTGTCGCTGCGATGCTGGCCTGTAATGGCCGACAGGGCTCGCAGAAGATTGCCGGCAGTCTCGGCTGATGCGCGGATGCTATAGACAACTGGCTGACGTACAGGTAGCTTTATGGCTCCGGAGGCAATACGCCGGTTGGTGCGGTAATATGTGTAGCCCAGACGCATGATAAAGTGATCCTCATAGCTGTAGCGCAGCAGTGGATTGCTCGGGGCTATCTGGTTGATGAAGTCGATGGTGCTTTCAGGCAGGCGTACGTAGTTGATATCGACAAGGTCGAATGTGCGCCGTTCGCGTCCGCCAAGGCTTGTCCAGTTATACTTCCACGCGGCACCGGCTATGATGCGGGTATATTCAGGGCGTTCCTGATAGTTGAACGATACCGCCAGTTCGGTGGATGCCTTGACGCGCCGCCGGTAGTCGCTGCTCAGGAATGGGAACATGAACTTGGGGAAAGTTATGCCGACTTCCGAAGCCCACTCCGTATAGCGCTTGTTGATGAGACCCGACAGATTGCCCGACAGGCTCTCATAGTTCATTCTCAGCTTGGCAGTGAGGAGATTGGAGGCATGGCCGAGGTTGCGGTAGCGGTAGGTCATTCCCAGACCGAAGCCAAGGTCACCTTCGCTGTTGGTGCCTTCCACCTCAAATGTCAGGCCCTGTTTCTTGTTGCGGGTGAGGAGGATATAGGCGTCGACAGTCTTGTCGCGGTTCTTGTCGGCGCTCACCGGCGATGGGTCGGACTGCTGCGGGCGCAGATCAATGTTTATGCTGCGGAGTATTCCGAGGCGCGACAGCGATTCGTAGGTGCGGTCAACATTGGCAGCCCGGTAAATTTCGCCGGGTGTCAGGAAGCACTGTTCGTAAAGTGCTGAGGGCTTGATGTAATGATCGTGTCCGTATACAATGTCAATACCACGGTAGTCTACGGTGTCGTGTGGCTCGATCGATCGTGTCGAGCCTGGTGAGTAGTCGGTTACCATGAGTACCTTGCCAATTCGGTAGCGCGAATGGGTTGCTGCGGTGTCAGCTTTCATCACCTGGTTAACAGCCTGGACACGAGGCGGTTTTACGATCAGTGTGAGGTCGACTTCGGTAGAGCCGTTGGCGGTGTCGGCTATGAAGGTGATATACTCTTTGGTGAAATCGTAGTAGCCGTGGTTGCGGAGGCGTTCGGACATGAGTGAGCGCTCGCCGTCGAGCAGATTACGGTCGAGCAGACTGCCGGGTCTCAGTGTGAAACGGGCGGAGTCGGCCATGATCAAACGCGCTATGGCTGAGTCAGTTATGTTGTAGGTGAGGGAGCGGACGCGGTGTGGGGTGCCGGCGGTGACGGAGTATGTCACGCTGGCGCGTTTACGGGCGGGATCGATGACTGTATCTGTGGTCACAGTGGCATCCATATAGCCCATATTTACCAGAGCCTGACGCAGTTGGCGTTCGGAAAGGCCTGTCAATTCGGGAGAATAGATGACCGGCGGCTGACCGAGTTTCTGTACCCACCGGTTGTACCATTTTGTGGTATCATGGCCCGACATATTGTAAAAACCGAGCTGTAACTTCCAGAAACCGAGCACTTTATGATTGGGTTGCTGACGCAGGTATGCTTCGAGATCCATGGCACTTACACCTTGTGGCCTGTCAGTCAGCTGAATAGATACTTTATCGAGTAGGTACTGGTTGTCTGCAACATGCCGGGTCGCGCTGCATCCTGCCATGACGATGGCGGCGACGGCGAAAATGACGGGCAGTATGCGGGCTTTAAGATTACTCAACGGGTTCATTGTCTATCTGTCGGGGCCTGCAAAGGTACGAATAAGTAGCATGGAAAGCAAGATGTGATATTTTGCAGGGGTATGAAAAATGATTATATTTGCACAAATCAAATAAATATCATTATGTCGGAAGAAATGAATGCTTTCAACGTGGGCCCGAGTGGAAAATCGCGAGGCGTGGCCGGTCTGTTGGCCATATTGCTCGGCTGCGTCGGAATACAGTATTTTTACTGCGGCAAGACATCAGCAGGCCTTCTGGCCATACTGATAAGTCTTGTGTCGTGTGGTTCGGCGTCGGTGCTGTGGTTCATCCAGGGAATCCTGATGATAGCGATGCCGCAGGACCAGTTCGAGCAGAAGTTTGTCTACAGCCCGTCGACATTCCCGCTGTTCTGAATTATTTCCGGACGGTTTTCTTCTGTTCCACCATATTTCCGTTGATAAGGATGTTGGCGTCCATGTATTCGGCGGGAATGGTGAATGTGTCTCCGTCGAAGGCCGGGATCTCGATTGTGATGAACTGAGGATTGCCGTGTATTTCGGCCGGCCGGTCAAGATATCCTGAGGTTATGGTCATGCCCTTGTGGACAAATCCAGCCTCGGGATTCATTTTTACGGTAAAGTCTTTTTCGGCGGGAACCTTGAGCGCGTTGAGCTTGCTGCCGTCGGCGGCGAGCACCTCACCGTTGAGCTGATGATCGTTGACGGTGACAAGATTATCATGAATATTGATCATCACGTCGGTGATCGATCCGGCTTTTGCGGCGATATTGTCGTTGGAGGATGCACTTCCGCCGGGATCTTCGGTGTTGCTGTCGACTTTGAAGCGCATGCGGTAGACGCCGGGTTTCATATCGGCGGGGATGGTGAAAGCGGGGAGTGTGCAGAAGTGGTCGGCATCGCCGGCAAGATCGGCAGTGACGAGCATGTCGGAAGGATCGAAGGAGCCGTCGTTGCCTTTGTCAAGATATACGTAGCCTTTGAGAGCCGGTCCGTGGAAGCGTATCACTGGCTGCAGGGTCTGTCCGGGGGTTGCCTTGAGGCGCTTGCCGGCAATGAGGTGGTAGACGAGTTTGTCGCGCTCCTGGCTTACGTGCATCATCTGAGATGTTCCATCTTGGGTCTTTATGCCTACGGCATCGGTTATCCTGTCGGCACGGCTGACAGTGGTGGTGGCTTTGTCGCCAGCCCACATGGGGTAGTCATCGGCGATGGTGCGCGGCACCGCCGAGTCGCTGATCTCGATGTCGTCGATGTAGAACAGGAAGTCGTCAGTGAGTCTGTGTGGCGACTCGCAGTCGGGCACAAGGACAAGGGCGTTGATATCTATGTCGCCTGATCCCTTGACGGGAAATACGGCATCGCACCATTGTCCGGCAGGTATCTCCATTGAACTCAGCTGCCAGAATTGCTCTACAAACTGGCCTTGGTCGGCGAAGTCGCGGAAATGGCCGAGGCCTACGAGCATGACGCGTCCGGATACCGGTCGATTGACAAGCACATGCACATATTTGGTGCCGGGTGTAAGCTCGAAGGGTTGCTCCAGGTCGACGCGCACGCCGAATGTGTTAGAGCCGAAGCGTGAGCGTTGCGCCCCGAGAACCTTTGCCGATGGGTTAGCGGCTTTTCCGGTACGTGGGTCAACCGATGTGTCGGGGTTGTCGACAATCCTGACATTGGGGTTGAGGCGTCCGTCGCGGAACGGTGATTCCTCCCAGCAGTCATAAACTCCGAGGGCTTTGAATCCGCCGGTTGTCTCGAAGTCGATAGTGCGTGCTAGGCCACAGGGTATGGTGCCGATCATTGCAGCGGCTAACAGGGGTATATGCAGATGATGTTTCATGACTTGTTCAAAATTTGGCGGTTAACGGTCAATAAGCCGATACGGTGTGGATAAGTGGTGAATCTTTGGCATCGTTGATGGTGATGCGGACGGCCTTGACATTGTATCCGGGGCCGTATTCCTCGGTCGATCCGTTGAGGGGGATGATACGTTTGTAGCCCACGGTGGTAGTCTGTACGTTTGTGGCACGTGGTGTCCAGTCTATGCCATTTTCAGATGTCTCGACGGTGAAGTCCTTGACGCGCTGTCCTTTGCGTATATATTCCTGGAGGGCGATGTAGTGCAGGTTGACCGGATCGTCCCACTCAAGGATTATCGAGGCGTCCTTGTCGCCGTCGTCGGTAGCCCAATAGCTGTCCTTGTCGCCGTCGGTCATGTTTGAAGCCTCGTAGTTGCGGTTGAGACCGGCTTTGCGGGTGGCTGAAGCGGAAATGCGGGCCGCGGGAGCGAGGTCGGTCCCGAGCCGTTGGTTGAGGCGTTCGCCGAACTCGCGCAGTCGGGTGACGTATGTCTCGGGGAGCTTGCCGGTGCGGTTGGGCGGGATGTTGAGTATCAGCGTGGCGTTGCGGCCTACCGTCTCGAGATAGAATTTCCAGAGTTGGTCAAGCGAGCGCATATCGTCGTCTCTGTGCCAGAACCAACCTGAGAGTGTGGCCTTTGCATCGCTCTCGCCGGCTTTCCATTTCCAGGCGTTTTCATCGCCGCTTGTGCCTGATCCGTAGCTCCAGCATGTTTCGCCGGCCCATCCGGCTTCGTTGCCTATCCACCGGGCCTCATCGCCGACGCCCCACATGACGCAGTCGGGAGCTATGCCGTGGATCTTGTCGCGCAGGTTGGGTATGTTGTAGTAAGTGTCGTGGTCTACCACGCGGGGCTCGTTTGCGCCTCCGTAGTATCCTGAACCTCCGTTCGCTCCGTCAAACCACATTTCGAACTGGTCGGAACCGTATTCGGCCAGTTCCTGACATTGTTTCAGGAAGACATCGTTGACATAGCGGTTGGTACCGTCGCCGTAATATGCGCTGTTTCTGTCCCAGGGCGATACGTAGAAACCGTACTTCAGGCCGAGATCGCGGGCGGCAGCGGCGAAATCGCGGGGAATATTTGTCGCACGGCCGGGTTCGTTTCCGGCTTTGGTGATATTGTGGGTCGTGGTGGCTGTAGGCCACAGGCAGAAACCGTCGTGATGCTTCACCACGGCTATTCCGCCTTTCATTCCGGCGGCCTTGACGGCCTCGAGCCATTGGCGTGGATCGGGCACTTCGGTAGGCTGGAAAAGGCTTTCATCTTCATCGCCGTTGCCCCATTCGAGGTCGGTGTATGTGTTCATGCCATAATGGAAGAACGCATAGAACTCTGTCTCGTTCCACAGAATCTGGCGTTGGCTTGGAACGGGGAACACCGGCGCGGGTTCGTTGTCGGGGTTCGCAAGGGTCTGCTTTTCAAGCGATATGCTCTGGGCCGACAGCCCGCAGGTGCATGAGAGGAGCAGGACTGATGATACAGCTGCCCGGATCGGCATATTGAAGAAACCTTTGGTCATGGTATGATAGGGAATGATTGGTATCTTGTGAGAGATGTATGATCGGATAGGTTACAAATTTAGGTAATTTGCAACGACAAACCAAACAGAGTTGTGATTTTCGGGAAAGATTAGCTATTTTTGTGAAGAGTAGCGGTTCAGAACAGACCGCTGCGAGCTACCTGCCAATGAAACTGAAGCATATAACAGATCCCGCCTGCGACGAAGCCCGGCTGTTTGCGTCGCTAACCGACCGTCAGCTGCGCAGTTCGGCCGATTCGGAGCATGGACTTTTCATAGCGGAGAGTCCCAAAGTGATAGATGTGGCTCTTAATGCCGGTATGCATCCCCGTGCAATGATGACCGAGATGAGGCATATAGAGGGCGATGCAGCCGGAATACTGGCCCGTTGCCCGGAGGATATGCCGGTCTATACGGGGGCGCGTGAGGTGCTTGCGTCGCTGACGGGGTATACGCTGACGCGTGGTGTACTGTGTGCCATGGATCGTCCGGCGCCTGATGATCCTGTCTCTATCTGCGCAGGGGCGCGACGGATTGTGATAATCGACGATGTGACGGATACCACCAACATCGGAGCGATATTCAGGAGCGCGGCAGCGCTCGGGGTGGATGGTGTGCTGCTCACATCGACTACCTGCGATCCGCTGAACCGGAGAGCCGTGAGAGTGTCGATGGGGTCGGTGTTTCTTGTGCCGTGGGCCCGTCTGCCAAAGGGTGAAAGCGCGACCGAGGCTGCCCGCAGGCTTGGTTTCAAAAGTGTGGCACTCGCGCTCACTGACGATTCGGTAGCCATAGATGACAACCGTCTGATCGAGGAGGACAGGCTTGCACTGATTCTTGGCACCGAGGGCGACGGACTGGCTACCGATGTGATAAAATCGGCCGACTATACGGCCAAGATACCGATGGCCCATGGCGTTGACTCGCTCAATGTAGCGGCGGCATCGGCTGTGGCATTCTGGGTGCTGTGCAACGGCAGACGCTGAGACAGCGGCCGGCCTATCGTCGGGAAAGGGCGGAGGCTATGCTTCCCACAATCAGTCCCACTGCCATGACAAGGGCTGCCACGACCAGGATGTCGGAAGCCTGGACGACGACGGGATATGATGATATGGTGAGCTGAGTGGGGTCGCCGTTGAGTTTGATGAATCCGCCGTACTGCTGTGCGGCGCAAAGCGCGAGGCCTATGATAATTCCGGCCGCACCGCCGGTGACGCTGATGAGCCACCCCTCCCATAAGAAAATTCTGCCGATCATGGAGCGGCGGGCTCCGAGTTTCATGAGGGTCCGCATATCGTTGCGTTTCTCGATTATCATCATCGACAGTGTGCTGACGACATTGAATGCCGCTATGAGCAGAATGAATGCCAGCATGAGGAATGTGATCCATTTTTCGACGGATATCATCTTGAAGGATGAATCGTACTGTTCGGGGCGGGTCAGCACGATGGTGTCGGGCGCCAGGGCGGCTATCTGTTTTTTAGCTGCGACAGGGTCGGCTCCGGGAGTCAGGGCCACTTCGATAGACGAGGCTTCGGAGCCGGTGTAGTCGAACAGATTGCGGGCTATTTCCATCGGTACAATGATGGAGGCGGCATCGATATCGGCCTCTTCGGTCTGCCAGACGGCGCTCACGAGCACGCTGTCGGCTGAAAACGCGCTCATAGGAGCGGCAGGGTTGATGCGGCCGACGCGCTTTGGCGCATAGAGCGCGAGTGGCTCGTAGGCGTTGGGGCGAGTGGCCAGCGACATTGCGGCGCCGATGCTGACAGCCGCTGTGGGGTATCCGTATGGCTCGTGGAGCATGAAGCTGCCGTCGATCACGGCGGAGTCGATGCTGACGACTTTGCTGTAGCCGTCGGTCACTCCGGTGACTCTGACGGGGAGCTGGGCGTTGCGGAATATAGCGAGCGCCTGCTCTGAAAGGGTGGGGACTGCAAGGCTGACGCAACCGAGCGTATCAAGCCGCGAGGCCAGGGAGTCGGCACCGGTCATAACCTTGCCCTTGGCCGGGAGGATCCGGATGTCGGGGCTGATAGCCGAGAGCCGTCCGGCGGCAAGACCTGAGAATCCGTTGAATACGGACAGAACACAAACGATAGCCATAGTGGCCACGGCCACACCGGCTATCGATATGATGCTTATGATGTTGACAGAGTTATGGCTTTTGCGGCTGAAGAGGTAGCGCAGAGCTATTCGCAGTGAGAGCATGCTTGTCGGAAATGATAACGTCGCCGCACGTCAGGCGTCGGCGGGTGTATCGCCGGAATCACCGGTTTTTGACGGCGAGTCGGCGGCAAGGAGGTTGTCGATGTTCTCGATATAGTCGAGGGAGTCGTCGAGATAGAAAGCGAGCTCGGGAGTCTTGCGCAACTGGTAGCGGACTTTCTGAGCCAGTTCGTAGCGGATGGTCTTGGCGCTCTTGTTGATGCTCTCGATCATCTCGGGGGCCTTTGCCGACGGGAATACCGACAGATAGGCCCGTGCGATGCTCAGGTCGGGAGATACGCGTACGGCGCTTACCGAGACGAGTACGCCATGAGTCTTCGCTGTCTGCTGACGGAATATTTCGCTAAGCTCTTTCTGGAGCAGGCGTGCTATTTTGGCTTGACGGGTAGTTTCCATATATTGTTGAATTTTGGTTGGTGTTATAGTTGGAGCGCGGCCGGGCTGAATGACCCGGCCGGCTCTGTATCTATAACGCGCGGGAGGTTGATAAGGTTAGCTTAGCGCTTGCCTTTGCCGGCTTTCTGCTGTTTGCGCTGCTGTTCGCGCATCATTGCCTGCTGCTGGCGCTGAGCCTCTTCGAGGCGAGCCATGAATCCGCTCTTCTTACGGGGCTTCTTTGCGTTGGCAGCCATCTGGGCACGCACCTTGTCTTCGTTGACCACCTTGCGGAAGATGTAGGTCTGGATGATGGTGATGAGGAGCGACAGGAAGTAGTAGTAGCTCAGACCGGCGGCGTAGTTGTTGAAGAACACGAGGAACATGAGCGGCATGAGGTACATCATCATCTTCATGCCGGGCATGGAGTCGCCTCCGGGCTGGCTCTGCATGTTGATCTTGGTGTAGATGATGTTGACGGCCGTCATGAGCAGACAGAACAGGCTGATGTGGTTACCGAATGTCGAGGATATGAGGGGTATGTTGGTTGTCCACGAAACGATGGCATCGGGAGCAGAAAGGTCCTTAACCCAGAGGAACGACTGTCCGCGCAGCTCAATGGCCGAGGGGAAGAAGTTGAACATGGCGATAAGGATGGGGAGCTGGAGAAGCATGGGCAGACAACCCGAGAACGGGCTGGCGCCGGCGCGTGAGTAGAGCGCCATAGTCTCCTGCTGGCGTCGCATGGCGTTCTCGCTGCCGGGATACTTCTCGTTGATCTCCTTGATCTCGGGTGCGAGCACGCGCATCTTTGCCTGCGACATGTAGCTCTTGTAGGTGAAGGGGAAGAGAATTATCTTGATGAAGATAGTGAGCAGCAGGATGATTATGCCATAATTGCTGATCCACTGTCCGAGGATATCGAAGACGGGGATAATGATCCAAGTGTTGATCCAGCGGAACAGCGACCAACCG
The DNA here is from genome assembly GCA_947643165.1 of uncultured Porphyromonadaceae bacterium. Lineage (GTDB taxonomy): Bacteria > Bacteroidota > Bacteroidia > Bacteroidales > Muribaculaceae > Paramuribaculum. The sequence goes on along the minus strand of CANRVB010000012.1, from coordinate 7,892 downwards.
AGGGGTATGAGTTTGGTGAGGTGGAGGTTCTCGTCGGGGAGTATTGTCTCCTCAAGGTCGTCGAGGAGGGGATATGAGTTCGGACCCATGAAAAGGGTGAACGAGACTGGGTTTTCAAGCGAGGCGGAGTAGTCGAGCTGTGTGCTGGCACTCATTGCCTTGAGATATGAGCGGCTGTCTTCGAGAACGTCGGACTTGAGGCTCGCGCTTGCAAAGTTGGTGCGCGCTATCATGACCGATGAGAAGAACTGGTTCTTGAAGCCGATCCATTTGAGGCGTTCGGTGATATCCTTGTCGTCGGATTTGTTCTCTTTGAGGTTGTCGATGTCGCCGTTGGCATACATGTAGTAGAGGGCACTGTTGCGTTCCTCGAACATGCGTCCGGCTTCGTTACGCTCCATTGTGGACTTCCAGTCGAAGTCGATTGTCGCTACGCTCGAAGGAATGATGGCCTGCATGCCGCTCTGTATGATGTCGATATCTACCAGATAGCTGCCGGGACGCAGTGTGTAGCGTATGCCGAAGTTGGCTCCGTCGCCAAGGTCGAGAGCCATGAGGACCGTTGAGTCGTTGAGCTGTCTGGGCGTGAAGTAGAACCGCTGAGTGTCGAACCGCTGTGAGGTTGATGTGAGGGTGAAGTTCATCAGGTCAAGTCCGGGGGCGATGAGTTCGACCTGAGCGGAGTCGTAGCGCTTGTAATCGTTGAGGGTGGCACGCGCTATGGCACCGCCCTTGTTTGAGATCTCGAGAGTAAGGAGCTCGTTGGCGAGAGTGACTGTCGACGAGTCGCCGCTGAGGTAGCGTGAGAAGCCTTTGAAGCGGGCCACATCGGCAAGGGCCGAGCGGAGGTTTGCGACGGCTTCCGAGGCCTGGGCGCGGGGTATGGCGCCGAAGTCGGAGGTGATTATGTCGAAGACGCTTACCGGCCCGGCAGAGGTCGATACGTCGCCGCCAAGCGAGCCGTAGGCATCGAGGATGATTTCGGCATTGGGGACGGTGAGGGTGGTGATTCCGGTCAGGGAGTTGGTAGAGCCGTATCGGGCGACGGTGGCCTTGATATCGGCGATTTCGGCGTCTGAGACAGAGTCGACGGTAAGGACGGCTCCGTTGTCTGATTTTTTAGATTCGGCCTGAGCGAGCATTTCAGCCTCTTCGCGCTGTCTGGCCAGCTCCTCTTCCGAGGGCTTGTTGAGCCACATGAAGCCGAAAACCACGGCTGCCATGAGCAGAAGTCCGGTAAGGGTGTTTTTATCCATCAGTCTGAATGGGTAATGGGTTTAGATGTTATTTCCTTGTGTCGCGCTCCTCGCCGTAGGCGATGGCCGCGCGGACGAAATCGATGAACAGGGGATTGGGTGATAGAACTGTACTTGAGTATTCGGGATGGTACTGTGTACCTATGAACCAGCGTTTTCCGGGGATTTCTACCACTTCGACAAGATGTGTGTCGGGGTTTTGTCCCACGCATTTCATTCCGGCGTCCTCGAATCGGGCGCGGTATTCGTTGTTGAACTCGAAACGGTGTCTGTGGCGCTCGCTGACGGTGGTGGTGCCGTAGGCGCATGCGGCTTTCGATCCTGGGGTGAGGTTGCAGTCGTAGGCTCCGAGACGCATTGTCCCGCCCATGTTAGAGACGCTCTTCTGGTCTTCCATGAGGTCGATGACGTTGTCGGGGGTTGAGGGGTTCATCTCGGTGGAGTTGGCCGCCTGCAGTCCGAGGACATTGCGTGCGAACTCGATGACCATGCACTGCATGCCGAGGCAGATGCCGAATGTTGGTATGTCGTTCTCGCGGCACCACTTCAGGGCTACGAATTTGCCGTCGATGCCGCGCTGGCCGAATCCGGGGGCTATGATGACGCCGTCGAGGTCGTGTAGAGTGGCGTCGACATTGTCGGTAGTGAGCTTCTCGCTGTGAATGTAGACGAGGTTTAGCTTGCGGTCGTTGTAGGTGGCGGCGTGGAACAGGGATTCGCTGATCGACTTGTAGGCGTCCTGGAGCTCGACGTATTTGCCGACGAGTCCGATGTTGACAACCTTCTCGGCGCTGTCCATTTTTTCGAGGAAGTCGAGCCAGGGACCCATATGAGGCTGGTCGACAGGGGTGACGCCGGTCTTGAGGAGCACAATCTCGTCGAGATGCTGCTCGTGGAGCATTACGGGCACCTGATATATGCTCGGGCGGTCGATGGACTGGATGACAGCTTCGGGGCTGACGTTGCAGAATTGAGCGATCTTGCGCCGCATTGCCAGGGGAACTTCGTGCTCAGTCCGCAGGACGAGTATGTCGGGCTGTATTCCGAGCTGCTGGAGCTCTTTGACGGAATGTTGTGTGGGCTTGGTCTTGAGCTCTTTGGCGGCGGCGAGATAGGGTACGTAGGTGAGGTGTATGGAGAGGCTGTCGCGTCCGAGCTCCCAGCGGAGCTGGCGTACGGCTTCGAGGAAGGGGAGTGACTCGATGTCACCGACAGTTCCTCCGATCTCGGTGATGATGTAGTCGTAGTTGCCGGTTTTGCCGAGGAGCATTATGTTTCGCTTGATCTCGTCGGTGATGTGGGGTATGATCTGTACGGTCTTGCCGAGATAGTCGCCGCGACGCTCTTTGTCAATCACACTCTGGTAGATGCGTCCGGTGGTAACATTGTTGGCGCGAGTGGTGCGGATGTCGGTGAACCGTTCGTAGTGTCCGAGGTCGAGGTCGGCCTCATGACCGTCGACAGTGACATAGCATTCGCCATGTTCGTAAGGATTCAGAGTGCCCGGGTCGATGTTGATATACGGGTCGTATTTCTGAATAGTCACGCGATAACCACGGGTTTTCAGTAAGTTGGCAAGTGAGGCGGAAATAATTCCTTTGCCCAGAGAGGACACAACTCCTCCTGTTACGAAAATGTATTTAGTTTCCACGCTATCTGAGAGTGAATTGATTGTTTTCAAACCGCAAAATTACTAAAATAATCGCAAACCAGCGGCACGTGACCGGCAGAATGTGAACGTAAATCGGGATAAAGGTGGCGTGAAGGTGATGGATGGTGTGGAATATGCGTGGATATCAGGCGGTTGCGGCGATATAAACGGCCATGGCGATGATTGCGGCGCCTATGAGGCCGTAGAAAAGCCGTGCGGCTGTGCGTGGCATCTGTCCTGTGACGGACCGGGCGCTCCGGGTGGAGAAGAACCAGGATGCGCCGGTGACGGCGGCATAGAGCGAGAGGATGCCTCCTATGGCAAAGAATGTGACTACGATATAGATGGCTACTGTCATGGGCGACAGAGGGTTATGGTGCGTGCGTCGGTTATGGGGTCGACGGTGATGGTGATGGTGAGGGCATCGTCGGGCATGAGCGATCCGGCGCGGTCGGGCCATTCGATGAGGCAGAGGTGTCCGGAGTCGGTGTAGTCGAGGAATCCGGTTTCGTAGACTTCTTCGGGTGTCTGAAGCCGGTATAGGTCAAAGTGATAGACGGGGTCGCCGGAGGGGAGGGTGTACTGGTTGACGATGGCGAATGAGGGTGATCCGGTGGCGTCTTTGGTGACGCCGAGGTGGTTCATGAGGGCGTTGACGAAGGTGGTTTTTCCGGCTCCCATTTCACCTTGGAGGGCGAAAACGGAGTGGCCTTGCATTGCGCGGGCCATTGCCTGGGCGGCAGCGGGGAGCTGGTCGAGGGTGTCGGCTGTGATGGAGAATATCTGGTTCATTGTCAATGTTTTGGGGTGAGTGTCACGATCGGCACGAGCATTTCTTCGAGGGAAATTCCGCCGTGCTGGAAGGTTCCGTTGTAGTACTGGACGTAGTAGTTGTAGTTGTTGGGGTAGGCGAAAAACTGGCGGGCGGTGGCGAAGATGTAGGCTGAGCTGACGTTTGGGGCGGGGAGTCCGAATTGGGCCGGCCGTTTGATCTCGTAGACCTGTCGTGGGTTGTATTCCAGGGTTTTACCTACTTTGTAGCGGAGGGAGGTGTTGGTGTTCCGGTCGCCGATTACTTTGACGGGGGTGTCGACGCGGATTGTGCCGTGGTCGGTGGTGAGGATGACTTTGGTTCCGGCTTGGGAGATGCGCCTAAACAGGCCAAGGACAGAGGAATGGCGGAACCAGGATTGTGTGATCGAGCGGTATGCGGCGTTGGTTGAGGCGAGCTCGCGTATCATTCGGGATTCGGTTCGTGCGTGGCTCAACATGTCGATTACGTTGATGACAATGACGTTCAAGTCGTTGTCTTTGAGTGAGTTGAAGTCACGTTCGAGTTTCTCGGCTGAAGCGGAGTCGTTGATTTTGGTGTAACTGAACCGGTATTTTCGTCTGTAACGGTCGAAGAATGAGGCGATTAAGGGTGCTTCGGAGAGGTTCTTCCCTTCGTCGCTGAGTTCGTCGATCCAAAGGTCGGGAAAAAGCTTGCTGATCTGGTCGGGCATGAGGCCTGAAAAGATGGCGTTGCGGGCGTATTGTGTGGCGGTGGGGAGGATCGAGCAGTAGAGGCTGTCGTCGGTGATTGTGAAAAATTCGGCGAGCATCGGGCGGACGGCTGTCCACTGGTCGAGCCGGAAGTTGTCGATGAGGATGAGTGATATTTTTTCGCCGCGGTCGAGCGCGGGCAGGATGGATGAGCGGAAGATGTCGTGGCTCATGAGGGGGCGGTCGTTCCGGTCGGGGTCGATCCAGTGGTGGTAGTTCTGCTTGACGAAGCGGGAGAATGAGTAGTCGGCTTCGGTGATCTGGCTCTGGAGCATTTCCTCGATGCTGCTGTCGCGGGCATCGGTCAGCTCGATGTCCCAGTAGACGAGGCGCCGGTAGAGGTCTTTCCAGTCGTCGAGTGTGGCGGCGGAGGTGATGGCTTGGGTGAGCTGAGGGAATTCGCGGCGGTAGCGTTCGGTGAGGTTCTCGCTTGTGAGTTCGTCGCCGTGGAGGTTTTTCTTGATGGAGAGGAGTATCTGGCGTGGGTTGACGGGTTTGATGAGGTAGTCGGCGATTTTGCTTCCTACGGCCCGGTCCATTATGTCTTCTTCCTCGCTTTTTGTGATCATTATGACGGGGATCTGCGGTTTGATCCGTTTGATCCGCTCGAGGGCTTCGAGTCCGGTGATGCCGGGCATGTGTTCATCGAGTATGATGAGGTCGTAATTGCGCTCGGCTACCATGTTGACGGCGTCGTTTCCGCTGCGGGTGGTAGCGATGTCATATCCCTTGGAGTTGAGGAACATGATGTGCGGCTTGAGGAGTTCGATCTCGTCGTCGGCCCAGAGTATAGTCATTGCTTGGAGGGGAAGGTGGGTTGGTGTGTTATCGCCAGCGGCGGTATGCGTAGCCGAGCATGTCGAATGCGGCCCGGTCGAGCTGTTCGCGGAACTGTGGGGCGGCGATCGATATGAGGAGTCGTGCGCGTTCGAGCATGTTTTTGCCGCGGAGGTTGACGGCTCCGTATTCGGTGACCACCCAGTTGGTCTGAAATCGGGTCGTGACGACTCCGGCGCCTGGTGTGAGGACGGGTTTGATCTTGTTCTCGCCTTTTGAGGTGGTGGACAGCATGGCTATGAATGATTGTCCGCCGTGGCTACGTGAGGATCCGTAGACGAAGTCGTGCTGTCCGCCGACTCCGGAGTAGATGCGTGTGCCTATTGAATCGGCGCAGACTTGGCCTGAGAGGTCGATCTCGAGGCATGAGTTGATGGCGGCCATGTTGGGGTTTTGAGCGATGATGAACGGGTCGTTGACCCATGCGATGTCGCGGAAGAGGATGTCGGGGTTGTGGTCCAAGAAGTCGTAGAGGCGCCGGGTGCCGAGTGCGAGGGAGGCAACAGATCGGCCGGGTTCGACGGCTTTGCGGGAGTTGTCGACTACTCCTGATGTGATGAGTGGTACCATTTGGTCGGTCAGGGCTTCGGTGTGTATGCCGAGGTGTTTGTGTGAGCCGAGTGAGTGGAGGACTGCGTTAGGTATGGCTCCAATTCCGACCTGAAGGGTTGCTCCGTCGGGTATCTGCTGGGCGATGTAGCGTCCGATGCACATTTCTTTTTCGTCGGGGATGACGTCGGGGGTCTCGGCGAGGGGGTCGTTGACGCGGACCATGGCGTCGAGGCGTGACTGGTGGATGACGGAGTCGCCGTAGGTGAACGGCATGAGGGGGTTGATCTGTGCGACGATGATCTTGGCGCATTCGACGGCGGAGGGTGTGAGGTCGGAGGAGACGCCGAATGAGACGTATCCGTCTTTGTCGGGGAGTGAGCAGTTGATGAATGCTACGTCGAGGTGGATTGTGCCGTCGCGGAACAGCTGCGGGACTTGTCCGAAGAACCGTGGAGTTGTGGTTGCGTAGCCTTGATTGACCCAACCTCTGACGGCATTCGAGACGAAGAATGAGTCGATGAGGAACGAGTCTTTGAGCTTTGGATCGCAGAGTGGTGAAACGCGTCGGCCAAGCGCGAAGGCGTTGTAAAGGACGACGTCGCGGAGTTCGTCGCCTCGTCGTGCCAATGCGGCTATCAGTGCTTCGGGGATGGATGAGCTACCCTGAACGAAGACGTGGTCACCGCTTTTCACAAGTTTGACGGCCTGGTCGGCCGACATGTAATTACCTTCCATACGCTGCAAGTGTTATTGTGTTGGCACATTTGTGCATCTTTTGTGCAAAGATAGCCGATATTTTCGTAAAAAAAGTCGGGGCGGGGGTAAAAAGTTGCGTGATTGGCTGGAAGAGACAGGATTTTGGAAGAATAGGGGAGGGTGTACTTTGGCAAAGGGTCGTTCAGTCGTTTGAGCAAGCGCTATCCCGGTCTGGCTAACTCGGAAGCGATGTGAATGGCAAGTAATCAGACATCGATTAAAGGAAAAAATACGGAAAAATGTTAAAGAATTGATCCTATTTTCCACATTTTGGACATCCTTTCCCCTTCATAAGATAATGTCTTTTGAGGGACTCAAAAGGTTTTGGGGAACCGAGCCCCATAAAACAACCTTGCAATGTAAAGGGAGTACTCCGAAGTCGCACACCCCATTTCCCGTTCCGCTGAAGGCTGAGACAGCATGTTGAAACGGCGTTGAAATTTCTATCAGATTCTGTTGCTGTGGCTTGGTTACAGCAATTTTTTCAGGTCTTCCACATCCGGCAATGCCTCGCGTAGTTTCTCAGGCATATCGGAGTTCATGCGGTAGGTGGCTACGCCCATAGGCTTGGCATAGTCCTGAATTACGTATTCCACGAAGTCTTTGTCGGCGGTCTTGCACAACACGATGCCGATTGACGGATTTTCATGCGGTTTCTTTACCTTATCATCGAGAATGCGGAGGTAGGTCATCAGCTGGGCGAGATAGCTGGTCTTGAAGTCGCCGGTTTTCAGTTCCACGACCACGAGACAGTTCAACTCGCGGTTGAAGAAGAGAAGGTCGGGGAAGAAGTCGTGAGAGAAAACCTCAAGATGATATTGATTGCCGACGAAAGCAAAATCGCGCCCGAAGGTCATGATGAATTTCTTGATGTTGTGGACAATTTCTTTCTCGACTACCCGCTCGTCGATATCCTGATAGTCGCGGATGCCGATTTCTTCGGTATTGATGAAGTCGAGGAGATATTCGTCCTTGAACATACTGAGGGCCTTGACAGCATCGCGGCTGTCCTTGATGGTCACTCCGAAATTGGACGGCATCACACCGTAATGGTCGGCGACATTTTCTTTGATCTGCTGCTGGAGGAAACGTGTGTCCCACTTGTTTTCAAGAGCCAGTTTAATATATTTCCAGCGTTTGGCAACGTTCTTTTCGCCATTCAAGATTCTGACATGATGAGTAAAACTTAAATTGCCAAATAATTCCAAATCGTCAATCGTGATTGGCGATTTGGGTGATAGCGGCTCAAGCCGAAAACCCGGTGCATGAATTTTGAGAAAAGTGTTAAATTTGTG
>CANRVB010000011.1 GCA_947643165.1 uncultured Porphyromonadaceae bacterium | reverse complement strand
CAAATTTAACACTTTTCTCAAAATTCATGCACCGGGTTTTCGGCTTGAGCCGTTTTTTGGGTAAGCGTTGCATGGGCGCATTGGAATTTGAGCCTGCTATGGATATGCCATACAATTCAAACACGCAGATAGAAATTGATGCTCTCGTAAATGTGGCTTCAGAGGCATTGGCCGAGAAAAAGGATTTCGGTGCCAATCTTTCCGAAGACAAGAAAGCGGCGATAGCTGAGATTGTGCGTCTCGGAACGTCAGCCGGAGGTCAACGGGCTAAAGCAATCATTGCTTATAATAAAAACACGGGAGAAGTTCTGTCCGGTCAGGTTGACGCTCCCGCAGGGTTTGATTATTACCTGATAAAACTTGATGGAGTAACGGCGGAAGCCGGTTTCCGTGAAACTCAGAATTTCGGACGTCTTGAATACTCATTTTACAGGTTGGTAAAAGAATGCGGTATAGAAATGTCGGAATGCTCATTGATTGAAGAGAATGGTCGGGCCCATTTCCTTACCAAGCGCTTTGATCGCGTCAATGGAGCAAAAGTACACATGCAGACCCTATGCGCTATGGCTCATTACGACTATCGTCTGCTCAGGGCATATTCCTACGAGCAGGCACTCAATGTTATGCGCACACTCAGATTGCCGTACTCCCAAGCACAAGAGATGTTCCGAAGGATTGTGTTCAATGTGGTGGTCCGCAATCAAGATGACCATACCAAAAACATATCGTTCCTGATGGATAAGAATGGAAAGTGGAGATTATCACCCGCCTACGATATGGGATTTTCATATAATCCAGATGGTGGGTGGACATCGCAACATCAAATGTCAATAAACGGCAAGTTCGATGGTATCACCCGTACTGACCTATTGGAGTTTGCCAAAAGAAACAACATCAAGGAAGCCGCAGAAATAATCGATCAAGTCAGCACAGCTGCCTCCGGTTGGGGACGCATAGCCAGTGAGTGTGGAGTACCGGACAAAATGCTTGACGCAATAATGCCTCTATTCCAGTTCATGCATTGACATTGAGCAAACAAAACTGTGTTTACCGATATAAGTTTGTAACTTTGCATTTTGAACATGAAAACGCCCGACGAATTTTTCATACCAGACAACGAGGTAAAGCTACCTGATGAACTTGATTACAGCAGAGTGGACGAGTATATCCGCTCCGCAGAGGCGTTTTCCCGCTCCACATACCAAAGCGTCTATATAATCGACTATTTCAAGCAGAATTTCCTCTATGTGTCGCCCAACCCTATGTTCCTGTGCGGACTTTCGCCGGAGCAGATGATTGACCTCGGCTACCAGTTCTATCTTAAATATGTGCCCGAGGACGAACAGGCCCTTTTGCTCGACATAAACCGCGTGGGCTTTGCATTTCACAATCAAATCCCACTCGAACAGCGCAAGGACTGGTATATATCATACGATTTTCATATTCTCAACGACGGCCACCCAATTCTCATTAACCATAAGCTGACTTCCCTTGCCCTGACTTCCGACGGCAGGATTTGGCTTGCCCTCTGCGTTGTGTCTGCCTCCACCCACACCACGCCCGGACATATCGAAATGCACCATGTCGGCACCCCCGACTATTTCGCATTTAATCCCGTCACCCGTCGGTGGGATAAGAACACTATGCCGAGTCTTACCGAGGGGGAGAAGTCGGTGCTTACACTTTCAATACAAGGCTATACGATGTCGGAGATTGCCGACCGCATCTGCCTCTCGCCCGACACCGTCAAGAAATACCGTCAGCGCATTTTTGAAAAACTCGGTGTGCGCAACATATCCGAGGCTATCGCAGCAGCCACCAACAACAAGCTTTTATAGCGTAGAGTGGTGAGGCCGTAGTGGAGAGTAAAGATTAATATAATCATAATTATACCATGGAGCATTTTACTTTTGAAAAACTTGATGTCTGGCAAAAAGCAAGATCTTTGGTCAAAAATGTATATGATCTATCTTCCAAATTTCCATACGAGGAGCGTTTTGGTTTGACCAATCAGTTGAACCGCGCAGCGGTCTCTGTACCATCTAATATCGCTGAAGGTTGTGGACGTCCTTCCTATAAAGAACGTATCCATTTCCTTGAGATTGCATACGGCTCCCTTATGGAAGCAATGACTCAGATTATTCTCGCATCTGACCTTAATTACATTACTAACGAAGAAATGGATCAAATCAGGAGCACGATAATTGAAATAGCAAAAATGATAAATGGTCTAAGAAAGAATCTGCTTACAAAAATATAGCTCCTCTTCACTATTCACTCTCCACTCTCCGCTAAATAAAAGCGCGGAAAGTGCTTCACATCGCGCCCAACTGCGATATTAGCCAATATCCGGGCGCAGATACAGGCTGCTGTTTGCTGCCCCTTTGCCGATTGCTTACCCTGCTCAATCCTCGGTAATACCACACGCAACCAGTCGCTGTTATCAATATTCCAAAACGCGCAATACCCCGACATATACTTTGCGGCACACAGCCGTACCTCGCCCTTTGCCTCTAATTCAACCTTATCATCAGGCAGCACAACCATAGCCGCGCCACCCTCGATAAAATCAAACGGATATACTACCGGCAATTTACCGCCCAACCGGCCCGTTATTCCGTTCATCGCCAGGTCGACCGCAATGTCGGCAGACTCCGTCAGAGCTTCCATATATATGATGTTGTGGAACCCGACTTTTAGCAGAGCCGTATTGATCGCATCCGCAAAATCACCCTTGCCGACTATCATTATCCGGCAGCTTTCAATCTTATTCTTTTCTTCGCTTGTCATATCATTTTTTATCCACCGCAAAATTAGATAAAGCCCCAAGCCTCTACCATACCCAAAAGTGTATATTTTCACAGCCCACTGCAAACGTACACTTTTGGGTATGGTGTGTAAAAAATCACGGCTGTAACTTTGCATCAGAAATAAAAACATCACCAATATGAAGACAATAATCACAATACTGATGACACTGTTTCCAATCCTGGCATTGGCACAGAGTGAAGCCCTTGACACCATCACAGCTCAAGAGCTTAATGAAGTGGTTGTAGAGGCACGAATGCAGCGCACTTCATCCTCAGCATCAACATACATTCCGCTGGCTCGCCAGAAAAATTCAGCGACAGATGCTCTCTCTCTTCTTAGCCAGATGGCAATACCACAACTTGATGTACAACCCGGAAACTTCAATGTCAAGACTCTATCAGGACAAAGTGTGGCTATATATATCAACTATGTAGCCGCCACGGAACAAGATTTGACCGGTCTGCGACCTACCGATGTCAAAAAAGTTGAGTATCTGATGTATCCGCAGGATCCTCGTTTCAAAGGTGCTCAATATGTGGTAAATTTCACCGTACAAAAATACGAATGGGGTGGTTATACAAAAATCACCGGTAACAAGTGGTTTGGAGTTAACCGTACAGAAGGCTCTGTTTACTCGAAGTTTGCATACAAGGCCATGAGTTATGACCTTTTCGCAGATGAAAAATACCTCACGGCCCGTCACAATGGGGCGCAATCTGTTGAGACATTTCATTTTCCAAATCTATTGGGTGAGGGAGAACAAACTGTTGAGAGAATTACCTCACCCTTATCCTCACGCTATCGCAACAACAGTAACGACATCGCTTTTAGAGCAATGTATTCGTCTCAGAAAGTTCAGATAGCAAACAAATTATCTTTTAATGTCACCTCTATTCCGCGCAATAATCTTGAAAGTCAGTTATCCTATAAAGATGACTTTCTTCCTTCTTCAAAAGCTTCAACGATCGCGTCAAATCATAATTGGGGGCTAACTTACGATTTTGAGACATACGCATCGTTTAACGAGAAGCTTGCACTGAATATAGAAGGTCTATATCAATACGGCCATAATAAACAGAATTATCTTTATGCAGAAGATAACATATCCATAGTCAACGATGCAAGAGAGGATAATCATCAAGTGCGTGTAATACCTACCCTTGTCTGGAATCCCAACCAGCACAATAGTATAATGCCCTTGATAGCAGGGGAATATTATCGTTCATCTATAGATTATCTTGGAAGTTCACCCTCTCAACAACAATATGATGTATGGGGACTTGTAGGTGGTCTCAGATATACGTTTATTCAACCTAAATGGACCGCTGGCACATTATTTACATGGGTATATGCAAATACAAATCTGACAGACACGAAAATAACTGATACCTACCCACAAGGAAACATATTCGGAACATTCTCGCCTAATGACAAGAACCAATTTGAATTTACATGGGCATTTGGAAAACAGATTCCAAGCACTTATCAGAAGAGTCCGAACATGTTGCAGCAGGATGAACTTATGTGGTATTCCGGCAATCCGGACCTCAATAATTTCTGGAAACATCACATTAGCCTGCAATATCTTTGGTTGCCCAACAATAAATGGCAACTTGCGGCCGACACATATTATTACACAGAACGCGACCGGGTAGTCACGCTATACAGTCCTGTTGCACCGGATGGCACCATGCTTCGCAAATATATCAACGGAGGCAATTATGATGTTGCTATGGTTGGCTTTAGCGGAACAGCCAAATTCCTGGGAGGTAAGTTGATAGCAAAAGTTCGTCCTCAATATTGGCATAGATCAATTTCTGGAGAGTATTCTCTTTCGTTAAATGAAATAACCTGCTCTGCTCAGTTGACTTGGTATTTTGGAAACTTCTATATGTTCGGATGGTACATGACACCAAGCACTTATATCCCTGATGAATCAGGGATGAAGACACGCACACCATCAAGTTACCAGATTCAGTTAGGATGGGGAAAAGGTGCATGGAGACTGTCAGCTACCGCATATAATTTTCTTCGTTCATCATGGGAATCCTCCAGACAGGAATTATATAGCAGGAACTACAGTTTTAATCGACAAGAGTATAGCACAAGCGAGCACATGCGTTTCCAATTTTCAGCCACATATACATTTGGATATGGTAAGAAAGTGCAACGAAATAACGAAATATCTGGTTCGGGCACTATTGAATCTGCAATCCTGAAATAAACAGCTAATCATACTAAGACTATAAGCTCCCGGCGTGAGTCAGGGGCTGGCTGCTATTTGAGGATATTCTATATTGAGATAATATGGTTAGAATCCAAATTGATTATCACCAGAATGATTTGGATTCGGGAGTCCAGTTGTCTGAGGGGCGGAAGTCGGTATGGGTCGTGATTCTTATTACAGACGTTCAGCGGCCAGTGGTACTGAACACCATCCAATCCCAATTTCAGGTAATTCTTTATGACTTCGGACAACCTTAAAGTATATCGAGAATTACTCCCGGAGCTATCTCCATCTTTGAGAATGCGAACAATTTCTTGCCAAGGTCTTTGATTGAAGCCCCTATGTGGTAGAGGGTGTCATCAATAATCAGGAAACGGTCATGGATGTCAGCCACATACTTTATCTCGACAGGAGCATATTGGCGGTTATGGCGTTGCAGATCAAGACGGATTTGCCTTGAACGGGCAGCGTCTGTATAAATAGTTGCTTTAACGCTGTCGCCACGCTTATCAAACAAGGTTAGTACCGACTCATCAACATAGTTATCAATCAGTACGATTCTATTTTTCGCGGACTTTACAAGATCACATACGAACTTATATGCGTCGAATATCTGACCGTTGCAGAAAATGCCTTCTACCGGAGGAAGAGCCGCTTTGACAAAAAAATCAACCTTATCCGTGAGTTCGTCAAGTCGGCGGTCATGCTCGGACAGACGGTGGTCAATCCGCGACTCCATGTATAGGAGACGCTGGTTCACGCTGTATCCACGAAGCAGATACTCCTTCAACACCTTATTCGCCCACTGACGGAACTTCGTAGCATTGATACTGTTAACTCGGTAGCCAACAGATAGAATTGCATCCAGATTATAAAATTTAGTTCGGTAATTTTTACCGTCTGCGGCAGTTAGTTCCAAAATGGAACATACTGAATCCTCATCTAACTCTCCTGATTTGAATATGTTGGATAAGTGTTTAGTGATAGCAGGGCGTTTTGTTCCAAACAGTTCCGCTATCTGAGGCTGAGTCAGCCAAACGGTTTCCTTATCCACTCTGACATCTAATGAATACGTAGAGTTGGGTTGATAAAGAATTATCTCATTATCGACAGAGTGATCACTATCGACATCATTTATTTTAAGAACGCTATTGTCGCTATTATTCATGTGCTGAGCTTATTAGATTGCAAAATTATGAAAAATAATCGGTATTTCAGTCGATCACACTGCGATACCGATAGAACTTTTCATCTTTCTTGGATGGACGGATCCGCAATTACGTGTATTTGGAATTATAGGTGCTGATTGCAAACGTACACTTTTGGGTATGGCAAGGAATTTTCAACGGCAGTAACTTTGCCCCAGAAAATCAAATTTAAAAGCAGATATGAAAAGATTAATTCCGGTTCTCTTTTGTCTCTTGGCCCTGTGTATCACCACACACGCACAAGAAACTATGCGGGTTGAGACCAAGACGTTTCATTCGCCCGACTTCCCTTTCGACAGGGAAATATTCATCTGTACCCCGGCCGATTACGACCAAAACGACCAGTCAGAGGTTGATGTGGTCTACGTGTTCGACTCTCAATGGCGTTCACACTTCGCATTGACTTACGCGATATTGGCCGAATGTCAGAATCCTACCGAGGCTCCTGTTCCTTTTATTGTAGTAGGCATTTCTTCTCCCACCACACCCGACTATCACAGGAACAACGACTTTCTACCCGTGCCGACCAACGTGACCTATCAGTCCAAGTATTACGGCAACTACGAGAACTTCAAAAAGTTTATCCGCGAAGATGTGATGACATATATCGACAGCAACTACCGCACCTCAGGTCACACCCTCGCTATCGGACATTCTCTTGGAGCATCTTTCATCCTCAACGCTCTTGCCTCAGAAGAATTATTCGATGATTACATCGCTCTTTCTCCCAATTTCGGGCAGGATAACAATCTATTTGCCGACAACTTTCTTGGCTATGATTTCTACAACAGCAAGCCAAGATTCCTTTTTCTCACTATGTCTGATGAATCCGTAGAAACAGGATGGCCTGCGGAGTGGCGTCCCGCATGGGATTTGGTAAAATCCACAATGGAGTCTGCCACACTGCCGGAATCTATCAAGATCTTCTTCAAGGAGTATCCCGAACATACACACATGAGTGGCTATGCCCAATGTTTGATGGATATTCTCCCCATATATGGCATGTATCGCCAGAACACACAATTCACAGATTCTGTAAAACACCCCGTTCATATAGAGCTTGAATGTCCGTGGGCGGAAGGCGATGTGTTTATCACCGGCAATCAACCCGCTATTGCCGACTGGAATCCCCAAGGCATCAAAATGACCCGGATTGACGATAAAACTTATGCAATCGACTTGAATCTTCAGCTACCTGCCGAATTTAAGTTTACACAAGGAGCCTGGGAAAATCAGATTATCCCCGGTAATGCATATCCTATGAATCTTCGCATCTTCAGCCCGGACACTGCCACTAAGCATTATGTAGCGCAATAAAACCAAGACCGGATGAAACAGCTCATAATCTCGCTTGTCTGCATCGCCATTAGCCTTGCAGCCTATGCAAAGCCTCAATGTCAGGGCTTCGACAACTACAATGACAAGGTAACGATAGTTTTCACCGATGAAGATGCAGACAACGCTTACTCCGTATCGGAAGCAAAACTCGTTACCCTCGGCAAAGAATATGCCGCCACCTCCATACAAGCCAACGTGAAGAATGGTGTCGCAACCGTGACACTTACATTTCCTCACATCACCAAATTCTCAAATCCGAAAGTTACGCTCCGGATTAACGGTAAAAATGCAAAATTCAAGGTGTGCCAATAGTCTCCACTGAAAATTTTTGAAACAGCTTCTCATACAAGAACAGCCATCTCCCGGCGTGAGCCAGGGGATGGCTTCCCATTTGAGGGATACCGACCACACTTCTTTCAAACCAATTGTGCAAAAACGAACACCCACCGTTCGCTTTCACACACATCAGGCCACACACTCCGCATATAACTCAGCCACACATCATCACCTACCGTCAGTCTCCCTGACCTCACACCCCGTAGCTACCCCAGCAGCACGTCCAGAGCCATCATCAGAAGGAATCCAACGGAAAAACCGATTGTACCGACATTGGAGTGGCGTCCATGCTGGGTCTCGGGGATAAGCTCCTCGACAACTACATACATCATGGCTCCGGCAGCAAAGGCAAGCAGATAGGGGAGTACCGGTATAACCATAGAGGCGAGCAGAATAGTCAGCACAGCCCCGATCGGCTCGACGATACCGCTGAGGGTGCCAATGACAAACGATTTGATTCTGGAATTGCCGGCACTGTGAAGCGGCATCGACACAATAGCGCCTTCCGGAAAATTCTGGATAGCTATGCCTACCGATAGCGCCAGTGCGGCTGTCATCGGCATATAGGAATTATGCTCCAGAGCTGCCGCAAGAGCCACACCTATGGCCATACCCTCGGGAATATTGTGGAGGGTGACGGCAAATACAAGCTTGGAAGTACGCGACATCCGCGACTTGGGCCCTTCGCTCTGGCTGCTTTCTATATGCTGGTGCGGGATAACCTCATCAAGAAAAAGAAGAAACAATATGCCCGTCATAAAGCCTACGACAGCGGGAACGATGCTTGCCAGCCCATCCTTGCCGGTCATATCGATAGATGGAATGAGCAACGACCACACCGACGCCGCCACCATGACTCCGGCGGCAAAACCTGTAAGCGATTTCTGCAACAACGGAGCCATGCCTCTCCGCATCATGAATACACATGCAGAGCCAAGCGCCGTACCTAAGAATGGCAACAATATGCCCACGATAAGACTGTCCATATCTTTTATCAGAATCTATCCGGTATGTATAGAATTTAAATGACCGGCGCCCGACAATTGTTTGCCGGAAGAAGGCCGCGAAATAAAAAATATTTCATGCAAAGTTAGGTTTTTTGCATGTGAATTGTCTTATAAATGTATGGATTTACAACAATCGACACAGCTTTTCATAAAACAGCAAGCAGCCCCGGCGCGATGCCGGGGCTGTCTGCGTATCACGACTGGAAAGAGAGATGACCGGCTCACGCCAACAGCTTACATACAAGATATTGCTGGTATGACAATCAATATATTTGCGTACTTTTGCATTATCAAAGTATAACCAACCGAGTCTCTCTGACAAATATGAGCAAACTTATAAAACCGATAAAAATAGCCTATATATCTTGCTTTTGGAGTTTCATATTATTCATTACATTCATGGCCCTTTCATCGTGCGGCCAAGCCGGTAATGAAAAGCTATCTGAGGCTATGACTGTCGTTGATGAACGACCCGATAGTGCTTATATGCTGCTAAAGGAGATCGAATATTCCGGTTTGAACAGTGATAAAGATCGGGCTGACTACATTCTGACAAGAGCGAAATCCAATATGTATATGGGGCGCTCTCTCATGACAGACTCGTTATTGCCGACGGCGATAACCTACTATACTCAGGTTTCTGACTCAATTTCATCTTTCCAGGCCCTTGTCGCACAAGCCTATCATTTGCGGTCGATCGAACAATATGAAGCAGCAAATGAATTGATGGATTCTATATATAACCTTCAGTCTACTACGAATGAACGTAGAAAAAGCGTCAATAAAATATTGCTTGATTTCTCGTTCAGAGATAAGGATTTCAACCGTTCGTTATTTCTTATTGACAGGCAACTGAGCATGGTAGACAACGAGAATGAAAGACTTGAGATTGAAATCAAGAAAATCACCCCGTTAAACTCTTTGGGAAGGTCTGATGAGGCTGTCGCACTTTGCGACTCATTGTTTGCTCTGCCAACCACACCGGATACCGGCTCTGCTGAATGGTTGTTCCTGCGCATGAATTATGCAGCGTCACTGGGAGAAAATCGGTCAACTGCCCGAAAGGCCGTGGCCATTCTGGAAGATGTGATTCATCGTTCTGGCCAAGCCCGACATAAGCATTTATTGGAGTTTTACATTCCTATGGTCAATCTCCAGCTTAATGCAGGCAATCTGAGCGAAGCACAAAAATATGTTGATCTCATATCAGAACTCGATATTGACAGGTCTGATTACGATGTGGTGGCTGCTGCATATTTGGATTTCTTGAAAATCGTCCTTAATTATGAGAAAACAGGGGCGTTGTCTTGCAGTCAGCTAAGCAACGTGGCTCATAATCTTAGGAAAGTAAGCAACAATCTTGAAATAAAGAAACAGGAAAGAGATGATGCCCTTGAGTCGGCATACGATTTAAGCCGCAAGGAGTACGAACTGACTATCAGCCATCAGCGCCTTTGGCTTGCTCTATCCATCGTTATTTTAATCGCCGTTATTGCAACATCCTTGGTTACCTACGTATCACATAAACGACGCCAGCGGCTGATTGATGCTGAGGAAAAGATTGAAACTCTGGAACAAATTGTAAAATCTGCACAAAATGTTGCGGCAGATGACAAGCAGGGCCTCTTGAAAAAGCTCCTGCTTCAACATCTCGGTATAATAAAGACTTTTGCCGGGGCCCCAACTTCGCAGAATCAGGAGGCACTAAGGAAAATAAGCAGTATAGGTAATACTGATGCTGATAACGGTACCCTTATACGTTGGGAAGATTTCTACCCGATCATAGATGAATTGTACGGCAACTTCCATAACGATTTGATCTCTCACTATCCAAATCTGTTTTCAGAGCGTGAAATAAATATCCTTTGTCTAATACAAGCTGGATTCTCAACAAAAGAAATCGGGGTGCTTGTGGAGCAAACATCCAACTCGATTTACGTTAGCAAGACATCCATCAGAAAGAAACTTGGCGTGGGTCTGAAAGAGGATATAATGGCATATCTGACGTCGAAATTCGGCACATCCGGACTGGCTTAAGAGATGCTGATATACATTTAAGACTTTTAAGAAAAGTAACCACTGATATTCAGATAGTTACGCTTAGTATTTAAGAGAATTTTGTTACTGTTTAAGTAGGTTTGGACGGTAAATTCACCATAATTTTGCAGTGTGAAAATTCAAAATTCTCAACGATATGAAAAAGTTATTATCTGCAATCTTCGCAGGATTTGTCACGGTGACAATGGCTGCGCAAACAGAGCATCAGCTCAATGAGGTGACTGTCGTTGCCTCCCGTACCACAAACAACGCAGAGGGATATACAACCAATCTCAAAGGAGCTAACATTGCCAAAGGCAAACCAACGGCTGATGTCCTCGGTTTTCTGCCGAATATCTCGCGCGAAAACGGCAACTTCAAAATCAACGGTCTTGCCGTGAGCGAGATTTATGTGGACGGAGTGAAACTCTCCGACATTTCGGAACTCAACAACATTCCCGGAGAAATGATTGACAAAGTGCAGGTAAAATATCTTGCCGGAAGCAATCAAAACGCAGCTTTGAGTGGTGGCACAATTATGATAACACTGCGTCGCCCACCCGAAGGTGGCTACTACGGAAATGTCACTCTCAATGCCGACTGGTACCGCTCATGCGGTTTTGGCAATGAAGGTGTAAGCGGACTTTTCAACTACCGCTATAAAAACCTCAGCATATACGACAACCTATATATCGGTGCCGATAAGTTGGAGGAAAATTCGGAACAATGGTTAATCGGCCCAGATTTGAACACCATGATTGAAGAAACCTCAAAGTCGCACGGGTTTAATCTGCGCAACCGGTTAAGTCTTACGCAGCAGTTCAAGTCCGGCGCACAGCTCGGAGGTAGCTATCTTATTGCTACAACCCGTCCGCGTCCTACTTCTTCTTCTATCGTAAACGAAACTTTATCATCTTTCGAGAAACGCTCCAATATGCTTGCGCAAGAGGGCACAATCAAATTCTCCTTGCCGCTGAATAATCGTGGCGCTTCTATGGAACTCACTGCCGATTATTATAACCGCCATAGCGATGATAACGCCGATTATCTTATAGATAACGAGCTTATCGGCAGTCAGGCAGACGAAAGCAATCTGAACCTTTGGAAAGTAAAGGCCGACTTCCTTTATCCCCGTAGCAGAAAGCTCGCTTGGAAATTCGGTGCTTCCGCCCAATGGATAACTTCGGAATTTACGCCCTCGGCTGTTGTGGAAAGCAACCGTTTTGAATTAAGCGACATACCGACAAAGACAACAGGCTTTACGCCAATCGTATATGCCGCAGCACAGGGTATGGTATGGAAACTGCGTTATAGCGCCGGATTAAACTGGCAGCTTAATCGTATCGGCTATACCGACCGCGAACAGCACGTCACAAACCACAACACACAATGGTCTATAAATCCTACCGTACAGGTAATGATGCCTTTCGGCGCGAGAATGAACCACGCTGTTATGCTGAACTATAAACGTACCCTCAGCGATATTCCATATACCGCTATATCCTCCGTGATAAATTGGGCTGATGCCTACAACTATTCCGTCGGCAACCCCAATCTAAAAGCACAGTCGGCAGATATGGTAATGGCCGGATTATCTTTGTTCCGCAATAAACTCAATTTCACAGCCTTGTATGCATACGCACACGACCGCATATATTGGCAGACTTTCCAAGATGCTTCAAATACTGATAGATTCTATACCAAACCCGTAAACATTTCCGGCCAAGGGGTATGGGGTATCGGAGCTGAATGGGTGGAAGCACCTGTGAAATGGTGGCGCTTCAAGCTGTCTGGACGAGTTGAAATCACACCTGAAAATACCACTATCGACGGCGTTTTATATAACAAGACCCGTTTTAAGGAGTATTTCTATTTCAACAACAACTTTACTTTCTCCAATGGCTGGGGAGGTATGTTGAACGCCAACTTTGAGCCTACATTCCGCACTCTCGACCGCACATACCACGCGGTTTACAATGTAAGCGGACAAATTTACAAAACATTCCTCGGTGATAATCTACAAGTCGCTCTTGACTTTACAGCCGTTGGCAACCGTCGCAAACTTGACCGCCAGGTCGGTGCAAACAAAGTATCGTACAAATACACCACCCCCGTTCAATACATAGGCATATCCGTAGCTTGGAATTTCTCCGGTGGCAAGAAAGTCAATGTTGACGTTGTGGACGGCATACAGGAATATCGCGAAACCAAAGATAACCGATAATGAGATGAAAAGGACAACATACATCATTATAGTCTTGGCTACATGTATTGCAACCTCTTGTTCTACAAAATCAGACTATGAAATCGAAAAGGAAGAATTTGTAGCAGAGCAAACCGAATTAGCCAAAGAGAGGCAGGAACTTGCAGAGGAACAGGCCGAACTCCACAAGGAATACGAAGAACTCCGTCAAGAGTATCTTCGTGAGAAAAAAGAGTTTCAAAGAAACGTGGCGAAGGAAAAGAAATCCAATCACAAGAAGCCTCATCAACTGACATCTTCCGAACTTGATACGCTATCAAGTAAAGTACGTTCATCGGCTCTATGACCAACAAGTGACACAGAGTAGACACAGCTTTTCATAAAACAGCAAGCAGCCCCGGCGCGATGCCGGGGCTACCTGCGTATTATTGTACGACACACACCTTTATCAGTAAGCAATATCAATTGGCCTCAGTACCCCAGTGAGATTTATCTGCGGCGGGATTAAATATCTTGCCTATCAACACTTTAGAATTCCGAAAATCACGGCTGTTCCCTTTTTGCACACCCGGACATTTCAATGTTGTTGACTACGTCTAATCCTTCGGATTTCGTATATCTATAACTCAAGGATAGCAATAATAGTCTGATTCACGGCTATTTCTGGCGTTAAAAATTACTACAGACTACCACCTCATAACCAAGGGTACAACTTAGGCTGTTACTTGTACCCTACATACTCCTACTTGTATTCTACTTACTCCTACTATGTCATTTTCTGTGGCTACTGTGTAATTGACAAAGCCATCATGAGTCCACTTCGACATATCGGGGCGCTTGAAGATGATGCGGACGAAATTATCAGTGTTGAAATAACGGGGACGTTCCTCACCGGTGCAGTCCGTCATACATGAAAAAAGCCGAAGCATATGCTTCGGCTTTTGTGACCCCGGAGAGGCTCGAACTCTCGACCCAATGATTAAGAGTCATTTGCTCTACCAACTGAGCTACGGAGTCATTTCTCAATTGCGATGCAAAGTTAAGGGTAATTTTTGAACCTGCAAAATTTTTGATGGATTTTTTTTGAAAAAGATCAAAAAAAATAATTTGAGATTGCTTTTGGGGACAAATTCGCACGGGGAAGAGGGTAAAAACAGAGTGCGACAAGTAGTGGCCGGGCACCGGAGAAGTACCCGGCCTATCGATTTACTCGTTGCGAAGATAGACCACCGGATTGCTCCGGGCTATGCTGAGACTATTAGCGGCCACAACACATAACAACAAGATGAGGATAACCAAAACACACACAAGCATATATACGGGCGACAAGGACACCTGATCGGAGTATTGAGATATCCATTTACGGCCAACTATCATCGCTACTGCCGCACCAGCGGCAAGTGAGGGTAGCGCCACGATAAGTATATCCTTGCAGAATATGCGTACGATCTGTCCGGTAGTCGTTCCGGTCACTTTGCGTATGGCAATTTCCTTGGCACGGCGTATGACTTCATCCGATGTGTAGCCTACAAGGCCAACCATGGCAATAACAAGAATGGCCACACCCACGATCATCACGGAGGTACCGAACCTTCTCACGGGCTCGGTAAGTATATTCATCCTCTCCCGGTAAGGTGTTATGTAAAGAGGATCGGTATAACCGATCCCATCGATCACCGTCTGTGCTTCAGCGAGAGCTGCTGATGTGAGATGATTGAAACGAACATACAGGTTGTCTCTCACCGAAGATGCCGGAAAGAATACAGCGGCACGTTTGTCAATGGCATCCGACTCAAATCCTCCGCGGCGCATATTGCCGATCACCCCGCATATAGTGACTTCGGCCGGCCCGTCATGACCCGTAATATAGAAATGCTGTCCGACGATGTTGTCGGTTGTATCAACACCTAATTTAGCCAGGACATCCGCAAATCGTTCTTCAACGATGACCTGATGGGTCACACTGTCAGCATTTTCGAGGAATGTCTGTCCCTGTGTAAGCTTCATGCCCATCACATCCAATATGTCAGCGTTGGCATAATATAGATCGGTCACATTCACATGATCTTCCCAACGACCATCTACCCAGACATTATTGCCTGACCCATTGAAGAAGTAGTCGTGATCGGATGAACTTACACCCTCAACGCATCCAAGACGACGAAGCTCGCCGACAATTGTCGACCTGACATTGTAAGGGACTCCGGAAAGGTTGACACGGCCAATGTTCTCATATTCAAAGCCCATATTGACATCTGTGATCAACCTGTACTGACGACCGATCAACACGAGCAGACACAACAACAGACCTGACGCGAAAAACTGTATTGACAACAACGCGAGTTTCCAGCCACGGCGATTGACAGGACTGCGGCGGAAAGCTGCCGCAACCGGTGTGCGACAATATATCCATGCCGGAATTATACCGGTAATGACCAGAATGACAAGACATATCGCGACTTCGATAACCCAGATGTGGCCGACCGACAGGAGCTGGACCGGCGTATAACCGAGAATGGCGGTGCATAGATCAGAGCAGCAGAATATAAGCAGAACGGCGAGCAGAAGCGACACAATCAGATAAAAAGCACTTTCACACAGCACTCTGGCAAACAGGCGTATGTTGCTTGTACCGTAGCACTTCCTTATAGCCATCTCCTTGCTGCGGCGTCCCATCTGGCCGATCACGATAAGCAGATAGTTGAGACTCGCGCTCAGTATCATTATGACGGCGAGAAGCGAGAGCGTCCACATCATGATACGTACACCGTCGCGCGAGGTATAGCTGCCGACAAGAGGAGTGCTGACATTGATGTTGAAATGGAAAACATCGAGTGTCTCAGAGTCGACATTCTCCCGAAGCATCGTCTCGATATATGGCTTCATATCATCGGGAGAAGTCCCTCGGGCTATCTTGGCGAATGAGATATATCGGTCATTTCCAACCCAATTGCGGGTTCCGTCATAGGTGAAGTTGCCTATTGATGACAGACTGAGATAGATCCTGTTGGGTATGGTGGAATTGAGCGGAAAATCCTCATATATACCGGCAATGGTAACTTTATAGTCTCGTGAGAATTCGGGGACACAAATACGTAATCCTACGGGATCACCACCGATTTTATCGGCCAATGACCGGGGAATAAACACTTGGTCGGTAACAGCAAGAGCCTGATGAGGATCACCGACCAGGATCGGAGTGGAGAATACATCGAAGAAGCAAGTATCGGCCATATTTATGCCCTCAATGGCAAATGTGCGTTCATCATCAAGGGCAATGTTGCCCTCTCCGATCAGAGACGTGTAGCGGGTAGCGGTCTCTATCTGTGGCACATACGCCAACAGTCCGGGGACAATACCACCGGGAGTCGCGGAATATTCCTCATATTCGCCATTGATCGTGAAACACTCCGAGACGTAGTATATGCGGTCGGAGTCGGGGAAAAACGAGTCGTAGGTCTTCTCGAAATAGACTTTGGCGACGAGAAGGAATCCGACAGCGAAACCCACCGTCAGACATAGTATCTTGATGAGATTGCGGCGGATATCTGAAGTAAAAAAACGTAACATTTTCACATTCGGTCATTAAGAGTTTCAACTATCTGTCCATCAAACAGATTGATGATGCGCCCGGCATTCACGGCATCCTTGTGGGAGTGGGTGACCATCACAATGGTAGCACCCTCCTTATGGAGTTCGTTGAGAAGTTTCATCACCTCGGCACCATTTACCGAGTCAAGATTTCCGGTAGGCTCATCGGCAAGGATAAGTCCGGGTCTCGCCACAATGGCGCGTGCAATTGCAGCGCGCTGCTGCTGACCACCCGACAGCTGTGAGGGATAGTGGTTGCTGCGGTGCGCTATGCCCATGCGCCTAAGTGCCTCATCAACACGCTGTTCCTTTTCGCTGCGCGACAGGCTCAGATTGTTGAGAGGAAGCATGATATTATCGTGTATGTTCATCTCCTCTATCAGGTTGAAAGACTGGAAGATAAACCCTATGCGTCCTTTACGCCACGCCGTCCGTCCGCTCTCGCCAAGCGTCGAAACCTCCTCACCATCAAGCGTATAGCTGCCAGATGTGGGGTTGTCGAGAAGCCCGAGAATATTGAGCAGCGTTGACTTGCCGCAGCCCGATGGTCCCATGATGGCGACAAACTCACCGTCGGCCACAGAAAGACTAACATTGTTGAGGGCGCGTGTCTGCACGGTATCGGTGCGGAAGATCTTTTCAAGATTTTTGATAATGATGTTCATAACAGAAAGTGAAGTATCAGTCAATTAGTATTTTATCGGCTTCGCCAAATGATTTGTATGAGCTGGTGATGATGCGTTCGCCAGGACTCAGGCCCTCAAGGACTTCGTAGAAGCGTGGATTCTGACGTCCTATACGCACAGAGCGCTTTGTCGCTGTTTTGCCGTCATTATCAACCACATACACCCATTGGCCACCTGAGGTCTGGAAGAAAGAGCCTCTGGGCACCATAATGGCTTGGGTTGATTCACCGAGCTGCAAATCAACAGGATAGGTCTGACCGACGCGTATATTGTCGGGCATATCGCCATCAATGATTATGTCGGCACGAAAAGTACCGTCGGTCACTTCGGGGTAAACTTTGCGTACATGGACGTCCATCTGGTGGTTCTGACGTATCGCTTTGCCACGCAAACCGGGCGAGACGCGGTCGATATAATGCTCGTCGATATTTACGGTAATCTTGTAGTTATCAGTGATATTGATCTGTCCTACCAGCTGTCCGGCAGAGATATTCTGACCGAGTTCGGCATTGAGGCTACCGAGCTGTCCGCTATGGGAGGCGCGGATGTTGAGGTTGTCGGCTCTTTGGCGGACGAGGGAAAAATTCTCGCGCATGTTGTCGAGGCTCTCGCGCATCATGTCGATCTGGACGGTGCGGTAGATGGAATCCTGGCGCAAGCGGTCGGCGAGGAGGTTGACATTTTGTTTTGCGAGGGTCATATCTTCCTGAGCCTTAAGGTATTCCTCGCGGGAGACGAGGTTCTCGGCGTAGAGGGTGCTCTGGCGATCGAAAAGGCGCTGTGCGCGGTTGAGTTCAGTGCGTGCGGCGAGGAGGTTCTGACGTAGCTGGAGGCGGTTGCTTTCCATAGCTAACTCGGTGTCGCGCAGCATGTTCTGCTTCTCGGC
This sequence comes from uncultured Porphyromonadaceae bacterium, assembly GCA_947643165.1. GTDB lineage: Bacteria > Bacteroidota > Bacteroidia > Bacteroidales > Muribaculaceae > Paramuribaculum. The sequence goes on along the minus strand of CANRVB010000011.1, from coordinate 58,448 downwards.
CAACTGGGACTCGGAATCGAGGATCTGCTGCCTGAGGGAGGGGTTGTGGAGGGTGAGGATAATATCGCCTTCGGAGACCATTGCGCCTTCCTCTAACTGCTTGATACTGACCACTCCAGACTCGAGGGCGGAGATCTGGACGATGACTCCGGTCTCGACTTTGCCTGAGAGGCGGATGTAGTCGTTGAACTGGCCCTCGGTGACGTCGCCGATTATAACTGACACGGGATCAGCATGATAGACGGTCTGACGGGATGACAGGAGGGCCCAGACGGCGAGGGCTGCGAGGATCAAGGCTATGGCGGCGATCCAGACGTATTTTTTGAGGCGAGAATGGTTGTTTTGTATTATAGTATCCATTGTATCAGGTAGTTATCTTCGAGATATGAGAGGGTGTCCGTAGTAGTAGCCGAGAACAATGCGGCTGATTATGCACTTAACTCGCTTACCCTCAAGGTTTGCGGTGGCATTCGCGAGCTTGGCGGAGGTTGTGTAGAGATCGATGACCGAAGCGCTGCCGAGATCATACTTGCGGCGCATGGCCTGATAGGCGATTTTTTCGGCCTCGAGCCGGCGGGCCGCGGCGTCGTATTCGATGATGGCGGCGTGAAGGTCGAGCCGCGCTTCGGCGGTGGCTTTATCGATTTCGTAGATTGTCTGATCGAGGGCGATGCGGCTTTCGGCGAGCGACAGGCGCGCGCGGCGGACGCGGTTGACATTGGCGAGGCCGTTGAAGATCGGGATGGCGACGGAGATTCCGACATACTGGCCCATGTTGTCGCGGAACTGGCGGCCGAAGCCTGAGACGGGGGCCTGATCGCCGACGAGGCGATAGTAGGATGATGAGATTCCGGCATTGAGCGCGATGCGGGGGGAGTAGGCGCCTTTTGCGGCGCGGAGGGCGAGAGCGCTCTGGGATACGGACAGCTCGGCTTCGGCAATGCGAGGATGCGCAGCCGGTGCGGGGAGGGGGATGTGGTTATAGGAGCAGGTGTCGGATGAAGATGTGTCGAGGGGGAAGGGGGTTGACGAGAGTTCCATTCCCATGGCGCCGCGCAGTTGCAGCCAGGCCTTGTCGAGGAGGTTGCGCTGGTTGGCGAGTTCGTAGATGTCGGTTGCGACTACGGCTGCCAATTCGGCGACGTCGGCTCCGCTCTTGACGCCGAGTTGCTCGCCCCGGCGAGTAGCGACGAGATCGGTGCTGTCGCGCCGGAGCTGTGCCTGCATCTGAGCCACCATTGCGCGGCAGTAGTCGACGTTGTAGAACGCCTTGATGACGTCGAGGGAGATGAGGTCCTGCTGGATCTGGCGGGAGCGGATGCTTTTGAGCTCGGCGATGCGCGATATACGGAGATTGTTGATGGAGACGAGGCCGTCGAAGAGGGGTATGGAGAGGTAGAGACCGTAGGCGGTGGAGAGGGTGCGTCGTGTGTCGTAGGTATTTGTCCCGGGGTCGATATTTCGTCCGAAACTGATGTTTCCGCTTCCCTGGAGGTCGAGGGATGGCATGAGGGATGCTGCGGAGATATGCTTGTCGACGCGAGCCATGCGGGTGCGGATGGAGTTGATCCGGTTGGCATGGGAATTGTCGCGAGCATATATGAGACAGTCGTTGAGGGTGAAGGGGCGCACAGCTGCGGTGTCCTGCGCCCCGAGGGGAGCACCGGCGACTGCCAGAAGAACGAGCGATATGATGAATAAGCGTTTCATGGGGGCAAAATTACAGGAGGGATTGAGATCGGGGCGGCAAACGTGAAGAAAACCGCAGAGGAGGGATGAAAAATGTCGAATAATTAGACAACCGGGGCCAAAAATCACGATTAGGGGAGCGTGGCGGGGGATATAGAGGGAAATGTAGTATTTTTGTGGAAAAAACAGATATACAGATCAATGAAGATACTGATAGTTGATGACAACGCAGCCGTGCGGACAACGCTGAAGCTCGTACTTGGAGGAGAGTTTGAGGAGGTAGCGGCTGTGGGGGATCCGACGCTGCTTCCGGCCATACTGAGCCGGGGGAATGTGGACGCGGTGCTGCTTGACATGAATTTCGACAACCGGAAACTGGACGGGAGCGACGGGCTGTTCTGGCTCGAGCGCATAAAGAGTATGGCACAGGCTCCGGCAGTCGTGCTGATCACGGCGTTCGGTGATGTGCCGCTTGCCGTGGAGGCTATGAAACGCGGGGCCGAGGATTTCGTGACCAAGCCCTGGGAGAACGGGGAGCTGATAGAGAAGCTCCGGAAGGCTATATCGAAGAACCGCAGACTGCGGGATGATGGGCGTAGGCTTGACAAGGCCAAGGAGCTTGAGAAAAGAGCCGAGGAGCAGGGGCGGATGACGCTTGACGAGATGAAGCGGAAGCATATACAGGCAACGATAGAGAAATGTGGCGGGAATCTGACCGCCGCAGCGGAGCATTTAGGTGTAAACCGTCAGACACTATACAATATACTGAAGAGAGAATGAGACATTTTGAGCTGAAATGGTGGGTTCTGACGGCATTGGCAGCCGGCGGGGGCGCGGCAACGGGAGTTCTGATGAACAACGGGCTATGGGCGGCGGGGATACTTGCGGCTGTAGTGACGGGAGCAGTGGTGATGATGGAATGGAGCTTGGTGGACAAGGTGATCAGCATGATAACGCGCTTTGTGACGGGTCTGGAGATGAACGACTCGATGATGCTGTTCGAGCAGAGCGGGGGCAGGCTGGGAAAGATGACGCGCCTGATGAACCGGATAACGGAGATATACCGGAGCAACAATATGGAGCTCGAGACGCGGAAGCTGTATTATGACCGGATACTCAGAGTGATGACGCATGAGATGAGGAATGCGATAACTCCAGTGATAGCTCTGACGGAGGATATGCTGGAGCATGGCGAGCGTTATGACCGAGAGTCGCGGGAGGAGGCGCTGTCGGTGATACTGAGCCAGAGCAGCGGAATAAAGAGTTTCTTGGATTCGTACTACACGCTGACCCACTTGCCTGAGCCAAAGAATGAGAAGATAGACGGGCGGTCGCTCTTCGAGCAGATAATGCGTGTGGCGAAGATAGAGGCGCGGGAGCTCGGGATAGATGAGGGCGCGACTGTGGCGACAGTGGCGAACGATCTGACGCTACGCGGGGATGTGTCGCTGCTGAGTCAGGCGATATGCAATCTGGTGAAGAATGGGCTGGAGGCGGCGGCATGCCGAGAGATGCCTGAGGTAAGGCTCGGGGTGACGCGAGTAGGCAATGAGGTGAGGATAATGATAGAGGACAACGGGATGGGATTTGAGGAGAAAATGCAGTTTCAGCCATTCTACAGCACGAAGCCCGGGGGGAGCGGGGTGGGGTTGTGTCTGAGCCGGCAGATAGCGCGTCTGCACGGGGGAGATGTGAGGATTCTGTCGACGTCGGGGAGCGGCACGACGATGCTCATGACAATAGTCTGCTGAGGGGGAGGTGTGAGAAAAAATTGAGGGAAAGGGGATGATTCGCAGAGAGGGGTGAAGGGGATGTTGTATATTTGCAGGAGGAAATGAGGAACAAAATGATGAACAGAATACAGAATGATGTGGTGTATAACCGCCGGTCGCGACTGCGGGGCAAGATAGCCCGGATAGACAAGGGATTGCTTGAAGAGATGGATGAAAAAAACAGCCAAAATAAGGCGTGATAGATTTTAACATTTCAGTACCATTGCAACACACTGGAAAATAAACAATTGCAAAATAGGATGATAGATTAATTATTTGGGCGGTTGATGAATTTGACTTAAATTTGCGATTGAAAAAACAATCATAAATATATCATGAGAAAACTGCTCAGCATAGTAGCAGGAATAATCTTTTGCATAGGGACGGTATCGGCCGAAGACTTCGAGAACGATAGCGGTGATGATCCGATCGATTCGCCAATCGTTTTGCAGAAGGAGCGGAAAGACAAACACAAGAGAGTTCCTGCCGTGAATCCGTTTGTGGTCTACGGACTGTATGACGGAGAGGATATGCTACAGTTAGTTTGCAGCGAATATGCGGAAGGCGATTATATCCTGACCACAGCCAATGGTGGATATGCTACAACGACTCAGGTTGTGACTGCCGGAGAGCTTGAAGCGGGCGTAAGCGTAGGAGCAAACCTGTCGATGATCAAGCTGACATTGCCATCGGGAGTGGTATATGCAGCGGAGTTATAAACCAAAATAAACCAATCGAGTTATGAAACAGTCAAAAGACCGTATTAAAGACGGGTTGATGCTCATCATGGTGATGGTGGGCGTGATGATCGCGGGCATGACGCTGACGGCGTGCAGCGACGAGGAGGAGATTGAAAATAATAACTCCGTAATCTGTTATGAAATTAATTTTCAATACTTTCGAGGAGTAATAACATATGATTCCATAGTTTCATCCAAGATATTTTATGTCAATGATACTACCTCATCAGTAAATAGGGAGTATCGGGTGTTGATTCCTGATTCTGTTCCTAATATGGAACTCGGTGAGGCTTGCTTAACATGGATTGAAAACAACTCTACTACATTTATAGCAGGTGGGAAGACGTATACACGGGTTATATATATAGGATATGATCAAAAATATCCTATAAGCAGAAGTTCAATAGAATCGGGAGATTGCGGTATCACAACTGAGACCTCTAATTTCGCTCCAATCAACTGGTCGACACTTATCCGAAGCCGAAACGCAGGTGAGGATGAAAATAACTACTGCCCAATAAATGTGTATTATCACGGGATAGAATTTACCGGAAGTGCGGCTATAAGCAGCCCGAATACAAACGCAGAATCTATCATATCGGAACTTAATAAGTATTATTCCGGTTCGGGTATATACTTCATTCTGAAAGGTGTAACAACACATAAGGTTTCAGAAAGAGAGTGGGAGTCATCTTTGACAAACTCTGAATTTTGCAACAAGCTATATGGTCTTGATGGACATGGAAACGGAATTGATATATATGAGCTAAATGATATAAATATCACAGATGCTACAGTCGCGGGCACAAGTAAGGATATCGGAGAAACATCGTTAATAGTACGCCTTAAAAACAGAAATTCTACAACTGTTTCACATGAGATGGGTCACTGCTTAGGTCTGTATCATACTCATCATGGCACGGATCCAAACGAATCAGGAGTTCCAGAATATGCCGACGGTAGCAATGGCCTGATAGCTGGTGATTATATACCTGATACGCCTGCAGATCCCAATAAATGGATTGGAGGAGTGGAGTATAACAGTGCTTTGGGATTAGTTGACGGAAAAAGACAGTCTTATAATCCTGATCCAACACTACTAATGAGCTATTGCCATAATGTCCGCAATCGGTTCTCGCCTATGCAGATAACAGCGATGCAGTATCATATCAACAATGACGGCATTCTAAAGTCGACGTTGGCAGAATATGCGGTGACGGGACCGGCAAGCAAGCATTTCAAAAGCTCGACAACACTGACCCTTAAGCAGAATGACAATCTGGAGTCGGTGATATGGACAATAGTGCACAAGTCGGCACCTGCCGGAGCCGAAGAGGGTGCGCTTGTAGAGACTACTGAAACCCTTTATGGCACAAATATCACGATATCGAGCAGCAAGTCGGAAATAATAGAAGCTACACCGAGGGTGATGAGGATGCAGCATGGCAGAACACTGCCAACTGTAATGATAACCAGCGGAGCGCCGTCGCCGTTTACGGGTCAGCTGCTGTGGGAGAGCACCGGAGGAGAGCATGGTGTCACGACAAACATGAGCCACGGCGAGCCGATGAGTGTGAGCGGAGATGTGACGTTCGACCTGAGCTATCTTGATATGGCGGGGGCAACGCTGTCGGGGCTTGACTACAGGGTAGTTACGGCTGCCAACAGGGTGCTGAGCGGCAAGACAATGACTGTGAACAAGGCTGACTGCTCGCAGGGTTTCCTGAAGGTGAGGACGTATGATGACTGCGGAGCATCGGACGGGTATTTCACGATACCGGTGACGGTGTATGGAGCGTATTACGGCGTGAACGTTGCCGACGGCAGTGTGACGTTTGATTCGCGGATGGGCGCAACACCGACCGGCGGGAAGCAGATGGCACCAGCGGCGAAGCGGTCGATAGGCAGCGTTGTGGTATATGACGCTTCGGGTAATGAGGTGAAGCGGATGGAAGCGTCGGATGGGCGTATGTCGGCTGAGGTGAACACAGCGGGCTGGCCGAAAGGCGAGTATAAGGCTGTTGTGAGCGACGGCAACGGGTATACGCAGGAGATACCTTTTGCAATATAATGTGATGAAAATAGAATAGATAGATAAGCCTACGCATCGCGGGGCGGACATGAAGATGTGTCCGCCCCGCGATGCGTGATGGGGGGGATGGGTGGCGGATGGGTTGCGGGAAAGGGTGGGGCCAATATTATATAATCGCGGATGTGGGAAAATCTTGCATGGAGGAATGGATGTTTTATAACATATTGATTTTTAATAAGGAAAAGTTGTTGAGTGATGTAAAAATTGACTAATTTTGCAAGGAGCGAGGACGCGGACAGGCTTCTACGGGGTGTGCTGTGCCGCGGACAGCCGAATAGAACAAATAAACCAATATCAAACAGATGAAAAACATGAAGAATGGTTTGAAAGACGGGTTGATGCTCATCATGGTGATGGTGGGCGTGATGATCGCGGGCATGACGCTGACGGCGTGCAGCGAAGATGAGGGAAATGGCAATGAGCAGAACAACTGGTGTATTGTCGGGGAACAATTTGATACTATCAATCAAAATGTAACCGGTGTGGCAAGACTTGACGCAGGTCTTGAAATGGTTGTGATAGATGTGCGTGCGGATGAGTGGAATGGAGTCAGTGAGATAACCAGCAAGACAGCATCCACCTATTCGTTAGTACCACGGCCGGCAAATTCGTATGACAAGTACACGGTCGGGGACACGGTGTCAGTATTCATCCCCATGGCAAGGCGTTACGGAATAATGGAGAGCAACGGAGTATTCTATGTGAGCGTTCCTATCACTGAAATTAACCAGAAATAATATATACTATTATAGCGGAGTTATAAACCTAAACCAATCAAAAAGACTATGAAACATGTAAAAGACCGTATTAAAGACGGGTTGATGCTCATCATGGTGATGGTGGGCGTGATGATCGCAGGCATGACGCTGACGGCGTGCAGCGACGAGGAGATGCCTGACTATAATCCTGTACTGTCCGACCCTCCCTTAGGAAGAATTCAAAGTAATGGAATAATAGAACTGGACTCTTTGATTAATTCAAAGATATTTCGTGAAGTTGATCATAATCCGGAAACAGAATATCCCATTATTATACCTGACTCACTGTCTGAAATTGAGGCAGGTCCTGCTATAATGATATGGAGTTTAATCGGTATAGATCGTAACACTAACTCTTTTATCTATACAGACACTATTACAGTGGAAGGGAATAAATATCTGCGTGTTCCTTGTATAACAGAAATACGTCAAACTGAAATTAACAGCCGAAGCGAAATTCCGGATCTATTTGAGGAACAACCGGCGCCGCGAAATTTGCACCGATAGACTAATCGACATTTATCGGGAGTGGAAACGCAGGTGAGGTAGATAAAGCAAGGCTGTAAGAGAAAATAAGATAACATAAACCAATATCAAACATATGAAAAACATGAAGAATGGTATGAAAGACGGGTTGATGCTCATCATGGTGATGGTGGCGTGATGATCGCGGGCATGGCAATGATGGCGTGCAGCAATGATGAGGAGGATGATATGTGCTCATTTCCGGTACAGTTTGTTAAACATGAGGCGACAATAACGGGTGTGGTAAGTTATGACAGTATTGATGTAATGCTTGAGGTGACTGATGTTGACAATAACTGGGTGAGCGACTCTTCGATCAAACAGTATGTACGTTGTCCTTCTTTTCTGAAATATAAGGATGGGGATATTATCACCGCCAATATAATAGGTTATATCCCTGTGCCTGTGTATGAGACCAAGACGTCTGTATGTCATGACATAATCCTGTCGGAGGTGGTAAATTCACGTTCGAACGGAGAGAGGGAAGATAGGGAAGGAGAGAGTAGTGTATACATCGGGTTGTGAACGAGCGTAATATATCAAACAGATGAAAAACATGAAGAATGGTTTGAAAGACGGGCTGACGCTCATCATGGTGATGGTGGGCGTGATGATCGCGGGCATGGCGATGACGGCTTGCAGTGAGGAGGAGGAGATGGAAAAGCTGTCTCCGGAATCGTATATCTGCACGATACCACAATCAGACTCAATATTTACTGAGATCAGTGGTGTCATTAAGTATGATGAGGTAATAGAACAGTATGTTGTAAGTATAGAGTATGCGGACTGGAAAAGTGTAAGCGTTTTATGCCCGCTTGACACCAGTTTGTCGGTAGCGCTTTATCCCATGAATGATAGCGAGTGTCTGAAAGATGTGGGAATAGGTGAAACCATCAGCATATATATCGAAACGGTCATACTTACCCATGTAGATGAGAAGGCTCCAACGTGGTATTTCGGATATAACAACGGGAAGTAAGGAATGATAAGTGTATCTTAACATCCAAACAGCTCTTATGAGTATAACTTGGGCGTTTTGAGTGCTTTTCAGGGCATAATACATAACATAAACCTATATCATTAAAATCTATGAGAAGAATCACATTGATGGTGGTTGCGGTGTTGCTGACATGGGTCGGCAGCATGGCACAGACGAGGGAGAAGGTGCGCCTGGGCGTGGGCGCGGGAGTGAATATGACCAGCGGCTACTACAGTGGATCGCGTATGCAACCGGGAGGAGAGTTGTATGGTCTGATGAATATCGGTCTTGGTGACGGCGGGTGGATGGCCGAGGGCAGGCTCGGGCTGTCGTTAGACCGATGGAAGGACTATGGCAATTATGACTCCGATCTTGGGCCGGGTTATCCGGGCGCAAAAGCAGCGCGGATAGCGCATTACCGTCTGGGGTTGAAGCTACCTGTGATGATAGGAAGAAACTATGAAACAGGGAATAATGTAGGTATATATTGGCTGATAGGTCCATCGGTGAGCTACAGTCCACTGCAACAGGATAAGCTTGGCGAGAAATGGCATGACTTGAACGCATATAGCTGGTTGATGTGGGGAAATGCACGTGTGGGAGTTGAGATAGGCGAACGTCACAGGATAGAGGCGGCCTACTCGATCAATATAACGCGAATGAATGAATGCGATGATGAACGTCAGCATATAGTCGGGATAAGCTATGCCTACGTGTTCTGACTAAAATAAAATAGAAGAATAGATAGATAAGATTACGGGAGCGGGGCGGACATGAGGGTATGTCCGCCCCGCGATGGGTAATGGGGTGTGGCGTGGGGAGAGGGATGGTTATGAGAGGAGGTTGTCGGGGAGGATGATGGTGTCGCGGGGGGTTATGCGGTCCCAACTGAAGAGCGAGAGGAGCTGCGGGATGGTTGCGGGGGAGGGCCGGGGGATGAGTCCGGCGAGGTAGGCGAGGATTCCGAGGATCTGCTGAGGGGTGTGGGATTGGCGTAGGGCCTGCATGCTGAGTGATGAGTCGCGCTTGGAGAGGCGTTGTCCGCGGGAGTTGCAGATGAGGGGGAGATGGGCGAAGCGCGGCGGGGGGAGGCGCAGGAGCTGATATAGGTAGAGCTGCTGTGCGGTGGAGAGGAGGAGGTCGGCACCCCGCACGACCTGGGAAATATGCATGCGAGCATCGTCGACAACGACGGCAAGCTGGTATGCCCATGCTCCGTCGGCGCGGCGGAGGATGAAGTCGCCGCAATCGGTGGCAAGGTTGGAGGAGACGGGTCCGAAGACTGTGTCGGTGAAAGAGATGATGCGGTCGGGGACACGGAGTCGGATTGCAGCGGGGCGGGGCGGTGTGACCCAGGGGCGTGGCTGCGGGGGACGGCATGTGCCGGGATATATGATTCGGCCGTCGCTCTGGTGAGGGGCGTTTGAGGCCATGAGGTCGGCGCGGGTGCAGAAGCAGGGGTAAAGGAGGGAGGTGGTATGGGTGATGGTGGTGAGGGCGTCGGCGTAGATGTGGTCGCAGAGGCTCTGGCGGTAGGGAGCGCAGGGTCCGGCGTCGTCAAGGCCACCTTCGTCCCACTGCAGACCGAGCCAGAGGAGGTCGTCCTGGATCATCAGGGCATTCTGAAGGCGTGAGCGCTGGGGGTCGAGGTCTTCAATGCGTAGAATCCAGGCTCCGCCGGATGACTTGACGGAGAGGTAGGAAATGAGGGCTGTGAAGATGTTGCCGAGGTGCATCCGTCCGGAGGGGGAGGGGGCAAAACGGCCTCTCAGGGGCGATGGGGTGTTCATAATTGACAAAATTACTAAAAAGGGCTGAGAAAGGGGATATTTAGCGAAAAAAGCCGGATGAGAATCGTTAACTTTGCAACATGAACACAAAAAAGGAATTCTTAAAATAAACAATCTAACCAATCATGAAAACGCTAAAAAGATTTGCACTTGGCTTAGGCATGGCGGCGACGTTGGGCTGCACGACGGCGTCGGCGGCATCGGTATATGAGCCGAGCGCTGAGATAAAACAGGCTCAGAAGGAGTTTTCGGACGCGAGATTCGGTATCTTCATCCACTGGGGCATCTACAGTATGTTCGGCCAGGGAGAGTGGTATCTGAGCTATGGCCTGAACGCGGATGAGTATGCGAAGGCAGCGAGCGGCTTTTATCCGGCTCTGTTTGACGCCCAGGAGTGGGTGAGCGCGATAAAGGATTCGGGCGCGAAGTATATCACATTCACATCGCGCCACCATGACAGCTTCTCGATGTGGGACACGGACCAGTCGGATTTCAATATAGTCGACGCGACGCCCTGGAAGCGTGATGTGATAGGTGAGCTTGCGGAGGCTTGTCAGGACCAGGGGGTCAAGCTGCATCTGTATTACAGCCATCTGGACTGGAGCCGTCCGGAATATCCGTTAGGGAGGACCGGCAGGAACACGGGCCGCGATTCGACGAAGGTGAACTGGAACACGTATTACAATTTCATGAACTCTCAGCTGACGGAGCTGCTGACGAAATATGGGCCGATCGGGGCGATATGGTTTGACGGCTGGTGGGACCATGACAATGATTCGGTGCCATTCGACTGGCAGCTGGATGAGCAGTATGCGCTGATACACAAGCTTCAGCCATCGTGTCTGGTGGGCAACAACCACCATCAGACGCCATTTGCGGGAGAGGATATACAGATATTCGAGCGCGATCTGCCGGGCGAGAATACGGCGGGACTGTCGGGTCAGGCAGTGAGCAAGCTGCCACTGGAGACATGTCAGACGATGAACGGCATGTGGGGCTACAAGATAGCCGACCAGAACTACAAGAGCACCGAGGAGCTGATAAGATATATAGTCAAGACAGCGGGTATGGGTGCGAATCTGCTGCTGAATATCGGTCCGCAACCGAACGGACAGCTACCGGCAGCGGCACTTGACCGCCTGAAGGGCATAGGCAAGTGGATGAAGGCTAACGGCGAGACTATCTACGGCACCGAGGCCGGTGACTTTCCGGCACAGGCGTGGGGCACGTCGACCCGCAAGGGCAACAAGCTTTATGTGCACGTGCTGAGCGCTGACAGCGGCGATATACATCTGCCGATGGACAGGAAGGTGAAGAGCGCGAAGGCATTTGAGGGTGGCGCACCGGTGAAGTTCACCCGCCACAAGAAGGAGGGCGGCGTGACGCTGCATCTGGATGCTGTGCCCGAGACAACCGACTACATAATAGAACTGACAACGGAATGAAAAGACAACTGGAAATATGCACAGGCGATCTGCGGTCGGTGCAGGCTGCCGTAGATGGCGGAGCTGACCGCATAGAGCTGTGCTCGGCACTGAGCGAGGGAGGGGTGACCCCCTCCTTCGGGCTCATGGCCTCGGCAAGAAAGATAGCCAAGGAGATCAGGATGCACGTGCTGATACGTCCACGCGAGGGTGACTTCGTGTATGACGAGCGGGAGGTGGAATGCATGATCGGCGATATCTGCGCGGCACGTCTTGCGGGCGCGGACGGAGTAGTGATAGGCGCGCTTACCAGCGAGGGCGAGCTTGACCTTGACGCCTGTATGCGCATGATAGAGGCGGCCAACGGCATGAGTGTGACATTTCACCGGGCATTCGACCGTGTGAATGACCCGCACGAGGCTCTGGAACTGCTGATAAAGCTTGGTGTGGACCGCGTGCTGACCTCGGGGCAGGCTCCGAGCGCACAGGAGGGTGCCGGACTGCTTGGGGAACTCGTGAAGCAAGCTGACGGGCGGATCATAATACTTGCCGGCGCGGGTGTAGGGCCCGGCAATGCAGCCGACATAATAGCACGTGGCGGCGTGGGCGAACTGCACGCGTCGGCCCGTGAGGCTATGGTGGAAGATCAGCCGGAGGTGAAGGTGAAGATGGGCTCGAACGACGGAGCGCCGCGCATGGTCACCTCGGCACGCATTGTCAAGGCAATAAGAGAACAGATTGACTCGATCTGAAGGAGGAGAGAGAAGAAGAGAGCGGAAGAGAGAAAACGCGAACGAGTGAATCAGAACGAGAGTGAGGCATAATGACCGCGCGCCGATGAGAAGACTTAGATCTGCAATAGTGGCAAGCGCTGTGCTGGCAGCAGTGTGGTTGACGGGCGTGGGATTTGCCGCGCCCGAGGAGACCGGAGTGCCGAGGGGTTCGGGCGTGAGCATCGTGGCCAACAGTCTGTATGTGAAGCCCGACTTCATAGCTGATGACGAGGCGAGGCTGACGGTGATAGCCACACTTGAGAACACGACCCGCAAACGGAAGGATCTCGGACTGCGAAGCACGCTGTATGATACGTTCGGACGGGTTGTGGCCCAGGGGAGCACGCGCATGGTGATGCGCCCGTCGCGACGTAAGAAGGCGGGGCAGGCCGTGGTGTTGGAAAAGCCGAGGCTGTGGAGTCCGGATGATCCGTCGCTCTACACACTGGTGACCGAGGTGGTGGAAGGGGAGAAGGTGATCTCGCGCCAACAGACGACTCTCGGCCTGCGCACGACCGACGCCGACGGTGGACTGAGCGTGAACGGCAGGCAGGTGGCACTGAAGGGCTTGCGTGTGAATGCGCGTGAGATAGGGAGCAATGAGAACGGGCGGCGTCTGATGAGGCTGCTGAGCAAGGCGGGGGGCAACATGCTGGTGATAGACCGTATGCTGCCATCCGACATCCAATTGCTTGATTATGCTGACCGTGAGGGGATAATGGTTGTTGATACGGCCATGAACATACGCCGCAGCACTTCGGCCAACCTTAATCATCCGTCGGTAGTGATGTGGAACAATCCGCAATCGGCCGCGAATGATGCCGCCGACTCGATAAAGGTGGTACGGATAGCGGAAATGGTGACCGAGAGGGCGAAGATAATGGATGAAGCGGGATTTCCGACAGATGATTTCTACCGTCTGCAAGCTGAATGGGGCGGTGACCGCAGCTTCGGCGCCCAGTACAAGGAGGCGGCAACGGGGGTAGAACCGGCGGCATTGCGTGTGACGGCTGAACAGCCGGAGATATCGTCGAGCGACTTCCGTCCGGGATATGTAGCTGTGGAAATAGTTGACAGGCACGGGCGTGTATGTCGCGATGCCACCAACAGGATAGACTACAGCGTGAACCGTCGCACCGGCTCGGTGACGCCTCACAACGGACGCGCACTCATACCGGTGAGCGGCAACGGGGTGAAAGAGACCATAAAGATAACGGCACGCTCAGCCGGCCTGAAAGATGGCAAGGTTACGGTAAGGGCCCTGTGAGGAGGAGCGGGATGAAAGAACAGGCCGGTTGCGTCATTCAGTGTCAGTCGGCTATAATTTGCTCGGAACGTAGAAGTTGCCAGAAATCGAACATGGAATAGTTGTCGCTGACAACCCGCCCTTCGCGATCGAAAAGTATATAGCGGGGAATGCCGTCGAAGCTGAACATCTCGCGAAACATCTGGATACTCTCGTCGTTGAGCCTTATCACCTTCTCACCGGCGAGATGCTTGGCCACATATTCGTCGTAGGCAGAGCGCGGTGAACCAGAACCGGAGGCTATATACAGTATGGCAAACTCGGGATTGCCGTGGTTGCGCTCGCGCATTTCCCGACTCTCCTCGATGGCTACGCGGCATGGGCCGCAGGTTGTGTCCCAGAAATCAACAAGCAGATACTTTCCATGGAACGGCGCGATAAGCGACCGCATCAGATTTCCGGCCTCATCGTAGGGAAGTTCGCGGGCGACAGTGTCGCTTCGCGCTGCGATATGGGCTGCACTGACATCGCTTATCAATTGTCGGTCGGTCAATTGATAGGCATCCGGATTGAATTGTTCGTTGTTCTTGATAATATTGAATTCACGTGCCATCAAGGCATGCTGCCACACGATGGGCATCTGATCGCTGCCGGCCAAAGAGCGGATAAAATCGTTGTTGCGGCGCTGATCTTCGGCATATCCGGTTAACTTCATCATGGTGTGTGACGGATAGGTGTTGCTGAAATCATCCATCAGACCGCCCCTGAGAACCGCACCATATATGGCGCTTGTGAGAATATAGCCGTCTTGTTTACGGATAGTCGTGATCGAGTCGGCAGACGTCAGATCAATCAGGCTGTTGACTGTGTTCCTCTCCGCCTGGGTCATCTCCAGATTGTGGCCGGAGATATAGTCGAGCATCCGCCTGACTACATTGATATTAACGTCAACACGAGATCCTGGGAGCATTCCGGCAAAGGCGATGCGGTTGAGCAATATCGGGGCCAAGTCGCTGGAGAGTATCCGACAGGGATCAGCCGCAAACACATCAAGCACGCATCCTGAATAATATTCCGCCGGCAACAAAGGGTGTGAATCGTTGTAATCGGCATACTCGATCAGCGAGATAGCGCGACCACAGCAGATCGGCACGCATAATTTCGGGAGCCTCGCTGTCGGCCGGCAATTCTTTTATGTATTCTTCCATTGCCGCCTGCTGACGGTCGTAAAACCGCATTATAGAGTCGGCAGCCTGATCGGGCGACATGGCTTCTGAAAAAGTATGAGTCTGGATGATGCCATAATAAGGCAGAGCGGCGAGTTCCTCATTTAGCCGGCCCAGGGCACCACCGAAGTCTACATATTTCACCTCACGTTCACCGCGGGCGGCCGCGTCGATCACTTCCTGCAAGTCGAACTCCAGACTGATATCTGTCGATGGAGTCATATACAGATCTATATAGCACCGGGGCGCTACAATCAGCTGTGTGTACTGAGGCATCGCCACATTGATACGTCGGCTGAATGTGCCGTCGGGATTGATATTTATCACTCTCGGAGGAGTTTTGTATGTGACAGGCTGCACTACATTCACCGACATCAGGCGCACGCCGGAAGCCGGATCGTAGCCACGTATGCGGCCACTTATCGTCAGAGAGTCGGATGGCATGGCAAACGCTACCATACCAGTTATAATCATACAGAACGCTACCTGCAGACGGATGAAAAGACTGTTCATAACACTCTATGCTATAATTTAGGAAAGGCAAATATATGTATAAAAATCATCTCCAGAATCGTATGCCGTTATGTTATATAACATACTCCACCATGACGGATGCATCAAACCGGCGATTCCGGACGTTATAATTACATGTACAGACATGATCAACAAGCCGAATATATGGGAAAATCAGCAATTTGGAGCAGTATACTCAACGCACTGATGAAGGTGCCGTCGTTTCGCGTAGACCGCGACAAGTTTCTGAAGGCTACCTTCGGCCGCTACGGTCTACCCGATGATGTAAGGGTGATGAATCCGGTGAGCATATATGGTGAGGAGACAGTAGAGCGTGAGGCCGACAAAGTTGTAAGGCAATACACGCGTAAAGCTACCCTACTGTCGGCTGCTGCGGGACTGCCCGGAGGACTGGCTCTGCTCGGCACTATTCCGGCCGACGTAGTGCAGTTCTACCGCAACTATCTGGTCATGGCCCAGAAACTGGCCTACCTGTACGGCTGGAGCGATCTGAGCGCCGATCCCGGCCGGATGGACGAGCACGGGCTGGAGAAGCTCACAGTGCTGGCGGGTGCCGGGTTTGGAATTGAAGGCGCAGCAGAGGCTCTGGAGATGGTTGTACGCGAAACCACCGGCAATCTGGGCCGCAGCCTGCCTAAAATAGCCGGACGCGCCACCCGGTGGTATCCGATAGTGCGCAACATAGGCGCATGGCTGGGCATAAAGATAACCCGCGACAGCGCGGGCAAGGTTGCCGGCAAGGCAGTGCCGCTTCTGGGCGGTGCGCTGACCGGTGCGATAAGCTATATCGCCTTCAGGACCCTTGCGCGACGGTTGCGGACCGAGCTGTCGACGACAGCCTATACCAAACAATATAAGGGGATAAGTGTTGATAAGACAGATGGTCAGAAGTAAAGCTATGAGCATCACAACCGACACAACACAATAAATTCTCACAACACAATGAAAAAGATCAAATTAATCATGATGCTCATGGTAGGAATTCTGGCATTCACCGCGTGGAGCTGCAGCGATGACGACCATGACGAGCTTATCCCGTCGGCCAATCAGCTTCCGTCGGCCGCACAGACATTTCTGATGAACTATTTCGGCGACATGCAGATAACGCGCATTGAGCTCGACAAGGAGCATGGACAGACCGTATACGACGTAAAGACCGCCAACGGTCACGAAGTGACATTCGACATCGACGGCGAGTGGATCAAGGTAGAGGCCCCCGGCGGTATGTCGATCCCCTATGGCATAGCTCCGTTCAATATAGAAAACTACATAAACGTGACTTATCCCGGAGCCGGTATCAACGAGATCTCCAAGACCAGTTACGGATATGAGGTGGAGACCACCAACAACAAGGATCTGAAATTTGATCCTGCCGGAAACTACATAGGACGCAAATAGACACAACAACACATAGCTGAGATATATTTGAACCACGCAAAGGTGGAATGGCAACCGGTTGCCATTCCACCTTTGCTATTTCTGTTGACCTATGTGTACTTTGACACCGGGTTGCATAAACCGCTCCGTAAATTTGTAGTTGAATAAGACCAATCACACCCAATGAACAAGACAATCATACTACTGACGGCGGCACTGATGGCTATGACAGCCGGATGCAAACACGATTCTCAACATGAAAATGAGGCCCATGACGAAGATGGCGCCACCCATACCGACGAGATAGTCCTGACTGCCGAAAAGGCTGCACAGGCAGGAGTGACAGCCGACACGATCAGAAGCGGAGAGTTTTATGGCGTAGTGAAGACCTCGGGGCGCATTCTATCGGCCACCGACGATGAGACCACCGTGGCCGCCACAGCCCCCGGACTGGTGACTCTGTCCTCACAGCTCACCGAAGGTATGCCCATAGGGCGAGGAGCCACAATAGTGAGCATATCCTCATCAAAACTACCCGAAGGAGACATAACCGACCGTGCACGCATTGCCTACGAGAACGCACGCAAGGAGTATGAACGCGCCGAAGCTCTGATAGCCGACCAGCTTATCACCGACAAGGAATACCGCTCGCAGAAAGCGGCCTTCGAAGCCGCCGAGCTGGCCTACAAGGCTACCGGACGACGCAGCGGCGGAGGCGTGGCAGTGTCTGCCCCCACTGCCGGATATGTCAAGGAGCTGTTTGTGAAGACAGGCGACTATGTTGCCACAGGACAACCGATCATGACAATAACCCGCAACCGTCACCAGTATCTCAGAGCCGAGTTGCCCGAACGCGACTATAACGCGCTCGGCCATATATCATCGGCAAAATTCCGCACAGCATACAGCAACCGCATTTACGACCTTGCCGATCTTGACGGACGGCTCGTGTCATGCGGAAAATCGTCGGGCACTGCCGGATCATTCATACCTGTGACCTTCGAGTTTAACAACGCCGGCGGAATTGTGGCCGGATCATACGCCGAGATCTATCTGCTGACATCACCGCGCGCAAATGTGCTGAGTCTGCCCAAGAGTGCCCTGACCGAGGAGCAGGGTGTCAATTTCGTATATGTCAAGACCGATGACACGTGCTACCGGAAGCAGGAAGTCAAGACCGGCGAGACCGACGGCGAGCGCATCGAGATAACCGCAGGCCTGAAAGATGGCGACGTGGTGGTGACCGACGGCGCTATTCATGTGAAGCTCGCATCGGCAAGCAACAGTATTCCGGGACATACACATAACCATTGATAGTGCTGCGCCATGCTTGACAAGATAATACGCTTTTCGCTGAGCAACCGCCTGCTGGTGCTCGTTGGTGCCGTGCTGTTGGTAGTGGCCGGAATCTATACAGCCAACCGCACGGAGATCGATGTGTTTCCCGACCTCAACGCACCTACGGTAGTTATAATGACCGAGGCTAACGGAATGGCACCGGAAGAGGTGGAACAGCTCGTAACATTCCCGATCGAGACAGCCATAAACGGCGCTACGGGTGTGAGACGTGTACGTTCGTCATCGACCACCGGATTCTCTGTCATCTGGGTGGAGTTTGAATGGGATACCGACATCTACCTTGCGCGGCAGATAGTATCGGAACAACTTGCCACAGTATCAGGCTCCCTGCCCGACAATGTGGGTCAGCCTACACTCGGCCCGCAATCATCTATTCTGGGTGAGCTGATGATAATAAGCCTTACCTCCGACAGTCTGTCGCAACTCGACCTGCGCACACTGGCCGACTGGGTAGTGCGTCCGCGACTGCTGTCTACCGGGGGTGTGGCGCAAGTATCGGTGATAGGAGGCGATCTGAAAGAGTATCAGATACTTATCGACCCGGGAAAAATGAAGCACTATGGTGTCTCCACCGAAGAGATTCTCAATGCGGCCCGCGCCATGAACCGCAACACCAACGGAGGCGTAATCTATGAATATGGCAACGAATATATAGTGCGCGGAGTCATGCCGACCGATGCTGTCGACCATATAGCCAGGGCTGTTATAAAACTTACCGACGACGGCTATCCCGTCACTATGGGCGACGTGGCCGAGGTAGCCATCGGTCCCCAGACACCACGTCTCGGACTGGCATCCGAGAGAGGAAAGCCGGCGGTACTTCTCACCATTACCAAGCAGCCGGCAACCGGTACTATCGAGCTGACCGAAAAAATCGACAATACACTGGACGAATTGCGCGGCAATCTTCCGCCGGGAGAACACATTTCCAGCGACATATTCAGGCAGTCCGACTTCATCGACGCATCGGTTAACAATGTCCGCACTTCGCTTGCCGAGGGAGCTATTTTTGTGGTGATCATACTGTTCCTGTTTCTCGCCAACCTGCGCACGACGGTCATTTCGCTCGTCACCATACCCATATCGCTGCTCGTGTCGCTCATAGTGCTGCATCTGCTCGGCCACACCATCAACACAATGAGTCTCGGCGGCCTGGCCATCGCCATAGGATCGCTTGTCGACGATGCGATTGTCGATGTGGAGAATGTCTGGAAAAAACTGCGCGAAAACCGGCAGCTGCATCCCGACGAGCGCAAACCGACGCTACGTGTAGTGTTCGAAGCATCACGCGAGGTAAGAATGCCTATCCTCAACTCTACGCTCATAATCGTTGTGAGCTTCATGCCCCTGTTCTTTCTCAGCGGCATGGAGGGACGCATGCTCATTCCACTGGGCATAGCCTTCATCGTAGCGCTGTTCGCATCGACTGTAGTAGCGCTCACCCTCACTCCCGTGCTATGCAGCT
The DNA here is from genome assembly GCA_947643165.1 of uncultured Porphyromonadaceae bacterium. Classification (GTDB taxonomy): domain Bacteria; phylum Bacteroidota; class Bacteroidia; order Bacteroidales; family Muribaculaceae; genus Paramuribaculum. The sequence goes on along the minus strand of CANRVB010000011.1, from coordinate 38,699 downwards.
ACATGCTCGGCGCACGTGCCCTTGACAAAGGTGTACCAAAGGAAGCCTTCCTTACCGTATGGATCAAGAAACACTACACACGGTGGCTGGAATGGACCCTGCGCCACCGCAAACCGGTCATCGCGGCCACGGCGACTCTGTTTCTGGTCACATTGGGCCTCTTCTTCACCCTTGGTCACAGCTTCCTGCCGCCGTTCAACGAAGGATCATTCACCATCAACGTCAGCACACTTCCAGGAGTGTCGCTCGATGAGTCTGACAAGATAGGCCGTCAGGCCGAGGAGCTTCTGCTCACCATACCCGAAATCAAGACGGTGGCAAGAAAGACCGGCCGTGCCGAACTCGATGAACATGCTCTCGGAGTGAACGTATCGGAGATCGAGGCTCCGTTCACGCTCGGCAACCGCTCGCACGCGGAATTGCTCGACGATGTGCGCCATAAGCTTTCCACAATCTCCGGAGCCAATATCGAGATAGGTCAGCCCATAAGTCACCGCATCGACGCCATGCTGAGCGGCACCCAGGCCAACATAGCCATCAAGCTGTTTGGCGATGACCTCAACCGCATGTATGCCCTCGGCAACATGATCAAGGCCGAGATACACGACATCGAGGGAATAGCCGACCTGAACGTCGAGCAGCAGATCGAGCGCCCGGAAATCAAGATAATTCCACGCGGCGATATGCTCGCACGCCAGGGTATAACCATGCCGCAGTTCAACGAATTTGTCACCGTGGCCATGGCCAGCGAGACCGTAGCACAGGTCTATGAGGGCAACAAGAGCTTCGACCTTGTGGTCAGGACCAACGACGACAGCCGACGCACTATCGATGACATCCGACGGCTTCTGATCGACACAGGCGACGGCCGCAAGATTCCTCTGGCCGATGTGGCCGACATCATTTCCGCTGCCGGACCAAACACAATCAATCGCGAGAACGTGAAGCGCAAACTCGTCATATCGGCCAACACAAGCGGCCGCGATCTTGGCAGCGTTGTCACCGACATTCAGAAGCGCATAGCCGACCGGATTACGCTCCCCGAAGGCTATCACATAGAGTATGGCGGACAGTTTGAGAGCGAACGCGCTGCAAGCCGCACCCTGCTCTTCACATCCCTGCTCAGCATAATCGTGATATACCTCCTTCTCTATATGCAGTTCCGCAACGCTGTCCAAAGTGCCGTCATACTGCTCAACCTGCCCTTCGCTCTTATTGGAGGAGTGCTGGTGCTTCGGTTCACATCAGGCGAGCTGAGCATACCTGCCATCATAGGCTTCATATCGCTCTTCGGAATAGCTACGCGCAACGGTATGCTGCTTATCACCAAATACAATCTCCTGCAATCCTCCGGAATACCCCTGCGGCAGTGTATACTCGCCGGTTCGGCCGACCGTATGAACCCAATTCTCATGACGGCCCTCACCTCGGCCCTCGCGCTCATTCCACTGGCCGCACGTGGCGATCTGCCGGGCAACGAGATACAGAGCCCTATGGCTATCGTGATACTCGGTGGTCTGCTCACATCCACACTTCTCAACGCTTTCATCATTCCAATCATCTACGAGCGTCTGAATATCAAGAATCAGACACCGGCCCCATCAACAACTATATGAAACATACCATACTGACAGCTCTGGCCATGGTCGGAATATGTCTATCAGCCTCCGCACGCGATATCTCCGACCTGCTCCGCGATATCGAGACCAACAACATTGAGCTTCGCGCGGTAGCCGCCGGCAATAAAGCCGACATCTACGATCTCAAGGCCGCCAACCTCCCCGCCGGTCCTTCTGTTGAGTACAGTCCGTTCTACCGCAGCGGCACATCAGGCATCGCAAGCTCCGAACTCATAGTGTCGCAGGAATTCGACTTCCCCACACTCTACATTGAGCGTAACAAAGCCCGTCGCCATCAGTCTGCCGCCATACAGGCCGGATATCAGGTCGCACGGCAGCAGGTGCTCCTATCGGCCTGCCTCAGCACCATCGACTACATAAGCCTGGACGAGACCAGGAGCCTCATGGAGAAGCGCATAGCTATTGCCGACAGCCTCCTTCATCTGTATGAGCGACGTCTCGCTAACGGCGACGCCACCATACTCGACCTTAATCGCATCAAACTCGAGCAGATGAACCTCCGCACTGCTCTTGTCGACATCAACTCATCCCAGGCCGAAATTGCCGCCGCTCTCAAAGCCATCAACGGCGATATTCATCCTGATCTCGACGGCCTGTCATATCCCGCCGCAGGAACCCCTCTCGCCGCTTTCGACGCTTCCGGCTATCTCGACTCCGACAAGACCGTCAATGCGGCCAGAGCGGCCCTCAGCGCCTCTGAGCGCCAGGTGAGCATCAGCAAACAGAGCTGGCTCCCGAGTCTGAGCATCGGATACCGCCGCAACACTGAGATGAAAGAATCAAGCAACGGTTTCATGGTCGGTGCCTCTTTCCCGCTCTACTCAGCCTCAACCGGTATCCGCGCATCCAAAGCCAGAGCCACGCAGTCGCGCCTGCAGCTCGACGATGCCATTGCCCGCGCACAAGCCGACATCACTTCCGCCGTCAACCGCGTCAGCTCCCTCCGCAAGTCGATGGACGCTTACGACATCCCCCTGATGGAGCAGACTCTCATTCTCATGGGTAAATCCGTCGACCACGGCAATATGTCGATCACCGAATACTACCTCGAGGCCGACAAGATCTACGAGAAGTGGCAGACATACCTCAAACTCCGCAGCGACTACTACAAAGCCCTCGCCACACTCAACAAAAACACCCTCTGACGGCATAACCTCTCCCCGACACTCCGATAAAAAAGAACGAGCGCATATAAAAAACGAGCGGCCCACCTCGATGGTGAGCCGCCTGTTTTCTATTTATCTATCAGTTATTTCTTGTTCTTGGCGAGCTGAGCCTGAGCCTTTGTCAGAGCCTTGTTGTAAGCCTTTGTAGCCTTCACCTTAGCCTTGCCTTCAGCAGCCTGCATAGCGTCATACAGAGCCCACAGATTGTTGGCGGCTACTACTTCCTTCTGAGCGGCGGTGAATGCCTTGGCAGCAGCCTCTGCGGCAGCTTCCTCGTCAGCGGGAGCGTATGCATGCTTGTAGCCCTTCACGTCGTTCCAGTGACCGCGGGTGAAGTCGGGGAATTCTACGGCAGCCGAGTTGTTGTCCATCGACAGCGAACCGAGCTCTGCCAGCGAGCACCACTCTGCCAGGTCATAAACATCCATATCCAGAGGCAGACCGTTCTGCAGACAGTACACCAGACGTGCGTCCATCATGAAGTCCATACCACCGTGACCCAGTTCACGACCCAGTTCACCATACTTCTCGATGATCGGGCTCTGATACTTGGCCATCAGTGCCTCATACTCCTTCTTGGGAAGGAAGCCGTGGCTCGACAGATTGTCCATCTGGGGCTTCACACCGCTCTGCTCGAGCTGCTTCTTGTCCAGCGAGATCTGGGCTGTCGGATACTTTGTAGCATAGCCCTTTGTACCGGTCAGCTTATACAGACGGTTGTAGGGCTGGGGATTCATCACATTGTGCTGTATCTCCACAACCTTGCCGTCGGCAGTACGCATCAGCGTTGTTGTGTGGTCACCGTTGCGGAAATCATTGCAGGCCTTGCCTGTCTTCTTCTCCACATACTCCTTGCCGTGTACCGACTTCGTATCCATGGCCGACAGAGTCGTGAAGCGGTCACCACGGTGTATATTGAGCACCTGGGCTACCGGGCCGAGGCCGTGTGTGGCATAAACGTCACCACGGTTCTCCTTATTATACTTCATGCGCCAGCCCAGACCTTCGGGATCATCGCTCGGATTCTTCCAGTAGGCATCCCAGAAGTCATCAAGATTGTGGATATAAGCGCCCTCTGCGCGGAGCACCTCTCCGAACACTCCTGCCTGAGCCATCTCCAGAGCGTTAAGCTCATAATAGTCATAGCAGCAGTTCTCAAGTATCATGCAATGCTTGCGGGTCTTCTCCGACAGATCGATCAGCTCCCAGCACTGCTCAAGGTTCATGGCCGACGGAACCTCTATAGCTGTGTGCTTGCCATTCTCAAGAGCGCACTTCGCTACCGGGAAGTGGTGATCCCAGTCTGTTGCTACATACACCAGGTCGATGTCCGGACGGGCGCAAAGCTCCTCATAGCCCTTCTCGCCCGAATATATTGTTGCAGGCATCAGGCCGGCGTCCTTCAGGAACTTCTGGCACTTCTCCGCACGCTCGGGCTCGTAGTCACACAGAGCAACGATCTCTACGCCAGGTATATTTGCAAAACGGTTTACTGCCCACGGACCGCGCATGCCAAGGCCCACGAAGCCTACACGCACCTTGTCCATCTTCGGGGCGGTCAGACCGATCACATTCTCTTGTCCGGCTTCACGCTGTGGGGTGTCTACTACTATTGTGCCCTTGTCCCAATGCCACTTTGTCGAGGGAGACAGCGACTGAGCCGCTGCTGACACAGCACCACCAATGGCCACCACGCTGAGAAGGGCAGCCGCCAGGATTCTGTTTAGTTTCATAAAAAGTTAGGTATCGATTGGTTAATGATGATATCTCGCTTAAGGTATTTCTGGCAATCCGTACGGAACATAATCCACCGACCGCCATTTCAAACCATATTATTGCACAAAATTAATCATTATTTCCATATATCCCACTCAAAAACCTCAAAAAAATCAGCCGGTAAGACCATCATATAGTCTCACCGGCTGGATATTCCCTATTATGCCTCAATTCAAGCCTGGATCTTGTCCATTGCCTTGTCAAGCACCTCATAGCGCGAATGCTGGCTCTTGAACTCCGGAACGATATACTTCATCATCGCAACGATCCGCATATCGTCGTCACAGGCCATATCCACAAGCTTGCCCACATTCACGGCTACATCCTTGTAGTCATACTCGCGCACCTTCGCTATCTTGATCTTCGGATGGAACGTCGGCAGTGTCAGCTCACGCTCGTTCAATACCTCCTCATACAGCTTCTCGCCGTCGCGAAGGCCCGTGAATCTGATCTCTATGTCCTTCGCGCCGCTCATCTTTATCATTCGGCGGGCAAGATCGGCTATCTTAACCGGCTTACCCATGTCAAACACGTAGATCTCGCCACCGTTGCCCATGGTGCCTGCCTCAAGCACCAGACGGCAAGCCTCCGGTATCAGCATGAAATACCTGATGATATCGGGATGTGTCACTGTCACAGGACCCCCTCGCTTTATCTGCTCCTTGAACAAAGGTATTACCGAACCGTTCGATCCCAGCACATTGCCGAATCTCGTGGTCACAAACTGGGTTGAGCCCTTCACTCGTCCCTCCTTGATAGCCTTGTCGAGTGCCTGCACATATATCTCGCATATACGCTTCGACGCGCCCATCACATTCGTGGGATTAACCGCCTTGTCCGTCGATACCATCACAAACTTCTTTGTGCCGTACTTCACCGCAAGGTCAGCTATGATTCGTGTGCCGTCCACATTGTTGCAGATGCTCTCGCCAGGATTGTCCTCCATCATCGGAACATGCTTGTACGCCGCCGCGTGGAACACATACTCCGGATTATGCTCACCGAACAGCTCCTCCATACGTCGCTTGTTCGATATATCCGCCACTACCGTATATGTGGTCACGTTCGGATACTCACGCGTCATATACAGCCGCATGTCGTGCAGCGGTGTCTCAGCCTGGTCAACGAGCAGAAGTTCTGCCGGCGCGTAGGGCGCTATCTGGCGCACCATCTCGCTGCCTATGCTGCCCGCCGCTCCCGTTATCAGTATCCTCCGGCCGCGCAGCAGCTGGCCCACCGACTCCATGTCTATCTCTATCTTGTCGCGCGGAAGCAGATCCTCCACATTCACCTCTTTCAGCTCCGAGATCTTCAGATCCGACTTGCCGTCCCACTCCTTGCCGCGCGAGAATATCATTATCTTGATATTATTGTCGATAAGCGCGCTGACCATCTCCTCGTTGTTGCGCAGCAGATCTGTCTTATACGGCGATACCACCAGCGTATCCGCGCCTGCCTTGCGCATATGGTCCACCAGCTTGTCATTGTTCGGATAAACCTTCGCGCCCAGCAGTTGCTTGTTTACTATATCTTCACAATCCGTTATGAATCCTACTATCTTATACTTCGAGTTGGTCTGTGCCTTCAGGTCCTTAGCCAGTGCCACACCACCTTCTCTCACTCCGTATATGAAGCATCTCACGCTCGACTTTGCCCGCGTCACTCCGTCATACAGCGTCTTCACCCAGATGCGCGATGCCCACATCAGCGCTATCGCTATCAGACCGAGCAGCACCAGATCGGCCACTATCAGCTCCGGTAGCCAGCGGTTCAGCGTGAACGCCCACTGCAGTACCAGTACGAACACGACTCCGCATATCACCGCCAGACCCACTCTCTGCAGGTCGATGAACGATGAGTACCTGATCACTCCCGAATATGTGTGAAACAGTCGGAATGCCACGATAAAGCACACCAGATACACACACAGCGTGCCTATCAGCGGCCAGAACATTGAGAGAGAATAAGTTGTGCCATGATTTATGCAATACGACGCGAATCCTGCCGCGACGATAAACATGCAATCCATCAATAGTATGCTCCAATACGGAAGAGTGCGTTTGGAGAAATAATCATTGGCAAGGGATTTCAAAGATTTCATAAGAGAGACAACAATAAAAAATATTTTTCAGACCGCATACACGCTTTTTAAGCGTCATTCAAGCGAAGTGGCGACAGGTGGAACTTGAGGTAGATAACAAGCCTGCCTCGGATCATGTATATCAGTTCCTGATGTTCTGTACATTCCTGCGGCAATCATCACCCGGGCCTTTTCCTCGGCTTGGCGTCCGTATAGGCCGCTTAGACTGAACAGATTGAGTTGTAGATCCACACCCATATCCCTCAGTCGACGGTAATCCGACATATCCATATACCGGTAACGCTCGGGGTGGGCAAGAAGAGGGCGGTAGCCCTTGTGCATTATCTCCTCAAGGAGATCATATAGATTTTCCGGACCATCGAAATACGACGTCTCCACGAGCAGATGATCACCCATTGGGAGAAAATCATTTGCCTCTAGACGCTCCGCAAACAGCAGGTCGAGCATATTCTCCGACGCCAGCTTAAGCTCTATATTTCCGCTGTATGCTTCCTTCAGTTCTCCGAACCTATCGCGCAGGCTTTCGGTAGTGTTGGGATAATCCTCCATTACGTGCGGAGTGAGCCAGATCTTCGAGAATCCCAATGTCTCGTATATCGACAGACACTTCAGCGAATCCTCTATAGTGCCTATGCCGTCATCCACTCCTGGAAGTATGTGGCTGTGGTGGTCTATGAATCCGCTGTACGATCCGGCGTCAGGCACAGGACCCCTTCTGGGGCCCTGTGGCGCCTTGTTTTTTCCAAACAGTTTTCCGAAAAAGCCCATATATGGTCCTTTTTTACAGATACTTCACTATTACACTTCCGATGCCGGTGTTCCGTACTCACCGTAGTGATAACCGAAGCCGTATCCGTACTTATATCCGAACTTCGAGCCGTCCATCGACGTTCCGTTCAGTATTATGCCGATATTGGGCAGCTTTTTCTCTTCATAGTAACGCTGAAGCTGCTGAAGCATCGAGCGCTCAAGCAATCCGGCACGCACTATGAACAGTGTTCTGTCCGACAGCTTGCCCACTATCTGGGCGTCTGCCATCATCTCTACAGGAGGACAGTCTATGAATATATAGTCATAGTAGCTGCGCAGCGTATCTATCATCTCGCTGAAACGCTCGCTCTCCAGAAGCTCGGTCGGGTTCGGAGGTATCGTACCTACAGGCAGTATGTCGAAGCCTTTGAAGTAGCGGTCGCGCACTATTATGCCGTCTATGTCGTCCACTTTGCCTGCAAGATAGTTGCTCATACCTTTCTTGGGCGAATCTACTACCATCGAGGTCGATGCGTGGCGCATGTCACCGTCTATCACGAGCACCCGCTTGCCGCGCAGCGCCATACTCATCGCAAGATTCAGCACTACGAAACTCTTACCCGAGCCTGCGTTGAACGATGTCACCATTACCACTGTGCAACGTCCGTCCTTCGGAGTCATGAAGCCTAAGTTCGTACGGATCACGCGGAATGCCTCGTTGACTATATTGCGGTTGCCCTGGCTCACGATGATCGAGCTTTCTTTCTGGCCCTTCACCGAATCATCCAGCGGCACCTCACCTACCAGCGGTACGCTGATGCCCTCGAGATCCTTGCGGCCGCGTACACGGGTGTTCAGGGTCTCGCGGAGGAATGTCACGCCGAACGGTATTGCCAGACCTATTATGAAGGCGACCGCCAGAATCATCATGGTCCGCGGAGCTATGGGCTTCAGCGGGCCGTGAGGACGTGCTATCAGCTGGGTGTTGTAGGCGGTGAAGGCCTGCGAGAGCTCATTCTCCTCACGCTTCTGGAGCAGGAACAGATACAGAGCCTCTTTTACCTTCTGCTGACGTTCCACCGACAGCAGATATTTGGCCTGCGTAGGATTGCTGGCTATTTGCGCCTGGGTGCGGCTCTTGCTGCCCTGAAGGTTGCGCATCTGAGTGTTGAGTGCCACGATCTGGTTGTCGATCGACGATATGATCGAACCTCTCATGCCGGCTATCTCCGCATCCATGTCCACAACCATCGGGTGTGTCTCCGAACTGTTGTCCGCATACTTGTTGCGCTGGAGCAGCTTTTCGTTGTATTCCGCTATCTGCTGCTCTACGGCCGCATTGTTTATACCCGAGTTTGCGGGAAGCACCTGATTGCGGTTCGACGCGTTGGTCAGATATTCACGCATGTAGCGGGTCATTTGCAGTTGGTTGTTCAGATCAAGCATCTGGGCGTTGGCAGCCTGGTTCTCGGCCATATATATGCTGGCCGCCTGCTGTACGTCAGGAATCAGGTTGGCGCTCTGATACGACGATATGTCGTTGTCCACAGTGCCCAGTTCCCGCTCTATCGCTGCCAGACGCTCGTTTATGAAATTCGATGTGCTTACCGATATCTGGTTGCGGTTGTCTATCCAGTTCTCGTTATATATATCGATTATGGTGTTGATCAGATCTTCGGCTCGCTGCGGCAGTACATCGTTCACTGTTATGTCGATGGTATTGCTCTTGTCGTTTTTGTGCGATATCGACAGCTCATGCTCATACTTCGACACTGTGTTGCTCATCGGTGAGCGGCTCACAAGTATCTCCTCTACATTTCCGGGACGGAAATAATCGGTCTTCGACACGCATACCGCGCCGACAGGTGTATTGATGGTATCGCCGAACTGCATTGGCTTTTCCGGTGCCCAGTCTATGCTCTCGCCATCGCGCTTCAGGTCGGTGAGCTTGTAGCTCTTTCCGTCCTTGTCAAACGACAGATTGGCCGACGCGCTCTCTTCGTCAAGCAGCGATATGAAGTTTACATTTACTGGCAGGGTGGCGCCATATATATAGTCACGGTGAAAACGGCCCGGCACAGAGTAGTTCATCTGCAGCCCGAGACGGCGTACCACTGCAAGCATTACGTCATTCGACTGCAGTTTGTTTATCTCATCGTTTATATTGTTGTTCGATGAGATAAGACCCATGTCCGAGAATGCGTCAAGTTCCGATGTCACCGATTTGCCTTTCGACTCATCCTTGATCACCAACGAGGCCGAACGGGTATATACGGGCTGCGTGCGCAGCAGATAGGCCACTGCAAGACCGACACACACGGCCAGCGATACCAGTATCCACGGCCAGTGGCGCAGTGTGATATACAGCACGTTGGCTATGCTCACCTGACTGCCGTTCTCCTCAAAATCCTTTTCTTGTTCGCTCATGTCTGCTAAATTTGGCGGTATGTCCGGTTATTACTTGAATATAAGCACACAAACAGTTGTCACTACCGAGATAAACGACAGCCAGAACGAAGGATTGAGGGCTGTGTTACCGTTTGCCGTAGCCTGACGCTTGCGGGTATTGTTCGGTTCTACATATACCACGTCGTTCTGTCTCAGGTAATAGACAGGCGACTCCATGATCGATGCCGTGTTGGTCAGGTCTATGCGGTATGCCACGTCGCGGCCATCCTCCTCGCGGACCACCAGCACATTGTTGCGCATACCTGTTATCTGCAGGTCGCCCGCCTTCGCTATGGCCTGAAGTATGGTCATGTCATCTCGGTCTATCGGATATTCGCCCGGCTTGTTCACATCGCCGAGTACCGATACGCTCGCATTCAGGAATTCTACTGTCACAATAGGATCCTTGAGCAGGTTGGCGGTGATGATACGGTGCTTCACCATATCGGCCACTTCATGACGCGTCATGCCCGATAGATGGAGCGAACCAAGCAGTGGATAGTCTATATTGCCCGAAGGATCTACTGTGAACGAGCCTACTTTCGACTCACTCGTATAACCCTGGGTGGTGCCTATGCGATACTGGGCAATGGCAAGGTTGAAGACCTCGGCAAGCGCCGGATCCTTCGATGTGACGATGATAGAGATCTTATCATCAGGTTGTACGGTGATGCGGCTCGGCATCGTCACCTCCTGCGAGGCCAAGTCATTGAAACCCTGCATGTATGTGATGTCTTTCGGTGTAGAACAGCTCCACAGGGCCAGCAATACGCATGCAATGAATGACTTTAAAATCTTTTTTTCCATAAAAGCACCTTATGTTACAAATCTGAATATCCGGTTAGCTGATGTCTTGTTAACATTAATATGTAACCGTTGCCGCTATTTATCATCAAATAAGCGGATGAGTTATTGGGATTACGGACTGCAAAGTTACAACAAACTCAGATAACTCCCAACAAAACGCTTAAAATAAAGCATATATCTTTATCTCGTGCGTCAATCCTGAAGTAGATACGTCAGCGATGTCACTACTCTCACACGCTTGATATACGGCGTGTAGTTGTCTCGGTCCTCTATCGAGAACTGCCCCTGACGCGCATTCTTTATCTTGCCAAGACGGCTCTCGCTGTCATCCGCAAACTTTTTTGCCGCCTCTCGGGCCGATTTGGTGGCCTCGGCTATCATTTCCGGCTTGATATCGTTAAGTCCTGTGAATTCATAGCTGATCGAGTTGCTGTAGTTCTCTGCCACTACCGGTATCCCTTGACTCAGCAACTCGCCCTGACGGTTTATCAGTCCTCTCACTTGATCTACTTTCGACGAGCTTACCGTCACTATCGACGTGATGGCATATCGTGCCGTGATACCGGGTTTATAATTGTAGTTCTCGCTCTGATCCTCCATCTTCGGTGCGCCTATGCTTATCTCGTCGGTCGATATTCCGTTCGACGTCAGAAATTGCTCCACCTTGCTGTTTGTTGCTGTTACCTGTGCATAGACCGAGGGCAGATTGTCTCCTGTCATCTTGAACACTATAGGCCAGGTCACCTTGTTGGCCGGCACCTCACGCTCGGCAAGACCACGCACCTCTACCGACCGCTGGTTCTCTGTAAAACTGCACAGACCGCTGCGCACTGTCAGGCCAAGAGCCAGCAGACCTACGGCTATGACCGCTGCTGCTATCACACTGTTAAGCTTCATGATGAATATTGTATTTAAGTTTCTTTTTTAATACATTCGGTTGATAAATACGATATATGCCCATTTGGTATATACGGACACATGTCTGTTTATATAATCGATATTTACGTTATATCTTGCATCATGGCGTATGCCATGATAACAAAATAAACAATTCTTGGCTCTGATATGTTCAGAGCAATTCAAAGTACCTGCGGATAATAAATGTGAATATGAATGTATGGCGGCCTTGGATGGAATTCCGTATGCTTAGGCGTAATGGGGTTCCATTATTGTTTGTAGGTACTTATCATACTCTCTATTATATCGCGGTCATTGCTCAGACGGGGTATCTTGCGCTGACCGCCGAGTTTCCCGCCGTTGCGCTCCAGCCAATGGTCAAACAATCCTTCCGGCGCTACCGTCACCGACAGCCGGTCAAGAAATATGTTATGTGCCCGCTTGGCTGCATAATCCGAATTCTCCTCCTGAAGATTCCGGTCAAGCGTTTCGGCAAATTCATCTATCGACCGCGGACTGCGCGCGAACTCCACCAGCCATTCATGACGCCCGTGCGACCGCTCTGTCGTATAGACGGGAGCTGCTGTGTAATTGGTCACCTCACAGCCCAGCTCCTTGCAGGTTTTGGTCAGTGCCGCATCCGCGTTATATACCATCAGCTCCTCCCCGAAGGCATTGATATAGCTCTTTGTCCGCCCCGATATGCTGATCTTGAGCGGTGACACCGATTCTATGCGTACCGTGTCGCCTATCGGATAGCGCCACAATCCGTTCATGGCTGTTATGATGAGGCTGTACCCCTCTCCCTTCGTAACGTTCCACGCCGGTACAGGCTCCCGGTCACCTTCAAGTGGTTGAAACTCGTAGAACACTCCATTGTCCATCAGCAGTAGCATCGATCTGTCCGACGGATCATTCTGAACGGCAAAAAATCCTTCCGACGCATTGTATGTATTCACGAAGTGCATCTTCCCACTGTCTGTTATCGCTTCATATTGCGACCTGTAGGGTTCGAAACCTATGCCGCCGTGAAAAAACACTTCCAATCCCGGCCATACCGAATTCAGATTGTCTGCTCCCGTCTCGGCAAGCACCCCACGGACCACAGTCAGCATCCACGACGGCACACCCGACAGATTTGTCACATTGGCTTTGGCTGCACTGCTTACAAGTAGAGGCAGCTTTTCGCGCCAGTCGGACATAAGGGCGATTTTGCGCGATGGCACACGCACCAGTTCTGCCAATGGTGTGATCCGGCGTATCAGCGTTGCCGACAGATCGCCCACATTAACCCCCGGAGCTCTTGCCGGCTCGGGGCCTGTATTGAAGCTGCCCCCCAATATCAATGCCCGGCCATCGAATATACGGCTCCCGGGATTATGCAGCAGATAGTGCGCCACTGCCTGCGATGCTCCGCTGTAATGGTTGTTTCTCAGCGACATGTCGGTCACCGGTATATACTTTGACCGTCCGTCGCTCGTTCCCGACGACTGTGCGTACCAGCGCGTAGCTCCGGGCCACAGCACATCTCGCTCTCCGGCTATCATCCGCATCACGTCACCGCGTATGCTGTCGTATGGAGTCACGGCCTTCGCCCGTATATAGTCTTCATAGCGGGTTGATCCACGCAGTCCCATACCCTTGACGGCCTCACACCCTCGGGCTGACTGTAGAATCCGTGTGAGCAGCATGCGCTGCGAATCCTCGGCATCCGCGGCGCTGTCCAGCGCGCGTTGTGCCTTTCTTATCATGAATGGACGGATCAACCGTGTTATACTCATCTTTCAGTCGTTCTCTTTAGTGTATCTTTATATCATCAATGGCATTGCCTCCGGCTCGGCGGTTTAGCTCGGCTATAAGCCGGTCGCGCAACATCACCAGATCATTGCGCAATGCCGCCGAGGTGATATACACGTGCAGTATCCGGCCCTCTATATACCGGCGCGACGTATAGCGGTTTATTCCCTGGCCTACAACTTCAGGCCAGAGATAGCATGCTTGTTGCGCCGCCATCACATCGGTCAACCCGGCATTCGCCACTACCCGGTTTATTATTTCACCCACACTCAGGGCATCTGTACGCTTCATATGGCCGTGAAATTACCGGAATCAACTTTCCAGAAACGGTAGTCGCCTCCCGCCCGTTCCACTATCTCGTCAAGATGCTTTCGGTTGGTATCCGTTATAAATATCTGACCGAAGGCATCCCCGGTCACAAGCGACATTATCGCCTCCACTCGGCGGGCATCAAGTTTGTCGAAAACATCATCGAGCAACAGCAGGGGCCTCAGACCCGCCGACCGGTGCAGGAACTCATATTGGGCCATGCGCAGTGCCACTGTGAATGTCTTGCACTGACCCTGCGATCCTGTACGCCTCACCGGCATCCCGTCAAGACTCATCTCTATGTCATCGCGGTGTGGTCCGACAGATGTATGACGTACTATCTCATCATGACGCCGTGCCGAATCGAGCAATGCCGCCAACGATCCGTCAGGCGACGCATCCAGCGAACACCGGTAATCCAGAGCCACCGATCCCGCCTCACTTCCGGCTATCGCGGCATAACGCGCCGAGAACAGTTCGCGCAGATCCTCTGTCCAGCGCGCACGAGTGTTGCTGATAGTACGCGCCGGCCCTTCCATCGTTGCCTCCACCGCCTCATATAGGCTGTGGTCAACGCACCCCTCTCTGAGCAGACGGTTGCGTTGCTCCAGCGATGATGCATATCTTATTATGGCGTCAAGATAGGTAGGGTCGCTCTGCGATATCACCATATCCATCCACCGGCGACGCTCGTCGCCCGCACCGCGGAGTATATCGATATCCTGTGGTGCCACCATCACCAGCGGAAACAATCCTATGTGCATGCTTAGACGCTGATACTCCTTTCCTCCTCGGCGGAGACTCTTGCGCTTGCCACGCTGCAGACCCAATGTCAGCTCCTCCGGAGTATCACGGCGCATATACGAACCACGCAACGTCGACCAGTCCGCTCCGTTACGTATCAGCATCGCATCGGTCACTCCCGAAAAGCTCTTCACAAAGCTGAGGCAGTAGATAGCGTCAAGCAGATTGCTTTTTCCCATGCCATTGTCTCCGACAAGACAATTCACCTTGTCGGAGAACTCGAGCGAAGCCTCGCCTATATTCTTAAAATTGCATAGATTTAGCCTGTTGAGCTGCATGATCTCTGATTTTATTTACAAAAGTACTAAAATAATCATTTACAGCCCAATATCTCACAAAAAGGGCTCCACATATTTATCAACAGTTATCAACACCTCCCGATCTCGGAGATAACTTATTGTACATCAATAAAATACGCACCGAAACCTACACATTTTTCTACATTTTTCACCAGTTTATCAACACTTTATACCTATCTTCACCCAATTATCAACACCCATGTAGATAACATCAATAATACACTAATTTCCAATCACTTACCATGTACATAACCTGATAATAACATGACAAAAACACATAAAACACCCCAAAACCCTCATATTTTGAAATGTTTTCACTACTTTTGCATTCAATTCGATATAGACACAATCGAAAGCCTGATAATCAGATGAATAACGAAAACGAGAAATGGACTGAAATTGAACACCTGCCGCAGTGGGATGAGGAATACTATGACGTATGGACAGCCCGAAAACACGGTAAGTGGGTAATGCTCAAGACTTTAAAAAAGCCTTTCGACCAGGATCCCCGTTTCATATCGATGATGGAGCGCGAATTTGATGTCCGCTACAATCTCGCTCACCCAAACATCATCATGATAAACGACCTTGACGACGTTCCAGGCATAGGCCGATGTATCATAACTGACGATGTATATGGCAAATCGCTGCGAAGCATCATCGATTCCGGCGAACTAAAACCGTCGCATCTTGACAAAATATGTACAAATCTCGTAGATGCCATAGATTATATACAGACAAATCATCTGGTGCATTTCCCCATCAGGCCCGAAACTGTCATATTCACCGAAAATATCGAGAATCTGAAACTAATTGATGTCGGTTTTGACCAACGGGAGGAACTTACGCCGGCTGATGCATGTGATGATCTGCTGTGTTATGGCAAGATACTCAAGGAAGTAGCATCAAAAGTACCCGGTGCTCCAGCTTATCTCACCAAAATAGCCGACCGCTGTACCGCGACCGATCCCAAAGCACGCTATCACAGTGTGCATGAGCTGAGAATGGCTCTTGCCCACCGTACTAACAGCCGACTTTATATCATCATAATATCTTTTCTCGTTATTGTCATCGCCATCCTCGTATGGCTCAACTCAGGATTGGCACCACGTCCTGCCATCTGATCTTACTAAAGATTTAAACAAATGAAAGTAGAGATAACACCGGTTGTACCAAACCGAAAAGATCTTAAGAAATTCGTTAAATTCGGTATCGACATATATAAGGGAAACAACTGCTTTGTTCCGCCACTTATATTCGATGAGATCGAGACTTTCCTGCCAGACAAGAATCCGGCCTTCGAATACTGTGAGGCCCAGCTATTTATGGCTCACATAGACGGTAAGCCAGTAGGACGTATCGCAGCAATCATCAACCATAAAGTGAACGAGCGTAGCGGACGTAAGGAAGCACGTTTCGCCTGCATCGACTTTATTGACAACAATGAGGTATATGACGCTCTGATGGATGCAGCCGAGAGCTGGGCCCGATCCAAAGGAATGACTGAGATGATAGGCCCGATGGGATTCACCGACATGGATCATGAAGGCATGCTGATAGAAGGTTTCGATGAGATAGGCACAATGGCCACTATCTACAACCACCCGTATTATCCCACACACATGGAACGTCGTGGTTATGAGAAAGATGCCGACTGGGTGGAATATCTCATGACAGTACCTGATGCCGTACCAGAAAAATATCAGCGCATAGCTGATATAGTGAAGCGCAAATACAATTTACGATGCCTGCACTTCACCAACCGCAAGAAGCTCAAGGAACAGTATGGAGAAGCTCTGTTCAAGCTCATCAACAATGCCTATGACGAACTTTACGGTTACTCACCTCTGTCTGACCGCCAGATCCAATATTATATAGACAAATACCTCGGTATACTGCGTCTCGACTGCGTGAGCGTGATAGTAGACAAGGATGACAAACTTGTAGGTGTAGGCATATCCATACCGTCGTTCAGCAAAGCGCTTCAGGCCTCGCGCGGTAAACTATTTCCATTTGGCTGGATCCACATACTCAAGGCTCTGAAAGGTAAAAATGATGTGGTGGATCTGATGCTTGTGGCCATAAGTCCAGAATATCAGAACAAGGGCGTGAATGCTCTTCTGTTTGCCGACCTCATCCCGGCTTACATACGTAACGGCTTCAAATATGCCGAGAGCAATCTTGAACTTGAGGACAATGCCGCCGTGCAACTGCAGTGGCAGTATTTTGACCGCCGACTTCACCGCCGCCGCCGCGCATACCGCCGCAAGCTCTGATATTTAGTAACATAGATAAAAATGCGCAGCCCCTGATATCTGAATGAATCAGGGGCTGCGTATGGTTTATATCGATATTTGTTATCTGTGTCAGTTGATAGTGGGAGCAACGGAGGGGATGATGTTGAACTTATAGACCAGTGATACAAGCACATAGCGCCGCATCGAGTTGGTCCATGTCTCCATGCGGCCAAGCGAGTTGATGGCCGTGGTGACATTCGACAATTGACCCAACA
This sequence comes from uncultured Porphyromonadaceae bacterium, assembly GCA_947643165.1. Lineage (GTDB taxonomy): Bacteria > Bacteroidota > Bacteroidia > Bacteroidales > Muribaculaceae > Paramuribaculum. The sequence goes on along the minus strand of CANRVB010000011.1, from coordinate 21,393 downwards.
GGTCGTATGCATCTATACGGCCGGTGAGCTTACCATTGAAGAACGAACGCTCCACACGGGCGTTCCACACACAATCGGTTGTGTTGAGCGACTCATCATCATAGCCTACACGCTTATATACCATGAAGTCGGTGGCGAGTGTTATGGATCCGGGTAGCTCAAGATTGGCCGTGAGGCCGCCCTTCAGATCGGCGGCGTTGATGGTGCTGAACCAACTGCTTGCCGAACAGGCGTTGCGCCATGTGCCACCGAGAGTCAGCCCAAAGTTATAACCTTGTGCCGCACGCCATGTGACGCGCAGATTTTCCGACAGACTGAGATTGTTGACCACCTCCTTCACCGCATCAGATTCCGTAGACTCACTGATATAGTCAGGATTGTGTATATAGTCGGCCGAAGTCTGGGTTGTAAGCCAAAAATTACGCTTATGGTCTATAGGTGTCGTGTAGTTCAACTTTCCGTATACTCTGTACGAACCATCAATATTTATCGGTTTGTAGCTGTTGACACCAGATACCGGATCATATATCTTCATCTCCGATACTCTGTCGGCATAATAGTAGTAATATGCTTCAGCTGTCAGCACCCGGTTGGAGACAGGTTGTTTCTGCTCGAATGCCAGCTTGCCGCGATATGTCACCGATGTTTTCAGATCAGGATTGCCCAAGTATATGTTGAGAGGATCAGCATTGTCAAATGTATTGAGCATCCTGGTCATGTCAGCAAGCTTTGGTGTAGCCAGGAATTGAATTTCATAGCTTCTTATCAGTTTCGAATCATTGATAAACCTGAAGCTTACATCCGGCTTGATTGTGAAATTATCGCGCATTAACACAGTATCGATCACATTGCGTTCATAGGCCAGCTTGCGTCTTATAAGTTCTATCTCCGCATTGGCCTTTATGTCAAGCCGCCAATCTTCTGCTATCTCCGGACTCATGCTGAACTCACCGCGTACATTATTTTTGAGACTCCTCAGCCGCGAGAAAAATGAATTGACTGCATCAAGACGGGCTTCTTCAACCGTAGCAAAAGGATCACTGAGGTCATACACATCCTTAACCCCACGGTCATATGCGTTGGTCAGTCTGTATGTCAGCCACAACCGGCTGTTGGAGTTTTCGTTGAAACGTATGAAACCTCTCACAGCAGGCGATACACTCCACGATTTTTCCGGATATTTGGTGAACTGATACTGTCTTATGGCTGCAAGCGGATCCTCCCTGTAGTCTATACACCGGTTTTCATGGGCATCATAGTGCCTGTTGCGCGTTGTCCAGTCAAAATACAGGTTCAGTCCATGATTGGGATCAACATTAAAGTTACTGATCGAGATATTCAGGTTTCCCGATGTAGAGATCTCTTTTCGCTTGTTATTGCCATCTTCCTCATTGCGGTATATCAGGCGCGTAGCAGTGGCATATGGCCCCGAAATAGAGTTACGTATCGAATCAATCGCTTCACCACGCTCTTTTTCCTGAGGATCGTGTGCGAACTGACCGCTCGTACCCTCGTGTGCGAATCGTCCTGTGTTGTAACTGAACCGGGGATTCAGGGCCATGTACAGCCAGTTGCTTGTCACGGCACCGATATATAGCCGTGCTGTCAGCTGTTCGTCACGGTTGTTTTCGATTGTACGGCTGCGCGTATAGCGGTCGCCTTGCGACAGAAATTGTGTTCCGGCTTTTAAGGTAGTCAGATCCGTATGTACATTTGAGTATTCCACATTACCGTCCATACTTAAATGCCTTCGTCTACCGCTTTCCGTCTGTTTTTCCAAAAATACCCATTGCCAGTCCACACCCGCCTTCAGAAGACGTCGCTCACCGTTATTGTCAAGTTGTCCGTCCTGCCAGTCGTTTCCAAATATGCCCGGGCCACGTGAATCATTATTGATGTTGTTGAGATTGGCAAAAACACTTACACGTCCGTTCCTGGCATATTCAAGAGCGAACAGGCGTCCCATATAACTGCCTGCACTACCATATCCGCCCTCTATGTTGCCAAGCAGTCCCTGCTGATACTGTTTCTTCAGTCTCACATCCATCACGATATCCTCGGCTGTCATATCGGTCTTACGACGTTTGCTCTCCTCATCATTACGGTCATATACCTTGATATTTTTGACTATATAGGCCGGCAGATTACGGAGAGCCACATTTGGATCTCCCGAAAAGAAATCCTTGCCGTCGACAAGCAGTGAGTTGACAAATTTGCCGTTAACAGTTATCTGACCGTTAGTGTTCAGTTCCACACCAGGCAGCTGACTTACAAGCGCATCGAGCATCGATCCCTCGCTGAGCTGAAAGGCCGATGCGTCGTACACAATCGTATCACCCCTCATCACCATCTTGATCTTTGTAGCGGTCACAGTCACCTCCTTAAGACTGCGCATCATTTCCGGGCTCATGTCACAATCCTCTTTCACCACCCATATTGGTTCTTCTATCTGCTTGCGCTGTGGAAAATCCTTATTGAAATCCATAAACAGTGTCCTTGGTTTATAACCCGGCAACTCAACACTAAGCTTCATCCTGAATGTATCCGAAGCCTTCGCATTAAATTTCAACAGAAACCAATTATTCTTGTCAGCCTTCAGGCCAAAAGACTCATCAACAATACTGCCAAGCACCTCATTGTTATCTGCATTTATCAGTGTGACAGTGGCATCCATAAGCCGCTGCTCAGTCTCGGCATCAAATATTCTGCCAAGCATCTCATATTGTTTGGCGAAAACACTGATAGTCAACACAATCATACAGATCAGTAGAACACATCGTTTCATTCAATATATTTTTATAGTAAAGTATGCCTCAAATATAATAATAATAATAATAATAATAATAAGTTAAAAGAACTAAAAACGAGATAGATTCAACCATTTTGAATCTAATATTCTAATATTATGTGTAAATATATATGTATATATGCCGTAGCTTCTGTCAATTTGTATTGACAGGTAAAAAATGGGTGTATGCGTAAACAGTTTTAATATATCTGAAAGCTGAATGAGGTTTCGGGATCTGATGTAAATAAACCTGTCAATACATTGTATACACTCACTTCAACAGAGTCAGAATCGTGAGGTATTTTCCATATCATGACCATACCATCGCCACCATTGGTCTGATACTGAAGGTTGAACATGATCTGGGTCACATCGTATCCAGACGTGGTTGTGGTGGAGCGGTGGCGGCAGAATCCGTTGTGCCCGCACACAACAGCCCGCAAATTCGGGTTAGGAACGATAAATGACTCAAGCAGTTCGTTGGGTGCCAGGTAATTGCTACCAGTCCATTCAAACTGGAAATAGGCGTGGCTCCATTTGCGATAGACAAGCGATCCATCGGCATTAAGAAACTCATGTGTCATAAGGATAAACTTGTCATCGGGATGCGATTTAACATATTTATCCGCCCACTCAATAACCTCCAGCCTCGGCGCAAACTCAAGTACGAGCAAATATAGCTGTCGCCCGGCAATCGGTATGCGATAGACAGCATTCTCAATATGACCAGGCTCGTATACTTCAACCAAATTCTTGCGGGCAGCAGGGGCAGGCTGGTAACGGTTGATGAGAGTGGAGTTGCGATCGCTTATACCGGAATAGTTGTCGGACGTGAGCATCCAGTCATAATCATGATTGCCAACAGTGACAAAATAAGGCACATCGGACGAAAAAACTGCACAGGCTTCGTTCATTGCCTGCCATTCGCGCGGATTATTTGTTTCAGTAACATCGCCTACCTGAAGAACACAGCTTATATTGCCGGCATTAATATCAATCCACCGTGCCGTCGCGTCAAGATAACTTATATACTCTTGAGAATAGGTCATTGTCTGAAGATCGCCTAAAACAACTATGTAGTCAGCTGAATCGGAGAATATATTGTCGTGAACAACAGCCAGACGGCTGTCGGGCTCATTATCAACCTTGCTACAAGCTGAGATGAACATGACAACCAAACCGGACAACAGCAGAGTCAATACAGAATAACGGGACATCGGACCATTTATAATTTTAAAATAAAATAAATAAAAAGGTCAGGCTTTGGTTTGTTATCCCGTAGCCTGACCTATATTACCGATATTAGTACCTACGAAGAATTATCAACCAACAACAATGTTGACAATCTTGCCGGGAACTACTATGACCTTTCTCACAGTCTTTCCTTCAAGCCACTTGGCAGCGCTTTCGTGACCGAGAGCATACGCCTCAACCTCTTTGGCAGGCATGTCGGCAGGTACTTCGATATTGAAGCGTGCCTTACCATTGAAGCTCACGGCATAGCGGGCATTATCTTCCTTGAGATATTCCTCATTGGCTTCAGGCCACTTCGCATCACAGATAGTAGTATCGTTACCAAGAGCATGCCAAAGCTCCTCAGTGATATGCGGAGCAAAAGGAGCAAGCACAACCAACAGAGGTTCGAGAACCTCACGGCTGTGACATTTGAGCGATGTGAGTTCGTTAACACAGATCATGAACGCAGCTATCGAAGTGTTGTAACTGAAAGCCTCGATATCAGCGGTCACTTTCTTTATGAGCTTATTGACCGATTTAAGGGCCTCAGGCGACGCTTTGGAGTCATCGACAAGGAAAGTATCACCTTTGTAGAAAAGATTCCACAAACGCTTGAGGAATCGGTTTACGCCATCAATACCGTTGGTATCCCACGGCTTGCTCTGTTCCAACGGACCGAGGAACATTTCATACAGACGGAGAGTATCCGCACCATAACGGTCGACAATGTCGTCGGGATTGACAACATTGAACATAGATTTCGACATCTTCTCAACAGCATAGCCACACACGTATTTTCCATCTTCAAGGATAAACTCAGCATCATTGAATTCAGGACGCCATGCACGGAACTTGTCGGTATCGAGAATATCGTTGCTCACAATGTTTACGTCGACGTGGATAGGAGTGACATCATAATCTTTACGGAGTCCGGCGCTGACAAAGGTATTGGTATCCTTTATACGGTAAACGAAGTTGCTTCGACCCTGTATCATACCCTGGTTTATAAGTTTCCTGAAGGGTTCAGGCTCGACAACCTCACCAAGATCATAAAGGAACTTGTTCCAGAAGCGTGAGTAGATGAGATGGCCTGTGGCATGCTCGGTACCTCCTATATAAAGATCGACGTTGCGCCAGTAGCCGTCGGCTTCCTTGCTAACAAGCGCCTCTTCATTATGAGGATCCATATAACGCAGGTAATAGGCGGATGATCCGGCGAAACCCGGCATAGTGTTCAGCTCTATGGGATAGCCTTCGGGAGTCTGCCAGTTCTTGGCGCGGCCAAGCGGCGGCTCACCAGTCTCGGTGGGGAGGAATTTGTCGACCTCGGGCAGCAGCAGCGGCAACTTGTCGAGATCCATCATGTGAGGTATTCCGTCCTTATAGTAAACTGGGAACGGCTCGCCCCAGTAGCGCTGACGGCTGAAAATGGCGTCGCGCAGACGGAAGTTAACCTTTACCTTGCCGATACCTTTTTCTTCTATGAAACGCTTTGTGGCTGCTATAGCATCCTTAACCTCCATGCCGTTGAGATCAAGCTCGCCCGAAGCACTGTTGATCATACGGCCACTCTTGGCATCGAAGCTCTGCTCCGACACATCGGCACCCTCGATAAGAGGAATGACAGGCAGATCGAAATGCTTGGCAAACGCATAGTCGCGGCTGTCATGGGCCGGAACCGCCATGATGGCTCCTGTGCCATAGCCTGCAAGGACATAGTCGCTCACCCATACCGGTATATTCTTGCCGGTAAGTGGATTGATGGCATAAGCTCCGGTAAACACACCAGAGACTTGTTTGTCAATCATACGCTCGCGCTCAGTCTTATGCTTCACATTGTCAAGATAAGCCTCGACAGCGGCTTTCTGATCGGGAGTGGTGATCTGCTGCACATAAGCGCTCTCAGGGGCAAGTACCATGAATGTAACACCAAACACAGTGTCGGCACGAGTGGTGAATATCTCGAGCTCCACATCACTGCCAGCTATGCGGAATTTCATCTCGGCACCCTCCGAGCGTCCTATCCAGTTGCGCTGAGTCTCTTTTAACGAATCAGTCCAGTCGATAGTGTCAAGACCATCAAGCAGACGCTGCGCATAGGCTGAAACACGCAGACACCACTGATACATGAGTTTCTGCTCCACCGGATATCCACCACGCAGACTCAGGCCCTCGCTGACCTCATCGTTGGCAAGTACTGTACCGAGCTTGGGACACCAGTTAACCATAGTATTGCCAAGATAGGCTATACGGTAATTCATAAGAGTGTCGCTCTTCTCTTTCCCGTCCATGGCCTTCCACTCGTCGGCCGTGAACGACATCTCACGCGAACAAGCTGCGTTTACGCCTTCTGTGCCCGATTTCTCGAAATGGCTTACCAGATCGGCAACAGGCATAGCTTTCTGGAGCGTGTTGTCGTAGTAACTCTCAAACATACGTATGAAAGCCCACTGTGTCCACTTGTAGAAACCAGGATCACAAGTACGCACCTCACGTTCCCAGTCATAACAGAAACCTATCTTGTCGAGCTGGCTGCGGTAACGGTCGATATTCTGACGTGTAGTCACCTCAGGGTGCTGGCCTGTCTGTATGGCATATTGCTCGGCCGGCAGACCATAGGCATCATATCCCATGGGATGAAGCACGTTGAAACCTTGGAGACGCTTGTAGCGGGAATATATGTCGGAAGCTATATAACCCAGGGGATGACCTACATGAAGTCCGGCACCCGAGGGATAAGGAAACATATCGAGCACATAGAATTTGGGACGTGAAGTATCAATGCCGGCACGATAGGTGTGGTTGTCGCGCCAATACTTCTGCCAACGGCTCTCAATGTCATGGTGATTGTATTCCATATATGTTGAAGGATGAATATATATTTTCGATTATCAATAGAAGAGTGGAGAAAAAATCAGATGCCGAGACGGTCGCTTATCTCAAGCATTCTGTCGATGGGCTTACGGGCACGGTCGGCCAAGGCCGGATCGATCTCTATAGCCGGAGACATATCGCGCAGACAGTCGCGTAGTTTCACGAGAGTATTCAGCTTCATGAAGTTGCAGTCGTTGCAGCCGCATGTGCTGTCGGTCGGAGGTGCCGGTATGAATTTCTTGTCGGGACACATACGTTCCATCTCCACGAGAATACCGCTCTCGGTAGCGACTATGAACTCCGAACCAGCAGGCATAGACACCGCATACTTGAGCAGAGCTGCCGTCGATCCGATACGGTCGGCTACCAGACGCACAGGAGCCGGACATTCAGGATGTACAAGTATGTGCGCTCCGGGATGCTGCTTCTTTAGTTCGAGTATTTTTTCAAGAGAGAAGCGTTCATGCACATGACAGGCTCCGGGCCACAGAACCATATTGCGTCCGGTGCGTTGGTTTATATAAGAACCGAGATTTCTGTCCGGACCGAAAATTATCTTCTCGTCGGCGGGCAGACTCTCTATAATTTTATCGGCATTGCCAGAAGTGACGACGACATCGCTCAGAGCCTTGACGGCAGCCGAGGTGTTGACATAGCTGATGACGGTGTGTCCAGGATGACTCTTTATGAATGCTTCAAGATCTGGAGCAGGGCAGCTGTCGGCAAGCGAGCAACCGGCATTGATGTCGGGCACAAGTACAACCTTGTCGGGACTGAGCAGCTTTGCGGTCTCGCCCATGAAATGGACACCGCACATCACTATGACCGGAGCGTCGGTGCGAGCAGCCTGACGTGCCAGAGCAAGCGAGTCGCCTATGCAGTCGGCAAGACTCTGTATCTCTCCCCTCTGATAGTAGTGGGCCATGATGAGGGCACCTCTCTGCTTCTTGAGCTCTTCAATCTCGGCGATGAGCTTCACGGCATCGTCGGACAACATGACAGAGTCTGCCCGGCATTCGCCATTCGTTTCAACAGCCTTGTTCATCTCTTTATTGTTATTATATAATTTAGATTGAAAGAATATTTTTATAAAATCCAAGAGTATCAATAAGCATTGTTGATAGCGATGAAAACTTTCTGACAAAAAACTTTCATATTTCGTTGTCAACGTTCAAGTTCTCTGACTTTACAACTTATATACACCCGTTTGAGCGTCAAGTCATGCAGTTAGCCACTTTATTGACATTCTGTTAATAGAGTGCAAAGTTAATAAGTTTGGCCGAGATAAACTCATGGTTTCTGTCAAAAAATGGGTAGATAACAGCCATATATCTTATGTCTTTCTTTTTTGGAGTATGGCTATAATGTCCGGCTTATACAAATCGGTCAATATTGTCAACTTTATTTTTATTATTTTCATCAACCCGCTATTTACAATTATCAACAACGATATGAACAGGGTATGATGAATGAATGGTGTTAGTAGTTTTTAAGGCTTCGGAGATGAGGTTTATAATAATTAATTCGTACATTTGTAAAAACATAACGTACACATCATAAAATAATTAACCAATCGCAAACAGACACGTATGAACATAAGGACAGCAGTGGCGGCGGCATTTTTGGCCGCATCGTCGGGGGCAATGGCATGCACAAGCCTCATGGCCGGTAAAAAGGCCACAGTAGATGGCAGTGTTTTGGCATCGTATGCAGCCGACAGCCATACTCTCTACGGTGAACTCTACAATCAGCCAGCGGCCGATCATAAGCCCGGTACAATGCGCAAGGTTGTGGAATGGGATACCGGTAAATATCTTGGAGAAATACCAGAAGTGTCGCATACATATGCCACATACGGAAATATGAACGAGCATGGTCTTACCATAGCCGAGAGCACCTGGGGCGGACGTGAGGAGCTGGCAGGTTCCGGCCTGATAGACTACGGTTCGCTTATCTATATAACCTTGCAGCGCGCGCGTACAGCCGAAGAAGCTCTGAAAGTAATGACAGAGCTTGTCGATAAGTACGGATATGCGAGCAGTGGCGAATCATTCACAATCGCCGATCCCGAAAATGTGTGGATCATGGAGCTTATAGGAAAAGGCAAGAAGGATCCGGGTGCTGTATGGGTTGCCCGCCGTGTGCCTGATGACTGCATTGCCGGTCATGCCAATTTCAGCCGTATCCACAAGTTTCCTCTCAAGGACAAGAGCGGTGAGACCCGTTATGCAAAAGATGTCATAAAGTTTGCCCGCGAACAGGGTTATTTCAATGGCAAGGATGAGGATTTCTCATTTTCAAGTGCCTACGATGTTCCCGACATGACATCGCTCCGCGGCTGCGACGGACGAGTGTGGTCATTCTACAATCGTTTTGTATCGGGCATGGACAAGTATCTGCCATGGGTTCTTGAAGGGAAGGGCGAACCTATGCCTCTGTGGTTCAAGCCGGACAAACAGGTTTCGTTGTCAGACATACAATGGATGATGCGCGATCACTTCGAGGGAACTCCCATGGACATGACAACCGATATAGGTGCCGGTCCTTACAAAGTGCCTTACCGCTGGCGTCCGATGACCTATGAAGTTGATGGCGAGGAGTATATGCACGAACGCGCGATAGCTACACAGCAGACAGGCTTTTCGTTTGTGTCGCAGATGAATGCCTCAAATCCCGATGCCATGAAGGGTATACTGTGGTTTGGTACGGATGATGCCAACACCTGTGTGTATATGCCTATATACTGTGGTATACAAGCTGTTCCTCATCAGCTGGCTGTAGGCAACGGAGATCTTTACAATCTGTCATGGGATGCTAATTTCTGGGTTAACAATTTTGTGGCAAACCAGGCATACAACAAGTATGACAAGATGATAGAGGATATACGTCCTGTGCAGAATGGTCTTGAAAAGGCTATGCAGATGGAGGCTGACTCATTGAAGACTGTGGTTGCAGGAATGACTCCGGCCGAGGCTTCCAAGCTGCTCACCGACCGTTCGGCATATTGGGCTGAAAAGTCAACATCCGATTATAAGAAACTTGGTGAGTATCTGCTTGTCAAGTATATAGACGGTAATATCAAACGTGAGAAGAACGGAGAGTTTGAACGTAGCGAGACAGGAATGCCTGTAAGCCCGGTATACGGTGGTTATGACGAGCGTTATTTCCGTTCTATTGTAAACGATCCGAATGGAGGCGAGCGTCTGCGCGTCAAACCTATAGAGCGATGAAAACAACCGACATCACCCTGCGGCTTGAGCAATATGATATTGATGAGCTGAATGCTGCCGATCGTGAACTTGTAGAGGCGGCTACCAAGGCTACGGAGCGCTCGTATGCCCCTTACAGTCATTTCAGTGTCGGCGCGGCAATACGTCTTGACAACGGCGTGATAGTGGAGGGCGCTAATCAGGAAAATGTGGCATACCCGTCGGGAACGTGCGCTGAACGCTCAGCTTGCTTTTATGCCGGTGCGACATATCCGGGTGTAGCTTTCCGCGCCATAGCGATAGCTGCACGGGGTACCGACGGTGAACTTACCGAAAACGCTACTGCTCCATGTGGAGCTTGTCGCCAGGCTCTGCTTGAATATGAAAAACTGGCAGGTGCACCGGTAAGAGTGTTGCTTCGCAGCCGCGACAAAGTTGTAGTAGCTCCGAGCATAGCATCTCTTCTTCCGTTGGCTTTTGTCGATTTCAACTGACACGGCTGTTTACAGCTACTGCTGATAAAAACAAATATTTTGCCCATGTTATCAACACTGTGTTGATAACATGGGCAAAATATTATATATCAATATGTTATGTGGATGATTGGTGATATTTTCAATACTGTTATGAACAGTGTACACCGATCTGTGGCTGCGATGTTGACTAAGTTATTGACAGTTATCAACAGTGTTTGTCGACATTATCCTCAGCCACTTGCGATAGCCGAGCAAAGCTATGACAGTGTAGATGAGGTATAGCACCGCATAGAAGTAAATACCCTTGTAGATATACAGGCCGACGCATACGGCATCAACAAGAATCCATGCTATCCATTGCTCTATATATTTGCGGGCAAGCATCCATGTAGCCACTATGCTCAGGGCAGTTGTGAAAGCATCGTAGTAGGGCACTGTGCTGTCGGTTGCTGTGACGAGCCATACAGCTATCGCAGCATATACGAGGGCGAAGATTCCTGTAGTCGCCAACAGTGTGACCGGAGTGATATGACGTATGGGCAACTTCTCTTTTTCCTTGCGTTTGAAATTGAAGGTCCATGCCACATATCCGTAGATGGCTATCACCAGATAATAGATATTCATGGCAAAGTCGGCATACAATCCTTTGGAGAAATATATCCACATGGATATCATAGGCATGATAAGTCCGGCCAGCCACATGCGCGGATTGGCATGATATTCCCAATAGAGATACAGGAGTCCTATCAGAAATCCTGTTATTTCGAGTGCGAGGTCAAAATTCATGTTCAGAACTTAACAGTGACAGTAGTCATGATATTTATTGGTGCCTGAGCGGCGTAACCGGCATAGCGGTATATTATCTTCTCTCCGTTTTTGTCTATATAGTATCCGGCTCCGGAGTATCCGTTGCTCTCATAACGCTCGTTGAAGATATTGTTGACCGTAACTCCAAGGCGTAGATCTCTCAGTCCGGCGATATTGCCGAACGTATATCCAAGAAACAGATTGCTTACGAAATAAGCATCGAGCATCTCCTCATCGCTATGGCTGTTGCTTAGATATTGTCTGCCTACATAATGACTCTGGAGAGTGGCATCGAAATTATGCCATGCGAAGTTAAACGAGTTGTTGAGAATGAAATCGGGTGAGAATGCTATAGGCGTCGATCCTATATAATTGCTTATAGGATTTGTCCAGCCGTCTTCATATATGTATTCGGTGAAATCTTTGATACGGTTGCGCGATAGAGTTGCGTTTATCTGCCATTCGAACCATCGGCATGGCTTGAGTCCGGCCTGCAGCTCCACACCCATCCGGTAGCTGTGCGGAACGTTTATGCTCAGTGGATTTCCTGTGTCCGACAGCTGGCCTGTAGCCACCAGCTGATCCTTATAGTCCATGTAGTAGAGATTGGCTCCTACAGAGAATATGTTGTGGGCTACAGTGTAGCCTATCTCGTAGTCGATAAGTTGTTCGGATGAGGGAATATGGTTAGGATCGCCGTCGGTGAAATTGGTTCGCGTGGGTTCCTTGTGGGCTACACTCCATGACGCGAACAGACGGTGGATACCGTTGGTGTAGTTGGCTCCGATTTTGGGATTGAAGAAATTGTATCGCTCATGATAGTCGAGAGGCTGCATGGCATCGATATTGTAGTCGAAATTGGAGTTTGATCCGTTAAGCCGGTAGTTGATATGTCTGTATTGCATGTCGGCAAATACAGAAAACATTCTGCTGAGACTTATGTTGGCACGACCATATATGTTGAAGTCAAACTTGCTGCTGAAGTTGTTATAGAAACGCTGCAGCGGATCAATGGGACCTATATAATTTCTCACCCAATCTACTTCGCCAAAGTGATGCCCCCGGTAGTTGTTGGCGGCCGCTCCGAGATTCATATTGATGTTATCCTTGAAGTATACGGCATTGGCGACTGCACCGACAAAGTGATTGTTGTCATGCTTAAGGCGGATCAGATCGCTTTTGGTCACGGTAGTACCGTCGTTACCGATGTAAGGTTCAAGCCCATATTCACGCAGTGTGCGGTCGGTCTTATATTGTCGGTAATAACCTAATCCGCGTGTATAGTGTGCAGCGATGTTAATACGCCAGAATTCGTTCAGGCGCTGTCCTACGTGGAGCTGGAGATTATGTTGTGTATAATGGTCTTTCTGATCCGGATAGAAGGCTATCGAACCGTCGTCAGCAGTATATTTGCCACATGGATTATATCGTCTGCCATACTTTTCCATCTCCTCTTTCGATGCATAATCCCAGGCCATATATGTTTCTTCTTTACCGCCGAAGCTCATAAGTCGGAGTGTTGTGCCGCTGTTGCTATAGGCCAGTTGCCCGAAATAACTCCACAGGCTCGATGACGCGCGGTCTATATATCCGTCGGATCCTATGTTGCTTATACGGGCATCTATGTTCCAGTGTTCGCCCAGCAGTCCGGAACCTACGCGCAGGGTAGTGCGGTGAGTGTTGTAAGCTCCATATCCACCCGTCAGTTCGCCATAGGCATCCTCATCAGGTATGTCTGTGAGCATATTGACTGTAGCTCCGAAAGCACCGGCTCCGTTGGTACTTGTTCCGGCTCCGCGTTGCACTTGTATGTCGCGGACCGACGACGCGAGGTCGGGCATATTTACCCAATATACACGATGGCTCTCGGCATCGTTCTGTGGCACACCGTTTATCGTCACATTTATACGTGATGGGTCTGTTCCTCTTACTCGCATGGCGCTGTAGCCTACACCGGCCCCGGCATCGGAGGTGAACACCATCGACGGTACCATTGACAGCAGATAGGGTATATCCTTACCATCGTTGACCTTCTCGATGGTCTTGCGCGATATATTGGTATAGGCAACTGGAGTTGTCGATGTGGCACGGTTGCTTATCACCTGTATTTCAGGAAGCTCCATGTCACGACCATTTTGATCGGCTGACTGTTTCACACTGTCGGCTCTCTCCTGTGCCGACAACGGTTGTAAAGGCGCGCACAACGCCGTTGCAACAACCGTGATCGCTAACGATTGCTTTTTCATTGTTTTTTTCACTACGCCGGTATTAACCGGATCAGGTTCAGAGGGTATGATCTCAGCTTGAGAGAAAAACGCACGGCTATCTCTCACGCACCCCTAAAAATTTAGGATTTGTGGCGCAAAATTACATAAAAAGCCCGACTAATAAAAAAGTTATGGTTTTCTGTAGGTTTGTCTGACGATTAAAGTATCAGTTTGTCTAATTCAGGCTTTATGTCGTTAAAATCGTATGCAGTCGTGACTATTTTGCCGCTTCCGTCAATCAAATAAATACCGCTGCTCGATGTGCCGTGATTTTTGAAAATACTGTATTTGTCATCAAGATCGAGTATGGTGGGCCAGGGGTGCTTGTCCCGGTCTGTTGCGGTCTTTATGGCATCGGTCGATTTGAATTCGTGGGCAAGTCCAAGAAAGTTTACACCTTTGGCCGCATAATGTTGATACACCGGAATCATATCAAGTGCTTCACGTCGACAAGGAGCACACCATGTTGCCCACATAATTATTACGGTAGGAGCTCCGGCTTTGATATAGTCGGACGCTTTGACTATGTTCCCGTCAAGATCAAATGCTGGGTAGTCATTGTATTGCGATCCTATCATCTGAATGCCAGACTGGGCCAGATCATATATTTTCTTGTGTACGGAATGCTGTGGATAGAGAGTCGACAAATTATTCTGGTTGTAAATGTCGAGCATTGGTTTGACCTCGCTATCCGTGAAATGGAATGATGATAGTTTAGAACTCAGCACAAATAGAAAATCGATGGATGGATTGGCCGCATAATAGTCGAGTTGCCATTTTTGATATTCGTCATTGAGTTTTTCGTAAGCTGAAGCCTGTATACTGTCGGGCATATCCTCGAGTTCTGCAAAACGCGGTTCAAATAATTCGGATTCCATCCTCCTCATCTTTTCGCTGTTAAGATGCTCTGCACCGGTCGATTTTACAGAAATTTTGCCATTCTCGATCGAAAGATCTATAATGGCTCCATCTTCTATCAAAAACTCATTCCAGAGCGTGGTATGACCCTGCTGCATTATTTTTCCGAAATCTATAATTTTGTATTTATCAATTTCGGCCACCGAGATATCACATGAGAATTTTCCATCGGTAATAGTAGGACGTATCAGTGCGTTTTGGGGATCCTCATCATATATGCATATCACGAGTTCACAAATATCAGTGGTGTCGGAAACAGTGCCGTTTATCGTACACTTTATGTTGCCGGCTGTTGCCGAAATTGCTGCCGACAGTATGACGAGCAATATGTAAAATGATTTTTTCATTCCGTTGATCTGTCTATATTTGATTTTATATATCTCAGGCAAAAGTATATAAAAACAAACGCACTGCAAAGAATCAGAATAAAAACGGACTGAATATTATTTGGTCATGATTCCACATCCTCTTTTATTATCAACAGCACATCGCCGCACCGCAGTTTTCGCCTGCCGTTGGGTACTATATACTTTTCTCCGCGTTTTATCATCATAACAAGTGATCCTGCCGGAAGCTGCATATCGCGCAGATTATCAGCTTCCTGAAGCATACGTTCAGTTAGTGTGATAGTCTGGAGTGAGGTTGGAAGTTCATCGGCGAGTTCAACGCCAAATTCCTCATCATCGTTTGTATCCGGGCCGATCAGATGCAGGGCCCGTGCGCTGCGGATCACTGTTGTACCTTGGATTATAAGCGACAGAAGGGTTACGAAAAATACTATGTTGAAAATCTGTGATGCTCCTTCGATCTGCGATACCACAGGATATGTTGCGAAAATAATAGGCACGGCACCGCGGAGACCTACCCACGATATGAAACACCTTGCCCGCATGGATATTTTTCCGATAGGCCATAGTGATAGAAATACGCTGACCGGCCGTCCAACCACTATCATGAATATACCTATGAGTATTGATACTGCTGCAACGTCTATCATTTCATGAGGATTGACAAGCAGACCGAGCATTAGGAAAACTACGATTTGGGCGAGCCACGTCATGCTGCTCATAAATTTACCTATGCCCCTGCGACCCGCCAGATTGGCATTGCCGATTACCATTCCGCAGATATATACGGCCAGGTAGCCGTTGCCATGTAGGGCGGTGGTTACGGCAAATGTGAAGAAGACAGATGCCAGGATTAGTATCGAGATCATTGAAAGTGCCTGTCCGGCATCCTCTTTGGCCCCATTGTTGCTTCCTATCGATTTATAACATCTTATAAGCCACAGGGTAAGGCGACCCATAAGCATGCCGCCTATAGCTCCTATGCCGAATTGCATTATAAGCTGTACCACAAGTGATGATATCGACAGACGGCCATCCATGGTTATCGCCTCGATGAGGATTATTGTCAGCATATAAGCCATTGGATCGTTTGAGCCGCTCTCAAGTTCGAGCATGGGACGCAGATTCTCGCGTATGTTTACTTTCTGAGTACCCAGAATTCCGAATACAGATGCCGAATCGGTCGACGACATTGTGGCTGCCAGCAATAATGACGGCAGGAACGCAAAATGAATGTTTGTCCATGACATTCCCGACAGCCACCATACGAATGTTCCCGTCAGGAGCGCTGTAAGTAGCACTCCGACGGTCGACAGTACCAGACCAGGCACAAGAACCGGACGTATGGCTGATATGCTTGTATCCATACCTCCCGAAAATAGAATGATGCACAGAGCCACCATGCCTATGAATTGGGCAGTGTGCATATCGCTGAATTGTATGCCCAGCCCGTCACAACCGAATCCCATGCCTACCAGTAGAAATATAAGCAGCAACGGCAGTCCTATTCTGTAAGTGGTTTTGCCAATAAGGACACCCGCTATGAGAATGGATGACCCTATCAGAAGAATATTTTCGGATGTAATGAAATTCATTTGGTTGGATAAACAGGATAATAGAAAAGCGTAAGCAGTCGGAGTGGCTGTTTACATACTTATTGACAGGAAATGTAAAGAAGAACCGGTGAGAAGTGCCTGTCAGCGGCAGCTGCGGTTGAAAGCTATCATGCGTATGGCAGTCTCAGCCGCTTCTATACCCTTATGTCCGGCAGGACCACCGATACGGTCAATGGCTTGCTGCTCGGTATCTACAGTGAGAAGGCCGAATATGACCGGAATTTTGCCTTCGGAATTGAGTATGGAGATACCTTGCGTTACACTCTGGCAGACATAATCGAAATGAGGTGTGTCGCCGCGTACAACAGCACCAAACACTATCACTGCATCTACATTTCTACGATCTATGGCACAACGTGCTGCAAATGTGAGCTCTACGGCACCCGGAACATGATATGTCTCGATGTTTTCCTTACTGAAGCCGTTGGCTGTCAGGGTTCTGTATGCGCCATCAGCAAGTTCATTAGTGATGTGGCCATTCCATTCGGCGGTGATAATGGCAACTCGGGCGTTTTCAACAACTGGGATCGGGGTGGCTGGAGTATTGGTCGACATGATAATGAATTTGTTGATTATTGTGATTTGTCAGCGTGGAAATATCTTGTGCCAGATAGAGAGAATGTCAAAAGTACCCTCTTTATCGTGCGATAGCGCCTCGCATATACGTTCATACTGATCGCTTGCACGCAGTTTTGTTGCTTTATGCAGCATTGTATTGAGCAGGTGCACACCTTTCTCCCGTGTGGCTTTCTGCGACAACAGGGCTATACCGAGGTCAACGGATATTTCAAGGCCACGCATGGTCAGATCGGGTTCTATACGTGTGAGCGATCGCATGGCTTTTGAAAAATATTGTATGGCCTCGCGGTTCTTGCCCATCTTGGCGAGTGTGCGTCCCTCTTCAGCCAAAGCATCTATGAGTTTTACTGTTGCGTCTTCGGCGCCGCTTTGCACCTCCTCGATGTATTTGGCGGTTTGTTCCTGGATAGCGGCCAGTGCCTCAGCCTGTTTTGAACGGCTGCGGTATACGGTTGTGACAGCACTTACCGAGAGTATATGCGGCGCTCCATATCGTGCGGCATCTATACGGGCCAGTCTGTCAAACAGTTTTGTTGATTTTTCAAGTGAGCGTTCGGCCTGCTTGTACTCACCTCGCTCATTGTGTATCAAGGCTATGTCGTAAAGTAGCGATGCGAGTACGCTCAGAAATGGTTCATCCTTGCGTTTTGGTTCCTGTGCAAGTAGTCTGAGAGTGGCTGCTGCGGTAGAGAGTGCCTCATCGAAATCACCTGCCATGGCAAGCAACGCGCTCTTTATCTGCATCATGGCGGCATGTATGTCGAGCGACCGGATATTGGAATCGCCGGCGCGTGTCAACATTTCATCAAAATCTGAAATATAGCCGACCGCTTTGTCTGTCATTCCGCGGTTGGCCATGTCGAGTGCGGCCGAGCGCATGAAATCGTATACTGTATTGAAAGGAACTGAGTCGACAGCTCTGCGCAATTCACCTAAAGCAGCTTTATCGCGTGCAAGTTCGGCCAATGGACCGGGATCGGAGGTCGGAGGTATGAAAAGTGGTTCGAGTGAATTTGCGTTCATCCTTCAATGTATGATTACAAGTGGTCTACACGGGCTTTGTCAACGGCATTGTCGGCCATTGAGTTTGCTTCGGTGATAATGTCTGAGAGAGTAGCATGGTCAAGCTCCTTGAGCTTCTTGCGGGTAATGCCGAGATCAATAAGACTGGAGATTATGCCGGCCAGGGCACCTGCGTTCCACATAAGTGAGATTGGCGGGCGCGATATGGGTGTGGATATTACAGAGTCATCGTGATAGAAGCACATCTTACGGGTCGCATTGTCGATATTTACCATCGATCTGCAATAAAATTTGATATGCTCGTCATAGACTCTTTGCGGATCCTCATCTTCAAAAATTTTGCGCAGATCGCGTGTGCGGGTAACTATCAGATCGCTTATCTCAAGATTTTCAAGCAAGGCCGGCATGACACGGGTCACTCTCGGAACCTGACGGCTCAGGAAGCCAGGCACATAGACTATTAGCGCTTTCCGGTCAATGATGTGTTTGAGCAGCTCCTGCAGGCGTGGCCTTACTCTCGGATCTATGGCAAAATAAGAGCCGAACACAACAATATCATCTTCATCTACATCGGGCCATTTTACGTCGAAACACTCTTCCGGATAGCGGCGGTATATCATTATCGACTCAGTCAGATGATCCTCGTCGATAGGGAAAAACAAATTGGCGGGTGTATCACCGTCAACATATCTGTCTATGGATCCGACATTTACATTGTTGGCCTGGAGAAAAGATACAATCATGTCGCCTATGCGGTCGCGGGCAGCCTCGCTCACATAGCTCACACCTTCGTGAAGAGTACCAAGCAGTGCGGCGGCGTTGAGTATGCGGCCACCGGGAGTGGCTCTCAGATTGCTGAGAGTTGAAAGTGGATAATTATTCTGTGTCGGTGGGAAAACAATGTCAAGAGCACATTCGCCCATCATTATGATACGTCTCATAAAAGTGTTAGTTGAGTGTTGGAAAGAAAACGTGAGCAATAACAGACATCAGTTTGTCTATTAGTCAAACGATAGGAACGGCTCGGATGTTTGGTCTCTAAAAAATTATTGCTCGTCTCCCCTCGACTTACGTCCCAGATAGCCTCCGTGATGGCGCAGTGCATACTGTTCGCGCGTGAAATTGGTGATTCTCATCACATTTACTACAAGGATATCACCTATCACTGTCATCATTGTCGTCGATGTGGTTGGAGTCAGGCCAAGCGTGCACACTTCTGGAGCCTTTGCGGTAGGAAGCACTGCATCGGCCTGGCTTGCGAGGATGCTGTCGGGAGCACCTGTTATGACAATCACCGGTATCTGCGGATATAGATTCTTGGCCAAAGTCACAAGGTCTACAATCTCGGCAGTCTTGCCGCTGTTGCTTATGAGTAGCAGCAGATCATTCGGCTGAAGCACACCAAGGTCACCGTGCTGGGCCTCTCCGGGATGAAGATTGACGGCCGGTGTTCCGGTTGAAGAGAAGGTTGTGGCAATATTCATTGCGATCTGTCCGGCTTTACCCATTCCGGATGTCACAAGTTTACCGCCGCGGTTGTGGACGTGCTCGATTATTAACTCTATGGCGCGGTCATATCCCTCGGTGTAAGGGATAGCGGCGACTGCGGCACATTCGGCGGCGATGATGTCGCGCATCGACTCCTTGATTGTCATATAGGATAGTCTAAAAAATTGTTTTACAAAATTAATACATTGCTGTCAATTCGGCAAATGCCGTTATCTGATTTTGCCATAACATTCATTTTTGACGATAACTCCGGCCTTAGGCACGCTCTCCGGCGGAGTGTATGGCGCGGTTTATTGATCGCCAGAGCATATTCGCTGAATATTTATTGATTTTTTAGTCATTAGAATTACTTTTGCATAAAATCGTTCGATATGGCTATAAACAAGGGTCGGAAAACTGAGACAATTGTCTATATTATCACTTGGACAGTCGTTGTGGCACTGTTGGTTCTCGATGCGTTGCGGTCGAGAAACTTTTCATGGAATACACCTCTCGATTGGGAGGTTGTGGTTCATCGTGGCATCCAGTTGATCTATCTGGTAGTCCTGTTTCTCATAAACAACTGTCTGCTCATACCACGGCTCCTCCTCCGGAACAAATACACGCAATATTTCATTCTGACTATAATAGTCCTGATGTGCGTGTGGGGTTGCCAGTACATGCAGTTCATCTATGAAGTGTCGAGACACAGCCACGGACCGCATATGCCGCCCCGGTTCACTCCGCTCATCGCGCTCCCAGTATTCATCGACCTAATATGCGATATGCTCATTGTTGTGCTCAATCTTGCTACGGCATTGCTGTTTCAGCGCTATGCCGACAGGCTGGAGCATGAGCGGCTTCTCAAATCCAACGCCGAGAATAGTCTGAACTATCTGAAGGCTCAGATAAATCCTCATTTCTACATGAATATGCTCAACAATATTCATGGAATGATAGAAATAAATCCTGCGAAAGCTCAGGATATGGTGCTTGATATGTCGAAACTGATGCGCTATATGCTCTATGATAGCTCTAAGAATATGATAGCGTTGTCTGAGGAACTTGCATTCATACGCAACTATCTGTCTATCATGCGCCAGCGATTCCCAGAATCGAAGGTTAGGATCATAGCCGAACTGCCTGATGACAACGCAGTTGCAGGCATAAGGATCGCACCGTTGGTCTATCTGGTCTATATCGAAAATGCTTTCAAGCATGGTGTCAGCTATCGTGAGGATTCGTTTGTATCGGTTAAGGTCGAGACTGTTGATGATAAGATTGTGTTCAGCTGTATCAACAGTATTCATTCTGAAAGCGACAATCGACGCAGCGGCATAGGATTGAGTAATGCCGCTGAGCGTCTGCGACTTATCTACGGCAATAACTACAATCTGGATGTTGATAAGACCGATATGGTGTTTTCTGTAATTCTGACATTACCCGAATATGAAAATAAGGACATTGATCATAGATGACGAACCTATTGCTCTTGAGAAACTTAAGAGCTATGTGAGTAAGACTCCGTTTCTTGAGTTGGTGGGCGAATGTCATAGCGCCGTTGATGCGGCAGGAATTGTGGCATCCGGCGGTATTGACGTGATTTTCACCGATATAAGTATGCCCGATATAGACGGGATGGAATTTGTGGCATCGCTGTCCACACCACCTATGGTGGTGTTTATCAGCGCATTTACCAATTATGCGGTGGAGAGTTATAAATTGTCGGCGGTCGACTATCTGCTCAAGCCGTATGGTTTCGCTG
>CANRVB010000010.1 GCA_947643165.1 uncultured Porphyromonadaceae bacterium | reverse complement strand
CAAAGACGACTTTAATGATTTCAATGAAGCCATTCAGCTTGCATCAAGAAAAGGGTTTTATCCGGCGTGGACTAACGAGGCGTTTGAGCTGTGGTATCTGCTGCATTTTGTCTATCTTGACGCAGCCATATCCCGTGCAGACTACATAACTAAACTTGAAAACGAGATCCGCAAACATGACGGATACACGGATTTCTGTTACAAAAAGAATGACCCCGGAATATATGCTTTGCTCCAAGCAATCGGCAATGAAAATCGGGCAAAGATAAATGCACAGAAATTGCGTAAATTCTTTGAACACTCTTTCGACTACAAAAACCACAAGCCATGCACCACTGTCAATGTATTGGTTGATGAACTTGAACACCCCGAAAGCATACTTCCCATTTTAGAATAGTCGATCGGAGTTTCGGCACCGACAGAACACCCTATCCCAACACCCTCTGATTATTGGTCAGTTTCTTGAAAAGATGTTCTTGACCAACTTATTATAGCATGATCCGATCTTTCCACACTCCACCGATCCTACAAACTAAACCCTTAACATCCAGACATTAGTTCATACCTCCGCAATATTGGCGTCAAGCTTTTTAACGTGACGTCACATGTATTTCATTATTTTTACGTAATTTTGACACCGAAAAGTAAACCACTCATCATTAGTTTGGCTCGCAAGAGCATCTTTTTGTCTTTATGGCTGTAAAGAATAATATCATGATTGTCCGCCACCAGTTGCTGGCGGAACTTGTTAAACTATGGAAAGACGGTAAGCTCATTGAAGAGATCGACCGACTGCCATACAGACTCTCACCCAAACGCGATGCTAAGTTCGGCAGATGCTGCGTGCATAAGGAGCGGGCCATCTGGCGATACAAATCATTTCCCCTCCTGGGGCTTGACATGACCGACGAGACCGACGAGCTCACATCGCTCTCCACCTACGCATCTCGCGCCCTGTCGCGTCTCGACTCAAATACCCGCAAAGAAAACATCATGTGCGTCATCCATGAGCCATGCTCATCGTGCGTACACATCAACTACGAGATAACCAACCTGTGCAAAGGATGCGTGGCGCGTTCATGTATGCACAACTGTCCTAAAAACGCCATATTCATCGACCCCGAGACATCCAAGGCCCACATCAACCACTCCACTTGCATAAGCTGTGGAATCTGCCACCGCTCATGCCCCTATCACGCCATTGTCTACATACCCGTGCCATGCGAGGACGCATGCCCCGTCAAGGCTATATCGCGCGACGAGGATGGCCTCCAGCACATCGACGAGAGCAAGTGCATCTATTGTGGCAAATGCATGAACGCATGTCCCTTCGGAGCCATATTCGAGATCTCACAGACATTCGACGTTCTCGAGAGCATACGTCGTGGCAAGGAAGTCATTGCCATTGTCGCACCGAGCATCCTGGCCCAGTTCGACGCCGACAGCGAGAAAGTCTACGGTGCCTTCCGGCAGATTGGATTCTCCGACGTCATCGAGGTTGCCCGTGGTGCAATGGACACTGTCGAGAACGAAGCGGCCGAGCTACAGGAACGTCTCGCCGAAGGCCAACCCTTCATGACCACATCTTGCTGTCCGAGCTACATAGAGCTGGTCAGCAAGCATCTCCCCGCCATGAAGCAATATGTCTCCGAGACACCATCGCCTATGGTCTACTCGGCAAGACGGGTTCGCAGCGAGCATCCCGACGCTACGATTGTCTTTGTCGGCCCATGCATAGCCAAGCGCAAGGAAGCCCGCAGAGTGCCCAATGTCGACTATGTCATGACTTTCGAGGAGATCGCATCTATCTTCACCGCCCACGATATCGACTTCGCCAATGTCGAACCTCACGTCCAGGCCGAGCAGAGCGTACGCCAGGCCCATGGATTCGGTGCCGCCGGCGGTGTGGCCGGCGCTGTCAAAGACTATCTCAAGCTCGACACCGAGAAAGTCCGTATATTGCAGGTGTCAAACCTCGACAAGAAAAACATATCGCTCCTCAACGGCTTCTCCCGTACAGGCAAGTCCCCCGCCCACTTCATCGAGGTCATGGCTTGCGAGGGTGGATGCATCACCGGACCGAGCTCCCACAACACCACCGCACCAAAGCGTCAGTTCGACCGTGAACTCGCAAAGCAGAAACTCACTTATTGATAAGCTCAGATCTACTTCCGATCTGAGCGACCGGCAATTGGAGGCGTTGCTGCTCGACAGCGACGCCACTGCTTGCTTGCAGGCTGCCGCCGACGCCGTCCGTCGATCATCCAAAGGATCCGCCGTCAAACGCCGCGCCCTCATCGAGATAACCAACGACTGCCTCAACAACTGCCTCTATTGCGGCATACGCGCCGCCAACCGCAACCTCCGTCGCTACTGTCTCTCTGCCGACCAGATCATTGACGCCGCACGACCCGCTTACGCCCAAGGCTTCCGCACCTTCGTGCTCCAGGGCGGCGAAAACGCCATGCTTACCGACTCTATGGTCACCCGGGTCATCCGATTGCTCAAATCCGAAATGCCCGACGCAGCCATTACCCTGTCGCTCGGCGAGCGTCCCTTCGATGTCTACAAGATGTGGCGTGACGCCGGAGCCGACCGCTATCTGCTTCGGCACGAAACCTACAACCCTCAGCACTACCGCTCGCTTCATCCCTCCGCCATGAGCCGCGACAACCGGCTCAGATGCCTTGATGATCTTGCAGCTCTTGGCTACCGGGTCGGCACAGGCTTTCTTGTCGGTTCTCCCGGTCAACAGACATCGCATATCATCGAGGATCTGCGGTTCATCCAACGGTTCAGACCCGGTATGATAGGTATCGGACCCTTCGTTCCGGCCGACAATACCCCCTTCGCCGACCGGCCTGCCGGCGATATCGGCCTCACCCTCCGGTGTGTGGCCATATTGCGGCTCATGAATCCCGGAGCTGATATTCCGGCAACCACTGCCCTGGCCACATTGGGCGGCATTCAGGCCCGGCAATCAGCCCTCTCTGGGGGTGCCAATGTGATAATGCCCAAGTTCACCCCTCCCGAGGCTAAGGAACTGTATCATCTCTACTGACGGCAAGCCCCGGGTTGCCGCACGCGATGCTAACCAACTACACTACATGGAATACAATCCAACTGGAACTCATGCCGATGAGTTCATCAACCATAACGAGATACTCCAGACATTGGCTCAGGCCGACCGGCTCGCCGACGACAGAGCCTTCATCGACAGCATCCTGCTGAAAGCTTCCGGAGGCCATGGCCTTGACCACCGCGAGGCTTCTGTACTCCTTGCCTCCGGCAATCCCGACGTTTGGCAACGCGTGTTCGGGATCGCCCGACAGTTGAAACACCGGTTCTACGGGCGACGTATCGTACTCTTCGCTCCCCTCTATCTCTCCAACTATTGCGTCAACGGATGCCTCTACTGCCCTTATCACGCTAAAAACCGCCATATCCCGCGCAAGAAGCTCACTCAGGCCGAGATAAGGGCCGAGGTAATCGCATTGCAGGATATGGGCCACAAACGACTCGCCGTCGAACTCGGTGAACACCCCGTTGAAAATCCGATAGACTATGTCCTGGAGTCGCTCGAGACCATATACTCCACCCATCACCGCAACGGCAGCATACGCCGTGCCAATGTCAATATCGCCGCCACTACAGTCGACCACTACCGCATGCTCCACGACGCTGGAATCGGCACATACATCCTGTTTCAGGAAACCTACCGGCGCAGCGAATACGAGCGCCTTCACCCCACCGGACCCAAAAGCGACTACGACTGGCATACCGAAGCTATGGACCGTGCCATGCAAGGTGGCATCGACGACGTCGGCATCGGCGTTCTGTTCGGGCTCAACAACTACCGCTATGAGTTGGCTGGCCTGCTCATGCACGCCGAACACCTTGAGGCATCTTTCGGAGTCGGCCCGCACACGGTCAGTGTGCCTCGCATCTGCCCTGCCGACGATATCAACACCGCCGACTACCCCGATGCTTTGTCAAACGAACTCTTCGAGCGTATAGTGGCGCTCATCCGCATATCGCTCCCCTACACTGGCATGATAATTTCTACACGCGAGAGCGCTGCCATGCGGGCTCGGCTACTCGAACTCGGCATCTCGCAGATATCCGGCGGATCACGCACAAGTGTCGGAGGTTACACCGACAGCGATGAGGAGACTGCCCAGTTCGACATAAGCGACCGCAGGACGTTGGCCCAGGTGGTCGACTGGCTCATCGACACCGACCATATTCCGAGCTTCTGCACCGCCTGTTATCGGCACGGACGCACTGGCGAGAAATTCATGACCGAGGTGAAGAGCCACGGCATAGGCAGCTTCTGCGACCCCAATGCGCTGCTTACCCTCAACGAGTTTCTTAACGATTATGCCGATGATAGCCTGCGTCTCAAAGGAGCCCGGTTGATAGCTCGCAAACTTGCCGATATGCCCGACGGGCCCATGAAAGAACGGACCGGACAATGGCTTGACAAGATCAATGCCGGCAAACGCGACCTGTTTTTCTGACAACTATGGCAAATCTCACACGACATAACATCATTGTCGCAGGAGCCTGCAACAGTGGCAAATCGACTCTTGTAAACGCCCTCCTCGGCTACGACGCTTCCCTCATATCCGATATCGCGGGAACCACTACCGATCCTGGCCGGTTTCTCATCGAGATTCCCGGGGCCGGCCCGTGCCGCATAATCGACACCCCGGGCGCCGATGACAATGCCCCGGGTCTTGGACAAAGCCGGTCCTCTGTGGCTCGCAAAGCTCTCGCCGAGGCCGATCTGATCATCCTGACAGTGGGATTCAATTCTGCTGTCGAGACCGAAATCATGCAATTGGCCGACCGCCGGCCGACGCCGGTCATCTGCGTTGCCACAAAAAGCGACATCTCCGGCCCGCGCTCCGACGATGCCATAATGGTATGTGCGCCCGACCGTACCGGACTCGATACACTCACCTCCCGTATAGCTGCTGTCCTCGGCGCCATCTCTGCACCCCCGCCGCTGCTCGGAGGCCTGGTGGCCGAAGGTGACACCGTGGTCCTTGTCATGCCTCAGGACAGCGAGGCCCCGAAAGACAGAATAATATTGCCCCAGCAGATGGTCATACGCGCACTGCTCGATGCGGGAGCTGCTGCCGTATGTTGCGACACCGGCACCTATGAAGGCATACTCCGGCTCCTGTCATCCCCGCCGCAGCTCGTAATCACCGATTCTCAGGTGTTTGGCACCGTCAACAGCCTGACTCCCCCCCACATACCGCTCACATCTTTCTCCATACTTATGGCCCACCATAAGTGCGACCTGCGTAGCTGCATGGAGGGTGCCCGCCACCTGCTATCGCTCAAAGGGAAACCGGCACGGATTCTGATAGCTCAAGCCTGCTCGCACGTGCCCGACGGAGAAGACATCGGAACCGTAAAACTGCCGCGCATGCTCCGCACGACACTCGGACCGCAGATATCCGTCAGCCATGCCTATGGCCGGCATCTGCCCGATGATCTCGGCACCTACGATCTGGTGATACATTGCGGCGCCTGCATGTTTACCCGTGCCCATGTGATGAACCGCTTTGTCCAGATAGCAGCCGCAGGCCTGCATGTCACCAACTACGGCGTTGCCATAGCGGCCTGTCAGAACATTCTCTCACGCATATCGGTGCCCGTCTGACATACCCGCTGCCTGCCCGGCCTGACTCTCTCCTCAGCTCTTCGCCCGGTGCTTTGCCATAAACGACGAAGGCGTCTCACCAAACTCCTCCTTGAACGTATTCACAAAGTAACTCTGGCTGCGTATACCCACCAGCTCCATCACACGGTAGAGCGGAATATCCTGCTCCACTATCAGTTTTGCGGCCTTACGCATTCGGTAGTTGAGTATGAATTTGACGATCGACTTACCCGTAAGAGCCTTGATCTTTGAATATAGCTTGCTGCGGCTCATGCACAATTCCGAGGCCAGCAGATTCACATCTATATTGTCACCCTCGAGATTGGCATCTATCACCTCGATTATCTTATTAAGGAAATCAGCGTCCTGCTTGCTCGATGACAGTTCCGATCTGTCGGCATAGTAATTCCTTGCATAGTGCTCCTTGAGGTTGTTCTGATGCCTGAATAGATTGCGCACCGACTGCAGGAGCAGATTGAAGTCTATCGGCTTCGAGAAATACAGATCGGCTCCCGCGTCCACACCCTCCATCTGGTTTTCGACACCGGTCCGGGCCGTGAGCAACATTACTGGAATGTGCGATGTATCGATATTCTCCTTCACTTCGCGGCATAGCTCTATACCATCCTTGTTTGGCATCATTATATCGCTTATGATCAGATCAACCGTCGATGTCCGTAGCACCTCTATGGCCTCCACACCGTCAGCCGCCTCCGATATATCGTAATGAAGCTTCAGGAATCCGGCTATCAGTGTGCGCAGATCGGTATGATCCTCCACCAGTAGTATGCGCTTTCGGCCGGTGTCTCTATCGTCACCCGGTCCGCAATCGGCCTCAGGTGTGCTCTCCCCGCCGTCAGGCATCGGAAGCAGTGTTCCACCGCATATATCCGCCCCGCATACGGTCTCCGGCTGGCCCACCGGTCCGGCTGGCGCGAATTCATCCTCCTTGAATACTTCGCAATCTATCGGTAGGGCCACAACCATATCTGTGCCCTTGTTACGTTCACTGTATATCGATATCTCACCATGATGAAGCAGAACCAGGCTCTTCACAAGCGCAAGCCCTATGCCTGTGCCCAGATGCTTGTTAAGATTCGTGGTGTTCACCATATTGTAGCGTTCAAACACATCCTTTATCGAACCCGCCGTAATGCCGCAACCTGTATCGCGCACTGCAAGTATCAACTCATTTTCATAACTGCGCTCCGAAGATATGGTGTGCGAATACATGAAGCGTGACTTGAATTTGGACCGCGAGCTATATGTCTCGATCGTTATCTCTCCACCGTCGGGTGTATACTTGAACGCATTGTTGAGCAGATTCATCACCACTTTCTCAAGCACCTGCTTGTCAACGCACAGCGAATCCTTCAGATCCGGATCACAGTTCACCGTGAAAGTGATGTCACGCTTACGCGCATAGTCCTCGAAATCCGACGCTAATGTTCTTACCAGAGCGTTTGCATCAAGATGCTGCACCTGCAGCTTCATCTTGTTGTTGTCGATAGTGCTGAAATCCATCAGCTCGTTCACCAGATTGAGCAGACGCCGGGAGTTGTTGTGAAGGATCCGGTAATACGATTCCTTCATGCCCTCCTGCTTTATATTGTCTATCACAGCCAGGATCAGCGAGATAGGCGTACGGAAGTCATGCGATATGTTCGTGAAGAAGCGTAGCTGGCTCTTGTGGAGCTCCTCCTTCTTCTGCTTGTCCAGCGAATCCACAAAGAGCTTTGTCTTGAGCTTCCGCTTCTCGTTCCAATAGTAGAACACTCCGTACATCACCAGCACTGCCAGCAACGAATATATCACAAAAGCAAGCGGACTCGCCCACGGTGCCGGAAGACGCACTATTCTGACTGTCGCCGGCTTGTCGTTCCACACTCCGTCATTGTTGGCCGCCAGTACCTCAAACTCATAGGTGCCTGGAGGAACCTTGGCATACATTGCCGTACGGTTGTTCGCGTCAGTCGTTATCCAATCCTCGTCATATCCTTTCAGACGGTACTTGAAACTGTTTTTCTCAGGCGTGCGGTAACTGTCCGACGAAAACCTGAAACCGAAATTTGCCTGATCATGGCGAAGCTCGATGGTCGGCGTCGATTTCCACATTGACGGCGATACAGGATGATTGTCTATGTAGAATCCCGATATGCGCGCATTCGGAATCCTTGTGTTGTTCTTTATACTTCCGGGATCAAGTATGGAGAACCCGTTCGTGCCTCCGAAAAACATACGGCCAGAACTGTTGCGGAACGTGGACAGCGGATAGTACACCTGTCCTTGGAATCCGTCACACTCGTCAAACCGCCGGTACGTATGCTTGCGGATATCGAATTGCACAAGACCGTTGTCCGTTCCAAGCCACAGGCAATCCGTCTCGCCGTCATGACACATACTGTAGATCGCCGACGGCACATCTGACGGAGTGTACCGGATATACTTGAACGAACCCGTCGACGGCTCATATTTCACCAAACCTTTTCCGATAGTGCCTATCCATACATTGCCCGACGCATCTATAGCCATAGCCTGACCTGACGAGAAATCGCTACCCTCAAGCTCCTCTATTTTGCCGATCTCTGGGCATATTTTGAAGATCTTCCTTCTGGTGAGCGCGTAGACATTCTCCAGACTATCCATCTGTATATCAAACACATACCCGTCATTTTTGCCCAATTCGTAATGTGTGAACCGGTAATCGTCAAACGACAGGTAGGAGATCATGCTGCTAATATTCTGATACGCAATCCATAATCCACTCTTTTTATCTGGAATTATCTTTCTCAGGTCGTTATATTTCAACCCTGACGGGTCTGACGCATCATGACGGAAATTGCGCAAATGCTTGGTTCTCAGATCAAAGCACGACAGTCCGTCCCTGTACTTGGCTACCCACAGCCGACGGTCGGCATCCACCACCATCGACTTAACATGATGATACAGAAGGCCTTGATCATCTCCTCCCCATCCGAATTTTGATATTTTTCCCGACTTTTTGTCAAGACAATTCAGACCGCCGCCATCCATTCCTATGTATATAAACTCCTCATCCTCAGCGAATGAGCTCACCAGCTCATAGTTGAGCGTGCTCACCGCCGAGGTGTATGTCATGACCTGAAGACTATCGTCAAGATCCGCATAACAAAGCCCTCCGGCAAAGTGTCCGACCCATATATTCCCGTGAAAATCAGCGAATAACGTCCATACCGAATTGTTCGGCAGGCTGAAAGGATCGGACTTGGAATGACGGTAGCTCTGCGACTCGCCGGTGACGGGATCTATGATATACATACCGAGCTGTGTACCAACCCATAAGCGGCCTTTCTTGTCGATGAGAAAGGTCTTGGCCAACGCGCTGCCTTGATCATCCTGAAACTGCAAATGCCTTGATATACAGCGTGATGATGTGTCGATCTTATAAAGACCATGTCGGGCTGTAAGGGCCCACAGATCACCATCTTCCTGACGGATCTCGATCACCGAATGTCCCGGCGGGAATGTAAACATCAGCTCGATTGAATCGGGAGTGCCTGGTTCTGAGACATATACGTTAAGCCCGGATGCAAAAAACAGCTTGTCATCGCCGAAACCGTAGTTACGGATATTCCGGATAGGCTTACCATCATACGAGCAAGCCGTCAAGGTGGTGTCGCCTGGGGCTATCATGTGAAGCGCATTGTCCTTCATACACCATGTATTACCTTGACAGTCAATGGCTATATTGGTCAGGCTGCTATCGATCTCTTTCCGGAAAGAGTCGGCACTTATGTCATACTGATAGACCGCATTGGTTGTGAGCACATGCAGGTTCCCGTCGGCATCCAGGGCGAAACTGATAAATGAACTTTCGCCATCTGCTGCCGAATCGCGGAACTGAGACGAATATCTGCGATATTCATATCCATCGAAACGCAGCAGCTCATTGTCGAGCATCACCCAGATAAAACCCTCATTATCTTGGCTTATGTCAACTACACCGTCATAATAAAAGCCTCCCTTAGGCGAGAATGTACGGAACCGGAAAGTTTCGTATGCACCCGCGACCAAAGGCTGCAAAGCAATCATAACAACCGCAAACAAGCTAACAAGAAGTCTCACGCTATATAGCAAAAAAATGTATTTTTTTATTTGTGAGTGCAAATATACGAAATATATCCCAACCGCTCAAATTCAGGATCCTCACCCACTCACAGCTGAAAGACCATTAAAAGAAGCCCGAATCCGCACCTACAATAACATACTGATTTACAGCTTATTGATAAATAGAGAAAAATATATATCAAAAATAGAAAGGCCTTTTTCGCACACCAAGCGATTGTTAAATCTAACTTTACACACATCATTAGTCACATCTCAAAATCTAAAAATCTTAAATCAATCAAAAAATCATGGACAAGGATAGACTCCTTCCAGTCCTTCGAAATGCTTGTATTGGTGTATTAATTCTCGAACAGAGCGTGAGCATCGCAGCAAGCCCAACTGAAGGATGGACGCCAAAGCCGACATCGGACACCAAGGTCGCATCTCAACTGAGTGCGGTCAACGGTATTGTAACCGATGGCACAGAACCCATCATCGGAGCAAGTATCATGGTGAAAGGTACCACCAAGGGTACGATGACCAATATTGATGGCAAATTTTCTCTGGCCAATGTTCCGGCCGACGCCATACTTCAGGTGTCGTATGTTGGATTCGATACTCAAGAAGTGCCTGTATCGGGCAAGAGCGATCTTGAAATCGTACTGAAAGAGAGCAACAACCTGCTTGATGAGGTTGTTGTGGTAGGTTTCGGTTCTCAGAAAAAGGTAAACCTTACAGGTGCCGTGGCCTCGGTATCGGCAGAGAAGTTTGAAAACCGCCCGGTATCGAACATCGGACAGGCTCTGCAGGGTGTCGTTCCTAACCTTAATATCGGCATAAGCGACGGATCGCCCAATACAGTACCGTCGTTCAACGTCCGTGGCGGTACAACCATCAGCGGTGGTGCTGTTTCAAATGGTGCTCCTCTTATCTTGGTCGATGGTGTTGACGTTTCTACAACACAGCTCAACCAGATGAATCCAAATGATATAGAGAGCATGTCTGTCATCAAGGATGCTTCGGCAGCCGCCATCTACGGTACGAAAGCTGCATTCGGTGTTGTGCTCATCACAACCAAAAGCGGTAAGTTCGGACAGAAGGGTCACGTGACATACAGCTATGATATATCGTGGGACAAGCCGTCGGCTATGCCCGACATCATGACTTCTGTAGGTCTTCTCGAGGCCCAGCAATTGGTTAAGTCATGGACCCTTCAGACTGTCAGCGACTCGGAGAAAGCACGTCTTGAGGCTGCCAGACGCTATATGGAGAATCCGACAATAGAGAACCGTTATTTCCTGAACGGCGGTTCGATCGACTGGGTTATGAATATCAACCCTTATAAGACGGCTGTTCGCGACTGGACTCCGACACAGAAGCACAACCTCTCTGTTTCGGGTGGCCGTGACCAGGTAAACTACTATCTGTCATTGGGCTATCAGGACCAGGAGGGTATGTATCGCATCGAGACCGACAAATTCAAGCGTTACAACGTGATGAGCCGTTTCAATGCCAAAGTTACCGACTGGTTCAATGTCAGCGCCAAGGTCAACTTCAACCGTACCAATTATGACACACCGACCATGGGTGGAGCCAAGGGCAGTCTGTGGACAGCAGCGCAGCGCGAACCTGAGAAGAATATCATGATGCCTATGAAGACACTTCCTACCGATGAAGTGCCCGATGCATGGACCGACAATATACTGTCATGGATGGCATATGGCATCAGAAGCAACTCTATGTCGCAGACAACGGTATTCGCTGTGACTCCCGAGTTTATCATTATGCCTGACAAACTCAAGGCTAAGGCAGAATTGAGCTATCAGCCCCAGAGCACCAACACCACTACCAAAAACCCATATCACGAGTATATCAAACCGGGTTCGTGGACGCTCCTCAACGAGGCCAACGGTGCTAACGACGGTAATACAGGCTCCATATCGAAGAGCAATACCGATACATATCTTATAAACGCCTACCTGGACTACAACGAGAAGTTTGGCAAGCACTCCATATCTGCCATTTTAGGCTATAGCCAGGATTACGTGCACTACTCTTATCTGGGCCTCAGCCTGAAACGTCTGTTCTCGGCCGATGTGCTCAACCCTTCTGCAGCAGAAGATATCACACTCCACACAAGCTCTACGAGCGAGCAGCGCCGCACAAGCCGCGCCGGCTTCGGACGTATCACTTACAACTTTGACAACCGCTATCTTTTTGAGATGAACGGACGTTATGACGGTTCATCCCGCTTCACTCCTAACGACCGCTTCGTGTTCCTGCCATCATTCTCGGCCGCATGGCGTATCTCACAGGAGAACTTCTTCGCTC
Organism: uncultured Porphyromonadaceae bacterium; assembly: GCA_947643165.1. Lineage (GTDB taxonomy): Bacteria > Bacteroidota > Bacteroidia > Bacteroidales > Muribaculaceae > Paramuribaculum. The sequence goes on along the minus strand of CANRVB010000010.1, from coordinate 76,201 downwards.
CGCTCCGCGAATATATCGACAACCTTAAGATCCGTGCATCATGGGGTAAACTCGGTAGCCAGCCGAGCGACTACTATCCCTATCAGGCTGTGATGAGCAGCGGTCAGCCAGGATTTATCATCGACGGCACCTATGTAAGTTCGGTCAATACTCCCGGTCTTGTCTCACCGACACTTACCTGGGAAAAAGCGGCCTCAACCAACATCGGTATAGATATTTCGGCATTCCGTTCACGCCTCAACATCATGTTTGACATGTATGAGCGTAAGACAACCGACATTCTTACAACAGGTTCGGTAGCCTATCCAAGCGTACTCGGAGCAACAGCACCGCTTGAGAACTCAGGAGAACTGCGTGCACGCGGATGGGAACTTGACATACAGTGGGATGACCGTATCGGCAATGTCAGCTATGGCGTAAGCTTCAATCTTTCAGATGCCCTGACAAAAGTCATCAATTATCCCTCAAACCCGACCAAGGCCTATGGCTCGCTCTACAACGGCAAGACAGTCGGCGAAATCTGGGGTTACTCGTTCGGCGGTATCCTGCAGGAAGAGGATCTTGAGCTGGTCGGCAACAAGTACATCTTCAACGGCCCCCACACAAGCAGCTACACTGTATATCCGGGTTCATCATGGTACAAGGACCTCAACGGTGACGGCTTCATAAGCACGGGATCGGGTACAGTTGATGACTCAGGTGACTACCACATCATAGGCAACAGCACTGCACGCTTCAAATTCGGTCTGTCACTCAACCTTGGCTGGAACGGCTTCGACTTCAATGCATTCTTCCAGGGCACAGGCAAACGCGATTACTGGATCTCGAGCCAGCACTACTGGGGTAACGTAGGTTATGGCGGCAGCCAGTGGATGTGGGAACGCTCATGGAAGCCCGACAACACCGATGCCAAATTCCCGATGTATGGTCAGACACCATCGGTCTGCGACAGATATCTGCTCGATGCATCATATCTCCGTCTGAAGCAGGTAGTACTCGGCTACACACTTCCAAGCAGACTGATGAAGAAGGTCGGTGTAGACAAGCTCCGCTTCAATGTTTCGGCTTACAACCTCTTCACAATCACCGACATACCCGGCATATTCGATCCTGACCAGCTGTCGGATGCATATCCTCAGAAGAAGACTCTGTCCGTAGGTGCTCAAATCACATTCTAATCCTCTGATAATCACATTTCATAAGCCAACAATGAAAAAAACAATCATATGTCTTGCAGCAGCAGCGTTGACACTATCGTCGTGTAACGATGATTTCCTGCAGCAGGATCCTATACAGCAACTTGCCGAGGGTTCGTTCCTGACCAAGTCGGAAGACCTTCCGCTATATCTCAACTCGCTATACCCACTGTATATCACAGGACATCAGAGTGGAAACGCTTATGATTCCTGGGCTCCCTACGGTATCCAGGGCAGTCCGATAGCCTACGGTGACCTTGTGTCGGACAATCTTGTCGGATATACCGGAACCGCCGGCAATCCAATAAACCGTCTTGACAACTCGTTCACCGTTCCCAACAGCGGTACAACCACCGGATGGGACTGGACAAGCCTGAAGAAGGTAAACTACTTCCTGCGTCACTGCTTCAATGTGTCAGGCCCTACAGCCGATATCGAGAAATATGCTGCCGAGGCTTACTTCTTCAAGGCCTGGGACTACTACAAGAAGCTGTCGATACTTGGCGAGGTGCCCTGGCTGACCAGCGACCTCAACGTTGACTCACCCGAGCTCTACAATCCCCGCACACCCCGCGAACAGCTTGCTGATTCGATACTGTGGTGTCTGGACTATGCTGTAGACCATCTGAAGAGCGAGGGAAACGCTGACGGACGTATCAACAAAGATATGGCCAACTTCCTGAAGGCCAGATTCTGCCTGTTTGAGGGAACATTCCGCAAGTATCACAAGAACGATGCCGCTCCTATGCCTGCCGTTCCCGGCAATGAGAACAAGTTTCTCAATGCCTGCGTAGAGGCTTGCGAAGCTATAATGAGCTCGCCCAAGAACTACCGTCTGTACCGTAACGAGGCTGACAGAGCAGCCGACGGCACAAACAATTCCTACTGGAAGATGTTCACCTTCCGCCAGAACCCTACCGCAGACAACAATACAGAGGCTATCCTGACCCGCGTATATGACGGCGACAAACTGGCGTCATCGTTCACCCGCTACTATATCATGGGAGCAAACGCAGCAGGCCGCTACTCGTTTGGCGCTACCAAGGGCCTCATCGACGAGTATCTCTGCATAGACGGCAAGCCTATCACCGACAACCCCAACTTCAAGGGATATGACGGTGGCGACTGGCGTGAGCTTGACAACCGTGACCCGCGTCTGAAGATGACTGTCGTCAAGCCGGGTGAATATGTCACGGTATGGACACGCGACAAGAAGGGTGACTTCGCAGCCGGAACACTTGATCCAAGCATGGGCATCTACTATCCGAGTATCACCTACAACTGCCCGTCGGCCAACCAGACCGAGATGTTCAGAAGCACAGTGACCGGCTATGCTATCATAAAGCACTGGACACCCAACACAGAGGACTATCCTATGGTCGGATCAGCTCAGTCGGCAACGATGTTCCGCTATGGCGAAGTGCTCCTGATGCTTGCCGAGGCCAAGGCAGAACTTGGAACACTCGACCAGGCTACCGTAGACAGAACCATCAACAAGCTCCGCGAGCGTGCAGGATTCCCCGAATCGGCTTATCTGCATATCAACGATATCCCCGCCGATCCGCGTCTGGACAAGATATATGCCGAGAAGCTCGACTACACAGTGTCACCTCTTCTGCGTGAGGTCCGTCGCGAGCGCCGTGTGGAAATGATGATGGAGGGTCTGCGTCGCGAAGACCTTATACGCTGGAAGGCCGGCCGTCTGATGGAGGTGCCTCTGAGAGGTATGAAGTTCACTCCCGAGAAGCAGGCTATCTACAACGGATCGAACAAGGATAAGGATACCCGCAAGACAGCATTCGCTTATCAGGCCAAGCTTGACACCGATGTATTTGTTGACGGCGATGGCTTTATCATCGGTTTCCCGAAAGCCAGCCGTATCACTGACGGAACACTCGTATGGGATGACAAGTATTACTACTTCCCAATACCTCTTCAGGAGCTGTCGCTCAACCCCAACCTGACACAAAGCGCAGGCTGGCAGGACATCCCCAGAAACTAACACTCAAAGACAACAGACAACGCAATGAAAAAGATAATACCATATATCTATGCATCGGTTGCTGCAGTGCTTCCGCTTCTGAGCGCCTGCGATGACAAGGCAGATGAATTCGGTGCTCTGACCATAAAAGAGGCTACCTACTCCAACAACCGCATGGTGCTTAACCTGCAGGACAACGAGACTTTGCCCCTGACGCTGTTCACCATGCCTCAGACAAAGGATCCGATCAACGCCACCTTCGTGACCCGTCATCCCGATTGGCTCACTGTGGAGGGCAATGTACTGACTCCCACACTATTCAGCGGTGGTGAGACAATATATGACCCGGAGACAAGAACTGACACGCTTACAGTGTCGGCAGGTGGTCTTTCGGTCAACTATGTCGTGATCATCACCAACCATATCAAGCGCGTCAAGGATATCAACCTGACTGCTGCCGGTGCCAACATCCAGATCAAAAAGGGTGGCGGCGAAAAGGGTACATTCAATCTGGCATCGACAATATCATTCAATCCGGCCGATGCCTACAACCAGACTGTCACATACGAATCTTCGGACGAGAGCATAGCTACCGTAAGCGAAGACGGCATAGTGACATCAGGCGATGTGGAAGGTACCGCAGTCATCACCATCACAGCTCAGGATGGCAGCGGAGCCACACGTACGGCCAATGTGACTGTTCTCGGCTATCAGCCTGTAGACCTGACCCGCAATGGCTGGACCGCAGTATCGGCCGCCGCTCTCGAGCCGTCGGGCTTCAACTATCTGCCTGCCGGTATCAGCTGGGTTCCCGACAAGGTGTCGGTAAACGGTGTACCCACTCTGGTCGGCTCTCCTGCCGATCTGTTTGACGGCAACAACCTCACCTACTTCTGCATGGAGAAACCCGGCCGCGGCGAATACACCTGCGATGCCTCTGCAAGCGGCTGGAGCGGAGCCAACCAGGCTTATGGTGACCAGCTCAACGACCTGATCCGCTCGGTTGGCGGTGATCCCGCTGCCGGCACCTCGGCCAATCCCGATGGAGATGTTGTAAACTACTTCATAGTCGACATGAAGTCGGCCCAGACATTCACATATCTGATGTGGTGTCACCGCAATGCGGCAAACAACCGGATACTTACGCTCGATCTGTATGGCAGCAATGACGACTCTGTATATACCGGAGCGACATCGGTCACAGGCAGCAAGTGGACCAAGCTCAACAGCAAGCCTATCGACGTATCTGAGGTAAGCACCAATGCCGAGCAGCGCATCGATATCAATGAAGGCGAGGAATTCACCTATCGCTATGTGAAAGTAGTTGCCCTGACCTATCCGTCGTCAGGCATGACTTTCGGTGTGGCTGAATTCAATCTCGGAATCAACCGATAAGTGAGTATCAGAGTGGTGCCACGGCACCACTCTGATCTTATTTACAATCGACTGAAAAAATATATCTATCTTTGTAATCAATCACAAAACAATCAACATGATAAAATCTATACTCGGTGTCATACTCGGAGTTATGCTCAGCGGAAGTGCTGTTGCCCAGATGAAGCAACCGGCTCCCCTCCCCGCAGAGATGGAAATACCGCTGAAGTATGGCGCAGAACGTCTTGGCAAACGTCAGGATACCGATATGCAGCGCTTCCGCGACAACCGTCTGGGCGCATTCATCCACTGGGGTCTCTATGCTATTCCCGGCGGTGAGTGGAACGGCAAGATGTACAGCGGAGCCGCAGAGTGGCTGAAGTCGTGGGCAAAAGTTCCCGCCAATGAATGGCTCGCTCTGATGGATCAGTGGAATCCTACCAAATTCGATGCCAAGTCGTGGGCCCGCATGGCAAAGCAGATGGGTGTGAAATATGTGAAGATCACAACCAAACATCATGAAGGATTCTGCCTGTGGCCCAGCAAGTATACCGAATATACCGTAGCCAACACCCCCTACAAGAAGGATCTTCTCGGAGAGATGGTAAAGGCGTTCAACGACGAGGGTATCGATGTGCATTTCTACTTCTCGGTGATGGACTGGAGCAATCCCGACTACCGCTACGACATAAAGTCGGAAGAGGACAAGATAGCCTTCGACCGATTCCTGGAATTCACCGACAACCAGCTCCGCGAACTCGCCACACGCTATCCGACAGTGAAAGATTTCTGGTTTGACGGAACCTGGGACGCGAGTCTCAAGAAAAACGGATGGTGGACAGCACATGCCGAAAAAATGCTTAAGGAGCTCGTACCGGGCGTGACCATAAACAGCCGCCTGCGTGCCGATGACAATGGCAAACGTCACTTCGACAGCAACGGCCACCTGATGGGTGACTATGAGTCGGGCTACGAGCGCCGTCTTCCAGATCCCGTAAAGGACCTGAAGGTAACCCGCTGGGACTGGGAAGCGTGCATGACTATCCCCGAGAATCAGTGGGGATATCACAAAGACTGGTCGCTGAGCTATGTAAAGACCCCGATCGAGGTGCTCGAGCGCATTGTCCATGCCGTATCGATGGGCGGCAACATGGTCGTGAACTTCGGACCGCAAGCCGACGGCGACTTCCGCAAGGAGGAAAAGGATATGGCCGAACAGGTGGGCAAATGGATGAAGCAGAACGGCGAATGCATCTATGGCTGCGACTATGCCGGATGGCAGAAGCAGCCGTGGGGCTACTACACCCGCAGCAAGAACGGCGACGTATATATGGCCGTTTTCAATGTGCCTTACTCACGTCACCTGACAGTTCAGACTCCCAAGGGTGTGAAGGTTGTAAAGGCTACCGTTCTCGGCGGCAAGGAGACCCCTGTGACAGAGACAGCACGCAACGAGTATAACGTGGATGTGCCTACCAAGACTCCCGAAGGTCCGTTTGTCATAAAACTCCAGGTAGAGGATTCGGCTAACGAGACCGACCGTTACCGTGACGCATTAACCTGATCATCACTTCAGGATCGAGAGGCTATGCCGGCGCAGTCGGTTGTGACTGCCGCCGGCCATGCAATAAAACAAATCGACATCAAATATGAAGATCCGTATTCTAAATTTTTTATTTTGCCTCTTTTTTGTCGCCTTAGCTGGAACAGCACGCGAGGTCACTTCGTTCTGCGACGGATGGGAGTTCAAAAAGGGTCCTTTTCCTGCCGATGCATTGAAAAGCTCTCAGAAAATCAACTCTGACTGGGAAGCGGTGACGGTTCCACATACATGGAACGCTGACGACATGCAGAAAAAGGCATCATCGTTCTATGCCGGCGATGCCTACTACCGCAAGCGCTTCACTCCCGACCCCAAACTGAAGGACAAGCGCGTATTTCTACGCTTTGAGGGCGTAGGAGCATGTGCGGAGGTATATGTCAACGGTTATCTTGCCGGCACTCACAAGGGTGCGTATTCGGCTTTTGCATGCGAGATAGGCAAACAGCTGAAGTATGGCGAGGAGAATGAGATAATAGTGAAGGCCAACAATGCCGCGCGTCCGGATGTCATTCCGGTCAACCACGTGCTGTTCGGCGTCTACGGAGGTATTTACCGTCCGGTATGGCTGGTGGCTACAGATCCATGTGCGATAGTTGTCAACGACTACGCCTCGCCGGGCGTGTACATTACCCAGAAGGATGTGTCCAGCAAGTCGGCCGATGTCGCAGTAAAGGTCAAGGTCGGCAATGACATGAAACAGCCGGCTTCGATGCGTCTTGAAAATTCGGTATATGATATGAACGGCCGTCTGGTGAAGACTGACAGCCGCACATTCTCGCTCTCACCGCAGAGCATACAGTCGTACACCTCGACGTTCAGGATCAACAAGCCCCATCTGTGGCAAGGCCGCGAGGATCCGTATCTCTACAAGGTGGTGTCGCGCCTGTATAAGGATGGCCGGCAGGTGGATGAGATCGTCCAGCCGCTGGGTCTCAGAAAGTATGAGATCGTGGCCGGTGACGGATTCTATCTTAACGGCAAAAAGTATCCGATGTATGGTGTGACCCGACATCAGGACTGGTGGGGTCTGGGAAGCGCGTTGACCAACAAGGAGCATGATTTCGATCTGGACCAGATCATGGATATCGGCGCGCCAACCGTACGTTTCGCCCACTATCAGCAATCGGATTACATCTACTCCCGCTGCGACAGTCTGGGCCTGGTGATCTGGGCCGAGATACCGTTTGTCAACAGTGTGACCGGTCAGGAATGGGATAACGCCCACCAGCAGATGCGCGAGCTTATCCGTCAGAGCTTCAATCATCCGTCGATCTATGTGTGGGGCATCCACAATGAGGTGTATCACCCTCATGGCTACACCGCCGCGCTCACACAGAGCATCCACGACCTGTGCAAGACAGAGGATCCTGACAGATATACTGTCTCGGTGAACGGTTATGGCACGGTAGAGCATCCTGTGAACGGAAATGCCGATATCCAGGGCATGAACCGCTACTTCGGCTGGTATGAGCGCAAGCTACAGGATATAGAGCCCTGGATCGAAAGGATAGAGCGCGAATATCCGTGGTGTCCGCTGATACTGAGCGAATATGGCGCAGACGCAAACATAGCACATCAGACAGAGCTCCTGGGCGACGCCCTTGACTGGACAAGTCCGTTCTATCCGGAGACCTTCCAGACCAAAACGCACGAGACCCACTGGCCTGTAATAGCCAAGCATCCGCAGATAGTAGCCTCGTATCTATGGAATATGTTCGACTTCGCCGTGCCGACATCGCGACGCGGAAGCGTCGAAGCCCGCAACATGAAGGGCATGATGACCTTCGACAGAAAGACGAAGAAGGACTCATACTTCTGGTACAAAGCCAACTGGAGCAAGGATCCGGTAGTATACCTGACACAGCGCCGCAACGACAAGCGCGAGCGCAGGGAAACCTCAGTCACCGTATACTCCAACGTAGGTACACCCCACGTGACACTGAACGGCCGGGATCTGGGCACCCCACGACGTGGCAATACTGACGTTCACTACATATTCGACAATGTACGTCTTGACGATGGCAAGAACGTGTTGCTCGCTACGGCTGGTGCCGATGGAAAGCAATATACCGACACCATAACATGGAACTACAATGGTGATTGTGACCGTGCCGCCGATTTCAAAGAATACAAGAAAGAGCACGGTAGCTGGTAACACACCGTCATAACACAAAGCAAGCCGGTCCGCGGTCCTCGTTTCAAGAGTCCGCGGACCGGTTGTTTTTATGCGTTCCGTTGGAAATGAACATTGTTTAACCTGAATGTGCAGAGTTGTTGCCCAAGCTGATGCTAATTTTGCAGCGGGAACCATAGTGGGTCCCCGCGAAACAGTTTAAAATGATCTGATTATGTCTTTTTGGAATTCACTCGGCGGATATGTGACATTTAGCTTAGTATGGGACAAACTTTCCGGACGGGGCAAGAATCGGCCTGATACCATTACGTCGCTCGCCCAAGCGGTTGCCGATGAGGAGACCTATGAGCTGGAATCGGAAATGGAGGAACTCCGTAGCCGTCTGGATGACCTTCAGGACCGTCTTGACTCTTGTGATGAATCTGACTTTGATGAATTACAGGATGCAATTGAAGATCTCCAGGAACGCCTGGACAGCAGCGACGTCTTGTGGGATGACTGCGGTGATCTCCAGGATATGATCGATGGGCTACAGGACCGGCTGGACACCATGTCGGATGAGTGGGATGATGATGAGTATGACGCTGACGATGAGTGCGGACAGTATTATCCCCAGGATGAAGACTGGGATAACGGATATGTTGACCCGGAGTCGGGCAACATTGATGATGAGTGGTAAAACAAAGCCGGGCCGGAAAATGATTCCGGCCCGGCTCAATGTGGAGTATAGCGGACTCGAACCGCTCACCTCGACACTGCCAGTGTCGCGCTCTAGCCAGATGAGCTAATACCCCGTTCGATTGATGATGCAAAGATAAGTCAAGTTTTTCAACCGAACAAATTTTTGGCCGATTTTTTACCCACTATTCTCAAAGTTCATACACTCGATGAGAGAATTATATGAATAAAGCCGATCGGTTGCCTGAATTGGATATGCGGCGGCGGACCGAATCTTTACAGTAGATTCAGCAGTCATGCGGACATCTTAATTTCAGTTTGCGGCGTATGTACTTCACACCCAACCAAGCCGATGTGAAGCAGAATACTATACCCGCCAAACATATTATCCACATACACACTTTCCATAACAACGGATGTCCGGTAAAGCAGGAAAGGTTGAGATAGTGGATTCCGCTAAATAGGTAGCGCCGTAGGATCTTGTTGTGATTGAGGTAGGTAATATGTCCGTCGCGAGGATCAATATAGTATAGAGAACCATCTGGGTTGTCGACGGTGGCCTTGTAGACGGGCAACTCTGCACGGCCGGATATTGAGAAATATTGGCTGTCGTAGTGATTCTGTAGGGTTACATGAATGGGGGCATCGTCGCCATGTATGTTGCGCAATCCGGCAAAGATGTCGGCCGGAGGAATGAAGAGTGGTCTGACTGTATCGGTTGAGGCGTCTATCATAAGGGTTGTGTCGCCGACAATGATGTCATATACCGGTATGGATCCACGTCGTGTGTAGTCGATCTGCTTAAGTTCGGGATATGCCTGACGGAGGGTAGCATAAGATAGCCTGTATTGGCTGAGAGGGAGCATGCCGCCGCCCCACATATCGCGCTGGCTGACATAGCGCTCCCCCTCTATGGGGACAATCCATGTCGGAACTTTCTGCATCGACATGATGCCGCTGATGCTCCATGCTATCAGGGGTATGGCGAAAACAAGCCCGAAGGTGAAGTGAAGGCGTAGAAGTCGCGTTTTGAATGGGTTGTACCATCTGCTGGTGTGGAGCCGGTTGCGTATCCACAGGTAGAGAGCCACGATCAGACCGGACAGTGAGGCAATGAGACAGAGTGACCCTCCGAGTGCGAGCCAGATTTTCCATTTGTCGACATCTCGACGCATGAATGGGAAGTAGAATTTATGTGGTATGGCACCTATCCATGACCAGAACCGCTGAGTGCGGTCGGTAAGCTGGAGTGGCGTCGCCGTGCGGGATGCTATGTAGAGCTGGTGTTGATCTGGATCATCGAAGTAAAATTTGTAGATAGGCATATCGCGTTCATACCGTGAATACATAATCCACTGGTCGCGGTCATATAGGGTATCTACCTTAGCGATGGGTGCATCTATCCAATCTGCGGCCACATCACGGACAGTCTGAAATGTTACAGGGCGCAGGGACTCATTGTTGTCGGTAATGGTGACTGTGCTCTTTCCGGCTTTCCATTGCAGGACAGTCTGCCCCTGGAAGCTGCGTATGCTCAACGATTTGAGTTGTTGTGGCAGCGTGTCGGGCATGTTTATGGTCTGCGGGAGCGCTGACATATGACTGTATGTCGCAGCACTGGAGAGACGCGGGAAAGAGTGATATATGAGCACGAGTCCTGTAAAGAACCACATGAGGAAAAACAGTGCGATAATTGTTCCGGTGATTCGATGCAGGGAGAAGAGGGTGCGGACTGCTTTATTCATGGCTGAACGGAATGTGGCTGACTGGATAGATGATTGATTCAGTATATGGTCAGGATCAATTGCCCTGGACGTAGGTTATGCGGTCGAAACCGAAGCCTTCTTGAATTTTTGCTCCCATGTTCATCGTGCGCGAACGGATGTCGTAGACATAGATTGTAGGCTCTGAGTTGGCCGGATTAGTCCCGATGTAGACTTTGCCATTGAGCACGAATGAGCGCTGTGCGAAAGTACCTTGCGAATATGGCAGGTGCTTACCGTCGTAGAGGAACTCGGTTGATATGTCACTGTTGATGTCGAGCATACAATAGTAGACGTTATAGTTGTTGCCCCATCCGTGGTTTTTGTCGTTAGGATCAATGACTACCCCACAGTGTTCGGGATCTTGAATGCACAGAACGAGTGATCCCATACCCATGTAGTCGATGGTGAGGATCTTGCCACGGTCAGCAACTCCTGATGGGTCGGTCTTGAAACCTTCATATGACGGATCGAAGTCCATTTCGCCACGGTTGATGCGGAAGATGCGTCCATACTGCTGGGTTGTGCTTGAGAAGCTGTCAATATGGAAGTTGGCCGCGATATAGAGATTGTCGTTGTTGTCAAAGGCCATTTTATGCTGAAGAAGCTCACCATAGGATGTGCCGGCCATAACTACGTCTTTCTCCATATGGGCTATCTTGTCTACGGTCATGGTCTTTGCATCGATGAAAGCGGCGTAGAATCCGTCGAATGCAAAGGCTGACCGGGCGTAGAAGTAGATGAGTTTGCCATCGCTCTCACGATATCCGAGGAGTCCTGATGTGGTGAGGGCGGAGATGCCGCTGAGTTCTGTGAAGTTGAATTCACCCTCTTCGATGATGGTCATGTTGGCTGCATCGAGTTTTGTCCAGAGGGCTTTTTTCTTATCGCCATCCGAGCTCATTATGACGAGAGTATTGTCGTCAATCCAGGCGTGACAGTAGCGGTATGCGCGGTATGTATTTTTCTCGAACGGGCGTCGGGCTATTGTTACCAGACCGGTATTGGTGATCTGATATTTGCCGAAGCAATCGCCCGTAGGCGGTACTTCATAGTAATATTTACCCTTGACGATGATCTCCTGGTCGAGCTTACCTGTGATATCACAGCCGGAATTGTCAAATGTGATTGTCTGCGGATCTTCCAGGGAGTTGACGTTCTTGACGAGATAGGCGGTTCCATTGCTCGTGCCTGCAGTCACCCATACATCGAAGTGGACGTCTTTGATGTTTTCGCCTCCGATGTCACTGTCGGGTTCGTCATCGCTTGAGCAGGATGTGAACGATATGGCTGCGATAGCCAGCATCATCCAGGATAATTTAAAGTGTCTCATAGGAATTGGTTATAGTTATAGTTATAGTTATTTTGATTATCTGTTGATCAGATCACTGAAGGAAAATGCGGAATTTGGCCATGATTGATCGTCCGGGCTTCTGTAGCTTGTAGTTGTCGTAGAGGATTCGGTCAAAGATGTTGTCGACTTCAAGAGTCGCATTATAACGTTCATCAAGCCAGGAGTAGGTGATGTAGATGTTCTGCTGGTTTTGTGTCGGGATCTTAGATTTGGATGAGAGGCTACCGTAGCCTTCCCAAGTGAGGTAGAACCAGTGGACGTATTGATATACGTAGCCAGCACGGACTTTGTCGTGTGGCATGATCAGTCCATGATGTAGATAGGTCAGTTCGGTGTTCCCATATAACCACGGGCGGTTGGGAATACGGTTTTTGTAGGTGACCGAAGGTTTCCCATCGGAGCGTCGGGCGTTCATGTCGCGGCTGACGGAGTAGCTCCAATTGGTTGTGAGGTGCAACTTGTCGGCAAAGTGGTAGCCGAGTTCTCCTTCGATGCCCCTGACATTGACGCTGGAGATGTTGCCGTAGACAGAGAGTCCGGTGTTTTCGTTGGTGACAAGATGTATCATATCCTTGACGTGTCGCAGGTAACCTGCGATTTCATAGTAGAAGGAATGATTATTGCCAAGACGTAGATTGCCGAAAATTCCGAGGTTGAGATTGTCGGAGTTTTCGGGTTTGAGAGAGAGGTTGGCGGAGACTGTGGTTCCGTTGCCGAGCATCTCGCGTGAAAGTGGCAGACGTACAGAATGTTCAAACGAAAACTTTACCTGTAATGGATCGATGATGTTGTATCGCGATCCGATTCCGTAGCCCCAGAACGTCTTTGTCGATGACTCACGGGCATTGTCGCTCCACTTGTCGGAGAGCTGTACGATGCGTAGCTGTTCGATGTATGATTTTCCGAAAATGGTGTTTTGGAGTCGCTCATCGAGGAGAGAATGTGAGTAAGAGAGTCCTATTATATGTTTACCGAGAATATCTTTGGCTGGATCGTATTCAGGGTCGAGGTCATCATAGCGCTTGTTTCCTGTGCGGTTGAGGGAGTAATTCATGTCAAGCACATGTATGTCGGCGAACCGGTAGTTGAGATTAGCGCGGACAACAGTGAGCGGGCGGAGGTAATGGCGTATTGATCGGGTTCCACCGGTGATCTCGTTGCGTTGTGTTGGGATCCAGTTGCCGTTCCAGTCGTATTTGCGGTATACTGTATCCACTGTCTGCGAGCGATCCCATGTGTGTGAAAGGCTCAGATTGAGTGTCAGACCACGGAGAAACAGATTGTCCTTTACATATCGTGCACCGAGGCTCCAGGCATGACTTAGACGACGTGGAGTACCATAGACTATAGCCTGTACCGACCCTGTCTGAATCTCCTTGTCAAGATCAGTGTAAGAGGCCGAGATGAACAGGCTGCGGGCCCAGGACTTGTTTTCGAAACCTGCTTCAATCTGCCCCATTATGGAGCGGTAGTCATCGTGAAATCGCCGTCGGTCGGTAGTGATGTATCTGTCGGCATCCTTATCCCAGACTTCGACGTTTCTCATCATGTAGTCGTTCTTTGAATAGCCGTAATTGAAAGTCGGGCGAATGATCAGCCCTGTGTTTGGCTCGACTGTCTGGGCCGCGAAGTCGGCCTTGAATGTATGGAAAGATCCTGCGCTGACTGAAGCGTCGATATAGCGTCGCTTCTGTGCGCGTGTGATAATATTGATGGCTCCCCCCATTGCGTCAGTGCCGAGAAAAGCGGGAACAACACCTTTATAGATATCGATACGCTCTATCTGATTGAGCGGTAGGTTATCGAGGGACACGTCGGATCCGCGCGACTCCATGGGTATGCCGTCAATGAAGTAACGGATTGCGCTGCCGGTGAGACCATTTAGAGTGACATCGAAATCAGATCCGAGACCACCTGTTGTGCGTATCCTGACTCCGGCCGTGCGTCCGACAAGATCGGATAATGTCGCTGTTGTATTGACTGCCGCTGCCACGTCGACTGAATTGACCGAAAATTCGCTTTCGCGCAGCTGACGTAGCTTGGTCTTACCATAGGCTGTGACTTCGGAGAGAGCGTTGACGGGGGCCAGCTGAAAGTTGACCGTTGACGAGGAGAAGAGGGTGAATGTACGGCTTATTGGATTGAAGCCTGTCATAGAGACCGATAGAGAGACTTGTCCTGCCGGTACTCTTATGGAATAACGTCCGATAGAATCAGTGCGGCTGAGAGTATCCGTGGAATCGAGCCTTACAATTGCGGCCTCGACCGGCGAACCGTCGATAGTGGTTACACGACCGGAAATAGTGATAAGGTCACGGGCTGAGACCGTGACAATAATAAGTAAAGAGATAAGAATGGAGATAAGTCGGAGACTCATATGACTGATGTGGTTGGAACAAGCCGCAAAGGATTGTGCATCAAACCACAACAAGGCGTAATAAGCCACACGACTGATCAAGAGTGGCAGAGCCCCGAAGAATGGTCTGCCGCATTATAACCCGAAGGCGACAAAACTATGTTGTAATGGCAGGTCTTCTGACTTGTTCCAGCCTACCGTCGGTCTTCCCATCGCCCTATGGCGACAGTGACATGAATGACGGGGGCCTTGCGGAACTTACAGCAGCGGGTCTGTCCAGGATTTGCACCTGATTCCCTTTTCATCGCGCGGGCGCGACACCAAAACGTGGCCACAAAGTTACGTCATTATTTCAAGAAAGCAAGAGTAACGGATTAAAAAGTTGTGCTGATCATTTGACGTTATGTTACTGCTTGCCTTGCGTAAGACGGATGGAGTAGATGGCAGGGGTGCCGTTCGACTGATTGATGGTCACGCGCAGCTGATCGGTCGTCACAGCCTGCGGCAGAGTGAACTCGATCAGTCCGTAGCCCATGAAGCTCTGCCCTGTCGGTTCAGGTATGAGCGGACTTGAATAGACCGACTTGTACTTGCCATCAGCGAGGATCTCCAGATCGAAGCGACGTATGCTGTTCTCGCCTTCAATGATGGAAACGGAGCTGAATGTGGCCGGACGCACAAGTTTTATATTGATTGATGCGAGAGAATCGGCCGACACCCAAGCCGTGCTGACATCGTAATCTACGGCAAGATGTGCGCCGCAATGCAGAGTATCGTTCTTATTGACGCTTGAAGCACTGGCTACGGCATCGGTGAGAATATTCACAGGCCTTTTTGCTGATACCGGGAAATCGCCACCATTCTCAATACCCAATCTTTTTGCCAATGCAATGATATTTTCTACAGCCTGAGCGTTTTGATTACCATCGGTAGCCGGAGGGACATTGAGCAGCAGGCAGTTGTCGTTGGCTGTAGCTACATGGAATATCTCTTCGAGCTCGTCGACCCCTCTTACGGTGGTGTCTTCAGGATGGTTGAACCAATTGCCTATGACGGAGATCGTCTGGGTGGACTCAAACGGCAGGTAGTATTGTTTGCCACTGTGAGTGTAGATCTTCGGATCGTCGGCGACCGGCAGATATGGATCCCAGAGCCGGAAATCCGATGGAAAATAGATTATCGAATCACCCGCCTGCATATCGACCGGACGTTTGCCTATAGTCCAGTTGGTAGAGATCTGGCAGTCGGGCTGCAGGGCCTTGACGCAATCATAAAGTTCCTGCAATTTCCAGTCTTCAAGTTTCCGGTCCCAGGCTCCATCAAACCAAAGTTCGGCTACGGGTCCATAGTTGGTCATCAGTTCGGTGAGCTGCCCTTTCATGTAGTCGATGTAGACTGACTTGTCATCATCGCGATAGGTAGGTTCGTGCCGGTCCCATAGAGAATAGTAGACCGAGAACGCTATACCTTCATTTCGGCACGCATCGGCCACGGCACGGACAATATCCACCTTGTTGGTTATACTGTCGTTGGCAATATCGTAGTCGGTGTATTCGCTGTCCCACAGGCAGAATCCGTCATGATGTTTGGTTGTCAGAACTATCGACCTCATGCCAGCCCGCTTTGCATTGCTGACCCATTGGGCAGCTTTACGGGCAATGTCGGCAGGCGGAGCATACGTGGAGGCCGACGCGGAACCATCGCTCCACTCGGCGTTGAGATAAGTATTCATGCCATAGTGCAGGAACATGCCATATTTCCGGTCGATCATGGCTTGTTGACCGGGTGTGGGCTGCGGATCGGTTGAAACCGCCGTTTTGGAGGAGCATGAACAGAGAATCGCCGTACCAATGGCAATGGCCGATGCCATGAGACATTTTTTCATGATATACGGATAGATTGTTTTGTTGTAAATAGATTGTTTTGTTACAAAGATGGGATTTTTTACTATATCTGCCAAATCCCGCTCAGGTTAAATAAAAATCCCCCGCTGCAGATCTGCAGCGGGGGATAATATGCTATAACTTGTAGATCGTATTACTGGTTGTCGCGGATGATGTGGTATTCTACGAAAGCTTCGATAGCCTCGTAGCTTGCCAGACCGAGTCCTTCGTAGAGCTGCGCGGTAGCACGGTTGCGGTCTTCGGCACGCTGCCAGAAGAGACGGTCATCATTGCCGAGGAACGGAGCATTTTCCATCTGGCTCTGGTGCTTGAGGATAGAATTGCGCTTGAAACGGAGCTCTTCGGGTGAGATGGGCACAGCCATTTCGATATGGTCGATTTCCCATTCAGCCCATGCGCCACGGTACATCCAGATGCGGCAGTCTTTCATCCACTCTTCATCCTTGAGCTCGTCGATAGCGGCGAGTACGGCATCTGTGCAGACTTTGTGGGTTCCGTGAGGATCGGCAAGGTCACCGGCAACGAATATCTGGTGGGGCTTGACGTCCTCGAGAAGCTTCTTGACGATGTTTACGTCGCGCTCCTCAAGTTCGCCTTTCTTGATTGTACCTGTCTCGTAGAACGGCAGACGGAGGAAGTGTATGTTTCCGGGCTTCACTCCGATGTAGTTGCAGGCGATAGTGGCCTCGGCCTGACGGATCATAGTCTTGATCTCACGGATATCCTTTGAATCCATGTCGCCGGCTTTCTTGTGGCCAACGAAATCATGCACTTCTGCCGAGAGTTTCTTGTAGCCTTCGCTGTCGAAACCGAAGATAGGTGCGATCTTATCCATCATGAGGAAATAGCGCATCATGTCTTCGTCGCCAACGGCGATATTGCCTGATGTCTCGTAAGCTACATGAACATCGTGCTTCTGGTCGACAAGACGCTTGAGTGTGCCACCCATCGAGATAACGTCGTCATCGGGGTGGGGAGAGAATACTATCACACGCTTAGGATATGGATTTGCACGCTCCGGACGGTATGTGTCGTCAGCGTTGGGCTTGCCGCCGGGCCAACCGGTGATGGTATGCTGAAGATCGTTGAAGATCTTGATGTTTACATTGTATGCTGATCCGAAGAGAGCCAGGAGTTCACCCAGACCATGGTCGCTGTAATCTTTGTCGGTAAGCTTGAGAATGGGCTTGCCGGTAGCATGGCAGAGCCAGACGATAGCGCGACGTATGAGCTTGTCGGTCCATTCGCAGGAAGTAACCTTCCAAGGCTGTGAGATACGTGTGAGATCTTCAGCGGCAGGCAGATCAAGAACGAGCTTGGTATGTGCATGACCCTGAAGGAACGATGCGGGAACATTTGCATCGGCAGGTTCCTCTACGGTCTTGCGGATGATGGCTGCGCGGTTCTCGCCCCATGCCATAGTGAGGACACGCTCGGCAGAAAGTATGTTGGCTACACCGAGAGTGATGGCGGTTGTGGGAGCGAATTCGCTCTTGTAGTCATTGCCGATAGACTGACGGAGCTCGTTGCTGAGAAGCACGAGGCGGCAGAGGGTGGTATTGGCAGATCCGGGTTCGTTGAAAGCGAGACAACCCTGCGGGCCTACTTCGCAAACTACGAGGTCAAGGCCACCTTCGTCTTCGATAGACTGTTCGTAAGCCTTGCAATACTGGAACATATCTTCCTTAGTGACAGCGGGGTCGATGGAACGGATGTTCTCAGGACGGATATTGATATGGTCGAGAAGCACATCGTGGAGACGCTTGAGGGTGCTTGGACCTCCGGGCTGCAGAGGGAAGAACTCGCACAGATTGAAGATGACAACGTTTGAGAAGTCTATCTTACCCTGCTTGTGAAGCTCGATGAGATCTGAGTAGGTGGTGTGGGTGCAGGCACCGGCACCGAGAGCTACCACAGCTTTGCCTTTCTTTTCGATGGCGCGGTTGACTATGCGTACAATCTGGTCAGCGAGATAGCTGCTGCCTTCGGTAGCGTTCTCAAAGATCTTTGTGTAAATCTTTTCTTCGCGGGTAAGAGCGGCAAACTCAATTTCACCCTGAGGGTCATAGTAGCGCTTGGGAATGCGCTCGAGTTTGATTTGCGAACTTAGGTTAGTCTTCATGATTGGTAGAAATTTTTTTCACTTACGCAAAGCTACAAATATTTTCCGATACGGCGGCGGCAGAATTGAAAAAATTTGGCGATGAAGCCGGAATATGGGACAGGGAGCGTAAAATAGGATTGGCAGATGTCGCTTATTGTTGCTAAATTTGCATAAATAACCAATCTCGTAAGAAAACCATGGGAAAACAGAGGCTGAGAATTTATATGATGGCGGTCTGGCTGACGGCTATCGGAGCCAGTGCCGGAAATCCGTTGAAACTGGTGTATGACCGACCGGCGGAATTTTTTGAGGAAACCCTTGTGATAGGCAACGGCACGACGGGAGCTGCCATATATGGCGGTGCTGTGTGTGACTCGCTGTCGCTTAACGATATAACGCTGTGGAGCGGTGAACCCGAAAAGACTCAGGAAGATATTGACCACCGTGATCAGATCAACAAGATCAGAGTGGCCCTGGACCGTGGCGACTACGTACTGGCGGAGAAGCTGAACCGTGTGGTGCAGGGAAATTATTCACAGTCATTTCAGCCACTGGGCCGGCTGTATCTGAGCTATCCTGGCCGGGAGACTTCGACTATAACCAACTACCGGCGCGAACTTGATCTGAAGACAGCTACAGCAACGATAACATACGATGTTGACGGGATGCCGTTTGAGGTGAAATATCTGGCTTCAGCTCCCGATTCGGCTCTTGTAGTGAGACTTGACTCGAAGATGCCGTTTGATGTGAGGCTGAGTCTGGGGACTCCTCATCCGCATGAGGCTGGTACTGACAACCTTGGAGTGTATGCGGATGGATATGCACCGTATTACGCACGTCCGGTATATCACCAGATAGAAGGAAAGAATCTGATGTATGATCCCAACCGTGGCATACACTTCAGAATGAGACTGAACGTGTCGGACTGCGACGGCAAGGTGACGACAATGCCCGACGGGACAATAGAGATAACGGGAGCCACACGGGCTACTGTAGGCTTTGCTGATGCCACCAGCTTCAACGGTTTCGACCGAGATCCAGTAAAGGAGGGAAAGAACTACAGATCATTGGCCGACAACCGTATCCGGAATGTGGCAAAACGTAAGTTCAAGGATCTGGAGAAGCGCCATAGGGATGATTACGGACAGTTTTTCGACAGAGTGTCGATAGATCTGGGTGAGTCGGATCCGGAAATGCACAATCTTACAACGGACAGACGCCTGATGGAATATTCCGACAACCGGAACACGGATCCCGACCTTGAGGAACTGTACTTTCAGTTCGGCAGGTATCTGCTTATATCATCATCAAGGACGGAGGGTGTCCCGGCCAACCTGCAAGGTCTGTGGAACGAGTCACAGATGCCGCCGTGGAGCAGCAACTATACCGTGAATATCAATCTGGAGGAGAACTACTGGCCTGCAGGTGTAGCCAATCTCGGAGAGGCGCATGAGGCTATGCTGACATTCCTTGACGGCACGCGCAAGAACGGACAGCGGACCGCCAGACAGTATTACGGAGTTGACAATGGTGGTTGGTGCAATGGGCACAATTCGGATATCTGGGCCCATACGGATCCTGTTGGCGAGGGTACGGGCAGTGCATCATGGGCATGCTGGAACATGGGCGGCGCATGGATGGCGACCCATGTGTGGGAGCAATACCTGTTCAACCGCGACAAGGAGATGCTGAAGAAGTATTATCCGATATTGCGAGATGCCGCGAAGTTCTGTCTGGGCTGGATGGTCGAGAAGGACGGCTATCTGATCACATCACCAAGCACATCGCCTGAAAATATGTTCTATACCTCTGAGGGTAAAGCTGTTGCGACATCGTATGGCGGATTTGCCGACATGGCCATCATACGCGAGTGTCTGACGGCGGCAGCCGCTGCTGCTCAGGCAATTGATGCCGACGCAGATCTGAGGGCTGAGATAGATGCCGCGTTGCCCCGTCTGCTTCCCTACAGAGTGGGAAGCCGCGGTAATCTGAGCGAGTGGTATTATGACTGGAAAGAGGTAGAGCCGGAACATCGTCATCAGTCACATCTTATAGGGCTGTATCCGGGCCATCATATCACACCGGAAAAGACGCCTCAGCTTGCGGCGGCATGCGCGAGGTCGCTTGACCTGAAAGGTGACAAGACCACGGGCTGGAGCACGGGCTGGCGTATAAATCTGCGTGCGCGCTTGAAAGATGGCGTAAAGGCTTATGAGACATACAGAACGCTGCTGAAATATGTGAGTCCGGACCAATATAAAGGCACGGATGCGCGCCGCGGAGGGGGTACTTATCCGAATTTGATGGATGCTCATTCTCCGTTTCAGATTGATGGAAATTTCGGGGGGACGGCGGGAGTGGCCGAGATGCTGGTGCAGAGTAGTGCGCACAGTATCAGTCTGTTACCGGCGTTGCCTGGTGCATGGCAAAGTGGGTCTGCAGCGGGTCTGGGGACTCGTACGGGTGCAACAATCGACATGGAATGGGCTGATGGCAAGGTAGTTAAGGCGGAGATCCATCCGAGGGTTGACGAGCGGGTCTCGGTAAATATGAACGGAGAGACGCGAGAACTGAGCCTGAAGGCTGGTAAGAGCGTAACGCTAAGGCCGGGCAAGTAGCTCTACGGCAGGATATTATACAAAAAGAAAACGCTGCGGCACGGGGCCGCGGCGTTTTCTTTTTGGTGTCTGGCGTGGTTGAACAGGGTTCAGATGGCTTTGATGGAGATCGCGAAGCCTCCGCCACGGGCCATGTGGATGGGCAGGGTTGAGCTGGAGTCGACGTCGATTGTCTCGATGACGTAGCTCTCGGGGTTGGTGTCGCAGTCGGCGGTGTCGCTGTCGCGATAGACTGTGGCCTGGTATTTCTTGCCTTCGGGGAGGAAGGAGAAGCTGAGGGTGTAGTCGCGTGCGTCGCCGTTGGTGACTCCTCCTGCAAACCAGTTGGCGGAGTTTTTGTCGCGGCGTGCGACAATGATGTATTCGCCGGGCTCGGCGTCAAGATAGCGGCTCTCGCTCCAGTCGACGGGTACGTCTTTGATGAACTGGAATGCGTCCATTTTCTCGGCATAGTGTTCGGGGAGGTCGGCTGCCATCTGGAGGGGTGAGTACATGGTGAGGTAGAGTGCGAGCTGGTTTGCTGTGGTGGCGCGTTTTTTGGTTGTGTTGCCGGGTGCGAATGTGGAGAGGTCGGTGCGGAAGATGCCGGGGGTGAAGTCCATGGGGCCGCCTTTGAGGCGTGTGAACGGGAGGATCGTGACGTGGGCGGGTGTCATGTTCTGGTATTCGGTTCCCATAGCGGATTCGTTGCCGATGAGGTTGGGGTATGTGCGGGCGAGGCCGGTGGGGCGTACGGCTTCGTGTGCGTTGACCATTATGTGCTTGTCGGCGGCTTTTTTGACGGCGTTAAGATAGTGGTTGACGGAGTTCTGGTTGTAGTGGTTCTCGCCTTTGGGAAGGATGTTTCCGACGTATCCGCTCTTGACGGCGTTGTAGCCGTATTGGTTCATAAGGTCGTATGCCTGATCCATCCAGCGTTCGTAGTTGGGGATGGATGCTGAGGTCTCGTGGTGCATCATGAGCTTTATGCCTTTCGAGTGGGCATATTCGTTGAGTTCTTTGATGTCGAAATCGGGGTATGGTGTGATGAAGTCGAAGACGAAGTCTTTTTCTTTGCCGAACCAGTCTTCCCAACCGGTGTTCCAGCCTTCGATGAGGAGCTGGTCGAATCCGTTTTCGGCGGCGAAGTCGATGTATCGCTTTACGTTTTGGGTGTTTGCGGCATGACGGCCGTTGGGACGTGCTTTGGAGTAGTCGAATGTGGCGAGGTCGAAGTCATGTGCATCGGTGTATGCCCATGAGCTTTTGCCTGTGATCATTTCCCACCATACGCCCATGTATTTGACGGGCTTGATCCAGGATGTGTCGTCGAGGCTGTTGGGTTCGTTGAGGTTGTAGATGAGGTTTGAGGCGAGGATGTCGGTGGCTTTATCGGAGATCATGAGGGCACGCCAGGGTGTGGAGAACGGGAGTGCGACGACGGCTTTGTCGCCGTTGCGGTCGGGTGTGAGCCATGACCGGAATGTGAATGTGGTGTCGTTGAGGTCGAGGTGCATGGCGGGGAAGTCGACGAGTGCGGCTTCGTGAATGTTGATGTATGTTCCGTTGTCGGATTTGAGCTGGAGGGATGTCTGTACGCCTGTGGGTGAGAATGCGCTTTGGGAGACGTTACCCATTTTCTCGCCGCCGGTGCTGATGTCGCGGATCTGGCTGAGGCGTGAGCGGTTGTATTCGTACTCCTGTGTGTCGTAGTCGCCGGGGATCCACCAAGCGGTCATGTCGCCGGGCATAGCGAACTGTGTGAGTTCGTCGGCGATGATGATTGTGTCGGCGTCCTGGGCGGGGAATGTGTATCGGAATCCGAGTCCGTCGTCGTAGACGCGGAATGTGATGTCGAGGAGGCGGGGGGTTCCGGCGGCGTCGGTTTTGGCGAGGTTGAATGTTATGGTGTTGTAGATGTCGGCGATTGTGTCGTTCTCACCCCATACGGGGACCCAGGAAGTGTTGACGGACTCGGAAGCGGGGCTTGAAGCGAGGGAGAAACCGGTAGCGAAGTCTGGGTCGGTCTGGTCGCGGAGGATGAAACCGAGTGCTGAGGGGCGGACGACGGTGTCGCCACGGAATGTGACGGAGTAGGTGGGCTGTCCCTTTGAGTCGATGTCGAATGTGACTGCGATCTCGCCATCGGGCGACTTGATGGTGTGGCGGGGTGATCCACCGGAGCATGCTGTGAGGAATGCTGCGGATGCGGCCAAGAGGATGGCTGATTTAAGATTGAGATTCATATATGAAATGAAAAAAGTAGTATAATATAATCGTTGGCAAATATAGCAATAAACTGTGAGAGTGCAAAATAAGAGGGAGGGTGAATTTTTTTTGCACCAAAGGGGATATTTCGCAAAAAAACGGGACCGCGGGGGCGTAACTTTGCATTCTACCAAGTTACTCACGCTCGGCAAACTGAAAATAAATTTTCGTTTGCGCTCGACTTAATCGTAACTTTGTCTGCAACCAAGTTACTTACGCTCGGCAATAGCCAAATGAATTTGAGTGTGTGGGGAAGAGTTCTTTGACATCGGGGGAAATTTTACGGGCGGTGTGAGTCAAGTTGGAATGCCCGTAACGAGGGGGCTACGGGCCGGTGACGTATAAACCGGGATATATTGTACAGGGACGGGGTGATAGATCCGCGTGGGTCATAGGATTTTCATCCGGAGGGTAAGCATCACATTGCGCTGGCGCAGGCGGTATGTTCCGGTGTAAATATCCATGGCGGTGTAGCTGACTTTTGTGAATGCTTTCCGGTTGAAAATGTTGTTGAACGCAAGATCCCAGTCAAACCGCCCACGGCGGTAGGTGATCCTGGCATCACCAAACCAGACGTTGGTGTCGCCTGAGGTGAGGTTGGTATAGTTGTTTTCGGCAGCGAGATTGACTATCAGATTTTGCAAGGGGTAGAAGTTGATGTCGGCCCTTCCAGTCCATGAACGTATCCACGGGGCACGGGTATCAATCGAACGGGTGTGGCTGCGGCTCTGTCCACAGGCAAAGGCGATGGCTGCTCCGATCCATGGAGCGGGTGTGGCATTAGCAAGAATGCTTCCGCTCAAAGATGTGGTATTGAAATTGAAGAGGGATTGACCGATCAGGGAACTGCCTGTGTAGAGGGATGCGGCCGCTCCCATCTTGAGGGTTGAATTCCAGAAACCGAGTCCCTTGTCGACGTTGACGGAGGCGGAATAGGAGTTGGATGTGTTGGGCAGAGGGAGGGTAATGCTCACAGTGGAGAGGCCGTCGTAGTCGTAGCCAGTGATATTGTTATGTCTGAATTGGTTCCAGACGATGGAAGCATTTCCAAAAAGCTGGAGGAATGGATTGGAAAAGCGGTAGGTGGCGGCGGCGGACAATGTCTCATCGACAATTGTACGCTCGATCTGCGATCTCCGGAAGGAGAGGTAGTCGGTCATCACAATTCCTCTGGCGGCGCGCCGAGAATTGTCGCGCATGCGGTTATAATAGAAATCAAGGGCAAGCCAGTTGCGCCCCATGGAATAGGTAAGGTGGAGATGGGGCATGAAGAGAGCATAGTTCCAGCCCTGCGACCTTGAACGGTCGATGCGGTCGTCGAGCCACTGGCGATTGTATGAGAGAGGGAGTGTAAGCTCAACGTAGAACGGCCGCAGCAGATAGGACAGTTTGGACTGGACGCCCATGTCGAGTTTGCCAAAGAAGAAATCGTTGAGTGTGTCATCGATGTCGGGAATATGCAGACCATCGAGTTCGGATGAGACATTTTCGGAATCGAAATTGGCAAACAGTCCGGTATAAACCCGGACCTGATCGATCATGAAGCTCCCGGAGGTGTAGAGATGAGCCATCAGGGCATCGGTTGTATAGTTCTGGACCAGACTGCCGGCGGAAGCGGATCCGGGCGTATCGCTGACAACGGCCAGTGACTGAGGACGATGATTCCAACCGGATGTAAGATAAAACTCCCACGCACGCTTTCCTTGATTGCTTATGAATGACAGGCGGTCGGTGATCTGAAGCGCCGGATTGTCGAGATGCTGGTGGACGGAAGATGTGGCGGACGTGAAGCTGCCGGAAGTGGCTGCGTTAGCAATATCTCGGTTCCAACCGGCTTTGACATCGAGGGTATTCTTGATATAGGAGCCCGGGGTATTTCCAGTTATTGTGGCCGCAGCCGAAAGGGAGTTGATGTAGGCGGCTGACTTTATCTCCTGAAAAATGCTACGATAGTCGCCGGAAGCGGGCTGGTATTGCTGTGAAAGCGACTCGCCGCTTTTGCGCAACCGGTCGTAATAATAGCCTATATTAAGATTGATGGTGGTGAAGGTATCGACCTTAATCAACTGGTTGAGAGTGGCGGCATTGGAGAGGTTGTCGATGTAGCGCCGAGGGGCGATGCCAGGAGATTGAGGGGAAGAGACGGTCAAAGGAGCATTGTCGGTGAAGAGCGGGATATTGTCGTCGGAGAATGAGCGGAGTTCGCTATTGACATCAATTCCGCTATTGTTGCCCTTGTAGGACGATATGTTCTGCATCTGCCGTCCGAAATACATAGCGGTCAGCTCGGCTGCCCATAAAGCGGGCTTATATCCACCGGCGGCCATAGCAGAGAGGGACCATGTGCCTTTGGCCGATGATTTAAGCTTGAGATTGATAGTGACGTCTTCGGAGGGGGCTATATCTTTAAGCGCCCTGATGGGCTGATGGTTCTGATAGACCTGGACAGCAGCCACGTCGCTTGCAGAGACATTGTTGGTGGCAATTCCATAGCGTCCCTGCAGTAGATCCATGTCCTCGACATAGAAGTTTTTCACCTCCTTGCCGTTGAAACTGATACGTCCGGACTCGCTGACCTCAATACCCGGCATCTTTTTGATCACATCGCCGATAACGCGGTCAGAGCTGTCGCGGAATGCCGCCACATTGTAGCTGATGGTATCGCCGCGCCCGGTAATCTTGTCGGCGACAACGACAACCTCTTTCAAAGCATTTCCACCCTTAAGGGTGAGATCAATGCGTGCGGACACCGCGGCTATGCTCTTCCGGAGAGTCGTGTAGCCCAACATCGAAGCACGGAGGGAAACGCTGTCGGACTCTGTGGTGAACTCAAGAGAATATTCTCCGGATTTGCCGGCCATAGTATGTGCGACAATCCGTCCGGCATCCATAACGGTAATCATAGCTTCGAGCGGATGGCCGGAATTGTCGGACACGCGGCCATTGAGCGTGATCCGTGCACAGAGTACAGGTGTACAGATCAGCAACAACAGGATGAGGAGGCTGTGTCGAAGTATCATGGCATGTTACATAAGGGTTACTCCAGTTCGAGCTGAGTGTAGGGGTGCTCGCGTGAGGAAATGACACGTCCGGTGCGAACCTGTATGACCGAATGATCGGCGGTCTTGAAATAATTCTCGTTGAGGGCGCGCTGAAGTTTCCACACCTTATCGCGAGTGGAGAGCTTGTACTTGCTTCCACGGGGCGCAAAGATGGGGAAGCTACCGTTTTCAACAGCAACGGCTTCAAATGAGTATATGCTTTCGTTGTCGGAGACCTTCATGATCAGACCGGGAAGCCCACCAAATTTCCACGGTCCGTATTGAACAGGGATGTCGGGAGTGAACCAAGCGGTGAAATCACGGCCGCGCCAGTGGCATGTGGCCTTGATGCATTCATAGCCGCACACAGTGGCGGTCTCTGTGCCGATATCCCATTTGAACAGGGGCAGGCTCTCGGTGTAATAGAGATTTTCCTGATCAAGCTCGCGCGGCATTGTAGCCCATTCGGTGAGGATGCCATCTTTGGTAGTTATCTGGGAATATTGATATTCAATCCAGTAATCACTCCGATAGCCCTGAAGCCAACGCACCGGAGGGTAAGCTGCCACATTCCGGCCATGGACATCAAACCAATGCATGAGACTATCTTCGTCGACTTCGATAAAGTAGCTGCTGTAGTCGGTCATGTCGGGCGCTATCTTGAGCTGGCCTTCGTCAATCCAAGTGGACCGGTCGTTGATATCTTCGGGATTGAAGGCGTAGCGGATGCGTATATCCGCGTCGGACAGCTTGTCTCTTTTTCGTGTCGCGCCTACGAAGTTGAAAAAAGAGATCTTGGCATCGGAATCTTTACGTTGGGCAAAAAGATCGGGAGATATCAGAATGGCAAAAAGCAGGGTCAAGGCGACCGGAATATGGATCTTCATGGGCAAGGTGATTTAAGTGAGCAGGCAGTGCCGGAATTTCATGGCATGTTGCATAGGGTGTTACTCCAGTTCGAGCTGAGTGTAGGGGTGCTCGCGTGAGGAAATGACACGCCCGGTGCGGAACTGCATGACTGAAGAATCGGTGGCCTTGAGATAATTCTCGTTGAGGGCGCGCTGAAGTTTCCACACCTTATCGCGAGTGGAGAGCTTGTACTTGCTTCCACGGGGCGCAAAGATGGGGAAGCTACCGTTTTCAACAGCAACGGCTTCAAATGAGTATATGCTTTCGTTGTCGGAGACCTTCATGATCAGACCGGGAAGCCCACCAAATTTCCACGGTCCGTATTGAACAGGGATGTCGGGAGTGAACCAAGCGGTGAAATCACGGCCGCGCCAGTGGCATGTGGCCTTGATGCATTCATAGCCGCACACAGTGGCGGTCTCTGTGCCGATATCCCATTTGAACAGGGGCAGGCTCTCGGTGTAATAGAGATTTTCCTGATCAAGCTCGCGCGGCATTGTAGCCCATTCGGTGAGGATGCCATCTTTGGTAGTTATCTGGGAATATTGATATTCAATCCAGTAATCACTCCGATAGCCCTGAAGCCAACGCACCGGAGGGTAAGCTGCCACATTCCGGCCATGGACATCAAACCAATGCATGAGACTATCTTCGTCGACTTCGATAAAGTAGCTGCTGTAGTCGGTCATGTCGGGCGCTATCTTGAGCTGGCCTTCGTCAATCCATGTGGACCGGTCGTTGATATCTTCGGGATTGAAGGCATAGCGGATGCGTATATCCGCGTCGGACAGCTTGTCTCTTTTTCGTGAAGCCTCCACAAAGTTGAAACGAGAGATCTTGGCATCGGAATCTTTACGCTGGGCAAAAAGATCGGGAGATATCAGAATGGCAAGAAGCAGAGTCAAGGCGACCGAAATACGGATCTTCATGGGTAAGATGATTTAAGTTGAGCAGGGAATGTACTAACGTTGAGCAGATGAATCTATATAGTTGATATACGCGCATAAAGATAGTGATAATTTTAAGTAATAGGGGGGGGGTATTTTGTTTTTTTAACAACAAAAAAATCAATATTCCGTGCAGACAGGGGGGAATAGGGATCAGAAGGTACTCTCGCTCGGCAAACTGAAAATAAATTTTCGTTTGCGCTCGCTTAATCGTACTTTGGCTGCTGCCGAAGGTACTCTCGCTCGGCAAACTGAAAATAAATTTTCGTTTGCGCTCGCTTAATCGTACCTTTGCATTACCAATCGACATCACTTAGAAAATCAGTGCAATGACTACAACGACAAAATTATTTCTTGCGGCCATGAATGTGTGTGTGCTTGCAGCGGGAAGTGCCAACGCGATGACAAGCTCAGAGGAAAAACTTGAGGTAAGCCCGAGGGCGAGGGTGCTGATGGACGGTGCGTTGTATATGCCGAGTGATGATGTGTTCACTGACGGGGTTGCGATTCCGGATGTCGAGTTAGGCTTCAAGGCGAGGTATGGGCGTTGGTCGGCCAAGGCTGATATATGTCTGGCGTATGGAAAGGTCAGCCCGAAGGATATATATCTGTCGTATGATCTGGGAGGGAACCAGAATGTTTATCTGGGGTATATGTCGGCGCAGTTGGGCCTGAATTCGGTGGCGAGCAGCTCGATGAAGCAGACTATGGAGGAGCAGCCGAGTGATATCTATTTCAATGCTTCGGGCAGGAATATGCTTTTGATGTATGTCTACTCGGGTCAGGATGTGCTGAGCGCGACGAGCGTGATAGCTGACGGGCGTGTAGTGAGGGAGCATGCGAACAGGATAGGCAAGGTGAGCATGGGTGTGCGTGAGCGCGTGGTGTACAGGCGTGCTGATGATGAGATGGGAAGGGGCTGGCATGTCGGTATGTCGGGCGGATATGAGGGCGCGAGGCATGAGCGTCTGGAGGATGGATGTGTGTCGGGGGGATATTTTGACTTCGAGGCGGATTTTCCGAGCCGTGTGAGCCAGGTGGAGATGCTTGGCGCGAGGGTTGACGGTGCGCGTGGAGTGATGAAGCTGACGCCTGAGCTGCTGCTGTGGGGCGGAAGATTTGCGGTGGAATCGCAATATTACTATATGAACGTATGGCGAGGTAATGGACTGGCATCGTATAAGGCTCACGGGGCTTACGGCATGGTGAGGGGTCTGCTCCGGGGCCGTGGCTACAGGTATAACGGTCAGGATGGGATACTTGATTGTCCGGACGCGGGGTCTGTGGAGCTGACTGGCGCGTTTGACTGGACCGGGGCCAACTGCAACAGTGCAGGGATATATGGAGGTGTGTCGAGGGATGTGTCGCTGACGGCAAGCTACTATATAAACCGGTATGTACTGGCGAGACTGAGATATTCGTGGACCGATGTAAGAGACAGGGCGGGATATGCTGACAGGCATGTGAATATAGTGCAGGCCAGATTGCAGATAATGTTCTGAGGGAGAGCTGCAGGAGTGCAGGGAATGACCTGCGGTTGGAAAATGACGGAGAACGCGGGAATGCTTCCGGCTTTTTCAGCTATAATCATACGGAATACGGGAGGATACGTTAAATTATGTCAACACGACGGGATTCCGAGTAAGATTGCGGAAATGATGGCGTATATGAGAATGTGAGAAGCCTAAACAGACGCCAGCTCCCGAAGTATGATTCGGACCTTGCCTTGAGGGAGGGTCTGAATGCCCGTATTCCGGAGGCAATAAAGACGGCTGTGAACAGGTATTCGGCGATAGTGGAGACTGTAGCGGGTTCGGTTCTGGATAATCCGCTCGATGTGGAGGAGGTAGTTCAAGATACGTTCATGAAGATGATAGGCAACATAACGAGCTATGATGCGGAGCGCGGACGGCTGTCGACGTGGGTATGCAGGATAGCCTATACCACAGCGATCAGCTTCGGACGGCGCAAGCCTAAGATCGTGTCATCGCGTCTGGATGATATGCCTATTGATATGACATCGACGGATTATACAGAAACCGACAGCCGGATAGAGATGCTCAAGGATGCTCTGGAGGGACTTGACCCATCGGACAGGGCGTTGCTACAGATGGTGTATGACGCGTCAATGCCACTGTCGGAGGTTGCCGAGATACTCGACACCAATGCGCAGGCACTGGCGTCAAGGCTATACAGACTGCGGCGAAAATTAGGAAAGGCCATCACAGAAATGAGTAATCATCAACGGATATGAGCAATAGAACCGACATAAATGACACTGAGCTGCAGAAAGCGCTAAGCGACCGCAGGAAACGTATGTCGGGCATGACTCTGACGGCGTCGGATCGTGCTGACAAGCTGGCGGATATGGTTGCCGGCGAGGTGACACCGCACACCAGAGGGCAAGCGCTGTGGAGCATCAGTCGGCGCATGACAGCAGGAATAGCTGCGTCGGTAGCATCGGTGGCATTGGCCGCCTGGGCGTGGATATACGCAATGTCAGGCAGATGGGACAATGAGCAGGAGCTTGCGCGGACCTATGAAACCACCGAGACAACGGTGGGGCGAATAATAATAGCAAAACCTGAACCCAGGGAGACTGAAGCGGCAGACAAACCGGTGAAGACACTGAGGAAAACGAATGACAAGGAGACGAAAACGGCGCTTAACCATCATGACAGGATACTGGCGGCCATAATAGACGCGGAGACGGATGAGGACAGACTGTCGCAGCGCAGAATAGAATCGCCATATCAACAGATGGACGAGATAATGTATGCCTCGCTGGATATGCCGGGAGAATTCACAATATCGCAACCTGAGAGTAATGAACAATATGACCACCATACATATAAACCGGAGCCTTATGATGAATAAACTATGTGTGATAACGATTATCGCGGGAGTCTTGTGTGTGATAAGCGCACATGCGTCGGAGAAAACCGACGGAGGTAGCAACAGCACTTCAGACAAAGTGAGGACAGTGCTGATGGAGGCTATGGACAAATTCGAGGAGAGGCATCCTGACGCGATGTCGACCTTGCGGTATGACGTGAAGCCTGACGGATCGACGCTGACATTCAGGCATCTCGACCGAATGGGTGAACTCGGCGAGGATGTAATGAGGAGTGTGAAGGAGAACAAAGCTCTGTTTGACAGCATAGAGATCGTGGCCAAGAAAGAGGCGCCCGCAGGCACCGTCATGAGTATGAACGACGGCGGTTATGTAAGGTCAATCAGGTTTCAGGAGGAGAACAGCGATGATGAGATAAGCATGAATGACTCGCCGGAAAAGTATAAGCAGGCATTTCTGTTGAGGAGCATAAACGACAGGGTGTTCGAGATGTACCATTACTGGAGGACAGGAGCAGACAGCAGCTATATGAAGGCGGCAGATCTGAGCGATCTGGACCGTGAGTTCTACAATATGTTCGAAAACCAGAACGCGGTGCTGAAAAAGGTGAGATATAGGGATGATTCGTATTTTTCGGGAGCGCTGAGGATATTGTCGCAGGAAGATCAGTCGGTGACTGGCTCCATAGTGATCATACCCTCGGCCACATCCAAGCAATGGATCAAGCTGGCACACTTGCTAATGGGGCATTCAGGGGACAAGGGACAGCTTTCGGTGACGTACAGCCGAGACCGTTCGGTGTATGTGGTAGACTATGTGAACAAGACTATCTATGCCGCGACACTGAGAAACAATGCGATGTATTTCATGAAGGCTACTTATACGGGTGTGCCGTATCTGCCGTCGAACTGGGCAGCGCCGCTGAATCAATATCAGGGATTCAGATAGGAGTCAGACTGACGGGGTATGCCCGGACCGCTTTTTTTTTTTGGGGGGGGGAAATGTTGCAAGTGAACGGAATAATCGTTAGATTTGCGCATTCCAAAACCTTAAACACTATTTTGACCATGAACAGAATCATTGCTCTGATAGCGGTTGTCGCACTCACAACGATGTGGGTTGACGCCAAGCAAATATTTGACGGCCTGAATGCGGATGCTCACGTGTATATGAGCAAGAAGGAGTTTCTGAAGCAGGCGGAGGCTTCGAAGACCGGAGATATAAAGCAGGCCAAACGAGTCCTCAAAGATGCCAAAAACATAGAATTGGTAATGTATCTGATATCACCGACCGCATCGTTCAGCAACAACAAGCTAACGCTACAGATGACCAGCAGTCAGGACAAAATAGCAGACCATAAGAAGCAAATAGCAACCGTGATAGAGAACCAGGGGCTTGACCTGCTGGAAACCGACAAGAACGGGACTCCGATATACGGCAAGGTGGATGGCGACAAAATCAAGTCGTTCACGGCGATCATGACGGCAGGTTCGGGGGTGGCTGCCATTCATATAGACGGAAGTATCAAGGCATCGGATTTAGAGAGTATTGTAAACACGATGCAATTTAATACGTCGACAAACATCGGGCTTGTGACTCTTGATGAGGAACAGTGAACGGATGCAACAAGAAAAAATATGAGATAAAAATAAAGGGACTCCGATGGAGTCCCTTTATCTTCGCGTAGAAAGCGCTTATTTTGCAAAGAAACGCTTGTAAAGGCCCTGGAAGCCCTGACCGTGGCGGGCTTCGTCCTTAGCCATCTCGTGAACAGTGTCGTGGATGGCGTCAAGGCCAAGTTCTTTAGCGCGACGTGCGATGCGCATTTTATCTTCGTTAGCACCGGCTTCGGCAGCCATACGCTTCTGGAGGTTGGTCTTGGTGTCCCAAACACACTCGCCGAGGAGTTCGGCGAACTTAGAGGCGTGCTCGGCTTCCTCGAAAGCGTAGCGCTTGAAGGCTTCGGCAATCTCGGGGTAACCTTCGCGGTCGGCCTGACGGCTCATGGCGAGGTACATTCCGACTTCGCCACACTCGCCGTTGAAATGAGCGAGGAGGTCGGCCTTCATCTGGTCGTCGGTATCTTTTGCCACACCGATCTCATGCTCAGTGACGAAAACGAGTTCGTCGGTCTCTACGAGCTCTTTGAATTTTGAAGCGGGAGCGCCGCAGATGGGGCACTTCTCGGGAGCAGCTTCACCTTCGTGAACGTAGCCGCAAACGGTGCAGATAAATTTCTTGATCATTCTAATTATGTGCTAAAAGTGATAATTTTTAAGGTTATGGCTGTGTCGTAATGACAACAGCGGTACAAAGTTAAAGGAGTGACTGAATATATGCAAATTTTTGCATCAAAAGTTATGTCAATGATTCTATAAAAAGGTTGGTGGCCGGAAGTGGGGACGGAGGCGGGTCATAAAGTGGATATTGCGGGGAAAAACGCGTCGGGGTAATGGGAAATGACGGGAGGGCGCGATCCGGGCAACAGAGCAACGGTGATGATGTCGAAGCGAGGCTCGTGGCGGATGTTGTTTGCCCGGATAAAGGCGTCGGCAGCGCGGCAAATACGGTTACGCTTACGTGTACCGACCACTTCGATGGGATCGATAGGATGGTAGTTGCGGGTCTTGACCTCGGCGAAAATTATAAACGGGCCGGAGAATGCAATGATATCGATCTCGGCTCCTGCCGACCGGTCGTTTCCGGTGAAAACGGCATATCCGCGAGCAATGAGATAGTCGCGCGCTATCTGCTCGCCAAGGTGTCCGATATCGTTGTGGGTAGACATGAGAGATGGTGTGGAATTCCGGATGCCGGATGAGGAGCGGGAAGGTGGTCCGGGACAGTCGGTGATTGTTAGGAATATTAGGCAAAGATAGCAAATAATTTAATATTTATAAGACACAAAGTGCGAAAAGTTGTGCATTTATTTGTTCAGGAGGGGTGGAAATAATATATTTGCAACCGAAAGTAAATAAAAGAATAGTTTCCGCATCAATTCGAGATATGGTACATAAATTACGGAGCGCAGCCAGCACAATGGGCCGGCGCATGGCCGGCGCAAGAGCCCTGTGGCGCGCCAACGGCATGAAAGAGGACCAGATAGGCAAGCCGATAATAGCAATAGTAAATTCGTTCACACAGTTTGTTCCGGGTCATACGCATCTGCATGAGATAGGCCAGGAGGTAAAGGCTGAGATAGAGCGTCAGGGATGTTTTGCGGCCGAATTCAACACCATAGCGATTGATGACGGAATAGCGATGGGCCACGACGGAATGCTCTATTCGCTGCCGTCGCGCGAACTGATAGCCGACTCGGTGGAATATATGGTCAATGCGCACAAGGCCGACGCAATGGTGTGCATAAGCAACTGCGACAAGGTGACCCCGGGTATGCTCATAGCTGCAATGAGGCTGAACATACCTACGATATTCGTAAGCGGCGGCCCGATGGAAGCGGGCAAGCTGGGCGACAGGTCGCTCGATCTGATCGACGTGATGGTAGATGCGGCCGACACGTCGGTGCCTGACGAGACTGTTGAGCAGCTCGAAAGACACAGCTGCCCGACGTGCGGCTCGTGCTCGGGCATGTTCACCGCCAATTCGATGAACTCGCTTAACGAGGCCATAGGCCTGGCGCTGCCCGGCAACGGTACGGTAGTAGCCACGCATATCAACCGCCGCGAACTGTTCAAAAAAGCCGCACGGCAGATAGTGGAGAACACCTATGCGTATTACCGCGACGGCAATGAGAGTGTGCTACCGCGCAGCATAGCCAACCGCAGCGCATTTCTTAATGCGATGACTCTCGACATAGCCATGGGCGGATCGACAAACACAGTGCTCCATCTGCTGGCCATAGCCCATGAGGCAGGCGCCGATTTCACCATAGACGACATAGACATGCTGTCGCGCCGCACTCCGGTGCTGTGCAAGGTGGCCCCCAACTCGCACTATCACATCCAGGATGTGAACCGCGCCGGCGGAATACTGTCGATAATGAAGATACTGGCCGACAACGGACTTGTAGATACAAGTGTGAGCCGAGCCGACCGACTGACCCTTGGCGAGGCTATAGACCACTGGGCCATAGGGGGCAAGAATTATACGGACGAGGCCGACGAACTGTGGCGGAGCGCTCCGGGCGAGAAGCGCAACCTGAGCCTGGGCTCGCAAATGTCGTATTACGGCAGTCTGGATACCGACCGCAGCTCGGGGTGCATACGCGATATGGAGCATGCTTACGTGAAAGATGGCGGCATAGCCGTGCTTCGCGGAAACATTGCGGAAGACGGATGTGTTGTAAAGACGGCCGGAGTAGATGAAAGCATATTCCGGTTCCGCGGCCCCGCACGCATGTTCCACAGCCAGGAGGAAGCCGTAGAAGGCATACTCGGCGGCAAGGTAAACTCGGGCGACGTGGTAGTGATAGCCTACGAGGGTCCCAAGGGAGGTCCCGGAATGCAGGAAATGCTCTATCCCACGAGCTACATAAAGAGCCGCCATCTGGGCAAAGAGTGCGCGTTGATAACCGACGGCCGTTTTTCCGGCGGAACAAGCGGATTGTCGATAGGCCACATATCGCCTGAAGCAGCCTCGGGAGGTGCGATAGGCCTCGTCGAGGACGGAGATATAATAAGCATCGACATACCGGCCCGCACCATCAATGTAGAGCTTAGCCGGGAGGAGCTGGATGAACGCCGCCGGCGTGAGGAAGCCCACGGATCGGAGGCATTCACCCCGCGTGGACGCGACCGTCAGGTGAGCCGCGCTCTCAAGGCATACGCCTCAATGGTGGCCTCGGCTGATAAGGGCGGAGTAAGACTTTAATAACCAGAACGAAGATACATCACATATATGAGCGAGATAATAACTGGAGCCGAGGCAATAGTGCGCGGCCTGATCTGTGAGGGAGTCGACAGAGTGTTCGGCTATCCGGGTGGAGCTATCATACCGGTATATGACACCCTGTATGACTATGCAGACAAGATAACCCACGTGCTCACACGCCATGAGCAGGGTGCGATTCATGCCGCGCAGGGATATGCACGCGCCAGCCTGCGCACAGGCGTAGTGATAGTGACGTCGGGACCCGGCGCGGCCAATGTGATCACCGGACTGAGCGACGCCAATGTCGACTGCACTCCCCTGGTAGTGATAATAGGTCAGGTCAATTCATGGCTTCTCGGCAGCGACTCATTCCAGGAGACCGACGTTGTGGGCATAACCCAGCCGATATCCAAATGGACCATCCAGATACGCAACTCCGCTGACATACCGGCAGCTCTGGCCAAGGCATTCTATATAGCCAACACCGGACGTCCGGGCCCGGTAGTCCTCGACATAGCCAAAGATGCACAGACCGGTACTCTCGAATGGGACCGCTACCGCCGCTGCAACTTCATCCGCAGCTACATTCCCTATCCGGAAGTTCATGACACGGATCTGCAGGTTGTGGCATCGCTGATCAACTCGGCCGACCGTCCGCTGGTGCTCGCAGGCCACGGAGTGATGATCTCCGGGGCCGAGAAAGAGCTGTCGGCACTTGTAGAGAAAGCCGATCTGCCTGTAGCCTCTACCCTGCTGGGCCTCTCGACTATGCCAAGCGATCATCCTATGTATAAAGGAATGCTCGGCATGCACGGAAATATCGGACCGAACGTAAATACCAACCGTGCCGACCTGATAGTAGCCGTAGGCATGCGTTTTGACGACCGTGTCACCGGCGAGCTCGACAAGTATGCACCCAACGCCAAGATAGTACACATCGACATCGACGCAGCCGAGTTTGACAAAAACGTGAAGAGCTACGTCAAGATCCACGGCGACGCGCGCGAGGTGCTCCACCGGCTCTATCCATTCGTCCGCGAGGCAAAGCACACCGACTGGCAGAAATCCTTCGACACCTGCGCAAAAATAGAGACCGAGAAGATCATCCAACCGGAACTGTGCAATGACGATCCTGATGGAATGTGCAAGATGGGCGAGGTGGCACGCAAAGTATCGCTTGCCGCCGGAATCGACCCGATACTCGTCACCGACGTTGGCCTCAACCAGATGCTCTCGGCCCGCTACTTCCGCTACACTGCCCCACGAAGCATAATCACATCGGGAGGTCTCGGCACAATGGGCTTCGGGCTGCCCGCCGGAATAGGAGCCAAAATGGGTGCCCCTCACCGCACAGTGTGCGTGTTCACCGGCGACGGTGGCATACAGATGACCGTACAGGAACTCGGCACAATCATGCAATACGGTGTCGCTGTAAAGATAATCGTACTCAACAACAATTATCTGGGCAACGTACGCCAATGGCAGGCTCTCTTCTACAACAACCGGTTCTCCCAGACCCCTATGGTCAATCCCGACTTTGTGGAGCTTGCCGACGCCTACGGTATCAAGGCCGAGAACGTTGAGAAGCGCAGCCAACTCGACGGGGCCATAACCCGCATGATGGAATACGACGGACCGTATATGCTCAATGTCACCGTCGACGAGTGCGACATGGTATTCCCGATGACACCCAACGGCTGCGCAGTAGACTACGTGATGCTGTCGAAAGATGAAATTTTTGATGTAAACACCCTGAATGATTGACAAATGGAAGATCAGCAACTATTCACAATAGCCATATATACCGAAAATCATGTCGGCCTGCTCAACCAGCTGTCGATCATATTCACCCGCCGTTGCCTCAACATCGAGAGCGTGAGCGCGAGTGCGAGCGCCATTGAAGGTGTGCACAAGATTCACCTTACCTGCTTCAGCGACCGACGCTCGCTCGAAAAAGCCATTCAGCAGATAGAGCGCCGTATCGATGTGATCAAGGCTTTTCTGTATACCGACGAGGAGGTCGTGCATCAGGAAGTGGCCCTCTACAAAGTATCCACCCAGAAGCTGCTCGAAGAGAAGAATCTCGAGGAAATAATACGACGCCACAACGCCCGCATACTCGATATCACCCCCGACTACACCATACTTGAGAAAACAGGACACAGCGACGAGACTGAATCGCTCTTTCAGGAGCTCAAAAGCTACGACCTGACGCAATTCGTACGATCAGGACGCATTTCCATCACAAAGAGCCCGATAGAACTTGTCGACGCATATCTGTCGAGCCAGGAAGAACGCCGGAAACGACTGACTCATGACGACTGAGACAACAGACGCTGCAGCTAAGCCGTCGGCAACGATGGGCATGGAACGCCGGATAGCGGCCGACGGGTGCGACGTGAGGCGCGAACTGCCTCCGGCAGGACTTGTCGGTGAGCTTATCGCCCTTGCCACAGCTCACGCCGACAGCCTCGACATAGGTTATCAACGCCTTGGTCAACGCAACCGCCTGTGGGTCATGGGGCGTATGGCCATAGAAATGGATCGCTGGCCGATGATGTACGACACATACCGGATAGACACCAGGGTCATATCGTTCAACCGCCTTTTCAGCGAACGATGCTTCGATATTTCTGTAAACGGCGAGCACGTAGGCGAATCGCGCACGATATGGTCATCGATCGATGCCGACAGCCGCCATCAGGCCGACCTCAGTGATGTAGCGGCCGATTTCACCGCCATCTCCGACCGCCAACCGGCTATGGCTCCCGTGGCCAAGATAAGATCCGCCTTGAGCGACAATCCGTTCACAAGCTACACATTCGGGGTGACCGATCTCGACTTCAACGGACATGTCACCACGACACGCTATGTCGAACTGATGCTCAACTGCATGACCGTCGACGAATACAAGTCCATGACTCTTGTCCGTATGGACAT
Source organism: uncultured Porphyromonadaceae bacterium (assembly GCA_947643165.1). Lineage (GTDB taxonomy): Bacteria > Bacteroidota > Bacteroidia > Bacteroidales > Muribaculaceae > Paramuribaculum. The sequence goes on along the minus strand of CANRVB010000010.1, from coordinate 37,368 downwards.
ACTCTTCCACCGCGAGGCACTTTGCGGCGCGCATGTCAACCTGCATGCCATCAGGGAGGAGACCGGGGACACGGTAACTTACACCGTCACGATGGCCGGTGCCTGCGACAACACAATACATACGACCGCCAGGTTCATACTGCGCGGCCGACAATAAATCATCAACGAATTTTCAAAATTACTCTATTCTAATCATATTTTCATATGGCAAAAATGAACTTTGGCGGCATTGAAGAGAACGTCATCATCCGCGAAGAATTTCCTCTTGAAAAAGCACGTGAAGTACTCAAAGACGAGACCATCGCCGTTATCGGATACGGCGTACAGGGCCCCGGCCAGAGCATGAACCTCCGCGACAACGGATTCAACGTTATAGTTGGTCAGCGCGAAGGCAAGACATACGATAAAGCCGTGGCAGACGGATGGAAACCCGGCGAAACCCTCTTCCCGATCGAGGAGGCTTGCCAGAAAGCCACTATAATCATGTGCCTGCTCAGCGATGCAGCCGTGATGTCGGTATGGCCCAAAATAAAGCAATATCTCACACCCGGCAAGGCTCTCTACTTCAGCCACGGATTCGCAATAACCTGGAATGACCGCACCGGAGTCGTTCCGCCCAAAGATATCGACGTGATAATGGTGGCCCCCAAAGGCTCGGGAACTTCGCTGCGCACAATGTTCCTCGAGGGCCGTGGCCTCAACTCAAGCTATGCCATCTATCAGGACTACACCGGCCGTGCATTCGACCGCACCATAGCTCTCGGCATAGGCATTGGTTCTGGATATCTGTTTGAAACCACATTCACGCGCGAGGCTACCAGCGACCTGACCGGTGAGCGCGGCTCGCTGATGGGTGCCATACAGGGCCTTCTGCTGGCTCAATATGAGGTGCTCCGCGAAAATGGCCACACCCCCTCGGAGGCATTCAACGAAACCGTCGAAGAGCTGACCCAGAGCCTCATGCCTCTGTTCGCAAAGAACGGCATGGACTGGATGTATGCTAACTGCTCCACCACAGCACAACGTGGCGCGCTCGACTGGATGGGTCCGTTCCACGACGCCATCAAGCCCGTTGTCGAACGGCTATATGAGAGCGTCAAGTCGGGCAACGAAGCCCAGATATCAATCGACTCCAACAGCAAGCCCGACTACCGCGAGAAGCTCGAGCAGGAGTTGAAAGAAATGAGAGAAAGCGAAATGTGGCGTACCGCAGTGACCGTACGCTCTCTCCGCCCGGAAAACAACTGATCTCATCAACCATACTCATTCAGAACGGGCATCCCTGCCACACGGGCGGGGATGCCCGTTCTATATTCAATCGAACCGAACGATCCCCTGGTTGTTGATATAATAAAAACCAGATAATAATATGACAGACTTCAAACAAGCTATAACAGAGAACCCCGTGGCACTGGTAGAGTTTTATGCATCATGGTGCCCCCATTGCCATCGTATGATGCCGGTAGTCGATGAACTCAAGGAACTCCTTGATCAGCGCATACCTGTCTTTCAGTATGACATTGACCAGAACAAGGCATCCGCATCCGAAGCCAACGTTGAGTCAATACCTACGTTCATCATCTACAAGAACGGACAGCCGGTATGGCGCCACAGCGGCGAGATGACCGGCGACATGCTTTTAGGAAAAGTGGACTACTACTCAAAGGAGTAATCAATCAAACCAGACACCCGAATGGCCTCCGCCCCAAATATATTCATAGACTTCCTTACGGCTCTCAATGTGCCTCATACCGACGGCTACTCGACTGCCCGGTTCGGTAGCATGTCGTTCAACTCGTTGTTCGGCTACAGCAAGCTGCTTGCCGAATACGGTGTTGACAGCCAAGGCTATGAGCTTACCGACATTAACGAGATCCGGTTGCTCACCCCGCCCTATATGGCCCGGACAAAAAAGGGTCGGTTCATCATTGTGCTCGATATAAAGGGTGACACTGTGACCTATCAGAGCGAAGGATCTAAACTCCAGACATCGGTAGGTACACTCATGTCGGCATGCGACGGCACTGTGTTTCTGGCCTTTCCGACGCCTGAGGCGGCAGAACCCGACTACCGGCAACACCGGCGCAATGAATTGCTTACGGAAGGAAAAGGATGGATACTTTGCGGTATAGCGCTGGCCTTGTTCGCCTACCTCAGCATTACAAACGGCATATATCGCCATTGGTCCACAATCTTGGTAATGCTCATAGACATAGTCGGACTGTGGCTCACGTATATGCTCGTGCAGAAATCTCACGGAGTACATACACGGGCTGCCGAGCGCGTGTGCGGAGTACTTGAGGCGGGAGGTTGCGACTCAGTGCTCTCGACAAGCGCCGCAAGTTTTTTCGGACTGTTCGGGTGGAGCGAAGTCGGTTTCGCCTATTTCGGCGTTAGTCTGATAGCGTTGATCACATCGCCTTCATCCTGGCCCTGGCTCGCGGCATGCAATGTGTGTTGCCTCCCGTTCACATTCTGGAGCATCTGGTATCAGAAGTTCCGCGCCAAAGCATGGTGTACACTCTGCGTAAGCGTGCAGGCCTCCCTGTGGCTTCTGTTTTTCTGTTATTTCGGCGGTGGATGGCTGAAAGAAGGATTTCCCCCGGCAACCGGATTCTGGCTGCTTGGCGCTTGCTACGCCGGAGCCCTCCTGCTTATCAACCGTATCCTCCCGCATATCAATTTCCAGAAATCCAACAATCCCGACAAATCTGATCCGGCTGATATATGAGCACAAAAGTAAAGATCATAGCACGCCCTACCCTCAAGAATGCGCGGCTGTTGCGGCCTGTCGAACTTAACGGCTATCATTTTGCCGACAAGCACACAGTTCTCACACCCGAACTGCTTGCGGCAATGGGCGCGGCCCACAGGAAATAAACACTTCCGTTGGCCTGTATTATTTTTCGAAAATGTTTGAAGCGGAGCAGGTACGACAATCGAAAATAATCGTTACCTTTGCATTCCGTTATGATATACGGCTTCGACAACGACAAATATCTCAGAATACAATCTGAGCACATTAAAGAGCGCATAGCGCAGTTTGGCAACAAGTTATACCTCGAGCTCGGCGGCAAGCTCTTCGACGACCACCACGCCAGCCGCGTGTTGCCCGGTTTTCAACCCGACATAAAGTTGCGCATGCTCAGTCAGCTGCGTGATCACGCCGAAATAGTGATAGTGATCAGCGCGCTCGACATCGAAAAAAACAAAGTAAGACAAGATCTTGGTATAACCTACGACATGGATGTGTTGCGTCTGCGCAACGAATTCATGAACCGTGGATTCATGGTCAGTTCGGTAGTAGTCACCCACTACAACGGCCAGATCAGCGCCGATACCTTCCGTAAACGGCTGGAGCGAATGGGTATCACGACATACTATCACTACACCATCGAGGGATATCCCAACAACGTAGGCCTCATAGCATCCGACGAAGGATTCGGACACAATGACTACATCGAGACAACACGTCCGCTGGTCATAGTCACCGCTCCCGGACCGGGCAGCGGTAAAATGGCCGTATGCCTTAGCCAGCTTTACAATGAGAACAAGCGCGGTATAGAAGCCGGATATGCCAAGTTCGAGACCTTCCCCGTGTGGAACCTCCCGCTGAAGCATCCCGTCAACATAGCTTATGAGGCCGCTACTGCCGACCTCAACGACGTCAACATGATCGACCCCTTCCATCTGGAAGCCTACGGCAAGACAGCTATCAACTACAACCGCGACATTGAGATATTCCCCGTGCTGAACGCACTCTTCGAAGGCATATACGGAGAAAATCCATACAAATCGCCTACCGATATGGGCGTAAATATGGTTGGATTCTGCATAAGCGACGATGAGGTATGCTGCAATGCTTCGAAAAATGAAATAATACGCCGCTACTACACTGCCCTCAACCATCTTGCACAAGGTGACGGAACCGACAGCGAGGTCAACAAGATAGCCCTGCTTATGAAACAGGCTAAAATCGACACCTCCTTCCGCAAACCGGTGCAGGCGGCCAAAGAGCGTGCCGAGAAATGCGGCAAACCGAGTTCGGCAATCGAACTCGCCGATGGCACAATAATAACTGCCGAATCCGGCGAACTGCTCGGACCCAGCGCCGCACTCATACTGAACACTATAAAGCATCTCGCCGGTATCGACCACAATGTCAAGCTGATACCGCAGCAGATGATTGAGCCCATACAGCATACCAAGATCAACTATCTGAGAAGCCGCAACCCACGTCTGCATACCGATGAGGTTCTGGTAGCCCTCTCAGTCTTGAGCACCCACGACGAAAACTGCCGCAAAGCCCTTGCACAGTTACCGCAACTCAATGGCTGTCAGGTACATTCAACAGTAATGCTCGGCGAAGTTGACCACAAGATATTCAAAAAACTCGGCGTAGGCCTTACCTGCGAGCCGGCACGCAAGAAATAACGCGTCAATACCACAACAACCGGAACATATCCAAGCCATGACGGACACCTGTTGCAGCCGTCATGGCTTGCTCTTTTTACCGGCATAATTGGAGCCCGGGGCATGCAACTTCAGCGTTAACATATATTAGGCGACAGACTCTTAGGCTCATCTCAGGATTTTAGATTATATTTGTAATCAGAATACACAGATATCTACAGCCGTAAGCCAGCGGCATTAATACTAATCGATCACTTACCAAACCATAATGAAACTCATCAGATCATTCGCCATAGCAACTCTGCTGACTGCATGTGGATGTATGGCGGCACAGGCCGCATTACCATCGGATAATGCTGACAAAACCGGACGTTTTGAAGCCGGTAAGGGTACATTCATGCTCAATGGACAGCCTTTTACCGTAAAAGCCGCCGAACTTCACTACCCACGCATACCTCGTCCATACTGGGATCAGCGCATCAAGCTGTGCAAGGCTCTTGGAATGAATACAATATGCCTTTATGTATTCTGGAACGCCCACGAAAGCCAACCCGATCAATTTGATTTCACGGGCCAGAACGATCTGGCTGAATTCGTCAGACTCTGCAAGGAAAACAACATGTATGTGATATTGCGTCCCGGACCCTATGTATGCGCCGAGTGGGAAATGGGAGGACTCCCGTGGTGGCTGCTCAAAAAGAAAGACATAAACCTGCGCGAGGACGATCCATACTTTCTGGAGTGCGTAGACAAGTTCCAGCAGGCCGTAGCCGGTCAGGTTGGCGATCTCACTATAGCCAATGGAGGCCCAATAATAATGGTTCAGGTAGAGAACGAATATGGAGCATATGATGAGAACAAAAAGTATGTAAGCATAATACGCGACATGCTGCGGAAAAATTTCGGCGAAAATGTGACACTGTTCCAGTGCGACTGGGCTTCCACATTCCTTACAAACGGTCTTGACGATCTGATATGGACCATGAACTTCGGCACCGGTGCGAATATCGACAACCAGTTCGCCCCGTTGAAAAAAGTAAGGCCCGACAGCCCGCTTATGTGCTCGGAATTCTGGAGCGGATGGTTCGACAAATGGGGTTCGAACCATGAAACCCGTAATGCTGAAGCTATGATCGCCGGAATCGACGAAATGCTTTCCAAGGGTATATCATTCAGCCTATACATGACTCACGGAGGTACCAACTGGGGACATTGGGCCGGAGCGAACTCTCCAAGCTACGCACCCGACGTGACATCATACGACTATGACGCACCTATAAGCGAGTCCGGACAGACCACCCCCAAATACTGGAAACTCAGAAAGACACTGGCCAAATACATGGACGGAGAAAAACAAGCCAAAGTGCCCGCCCTTATCAAGCCCATCGCCATCAAGCGATTCCAGCTCTCGGAGTGCGCACCGCTGTTTGAGAATCTGCCGGAGCCGAATCCGGTTGACCGCGACATCCGCACCATGGAAGAATATGATCAGGGCTTTGGCAGCATGATCTACTCCACCACTCTGCCCGAACTCGATGAACCATCTCTCCTGACAATCGACGAAGCTCACGACTATGCCCAGATATTTGTCAATGGAGAATATATCGGAACGCTCGACCGACGCCTCGACCAGAAAGACATAGTGCTCCCACCGACAAAAAAAGGAGCCAAACTCGATATTCTTGTAGAAGCCATGGGTCGTGTGAACTTCGGATATGCGATGAAAGACTTCAAGGGCATCACCGACAAGGTGACACTTACCATCGACCGCGACGGCAGACAATTTGTATGCGACCTTAAGAACTGGCAAGTAACAAATCTGCCTGATGAACTCTCGTTCTACACATCCATGACATTTAAACCCGTCGATCAACTCACAAAAGGCCCCGACGGACGACTGCCACGTGGCGTATATAGAGGAACCTTTACCGTCGACAAGCCATCCGATACATTCCTCGATTTCTCCGACTGGGGCAAAGGCCTGGTCTATGTCAACGGACATGACATGGGACGTATCTGGGAAATCGGCCCTCAACAGACACTCTACATGCCAGGATGTTGGCTTAAGAAAGGCGAGAACGAGATCGTGGTATTCGATATAACAGGCCCCCGGTCTACCGAGAGCGAAGGCCTGAAGACACCGATAATCGACAAACTGAACATTGCAGCGCCTAATACTCACCGCCAGCAAGGTGATACACTTGACCTTACCGGCAACAAGCCTGTAGCCGCAGGAACTTTGGCTGCCGGCAACGGTTGGCAGACAATCAAGTTTGACACACCCGCCACCGGACGTTATCTATGCATCGAAGGACTCAACGCCGCCGACGCAGGAGATGTGGCCGCCATAGCCGAGCTCTACGCCAGAAGCACTGACAACAAACGCATCTCCCGCCAGCCCTGGAGAGTGATATACGCCGACAGCGAGGAGATAAACGGCAATCACACAGCCGATAAGACATTCGATCTTCAGGAATCCACATTCTGGGCCACAGCAAAGGCCGCACCATATCCGCACGCCATAGTGATAGACCTCGGTACAGACGTGACACTCAGCGCTATAGAGTACCTGCCTCGCATGGAGAGCGACTCGCCCGGCGCAATCAAAGACTACCGTATATATCTGTCCGACAAACCATTCAAGCTTAGATAAGTATGACTAAATCAAGACTGTATACCGGCACAGGCGATGAAGGAACAACATCGCTTGTGACAGGCCAGCGACGCAAAAAAAACTCCACACGCATCGAAGCATACGGCACTATCGACGAACTGAACTCCTGGCTTGGACTGATAGCGGCATCAACCGTCCTGCCCGAGCAATGGGTAGAAAAACTGCATTCACTGCAGAACATACTGTTCGACCTCGGCTCATACCTCGCCTGTGTGCCCGATGCTGACGGAAACGCCATGCTCCCCACAGGCACCTCACCGGAACGCATCAAAGCTCTTGAAAGCATGATCGACAGTCTGGATGAGGCCACACCGAAAGTAAGGAGCTTCGTGCTACCCGGCCCCACAGCCGATTCCGCACGCGCTCACATAGCGAGAACCGTTTGCCGCAGGGCAGAACGGCGCATGCTCGACCTCGCCGAAGAAGAGCCCGTAGACAAAGATACTCTGGTATTTATCAACCGCCTGAGCGACTTTCTGTTTATCCTTGCAAGATATTTCAACACAATATCAGGTGCAAATGAAATATTTTGGCAAAAAGATTGTTGTTTATAATGATAAAAGCACTAATTTTGCGCACCTTTTAAACGAATCATGAAGGATACCACCTGCATGATCGACAATAATTAACAACATTCTCATTGACTGACAATAATGTACTGGACACTTGAACTGGCATCAAAGCTTGAAGATGCACCTTGGCCCGCCACAAAGGATGAGCTTATCGACTTCGCAATGCGTAGCGGTGCTCCGCTCGAAGTTATTGAAAACCTTCAGGAGATAGAGGACGAAGGAGACACCTACGAATCGATAGAAGACATCTGGCCCGACTACCCCACCAAAGACGACTTCCTCTTCAATGAGGATGAGTATTAAGGCGGGAAATCGGCCTGAAATAATATAAAAGGAGTTGGATAGACACTGGGAGTGCTTATCCAACTCTTTTTATATATCTATAGATCATGGAGTTAGGTTAGAGATCGAGATGTGGTTGTGAACCATTTGGCAGGGAAAAGCGGTTAATATCTATGAATCAAGATATTAACATTTTTAGAGTATGAAAAAATTATTACTGATATTAGTGGTGATGATGATGGCGATTCCATCGTATGCGATAATCGACAAGTATACCATTGACCGTGAGCAACTTCCGGAGGCCGCCCAGGAGATGTTGAACACATATTTCCCGAAATCGAAGGTAGCGATGATAAAGATCGACAAACACCTTCTGAAGAAGACGGATTATGACGTTAAACTGGTGAATGGCAACAAGATAGAGTTCAGCAACAAGGGTAAGTGGACGTCGGTTGACTGTGGGTCGAAAGCGGTGCCCGAAGGCCTTGTCCCCAAGGCTATAACAAGGTATGTATCAAAGAATTACGCCGGGAATAACGGTGTCAAAATCGTAAAGATAAAAAAGACAACATCGGCCTACGAAGTAGGCCTGTCGGACGGTATACTACTGAAGTTCAATCTGTTAGGACAGTTCAAGGAGGTCATCACCATAGATGACTAACTGGCGAAGGTTTCGTGGATAACGCGCGGAAAATGCTGCTGCTCAAGTAGTTGGACTTTAGATCCGATATCATCAACTGTATCGCCCGGCTCGACATCGACCGATGTCTGAAAAATAATACGGCCACGATCGTACTCCTCGCTGACAAAATGGATGGTGATACCGGTCCGGGTATCGCCGGAGCGGAGGACGGCCTCATGGACGTTGCGACCATACATTCCCTTGCCTCCGTGACGAGGCAGGAGGGACGGGTGGATGTTGATGATCTTTTCGGGATAGCGGCGGATCAAAAACTGCGGGATCATCATGAGGAATCCGGCGAGGATGATCACATCGACACCGTACTGCCGGAGGAGCGGGAGGATGAGGTCGGGATCGTTGAGGGTGGCGCGGTCGATGACGCGGACGGGCACACCAAGCCGGCGGGCACGTTCGATGACATAGGCATCGGGGCGGCTGGCGACAACGAGCGAGACTGTCATACCTGACGGATGAGAGTCGCCAGTGTTGAAATACCTGATGATGTTCTCGGCGTTGGTGCCGTTGCCTGAGGCGAAGATGGCGATATTGAGTTGGTGGGCTGACATGGCGGCAGGGATTGATTGCAATGCAAAAATACGAAAAAAAGCGGAGACCGCCATGGTGATATCACGATGGCGGTCTCCGCTTATGCGGGAAAGGGGATGATCATTCGAGTTTCGACATGGTGTCGACGAGACGATCGCCAAGGTTGACCATGTAACCGTCGGTGCGGTAAACAACGCGGTTGAATGTGTCGGCAATGATGAATACCGGCATGTCGGTTGCCTCGAGTTCGGCGGCTATGGCACCACCGATGTCGGTGCCGAGCACTACATTGTCGGGGAGACCATAGATGGCTTTGAGGTCTTTTCCGGCTGCGACACCCTCACGCTCAAGGATGAAAATGGTATGACCCCACTTCTGGAGCTCATCGGCCTTGAGAGCTATGTCGCGCAGGGCATGTTCAGAAGGCTCATGTCCGGGCACCACCACACCGAGGACGTAGTAACCGCGACCTGATGTAGAGAGGAGGCTCTTGTCGGTACCGGTGGCACGGTCGTGATAGAGGTTTTCGGAGTTGAAAGATCCGATGACCTCGATCTCGGTAGTGTCGCGGCGCATAACCAGAGGAATGTCGACAGTCTGGCCGTCGGCTACACTGAAGAGTACCGAACGGGCAAGAACGGCACCGGAAGCGAGACGCTGACCTGATGTGAGCATATATGTGCCGGGGGCAAGAGGTTCGGGCTTGGAGAACAGTTTGCTCCAAGGAGCCATTTCGTCGTACTCCATGAGACGCGGAGTGCCATCGGCAATCTCGGACAGAGTGAAGTGAGAGAAATAGGCGGGATCCTCAATGTGTCCACCAGCGGGATCGAACGAGAGATTGAGTGTGGCTGTAGGAGCGGGAGCAGCCTGTGGCGCTTCGGCCTCAAGATTGGCGTTGTGCCATACGCCTTCGGAATCGGCCCACTGAGTGTTTCCGCTGACTGGATCGACGCGGGCGGGTATACCGAAGCTACGGGCCATGGCCACGAAGAGAAGCGAACGCGAGCGGCTGTCGGCCCGACGGATAGTGAATGCCTGCTCCGGGCTCATAAGCAGAGACTGGGGATTCCAGACATTGTCGGGCTTGACGTCGGTAGCGATAGCCTTGGCAAGCCGGTCGGGATCGGCGGCATAGGCTGCGCGGAGATCGGCGGGAACGGCCTTGTTGAAGAAGCTGCGCCAGGGAGTGAGCTGCTCGGTAAGAACGCGCGGGGAGAGGACGTAGCTGTCGTGGAGAGCAGATGTACCGTCGGGGGTGGTGATAAAGTCATCGAGGACGACGCGAGGAATGTCGCGGCGGTCTTTCTCAGAGATATTAGCCAGAAGGCGTACGGCACGCTGACGCAGAGAATCGGGCATGGACGAGAGCCAGTCGGTAAGCATGGCGTGATTGCCACGCGACTCGACGAGGAGGGCAGCAAGCTGCTGAGCATCATATCCGTTAGCCTCGCACCATGCGGCGGCTGTCTCAGGATTGAGGAATGTGTCGGTATAAGCGCCACGGATGGAGTCTTCGGCAATCTTGCGCAGATCGTTGATGCGGCGCATCTCGTCGGATACAAACGGGAGCTCGTTGGATCCTTCGGGCGGAACCAGAGTCCACTCGAATACTACGGGCGAAGGGAGCGGGCCGGGGCCGTAAGAGAGGGTAACGTCCACAACAGAGTCGCGACCAACGGATCCGTGGGAGATGCCGTAGCGGCCTGACTTATCGGAAGCCCAGACAACGAGGTCGCCCATACCAGCCTTAAGATCGGCGATGCCATCGGCTCCGGTCTTTTTCACGGCGATGGGATAGTACTCGGCGTAGTTGTAGAGAGAGAAGCGAACGTCGGCATCCTCGACAGGCTTTCCATCGGGGTCGAGCACACGGGCACGCATAGAGGTGACGGGAGCGTAGTTGGAGGTGACGTTGATAGCCGTGTAGCATGGCGAAACCTCAAGCACTTCCTCGGGTCCGTCGTAGTTACCGAAGACTTTGGTGTTCATCATCATGCCACGAGAGGCGGGGGCATTGAACCAACCGAGGTTGAGAACAGGTTCGGGTTCGCAAGCACCGATAAAGTACCATTGTCCGTCGGCCCAAGCCTCAACCCAAGCGTGGTTGTCGTCGGTATGGGCCCAACGGGGGGTGTAGACCTGACGCGCGGGAATGCCGACGGCACGCAGAGCGGCAACGGCAAATGTAGATTCCTCGCCACAGCGACCGATAGCCTGGCTGACCGCAGAGAGCGGATTGCTGGTACGACCATCGCTGGGCCGGTATGTGACCTTCTCATGGCACCAGTGGTTGACCTCGAGGATGGCATCCTTCATGGAGAGATTCTTGACGCGGTCGCGGAGTTCGGCATAGAAGACAGTGCGCGAGGAGTCGAGGGCCTCGTTGTTGATACGCGGAGGGAGTACGAAATGCTTCCACTCACGATCGGGCACCTTGTCACCCCAGGGCATTTCCTTTGCGGCAAGGAGCGAAGCGTCGATGCAATCAAGGTAGAAATCAGCGTCGCGATCGACAAGATCGGGGAGCTGCATATAGGTATAGAGGAATTCGAGGGCATCGCGACGGTCGCCAGTGAGAGCAGGATCGTCGAGCGCCTTGAGGCGCTGCCCCTCGGTAGTGCCGGCAATCTGAGCCTTGCGATCGAGGAAATCCTTGTGGCTACGCTCGGTAACAATATCGCGAGCAGCGAGCGACAAGGAGGAGGCGGCAAACAGAGCCGCCAGGGCAAAGTGTCGTATCATGGTTAAAAGATAGGATGAGAATTCTGAGTACAAAGATAATAAACTCAGAGGTGAAGAGAAAATAAAAGCGACTTTTGACGAATCAAAAGTCGCTCGGATAGTGGCGGGGGCAGGACTCGAACCTACGACCTTTGGGTTATGAGCCCAACGAGCTACCACTGCTCCACCCCGCGATGCGTTTTGTGAATGCAAAGGTACGATGTTTTGTGGAAGTGTGCAAGGGAAAAGGATATGATTCGAGTTAAAATATATTAAACAGCTTGATCAAAGGGGCTAAAAGCGGAAAAGTATGCAAGCAAAAGGGATAATTCGCAAAAGTAATGCGAAAAAATTACGTACTTTTGCAGAAGCAAGATGGCCAAGCGCCGCGAGTCAGCGCGGAAAAGGGCAAAACAGAGAGCCTGAGCGACGTCAGCCAAATAAAACCAACTCATTGACCCATGAAAAGACCGTCATTCAAATCAGTCATCATGACCACAGCCATTGCGGGCGCCGTGAGCATCGGCACTCAATCATGCAGCCAGAGCAAACAGCTCAACTATCCTGCCGCCCCGAGCGACGATACCGTCGACGAATACTTCGGAATAGAGGTGAAAGATCCCTACCGTCCGCTGGAGAACGACACATCGGCCTCAACCCTCGAATGGGTAAAGGCAGAGAACGCCGTAACAGAATCGTATCTGTCGCAAATACCTTTCCGCGACAAACTACGCTCGCGCCTAACGGAGCTGAACAATTACGAGAAGTTCGGAATGCCGTCGAAGTCGAAGGACGGAAAATACTACTACTCGCAGAACGACGGCCTACAGAACCAGTCGGTACTGTATCGCGCAGACAGCCCCTACGGCGAGGGTGAAGTATTCTTAGATCCGAACAAACTGTCGGACAACGGCACAGTGGCACTGACCGGCATATCGCGAAGCAACGACGGCAAGCGTACCGCCTACACAATATCGCGCAACGGTTCGGACTGGACAGAGATCTACGTGATGGATACAGAGAGCAAGGAGCTTCTGGAAGACCACATAGAATGGGCGAAATTTACAGGCGTAGACTGGCAGGACGACGGCTTCTACTACAGCGCGTACCCGCGTCCGGAAGCCGGAAAGGAGTTCAGCAACTCGAACGAGAACCATCAGATATACTTCCATAAGCTCGGCACTCCCCAGAGCGAGGACCAGCTGGTATATGAGGATCCTAAGAATCCGCTTCACTTCCACTCGGCATGGGTGCCCGACAGCCGCGACTATCTGTTTGTGATAGGCTCGGGCGAGGGCAACGGCCAGTCGGTAATGTTCAAGAGCCTCAAGAACAAACCGGCTGAATGGCAGGTGATGGAGCCGAGTCAGGATTATGACATCAACATAGTGGATGTAGCCAACGGCAAGATATATTTCACCACCAACTACGGCGCGCCCCGCAACCGGATGATGACCGCCGACATAGCCAACCCGGGCCGCGACTCGTGGAAGGAGCTGATAGGTGAAAGCGAGGCCGTACTGACGGGCGTGACCCCGACATCGGACAAATTCATAGTGAGCTATGAGAAAGACGCCGCCTCACAGGCATTCGTGTATGACCGCAACGGCAAGCAGCTGCGTGAGGTAGAGTTCCCGACCTTCGGCACAGCCGGCTTCACGGGCAGCAAGGACAACGACGAGGTGTTCTACAGCTTCACCTCGTTCACCTATCCCTCGGCGATCTACAGCTACAACACCACCACGGGCGAGAGCAAGCTGATCAAGACAGCCGAACTGAAGGGAATAAACATGGAGGACTACGTGACAGAGCAGGTGTTCTACACCTCGAAAGACGGTACAAAGGTCCCGATGTTCCTGACCTACAAGAAAGGCCTCGAGCGCAACGGAGAGAATCCAGTATATCTGTACGGCTACGGCGGCTTCAACGTATCGCTGACCCCGACATTCTCGGCCAACCGTCTGCTATGGCTTGAAAACGGAGGCATCTATGCTCAGGCCAACCTTCGCGGCGGATCGGAATATGGCGAGGAGTGGCACCACGGCGGCACGAAGATGAACAAGCTGAATGTGTTTGACGACTTTATCTCGGCAGCCGAATATATGGTGAACGAAGGCTGGACCAAGCCAGAGCTCCTGACCATAGAGGGCGGCAGCAACGGAGGACTCTTAGTAGGCGCGACGGTGAACCTGAGACCCGACCTGTTCAAGGTGGCCATACCCCGCGTAGGCGTCATGGACATGATGCGCTACCACCTGTTCACCATAGGCTGGAACTGGGCACCGGATTACGGCACGAGCGCCGACAGCAAGGAGATGGCCGAATATCTGCTCGGCTATTCACCGATCCACACAATAAAGAACGGAGTGAAATATCCGGCCATCCTGGTAACCACAGCCGACCATGACGACCGCGTAGTACCGGCCCACTCGTTCAAGTATGCCGCCACCCTGCAGGCCGCAGACACCGGAGACGCACCGAAGCTGATCCGTATAGACAGCAACGCAGGCCACGGCGCAGGCAAACCGATGACAAAGGTAATAGACGAATACACCGATATATATTCATTCATCTACGAAAATCTCGGCATAGACCCGACAGCAACAAAGTGAACAGAGCTGACAACAGCAAGCTAACAATAGTCGCCGGCATCATGGTTGTAATGACCATGATGCCGCTGACATCGTGTTTCACGGGAGTTGAATCGACACCCAAGATAACGGAGAGCGACGTGAGACGCGCTCATGTGACAGACCGCCCGGAGACTCATTATCTCGAGGGAATAGCTCCGGAGCCATTCGGCTCGTGGCAACGAGGGAAGCAATTCGTATGCACCGACAACAGGGTGATGCGTATATTCGGTCCGGAGGCCGACGGCATGAAGCCACTCGGCGGGCAGACCATAGAATATTACGGATCGCGCGATGTGATGTCGATAACGGGCAATAATGTCGCGGAACTGATATTCACCGCCCCGGAGGGACAGGTGGTCTACAGGACCGATGTGTCGACAGACTCGCTACGACGCCGCGGAGAGATAGAGGTTCCGTTCATGACAGAGCTGAGCCTTATAAACAACCTGCGGGACAAACTGAAAGGGAACAGCTACTACGTGACGACATCGCTATGGCAGGATGAACGCGGCAACCGCACAGGTGGGCGCAAGTATGTGAAGGTAAGCATAGCAGATGTGATGGCAGGATATGGTGTATATCCTGTGAAACTGAAGCTGGAGACGGAGGCCGACGGGAAAAACATGGCCAAGACATTCTATCTGCCACTGACGTTTGACACGAGCACCGGCGCCACAAGCACGTTTGACAAGCAGATATCGCTGACCGATCCCCGCGCACGCTATCCGAAGATATCGGACAGGAACTGGGAACTGATAACGCGCGGAACCGTGGCGAGCGGCATGACCAGAGACGAGTGCCGTCTGGCACTGGGGAGCCCGGCGAAGGTGGAGCGAGTACCCGGAAGAGACACGATATATGAGCGCTGGACGTATGAGAACGGAGTGACGCTGACATTCAGCGACGGGCTGCTGAGCAGCTACCGCAGCTAAAGAGTGGTGAAATCCATTCACACATCTTATTAAACACCCTTTGAACCGGAGGTACTGATGAAAATCACCATACTCGGCACAGGCACCTCGTCGGGAGTGCCACAACTGATGTGCAGCTGCAAAGTGTGCACGTCGCGCGATCCACGTGACCGGCGCATGCGTTCGGCCATACTGATCCGTACCGACCAGGGACGGCATATACTGATAGACTGCGGTCCCGACATATACCGGCAACTGCTGAACGCGGGGACACCGGAACGTATAGACGCGGTATTGCTGACACACAGCCATTATGACCATGTGGCGGGGCTGGATGAATTGCGTCCGTACTGCATGCCATATCCGAAAGGGCTACCGGTGTACTGCAAGGCAGACGTGGCGAGGGACATACGCGCGCGCGTACCGTATTGTTTCCACGAAGAGCCCAAAGCAGGACTGCCCCACTTCGATCTGCGGACGATAGATGAGGAGGCGGGTGAATTCCGGCCGGCCGGAATAGAGGAGACGGGTGTGCTGCCGCTGCGTGTGATGCACGGGAATCTGCCGATATTAGGGTACAGGATAGGCGGACTGAGCTACGTAACAGACTGCAAAAGCGCAGACGAGCGGACGATATCGCTGATGAAAGGCACTGACACACTGATCATCAACGCACTGCGCCACACGCCCCACCCCACGCACATGAACCTAAAGCAGGCGATAGACGTTATAACCGAAGTAGCACCCCGTCGGGCAATCATCACCCACATGAGCCACGGAATAGGGCTTCATGCGGAGACCTCGCGGCTTCTGCCCCGAGGCGTAGAGATGGGCTATGACGGAATGACGCTACACGTTACAACAGAACGCTAAAAAAACCGTCCGCACTATGATTAAAGTGACCTATCTTGACCACAGCGGCTTTGTAGTCACGCTGGCCGATGCAATTCTCGTTTTCGACTACTTCAGAGATCCTTCGCACGCACTGAACAACATACTTGGCACATATCCGGATCTGCCGGTGGTATTTTTCGCCAGCCACCATCACCCCGACCACCACACACCGAGCATATATGAAATGGCCCAGAACCACAGGCGCGTGTATGTGATGTCGAACGATATAAAGGCCATGAACATACCTTCGACACTGGAGGTACAGGGCATGAGCGCCGGAGACTCAGTGGAAGATCTTCCGGGCAAAATAGCAGTGAAGGCATATCCGTCGACTGACGAGGGTGTGAGCTTCATGGTGACACTGCCTGACGGCAAGAAAATATTCCATGCCGGCGACCTGAACGACTGGCACTGGCAGGATGAGTCGACATTCAAGGAGGTTGAGGCTGCGGATGTGAAGTACCGCAAGGTGCTCAACCGCATAGCTTCGGAGAATCCGGAGATAAACATAGCATTTTTCCCGGTAGATCCGCGTCAGGGCTCAGACTTCAGCCGAGGAGTGAGGGAATTTCTCAATACTATAAAGGTGGATAATTTCTTCCCGATGCATTTTGACGGGAAATATGAGGAAGCATGCAACTTTGCGGAATACAACAGCAGCGCAGCCACGAAGTGCTACTGTCTTCACCACCCGGGTCACAGCGTAGAAATAGATTGACACAGGTACCTACGAAAATAGATGACAGAATACGGTTTTGGGGGCCCAGAGGGTCCCCAAAACTTGTAAAAAGGGGGTCCGGGAGGATGAAAAGGAAGAAAATTTGAAAAAAAATGCATTTTTTTTGCGGAAATATTTGGTGGGATAAAAAAAACGTCGTAACTTTGCATCGCAAACGAAAGGAAACACCTCCCGATCGAATGCAAGAGCACTTAGACATAAGTCAAAAATGCTACTCTGGTGTGGTAGTTCAGCTGGTTAGAATACCTGCCTGTCACGCAGGGGGTCGCGGGTTCGAGTCCCGTCCATACCGCAGAGGAGAGAGGAGAATGAGCTAATGTCAGACTTCGGTTTGCTTAGCTCATTCTTTTTTTGTATACACACGAACGCAGGTTGCCGCAGGATTGGATTCCGGCAAACGGGATTGATAAAGATGAAAGAGAAAAAGGTCAAAATGACAAATAATTGCCGGCTCCGGTCGAAAGAGTTGCTAATGCGATAATATATATCTATATTTGCGAAATAGATATTCCGACTAATAACATAATAACCATGAAAACAAATCATCACACTATCAACAAGGGCGGCCTGGCGAGCCTTATGGCCGGAACGATTGCAGCAATGATGTGGTCGTGCTCATCGGACGACAAGGTGCCTATGGCAACCGGCAATGAGCTAACGGGCGTTCTGTCAGTACAGCAGGTAGCATTGACCGTGAACGGTCATGACTATCCGAGCGAGGTGGAAATTGAATCGGCCGCGGGCGCAGACGGATCTGTGATGTCGGAGACACATAGCCTGACCATGACGGTGGGTGATCTACAGATACCAGATGTGTCGGTAGAGACAATAAAAGGACGTACGGTGTTCCAGCCAAGGTTGACGAAGGCAGAATTTGCGACCAACGGCACCATGGGGCGCAACGGCATGACCGTGGAAGGCGAACTGAATTACGGCAAGACGCATATAAGCCTTAGCGGCGTTGTGGACAATCCTACAGTGTCGGCCAGCCGCAAGCTCCAGGCCGAGGTGAAATATGATATGTCGGCTTTTGCAGCAGCCGGCCGCCGCTATGAGCTGTCGCTCGACGGCGACGGTATAACGCGAAGGGCGATGCAGCGTACGGCGGAAAAGCCGGTGCTTGAGTTGGGAGACGAGAGCATCACTGCAGACGAGGCTGTGAAGTGGCTCACGGATGTCTCACTTGCCTCGCTGCGCGATAAGATAGGATATGACAAGGTGAGGTTCGCGCCGGGCAGTGACGGAAAGATGGCCGTAGAGATGCGCAGCGCGTCGAACGGACAGTATGTGCAACTGGACCAGAACTTCGCCTACCTTCCGGAGCGGAACGGGCGCTACATATATATGTATGCTCCCGAGGAGTTCAACCACCTGATAGCATCAACGCGTGATATAGCGGAGGATGTGTCGGGCAATATTTGGACAGAATGGCTTGCCGTGACGTCGCCGACATGGCGCTCGGAGGGGCATCTGTATGAACTATGCAACATATCGGACGGACAATTCGTGCTGGACTATATCGACAGCAAGAACTCGCTGGGACTGTGGTCGGCGGCAATGGATGCGAGTTATCCCAATAATCCAGGCCTGGAGACGCCGGAGCATTCGAAGGCATGGCGGATAGTGAAGTGGCTGCATGCACTGGTTGAAGAGCAGAAAATAGAGATCGAGACCCGCATAGTGGCCAAGGAGGTGAAATAAGGAGCGCGGATAACAACGCGGAACCATTGACAAGACAGACGACGCCCTGCATTGTTTCGGCTCAATGCAGGGCGTCGGTGCGTCGTAGCGCGAGAGGTACCGGACTGACGGATTGATATGCAGATGAGGACAGATAATGATTTATGAAAGCAAAAGGAGGGGTAAATATGATAATATGTAGCACAAGGATGGGATCATGGCTACAAATAATAAATTTTAGACAAAATATCTGTGTAAACAAAGCCTAAATTTGTCAATATTAGCAAAAACGGTGGCATAATGACAAAATTATGGGTGATTTAATGTCATTTTTATATTAAAAAACAGCAAATTTGGCTGACAAAAGTCAGCATTTTATTATATTTTAACATTCGGGGGGGGGTATTTACAACTTTTTACTGTACATTTGCGAGGTAAAATAAAGGAGCAGATCATTCGCTGTATAAGAAACAACATTCCGACTCTCCTGTCCTGCATTTCCGACAATACCATGACCAAAACTCATAGTAAGATCCGCACGACAAGAACATTGTATCAGATAGAACGGAGGTGAAGCCCCAAGACGTATCTACCCTTATTATCTATCTTAAATCATTATGCAAAAAGCGTTAAGCCTATTGTTTTGCCTTATGTGCACGGTGTGCAGCTGGGCATTGACAGTGAAGGGCGTTGTAACCGATCAGGAGGGTGAACCACTGATCGGCGCGACAGTCACTGAGGTTGGCAAACCAACTAATGCAACATCGACCGATATGGACGGCAAGTATCAGATCGTCGTACCGTCGACCGCAACCCTCCAGGTGAGCTATGTGGGCTATGTCACCGCAACCGTGAAGGTTGAGGGGCATCCCGAAGTGAACATCATCCTGGCCACCAATACCGAAGCCCTCGACGAGGTCGTGGTAGTAGCCTTCGGTAAGATGAAGAAAGAAGCATTCACAGGATCGGCGGGCGTCCTGAAGGCCGACGACATCAACAAGTCGCAGGTATCGACAGCTACGCAGGCCCTGGCAGGCCGCGTGGCAGGCGTACAGCTGACCAACAGCTCGTCGCAGCTGGGCTCGGAGCCAACGATCACCATCCGCGGTCTCGGCTCGATATCGTCGGGCACCACGCCACTGATCGTAGTGGACGGCATGCCTTATGACGGCGATATAGCGCTGATCAACCCGGCCGACATCGAGTCGATGACAGTGATGAAGGATGCCGCATCGAACGCACTCTACGGCGCCCGCGGCGCCAACGGCGTGGTTATGATCACTACCCGCAACAGCGGCGGCCAGGCAAAGGTGAGTGTCGACATGAAGTGGGGCGGCAACTCAAAGGCCCTGCAGGAATATGACAAGCTGAACGGCAAGCAGTTCTATGAGACATTCTACACCTCACTGAAGAACTACTACATGGCCGATTCGTATGCCAAGAACAAGGGCCTTGACGCTCCCCTGAGCGCAGCCGAGGCCCATAAGCTGGCCAACTACAACCTGATGAACACTACCGCAACAGGTATCGGCCCGGGCTATATGGTATATACAGTGCCCAACGGCCAGGATTTCATCATGGACAACGGCAAGATGAACTCAGCCGCCACTCTGGGCGCCCTCTACAGCTATCAGGGCACCGACCTGTGGCTGCAGCCCGATGATTGGGCAGAGGTAGGTCTGCAGACCGGTCTCCGTCAGGAATACAACGCCACCGTATCGGGCGGCATGAACGGCCTGAACTACTACAGCTCGCTGGGCTACTTGGATCAGGAAGGTATAATAGGCGGCTCGCACGAGCGTCGCCTCACCGGCCGCGTGAAGGTGGACTACAACGCCAAGAAGTGGCTGCGCACAGGTGTCAACATCAGCTACACCAACTACAGAAACAACCAGGTGTCGGAAGGTGGCATAGGCGCCAACGACCACGCCATAGGTATAGGATCGATCTGGTCGATCATCCACAATCAGGCACCGATCTATCCGGTGTATCTGCGCGGAGCTGACAAGCAGATCATGATAGACCAGTGGGATCAGCCTATGTATGACTTCGGCAACCGCTACAACCTGCACCGCGGCGGCTTCTCATCTTCGCCGGCCAACGCTATCTTCACCAACAAGTATCGTGAAGAGCAGACACGAGGCAACTCGACCACAGCAAGCATATATGCAGATATCAAGCCTGTAGACTGGCTGACATTTACCATCAACGGCAGCACCTACAGCTACGCACGTCAATATATGTACCGCAACAGCCCGTTTGTAGACAATTACACCAGCTCTACGGACAATGGCTATCTGAGCCGTACAAAGTATGAGACACGTACATACAACACCCAGCAGCTGTTGAACTTCAACAAGAACTTCGGCCCGCATGAGGTGAGCGCCCTGTTAGGTCACGAGTACTATAAGTATGACTACAGCTATATCAGCGCCTCGGGCTGGAACTTCGGTATCGACAACGCAACCGAACTCGGTGTGCTTCTGAACAAGAACTATCCGTCAAGCTACGGATCAAAATACAACAACGAAGGTTATTTCTTCCGCGGCATGTATGACTACGCGCAGAAGTATTATGCCAACGCCTCTATCCGCCGCGACGCATCATCACGCTTCGCAAAGGATCATCGCTGGGGTACATTCTGGAGCCTGGGTGCAGCCTGGGTACTGTCGAAGGAGGAATTCTTCAATGCAGACTGGGTGAACTCACTTAAGATCAAGTTCTCTGTAGGCGCACAGGGCAATGACAACATCGGCAACTATCTGTATGACGACCGGTACAATATCATCAACAACAACGATGAAGTATCATATCAGTGGCGTGGCAAAGGTACAGAAAACATCACATGGGAGACCAACACCAACTGGAACGTAGGTTTTGAGTTTGAGCTGTTCAACCATCGTCTGAACGGAGGATTCGATTACTTCTACCGCAAGACCACCGACATGCTGTTCTCGCTGAAGACACCGCCGTCGGCCGGTTATACCAGCTACTACACCAACCTGGGTGACATGCGCAACGAAGGTGTCGAGCTGAATCTTGACGGTACAATCCTGCAGACACGCGACATCACATGGTCGGCCAACTTCAATATCGGCTACGTGAAGAACAAGGTGCTCCGTCTGCCGGAAGAGGCCAAGACAATGAATATCGACGGTCACGACGGTTATGTGAACGTTGACGGTTCGTTCGTATCACTGTGGCGCTACTACGTGGGCGAGGGTCTGCCTCTCTACACATGGTATGTCCGCAAGACCGCCGGTCTGAACGAAGAGGGCGCACAGCTCTACTGGAAGAACACCCTCGACGAACAGGGCAACATAATCGGCAAAGAGAAGGTAGAGGATGCCAGCCAGGCTGACTACTACTTCGGCGGCGATGCACTCGCTCCTATCAACGGTGGTTTCGGCACGACAATCACAGTGAAAGGCTTCGACCTGTCGGTCAACCTCAACTTCCAGCTGGGTGGTAAGGTGTATGACTACATCTACAACAACCTGATGGGCTCGGGCGGCGAGGCATCATCATCAAACTGGCACAAGGATATCCTGAAAGCATGGACACCCGAAAACGTACACACCGACGTGCCGCGTCTGCGTGCCTACGAGCAATACAGCCAGTCAGCCATGACCGACCGCTTCCTGGCCAGCGCAAGCTACCTGAACCTGCAGAACGTCAACTTCGGCTATACCCTGCCTACCATGATGACAAAGAAGTGGGGCATCGACCGTCTGCGCGTATACTTCGCAGGCGAGAACCTCGGCTACGTTTCGGCACGCCGTGGTCTTGATCCACGCCAGAACATTATCGGTATCACCAGCCCCGAGCTCTACTCTCCTATCCGTACAATCTCGGGCGGCGTACAGGTATCATTCTAATATCTTAACAAGCATATTCAATGAAAACAAAAAAATATTACATAGGTCTTGCTTTGGCATCAGTAATGGGCCTGAGCAGCTGTATCCAGGAATATGTGCCAACGGATTTTGTGACCGGAGGACAGATTTCCGCCTCACCTGACGCTCTGAACGGTATGGTAAACGCCATCTACACCACCATGGCCGGATACTCCAACAGCGACGGTGGTATCGAGAACATAGGCTACGCAGGCCTGCGCCTTATGCCTGAACACGCTACAACTCCGTTCGTCTGCGCCGGTCAGCAGGGCTGGAACACATATGGAGCATGGTGTTACGGCGCCGTATCGGCAACCGGATCAAACCGCGGTATATATCCGTCGTATGTATATTATGGATATATCAAGGCAGTAAACGATATCCTGGCGCTGATCGACCCCGAGGAGACCAATACCGAGCTGGTGCGCTACCGCGGAATAGCCCACGCCTACCGCGCACTTTATTACCACGATCTGGTACGCATAATGGAGTATAAGAAGCCGACCGACTCACGCTTCACCTATACTGCCCCCGAGCACGACCTGACCAACCTTGGTGTGCCCATCGTGACCGAGACAAGCACTCCTGAAGAGCTGTCGAACAACCCACGCGCCACAGTCGACGAGGTGTACGACCTGATTCTAAGTGACCTCGCAGCCGCAGAACAGGAGCTGCAGGGCTTCAACCGTTCGGACAAGGTAGAACCTAACCTCGGTGTTGTATATGGCCTGTATGCACAGGTATATACATCGATGGCATCGCGTACAGACGTTTCGGAAAAGTATAAGAACACCAACGAGTACTGGCAGAACGCGGCCACATACGCCGACCGCGCCATATCGACCTCAGGCTGCACTCCGCTGACAGAAGAGCAGTGGACCGATCCCGCCAACGGCTTCAACAACCGCAACTCACAGAACTCATGGATGTGGGCCACCACTATCTCGGAAGGTAACACCAGCGCCGCAACCGGCGGTTCTTTCCAGTTTGCCATGATCATCGACTCGGAGAGCAACTTCGTGATATATGGCTGGGGTGTCGGCCGCTCGCTTGACCGCAAGATGTATGAGCGTCTTAACAAGACCGATTTCCGCAGAAAGTCATGGCTCGACCCGACATTCTTCTATCTGTCGACAAACCAGAAGGAAGGCGAACCCTACCTGGTAGAGAAGAATGCCGACGGGGTACTGATAAACAACCGTTGGGGTGATGTATCGACCGCCGATGCCAATGATGAACTCGACGGACCCGGCACTGTTGACTACCAGTTCAACTGCCCGCCATCGTGGATCCGCTCCTATGTTTACGAGCGCTTCGACACCAAGCCCTGGGTTTATCTGAACCTGAAGTTCCGCCCGCACAACGGCGTATGGAACAACTACACCACAGGCGGCGCTGTCGACTACCCGATCATGCGCGTCGAGGAGATGTACTTCATCAAGGCTGAGGCTACCTACCGCACAAGCGGCGCTGCTGCAGGCGCAGCCGTAATCGTGCCTCTGATCCAAACCCGCGATCCGCAGTACGACTCGTCGAAGCTGACTGCCGACTTCATGGATGAGCTCAACTTCCAGAAGCAGATAGAATTCTGGGGCGAGGGTGTGAACTACTTCGACGCCAAGCGTCAGGCACTGGGTCTGCACCGCGCATACAAAGGTGTCAATGTAGCCACCCGCTCGCACGCCATCGATGTCGACGGCATATTCACAGGCTGGACTCCCGGATGGAATCAGGCAGAACTTAACGGTAACCCCGCTATATTCTACTATAACAATCCCTACACCAACCCGTCGCAGTATTACACCACAGTCGACCAGACATGGCTCGTAGCCAACTACGGTGCACCGCTCGAAGACTGATCTGCGTTCCACTACTGAGTAAAATCAAGAATCAGACCTGAATACATCGGACCCGAAAGGCACGGGCGGCAACAAGCTCGCTCCTTTCGGGTCCGATTCATAAAAGTCAGGACAAACCGGTTCTTAACAAATTGATACTGAATATTGACTAAACAATGTTAATCAATGCCCGATATCAATCTGTCTGCAACGCAAAGCGGCTGAAAATCGCTATATTTGCATAAAAGTAAACGCCCTGGCTGCACATGGCTGTAACTCACCTCATATAATACTGCCAAACTCACGCAAGGCATTACATTTCTATCTGACCAATCTACTTTATAACATTACCTAAATGAAAACCGACAGAAGATCATTTCTAAAGACCGTCGGAGCAATCGGCCTCTTCTCCATAGTACCGCGCAAAGTGCTCGGCGGCAACGGATATATAGCCCCGAGCGACCAGCTCACCAAAGGAATCATCGGCGTAGGCGGCATAGGCCGCTCATCATATCACTTCACCAGCGACGACAAGTGCCGTCTGGTCTCGGTGTGCGATGTCGACCAGAATCACCTCAACCAGGCTGTCAAGATGGCCAAGGACAAGCTGGGCGAAAACGTCACCCCATACCACGACTTCCGCGACCTGATCAACGACCAGAACGTTGACATAGTACACATAGCCACTCCACCGCACTGGCACGGAATAATGGCCGTGGAAGCCGCAAAGGCCGGCAAGGATATCTGGTGTGAGAAGCCGATGACCCGCACAATCGGCGAAGGCAAGCGCGTCATTGAGGCTGTGGAGCGGTATAACCGCATTTTCCGCCTCAACACATGGTTCCGCTTCAAAGACACATTCTACGGACTCGGAACTGATGTACAGCCCCTCAAGAAACTCGTGGACAGCGGCATGCTCGGATGGCCTCTCAAGGTGACCGTGAGCGGTGCCACCGGTTTCGCCTGGAAATTCTTCTGGGTAGGCAAGGACCACCTCACCGCCGAGGCAGTACCCTCGGAACTCGACTACGACATGTGGCTCGGCCCGGCTCCCTACAAGCCCTACAATCCCCACCGTGTGCACCAGACATTCCGCGGATACTGGGACTACGACGGCGGTGGCCTGACCGACATGGGCCAGCACTACCTCGACCCGATACAGTATCTGCTCGGCAAGGATGACGACTTCCCCGTAAAGATCGAAGTCGAGGCTCCCCAGCAGCACAGCGATGCCGTAGGCATCTGGCGCCGCATCAAGTACACCTATGCCGACGGTTGCGAGATTATCCTCGAAGGCGAAGGATATGAGAGCAAAGGCAAGGTGCCGTATATCGAAGGTCCCAAAGGAAAGGTTTACAAAGGCTTTGAGTGTACCATCCCCGATGTCATGAACAAACTTGCCGAGCTGCCCGATCCCGAGCCTCAGCGTACCGACTTCCTCGACTGCGTGCGCACACGCCAGAAGTTCGCACTGAACGAAGTGAACGGACATCACAGCTGCACTCTCGTCAACCAGGCCGCCATAGCGCTCCGTCTGGGCCGAAAGGAACTCGCTTTCGATCCGACCACCCAGACATTCATAGGCGATGACGCTGCCAACGCACTCATCGACCAACCAATGCGCGGTCCCTGGAAGATCTGAGCAAACCCTACCCGAAACATACCCATTCATCCCCGATAACCAATCAAAATGAGAAAGAGTATATATTCTATAGTTCTCATGGCAATCTGTCTCTGTCTGGGCTTCGGAGCCCAGGCGCAGACCGATAGCCGCAACCGCAAGCCCGAGACGGTAGTGACCGACGGTCTTGCTCAACTTCCGGCTCAGACAGCCAAGAGCTACCACCGCATCATGGGTGAGCTCGCAGGAACCGGCGCCACAGGCATCGACCTGCTCACCAACATGCTCAAGCCGACCAACCAGGCCGACAACTCGAAGGCTGAATATGCCATTAACGGAGTGGTCAACTATGTCACCGCCGATGGCAACGAAGCCTTGCGACAGCCTATCCACGATGCTCTGGTCAAGGCTCTCGCCGCTTGCACCGACGAGCCAAACAAGGCTTTCATCCTCACTCAGCTCAACAAACTCTGCACTGCCGCCGACTTCGACCTCTACAAAGGTCTGTTGGCCGACAGCTCTCTGGCTCACGTGGCCACACACGGCCTCGCTCTGATGCCGGGCGTAGATGACCAGTTGACCGCGCTCATCAACAGCACTACCACCCCCAGCGCCGATCTGGCATACATAGCCTACTTCCGCAAGCTCAAGGGTGTGGAGCCTACTATGGTCAAGTGGGCCGAATCCGACAACAGCGCCGCAAGCGCCGCTGCAATCAACGCCCTCGCTGTCTGCGGCACATCGGCTGCTCTCAAGACTCTCCGCGCTTCGGGCGATACCGACGCCTACCTGCAGCTGCTCAACAACATTGATGACAGCAAGACAGTCATCAAGGAGGCCAAGACTCTCATGAAGGACAAAAACCAGGCCCTGCGTTGCGCAGGTCTTCGCCTTATGCTCCGCAATGACAAGGCCAACGCCACAAAGACCATTCTCACGGCCCTGAAAGATATGTCGCCGCAATACCGCCACACAGCAATAGTAAACGCCATCCCCACTGCCGGCGAAGGCATCGTGGCCGCCGTGGCCGCCAAGTTCAACAGCCTGCCTGTACAATCGCAGATCGACGTTGTGCGTTGGTTCGGCAACATTCATGCCGCCTCACAGACCGGCCTGATCATCAAGGCTATGGAAAGCGGCAATACCGAGCTTGCCACTTCAGCTATCTATGCCGCATCGAAGATCGGTGGCGATGAGGCGCTCGCCGCACTGCTCGCACAGCTCGACAAGGGTGGTCTGCACGCCGAGGCCGCAAACAAGGCGCTCCTCTCGTTCAATGGCAACATAAACCAGGGTGTCATCAGCTGCCTCAAGTCAGACAACCCCACAACAGTCTGCGAAGCTCTCTCGCTTGCTTCCGCCCGACACATCCACTCAGCCTACAGCCAGATCGTCGATCTCACCAAGTCGGCCGATCCGGCCATCTCACAGGCTGCCTACGCCGCCCTCGACGGTGTGGCCACAGACGCCGACTTCAGCGCACTCTGCACTATGCTCAATGCCTCCGAAGGCAAATCAACAGCTCTGATACAGAAAGCCGCAAAAAGCGCCTTACAGCCCCTCTCGTCCGACGCACAGTTCAAAGCCATAAACGCAGCTCTCGCCAAAGCCGGAAATGTATCGCTCTACTATCCTCTGCTCGCACAGGCCGGTACTCCCGAGGCCATAGCCAAACTCCTGGAAGGCTACAACGGCTCCAACCGTCAGGCCGCTTTCGACGCACTCCTCCAGGTCAACAACCCCGACGTGATCAACGTGCTCTACGACATGGCCGCCTCAGCTGCGCCCGGAGCATCAAAAGACACCATTCTCAAGCGCTATATCGCTATGGTCAAGAAGGCCGACACCACCCCGGGCCAGGCCTACTATCTCTATAGCCGCGCCCTCGACCTGAAGCCAGGCGATGCCGTGCGCAAGCAGCTCCTTAGCGCCCTCAGCCAAAGCCCGACCCTCCCCGCTGCAATGCTGGCCGCCGACTACATCAGCGACCCCGTAGCCGGATTTGCAGCCGCAAGCACATTCGCAAGCATAATCAAAGCCAACGAATCGCTCCAGCAGGGTGCGTCAATGCGCGGAGCTGTCGACAAGGCCCTCGGCTCATTCAAGGCTGAGAAAGCCAAAGGCAACGCCGACGCCGGCTACTCTATCGACATGATCGACGGCATACTCGCCAACTGGAACGACAACGGCGGATTCAAGCCTGCCGGAAAGAACGGCCAGACCTCCGAGAGCGCCACTTCTATAACCCTCGGCGACAACATGGAGAACTTCGACATCTACTTCGACTGGCTCGGAAAAGGAGATGCCACAATCACACTCCGGTCTATGCCGCTTGTCACTCTCAGCGCCGCCAACGGCATCTCGCTGACCGACGGCACAGTCTCAGTGCCCGCCACCGATGGCTGGAATCCCGTACACATCAAGATGATAAACGACCGCATTTTTCTCGAGGCCAACGGAACCGAGATTGCAGTCAACCAGGTCATCGACAAGATCCCGGGTTCCGACAAGGAAGCTCCCGTGAAAGGTGCCGTAAGCTTTGCTTCCGACTCCTCAACACCCGTCGAGCTGCGCAATTTCTACATCAACGTCCTCCCCGACACCCCCATCTACACCCTCAGCGACGAGGAGCGTGAGCAAGGTTTCGAAATCCTGTTCGACGGACGTTCAATGGAGAACTTCCACGGCAACACAACCGGCTACATCCCTCAGGACGGCAACATCTACGTCACAGCACAATACGGCGGCGAGGGCAATCTCTACACCAAGAAGAACTACAGCGACTTCATCTTCCGCTTTGAATTCTTCTTCGACGTACCGGCCGTCAACAATGGAGTAGGAATCCGCACAGGCAAGGACGTAACTGGCGTCGACGCCGCTTACGAAGGCATGGAGATACAGATCCTCGACCACGACGATCCCCTCTACCAGGGCCACAACTACGGCTACACCGGTCTGCGTCCTTACCAGAACCACGGATCCGTCTACGGTATTGTCGTGCCCGAGCACATCGACTTCGGTCCCATCAAGCAGTGGCACACCGAGGAAATCAAGGCTGTAGGCGACCGCATCACAGTGACTGTCGACGGAAAAGTTGTGACCGACGTCGACATCCGCGAGGCTACTCAGGGACACAACGTAGCACCCGACGGCGCTAAGAAAAACCCCTACACCCTCGACCATCAGAACCACCCCGGCCTGTTCAACAAGGAAGGCTACATCAGCTTCTGCGGTCATGGTGCCGGCGTGAAGTTCCGCAATATCCGTGTTCTTGATCTCACTAAACAGCAACCAGCCAAAGGCAAAAAAGCCCGCAGCAAAAAGTGACACCAAACCAGACCATACCTAATCCATCCACTGAGCCGACCCTGATTGTTGCGATCGGGGCCGGCAACAGGATGCGTACTTACATGCACTTTGTCGAGACCCATCCCGACATTGTCCGGCTTGTGGCCGTCGTCGAGCCCGACCCCGTCCGGCGGAACGACATGGCCGACCGCTTCGGAGTTCCCGAAAACATGCGGTTCGCACACTACCGCGACTTTTTCGCCACTCCGGTCAAAGCCGATGCCGTAATGATATGCACCCCCGAGAACGAACACTACTGGCCATGTATGCTCGCCCTCGACGCCGGATATCACATCCTGCTCGAGAAACCTATCGCACAGACCTACGATCAATGTCTGCAGATAGCACGCAAAGCTCGCGACAAAGGCAAGATTGTATCGATCTGCCACGTCCTGCGCTACCATCCGCTGTTCATCAAGATCAAGGAGCTTGTCGACTCTGGCACATACGGACGCATCATATCCATCAACCACACCGAAGAGGTTGGAATCGACCGCGACACCCACAGCTACGTCCGCGGCATCATGAACCGCGAGAAAGAGAGCAACCCGATGCTCCTGGCCAAATGCTGCCACGACCTCGACTTCCTGCTCTGGATATGCGGCGCCGGATGCAGCCGGGTATCCTCCTTCGGATCACTCCTATGGTTCCGCGGCGAGAACGCGCCCGAAGGAAGCGCCGACCGATGTGTCGACTGCTCTATCGAGCACAAGTGCCCGTACTCGGCCATCGACCTCTACAAGCGCCGGCGTGAGTGGATCAGCAACTTCATCCCCGCGCCCGGACAAACCGTCGACGACGTCATCCAGCAGCAGCTCGACAACGGAATATACGGACGATGTGTCTATCGGTGCGACAATGACGTGGTCGACAACCAGATAGTCACCATGCAGATGGACAACGGAATGCTCATATCCCTCGCCATAAACGTCTTCACACAGCGCGACTGCCGCAACATCGCCATCAAGATGACCGAAGGCGAGATCACCTGCAACGGATCCATAGTAGAAGCCCGCCACTTCAAATCCCGACAGACCACCACGTTCGACTTCACATACCTCAAGCGCATCAAGTTTCACGGTGGTGCCGACATCGAGCTCGTGGCCGACTTCATCAACGCCGTCCGAAACCCCGGCACACGCATCCAGACCGAAATCGACGGTGCCCTCGAGACTCACCGGATAATCTTCGAGGCCGAACGAAGCCGACACACCGGACAGACTCTCAGCCTAACACCCATCTGCGGCTGACAATCACGCTAATTCCTACTCGGCCAATCATAAATCAGGCCGCCCGGCTATGCAGCGCTAATCCTCACTGCACTACCGGGCGGCCTGATCTATGCTTTTTCGGCTCAATCATCCGCCAGACACGAATCCATCAGATCCGTTATGGCCTGGCGGTCCATCTTCTGGCCTATGAACACTATCTTTATCATTCTGTCGCCGTACTCCGGATCCCAGTCGCGCACAAGATTCGGATCATTGGCCATAAACTGCTCCAGCTCATCAGCCGGTGCCGTGGCAAACCAGGCACCCGCCTGAGTGATACGCTTCTGCACACCCGCCTGCTCAAACAGATAGCTCATGTCGGTATTCTCCTTGAAGTAGCATATACCCTTGGCGCGGATCACACTCGCAGGCCACTGCTTGTCGCACATATAGTCAAACTTGTTCAAGTCAAACGGCCGGCGTCTGAAATACACAAACGTCCCTATGCCATACTCCTCGGCCTCACCATGATCATGGTCATGATGGTGGTGATGATGGCAGTGATGACACTCCTCCCCATGCTCATCATCATGATCATGGTGATGCTCCTCCTCATGATCATGGTGGTGCTCATGATGGTGGTGATGATCATGTTCATGGTCATGTTCCTCCTCATCATCATCGTCATCCTCAGCATCATCGTCGCGCCGCTCAAGCTCGCGTATCCAAGCCGCCGACGTAGCCACACGCTCAAAGTCAAACATACCCGTATTCAGTATCCGGTCAAGGTCCACATCGCCAAAGTCGCAGTCTATTATCTCGGCACAAGGCTGCAGAGCGTGTATTATCTCCCTTATGCGGTTGCGCTCGCTCTCGCTCACCTCCGACACCTTGTTGAGCACCACTATATTGCAAAACTCCAGCTGCTGGATTATCAGGTTCTCTATATCCTCATCGCCTATATCCTCACGCTTCAGACGCTCTCCGCACCCGAACTCGCTCTGAAGCCTCAACGCGTCAGCCACAGTCACTATGCAGTCCAGCCTCGGCGTTCCGTAGCGGTTCATCGTCTCGCCCATCCGCGGTATAGTGCATATAGTCTGCGCTATAGGCTCAGGCTCGCATATTCCGCTTGCCTCTATCACTATATAGTCAAACTTCTGCTGATCTATTATCTCCGTCAGCTGCTTGATCAGATCCATCTTCAGCGTGCAGCATATACAACCGTTCTGAAGCGCCACCAGACTATCGTCCTGCTGATCTACAATGCCGCCCTTGGCTATCAGGTCGGCATCTATGTTCACCTCACCTATATCGTTCACTATCACCGCAAACTTTATACCCCTACGGTTATTCAGAATACGGTTGACAAGAGTGGTCTTTCCACTGCCAAGATAGCCCGTGAGCAACAGCACAGGCACCTGTCGTCTTTCCATTTCCTTTATGAAATTTCAATATTAAACTATCTCCGCAAAATTACTCATTTCCACACAAACCCGCAACCGACACCCTCCGCTCTCCTCTCTCCCTTTCCACTAAAAAATACCCGGGACGCCCGTTCTGGACATCCCGGATACCTTTTATCACTCCTGCGATCAAACTCACTTTGTCGCCGACAGGCGCAGCTTGTAGCCTAACTGTCTGTCTGGCACACTGTATTCCGGCAGAGTGCCAACATCCTGGCCGCAGCTCGCATTGCCTATGCCGCGGGTCGACGCATCCACATGAAGCACCGTGTAGGGTCTTGCCTTAAGCTCCCACTGGTGCATCGCGTTCATCAGATCCTCGTCAGTGTTGCGCGATGCCGAGAACGACGGCGCACCCTCCGCCTCTATCTTCAGAGCATAACCTGTGGCCGGATCAGTAAACACTACCTCGCGCAGATCCTGACGCTCACCCGTGGTCTGAGGCTTCACATAAGGCTCTCCCATCGAACCGACAAAAGCGCTGTAGCGTGCCGCTGTCACTCCGTCGCGTCTGTCTGAGCTGTTCTCCCACGGTCCCAATGCGTAGTAGTCCACACGCGTCAGCGCTGTGTCAAGGCCCATCACCAGGCCTGCGCGGCGCAGTTGGTCAGTCTTCGGTAGGAACGCCGCGTCTATATCCACCGTACCGTCGGGATAGAACACATACACTATCTCAGTACCGCACAGACTGCCGTCACGCTGGGTGTTCACAGTCACGCTGCCGTCACCGTTCTCCGTGTAGCTTATGGTTCCGGCCGCGTCAAGCCCGTTCGATGTGTCGGTGAATCGGTCATTCTCTATCCAGCGGTGATTGGTGTATTCCGGACCCTGACCGTCGGCTATCACCTCACGGCCCTTCATGGTCAGCTGCTCCATTCGGCCTGTAGTAGCGTTGAATACCGCCGACGCATTCTCACCCTTCACGGTCACTGTACCCGCTGTGCGGTCTACGCTCACCTTCTTGCCCTTGGCTACCAGCGGCATCAGTCCGCGGCGCGGAGTCAGGCTGAACTGGCGCGTTGCTACCGGATGTCCGGCCTCCGAATACATGGTCGCCGCACGCTCCACTGCCTTCAGCGTTATCAGCACCTCATCGCCGTTACCGGCCGCCTTGCTCACCTGCTTGGGCAGTTTCAGCTTCACGCTTCCGCTTTGGCCCGCTGCCACATCCGGCATACGCTTGCTGCCCGAGGCTATCACTCGCCCGTCGGCCAGAACCTCATACGCCAGGTCATAGCGGTTCAGATTGTTGAAAGCATAACCGTTTCTCAGCTCAACGGTCACCGTCTTGTAGCCCGGAGCCACGCTTATGCTGTCTATCTTCACAAACGCATGCGCGGCCTTCACCTCCGCAAGCTTCGCGCTCTCGGCGCGGGTGGGAGGAAGTATGCCGTTGCTGCAGAAGTTGCCCTGGTGAGGACCGGGATAGTCATAACCGGTCGTTATCCTGTACTCTCCGCGCTTCAGACCCTGCGGATCATATATGGCCTGGTCAACCCAGTCCCATATACAGCCGCCCACAGTCGAATTGCTGTTCTCTATCTTCTCCCAGTACTCGCTCAGGTTTCCTATCGCATTACCCATCGCGTGAGCATATTCGCAGATAAACATCGGCTTGTCCAGATCCGAGGTATACTCCTCCATCCACTTCTGGCCCGGATACATCTTGCTGTAGAAGTCTGAGAAACGTTCGCCGCCATACGGCTTCGTTATGCGCGTACCCTCATAGTGTATCGGACGTGTCGGGTCAAGCTCCGCGGCCGTCTCATAGCATGCCGCGAAATTCTCGCCGTTGCCGGCCTCATTGCCAAGGCTCCACATCACGACGCTCGCATGATTCCTGTCGCGGGTCACCATACGCTCTATTCGGTCTGTGAACGCCGGAATCCACGACGGCTTGTCCGAGATCGACTGGTTGGCATGATCCTCCAGATCGGCCTCATCCACACAGTACAGTCCCATTATATCAAACATACTGTACATCTTCTGGTCGTTGGGATAGTGCGACGTACGGATCGTGTTGATATTGTTCCGCTTCATCAGCACTACGTCGCGCAGCATCTCGTCGGTTGTCACTGCGCGGCCATGTATCGGCGACGTATCGTGGCGGTTCACGCCCTTCAGCAGTACACGCTGACCATTTACAAGCATCTGCGAATTCTTCAGCTCTATGTTGCGCAGACCATACAGTGTCGAGAATGCCATCTCGTCCTTGCCGTTGCTGTCGCGCTGGCTTATGCTCACCCTGTACAGGTCCGGCTGCTCCGCGCTCCACAGATCCGGATCATTTATACGGAAGTTCACCGAAGCCTTGTCATTACCGCTCATGCTGCATGTCTGCGAGCCTATCAGCTTGCCCGACGGATCATACAGCTTCACTATTACGCTCTTCTGCTCCTTGATGGCGGCACTGTCTGCCATGCTGCTCAGCGACACCTTCAGATCCGCCCAGCTGTAGTCAGGGGCGAAAGTCGCCGTTATCACATGATCTCTCACAGCCGTCTTCGGAACGCTTGTCAGCCACACATCTCTGAATATGCCGCTCATTCTGAACATATCCTGACACTCCAGATAGCTGCCGTCGCTCCAGCGCATCACCTCTACGGCAAGCTCATTCTCGCCCGGATGTATATATTTCGTTATGTCAAACTCGCTCACGTTGTTCGCGCCCTGGGTATAGCCCACATATTCGCCGTTCACCCACACGCTCGCTGCCGAGTATATGCCGCCGAAGTGTAGCAGTGTCCTGCGGCCGCCCCAGTCGGCAGGTATGTCGAAACTCCTACGGTACGAACCCACCGGATTGATACCATAATTCTTGCCACCGTCATTAAAGCCTGGACGAGCCCTGATGAATGGAGGTGTGTTGCTGTGAGGATACTCCACATTGCAGTATATCGGCTTATCATAACCATACATCTCCCAGTTGCTCGGCACTGGCAGGGTATCCCATTTCGAATCATCGAAACCCTTCTTCATGAAATCCAGGGGACGCTCGCTCGGCTGACTCACCAGATTGAACTTCCACGTACCGTTCAGGCTCAATCTTCTGCCGCTCTGCGGCTCGCTCCACGGTGTGGCCCAGAAAGTCGTGTCCGACATCATCTCAAGCTCATCAGCATACGGCATGTACGTAGCCACACCCGGCAGCTTGTTTATGCCAAACACAGTCTCATCCTCCCAGATCGGGCTGTCGATCTTCGGCTTCTCCACAGCCTCGATCCACACCCATGCGCTCCGGTCCGACTTGTCAAACGCCTTCTTGCGCATCACTCCCTTCTCATCCGGGACATACATCACATCAGGCTTGGCCGACGAACGGAGCACATACAGCGTGTCACTCTCGCCGACAGGCTCAAACGTGAACTTCGCATTGCCCCACACGCCCTCCTGGGCTGGCCACTGCAGCAGACGGTCTATCTTCTCGTTCTTGCCGCCGTCATTGAAATTCTGGTCATAGAACGCACTGCCTATCACCACATCGTTCAGATCCAGCTGTTTCACCGTCCAGTACTGACCCATGTTCCCTTCCGCGATCGGCTCAAACAGTATGCTCGAGCCATTCTCGCCCGAATCACCGTTGCCCAGAGTCGAACCCGTCTCATACGACCGCACTCTGTACGCGCTCTCCGCGTCAAATCCGGCCTTGGCCGCACGATTTATCACAAAACGGTCCTTCTTGTCGCTGCGAGCCGACGCACGGTCTGTCAGCACCAGCTTCTTCCCGTCATAACTCAGCGCACGGTCAGGACTGTTGGCCGGAACAAGCACATAGCTCCCACCGGCCGACGGCTCTATCACAAACAATTGCGCCTCATCCGAGCCATTGTTCTCGCCCGTCGTCACGCCATCGCCGCTCACCCTCAGGGCCTCGCCGCTGAATGGATTTATCAGACGCCACGAACCCGAAAGTTCCGACAACGTCCAGTAATCATTACTGTTGTCCACATCCGGCTTGGCCAACTTGCCACCTTCCGCCGTCACCACTACCGACATATCCGACACTGGCGACAACGTATAGAGAATTCCCGGCTTGAAAGACGCTTGTCCCGCCGAATTTACAGCCGGTGTCGACTCTTGGCCTTCCCCGCTCGCATATAACGCTGCGCTTCCGGCTCCCGCCATAACGGCAGCCACCGCCGCATATATCAGGCTACTTTTCCACTTCATATAGGTTATCAGATTTTAAGGATCAGTGATTTTTCCACAAATATACAACTTTTGCCC
Source organism: uncultured Porphyromonadaceae bacterium (assembly GCA_947643165.1). Classification (GTDB taxonomy): domain Bacteria; phylum Bacteroidota; class Bacteroidia; order Bacteroidales; family Muribaculaceae; genus Paramuribaculum. The sequence continues at coordinate 1,011 of CANRVB010000010.1, read as the reverse complement.
GGCTGTTTTTTGCCAAATATCCCCTTTCTCACATTTTTTCCTCCATTTTATCATAAATTTGGTTGATTCAGAAAATATACATACCTTTGTCAACAGTTTTTTGGAGCGATGCTCGAGTGGTTGAAGAGGCACGCCTGGAAAGCGTGTAGTCGCCAAAAGCGGCTCGGGGGTTCGAATCCCCCTCGCTCCGCTCTATTCTTTGAATCCCGTAAGCAGCAATGCCTCCGGGACTTTTTTATATTATGAAAAAAATCGCAAGCTTCACCATCGACCACAACCGTCTGCAGCGAGGAATTTTTGTCAGCCGTAAAGACACAACCCCCGCAGGCGACATCATCACCACATTCGACATCCGGATGACCCTTCCCAACCGGCAGCCAGCCCTCCGGCCCGAAGCCCTCCACGCCATGGAGCACCTTGTCGCCACATTCCTGCGCAACCACCCCATCTGGAGCCACCGCATAGTCTACTGGGGACCCATGGGATGCTGCACCGGAAACTACCTCCTCATCCAAGGCGACCTCTCCGCAGCCGACATAGTGCCCCTCATATCCGAAGCCATGACTTTTGTCGCCGGCTTCCGGGGCCAAATCCCCGGAGCTACACCTCGCGACTGCGGAAACTACTCCTTCATGGACCTTCCGCTCGCACAGCAGGCAGCCCGGACCTTCCTCGATGAAGTCCTGGCCGACATTAAGCCCGAAAATTTATCCTACCCGGAATAACCTGTCGTTCAGCATATTACAAAATAAGCCTAAAATTTTTTCGCAAAAAAGTTCCCGAAAAATTTGGAGCTTATCAAAATTCTCCATAACTTTGCATCGCTTTTAGCAAAGAGAGGGCGCTTAGCTCAGCTGGTTCAGAGCATCTGCCTTACAAGCAGAGGGTCGGGGGTTCGAATCCCTCAGCGCCCACAAAACGAATTATCGTTCTCTTATCTCTTTGCTTAAAACACCCGGGCGCTTAGCTCAGCTGGTTCAGAGCATCTGCCTTACAAGCAGAGGGTCGGGG
>CANRVB010000009.1 GCA_947643165.1 uncultured Porphyromonadaceae bacterium | reverse complement strand
CACTTCTAATTGCCCAATTTAACATATGCACCGTGCTTTCGGCTTGACCCATAAATACACCTAATACATATGGCAGACAACGAACTGTTGTCTTGACATATATAAAAGACACTGAATATTAGTTAGAGATAAAAAGCAACCCAATTCATTAGAATATGTATTTGTAATTAGTCAAATTTGCAGGCAAAGATTTTCATAAGAGTTGGCTTATGAACATATCTCTTTCGACCATTCTTTTTATATGGTAAATCTTTGATAGTATCCATGTGATAATATAGTACATTTCGATGATGCTCAACCAATTGAGCAGCTTCGCCGACCCCAATCCAAATGGTTAAATCAATATCTTCTGCTACTGTAGGAGTGTAAACATATTCCCAACAGAAACCACCTGCTGTAGTTCGTTTTCCCTTACAGCATTTAACAATGCTACTGCTGTCAATTCCAATGGTTTCTCCAGCAGATTTTGCGGACTCAAATTTTGCAATAGGTTCACCATTAAGTGTTAACTGTCTGACGGGGACGCTTATGCTCTTACTTATCTTTGTTCTCACGGAATCTGAAACTGGATGCTCATTATGGTACAGACATGCAGATGTACGAATTCTCGCTCTATAAGCTTCTGACTTTTTCTTTCCATACCAAATATTCTTTTCTCCAGTACGAGACTCAGACATTTTTGCACAAGATTCTTGTGTATGTTTTTTACCAAACATGCCATTTTTCTCACCTCTTAAACTTTCGGATATACGATTCCTATGCCCTTCATCAGAATCGATACATCTTCGCATAGCTCTCCATTCAGGATCATTATAAAGAGCTTTCATTCTCTCACTTTGGGTCTTCTTCTCTGCTGCCGTTCGAGGTGTGCCAGGTTTTCCAATACGTGCCTGGCTCAATATCGCCCTCTGTTCTTCTGTAAATTTGAATCCGCGTGTAGTGTAACCACCAAGAGTCATATTATATCCATTGATATAACTATCATACATTTCAATATAGTAAGACTCCAACTCATCGAGTTTGAACGTAGCGTCCGAACTGCATGTAAATCTTATTCTTTCAATTACTTCGTATGAAAATGAAGATGGCCCATATTTTTTACGAGCCGCGTCAATTTTATCGCCACCATACCGCTTGTTAAGATTCAAAAAAGTTTTTCGTCTTCTTTGCTCTTGCGTGGTTTGCCCAATATAGACTTTCCCAGAGGGACTCATGTATTTGTATATAATCCCAATCATATATACGCCTCCTTTCTGACATATTCATTGGCCATTGTAGACTCAAAACATCCAGCTATATGTGGACATATATACAAAAACTGCACACCATAATGTACAGATGGTGTACCAATTCTAAATAATGATGCAATCCCAAGAAATATCCGTATCATTTAATTCAGATTCAATCTGCTTTCAACATGAAAGCAAAACATAGTGAGTGGACAATTAAGTCCACCCTATTGGGATCACTCTGCAAAAGTAAGAATTGTTTTTAAATCATCAAAATCCATAAAGCATGAAAATAACGAACTATCATTATCGTGTAGGTATAATTCGATGCTTAATATATGTCATTCCTTTGGAAATATGAAAATTGCCACTTAAAGTGCATAGTAATGAGACTTTGCGTACGTATAAGTTAATTTAACTAAATAAAATTCATACAAAACACAAGGTGAGAATATGGGTTTATAAAGTTTTACCCAAACAGTCAGACAAAATAGTGATAGAATAATAACGCCCCAGTAGTTCGTAATATATTATTGGAACGTCTTTGGGGTACGTTATCGGTAAGGTTGGTGGGAAGTTATCTGCGATGGAAGCGGAGAGTATATATTAGGTTGTGGGCAGGGGGGATTATGGCGCAAAATTTGCTCTATGATGATATCTCACGCCGCATAATTGTGTGTAATATAAGAGATTTTAGTAAATTTGCGCTTGGACTTCCACGCTGTGGGAGCGTTGCTCAGAGGAATTTATCGCTACGGCACGCGGGAAATCTATTATATTTTTGAGAAAGCGTATATCTACGCTTTGTTTTTAGCAACCTGAAAATCTGGCAATTTTCACTCAATGCTTTGAACTAATTTGTTTCGTTACAATAAAATATAAAAAAATGAACTACCCCGACCTCACATACGATTTGCCAATTAATCCCGTACTTAACGAATGGATTGATACTATTCCTGAAAAATACCGTAGAAATCAGGGACTAATGGACTGTATTATGCGGTTTGCCGACCGCATATATGACGGACCCGAAGGAGTAAGCAAAGGCGCAAACCCTTTTTATAAACTCATCGAGCTGCTTAATTACGATAAATTATATTATTCGTCATTACAGACATTGAAAAAATATTATCATGTTGACTTAATTAAGCATCTCACTAAAGATGGTTTGGCTGAATTTTATAGCGGTTATTCCTGCCAAAATGCAGCTCAGTTAAAGAGCGCACTTGGTCAACGTAAAAATCAAACAACTGACACGACACTCGCGCAGATACTATCAAATATGATATAACGATTATTAAGACTGCCACTAAGCAACCGCTTATCAAACGCGAACTATTCTTACAATTAAGTATTCTTAAATCTCTCCTATGAGTATATCTTCTATCCAAAGTTCCATCAACCGCCATCGCAGTGAAATCAACGATTTATCCACAAAAATTGCTTACAAACGTAAGCGTAAGGTTGATGCCGAAACTAAGACAACAAAAGCCGTAGCAGAAGCAAGAAAAGCAAAGTCTACATCGACTGTAAAATCTAAGATGTCAGAATCGGACCGTCATTCTAAAGAGGTATTAAAATTTGAAAAGGAAATTGCTGATCTAGAAAAGAAACGATGTGCCAAAGAAAAGCAACTGCACATTGAAGAAAAGAAGTTACATAAAGCTCAGGCAGATGATGAGAAAAAGCGTATTAAAGAACGAGAGCGTATAGACGCAGCCCATAATTCAAAAATCAGTGCAATTACTCGCACTGTAAATGAAGTTAAGATGGAACAGGCTCGACTTTCTCAAATATATCCTTTACTTTCTGTACCTCTAGAGGAAGCCTATGATGTATTCATATCACACGCATCAGAGGATAAAGTGCCGTTCGTTGATGGCTTAGTTGCAGCTTTAATCGAAAGAGAAGTAAAAGTCTGGTATGATAGAAATATACTGACTTGGGGTAAAAGTATTCGTATGAACATTGACCAAGGTCTTCAACATTCAAAATTTGCAATAGTTGTGCTTTCTGAGTTCTATATTAAAAAATATTGGACTCAGAGAGAATTTAATGCTTTATTTGCGCTCGGGTCAAAATATGAAGGTTTTATCCTACCTATTTGGCATAATATTACTGCTGAAATGGCTATTACATTTAGTCCTATGCTTAGCGACTCTATCGCAATCAATAGTTCTAATTTATCGGTTGTAGAAATCGCTAATCAATTCGTTGAAATATTAAACTACTCAAATAACAAAGACTAAACTGCGAATTAAAAGCCTTTACACTGCAAGGACAATATTGGTAAGACCGCCACGCTACCCCCCCATTGCGTCACTGAGCAACTAACAAATAGGGTAAGCCGGAGCTGAAGAAGATTCCACTGTCTTAGACTTTTTCAGCGGGAGTATAAAGACAGTATACGCCGTAGTGAAACTCAATGCCGAGGACGGCGGTCATCGTAAGTTCATTATGATGCATCTTCAAAAGGCAACTGATGCAAAAGTGTGTACGTAAGGTGAGATATGCCAACATCTTCCAAATCAATGAGGTCGCATTCACAGCACATGGCAACTGATTCGCAGAACGTGCCTTCGGTACGTAGCAATGGTGACTCCGGTTTGCTTAATGATGGAGATTCAACATGCCAAAGGCATATCCCTACGGTTGACACCGACTGTCGGGTGTGGCGGCGTTGCTGGCGTTGTGGGTGAATGAGCGTGGTGTGAAGTGGCTGATCGGGTTGTTTCTTGCGGGGTATGGTGTGGTTCTTCTGACGATGAACGGTTATGCTCCGAGTGCGGAGAATGTGCTGGCGCGTGTTGATCTGGCGATATTCGGTGAGAGTCATATGTATCATGAATGGCTTCCGGAGCGGACGGCGTTTGATCCGGAGGGTCTGCTGGGAACGGTTCCGTCGATCGCTCATGTTCTGATCGGTTATCTGATCGGGCGGATGCTGATTGAGACGGGGGATAATTACAGGCGGGTGATGAATCTGCTGCTGGCCGGTGCTCTGATGGCTGCTGCGGGATATGTTTTGTCGGGTGTGCTTCCGGTGAACAAGAAGGTGTGGTCGCCGACGTTTGTGCTGACGACTTGCGGGCTGGGGGCGCAGCTGCTGGGTGTTATGATATGGCTGATCGATATAAAGGGGTACAGGGGCTGGACTCCGGTGGTGACGGTGTTTGGTGTGAATCCGCTGATTCTTTATGTTTTCAGTGAGTTGCTGATCACTGTGGTGTGGGTGATCAATGTGGATGGCGCTGCCCTGCCCTCTTATCTGTATGAGCATTGTCTGTCGAGGATTGGGGATGGGGATTCGGGGTTGCCGTCGCTGGTATATTCGCTGTTGTGTGTGGGGGTGACGTGGTTGGCTGGTTATCCGTTGTGGAAAAGGAGGATATATATCAGGTTGTGAGGGGGCGATCGGTGGGATAATGCCGGGGATAAAATGCGCAATGCGATCCAATATGCCAAGGATGATACAATACAAGGATGATCAACATGCCATACAATACATTGATGATCAACATGCCGAAGGCATGTCCGTACGATTTGATGACGGTCGTTGGTGACATGACAAGGGCGGACCGGACGGTATGATGGATTTCAATCCGGGATTGACCACCATACAAATGAAAAAGAGGGGGCGGGGCCTCCTCTTTTTCGTTTGTATATCCGATGATGTGGATCACTCGGCGGCGCTGGCGGAGCCGAAGAGGGCTTCGTAGCCGGGGTTCTGAGTGAGTTCGGGGTTCATTGTGATTTCGTAGGTGGGTACCATCCAGAGATAGTAGGTGTCAAGCCATCCTTTGCCTGTGGAGAGGGGGCTGGGATATGTGTAGATCCATCCTTTGCCGGGGGCTGTGTTCTGGGAGGCTGCATAGCCGGAGTTCTTGATTTCGTTGTAGTCGACGAATGGTCCGGTATAGCTGCCTGTTCCGTAGGGGAAGTTGGATGCGTCGACCCATGCTCCACATGGCTGACGGTTTACGTAGTAGGGTGCTTTGTGCCAGCGGCGGATGTCGTAGAATGCGAATCCTTGACCGAAGAGCTCGACCATGCGCTCGCGACGTATTTCCCAGAGGACGGGGTCGACTTCGTAGTTGGTCATGGCGTCATATCCGCGTGTCCAAGGTGCTGTGCCTTTGTCGCGGTCGGGATCGAAGTCGGCAGTGATCTCGGCTACGTTCATGCGGGCAACTTCGACGCGGTCGCGGAGTTTGTTGATGGTTATATCGGCAACGGACTGGTTGAACTGACCGAGCTCGAAGGCTGCCTCAGCATAGTTGAGGAGGACTTCCTCGATGGTGAAGATGGGCTTGTCGGATGTCTGGTAGTTTCCGTTAGAGCCAACTTCCCATGAGGTGTAATGTTTCCAGAAGTAGTAGCCGGTGAGACAGCGCATGTAGTTGTCGGTCTGGCTGTAGGAAGATATGTTTGGCGAGGAGTGGCACATTGATCCGCCCCAGTTATGTCCGGGAAGGCGCTTCGCACCGAGGGATTCGTCGCCGGTACCGTTGTCGCAGTAGATGTTTGCACCGAGGTAGTCGATGTAGCGACGGAACTTTTGGGCGTATTCTTCGTCAACGACAAATTTGCCACCGTTGAGATTCTGACCGGGCTGCCAGAATGTCCATTTCTTGAATGTGGTGACGTTGTCGGGGTTTGCGAAGTTTACGATGTTTGCCTGGGCCGGCGGCTCGAAGTTGATGAGGAGTCGTGGATCGCGGTCGAGGAAGTAGTCGTAGAGGTCTTTGCCTTCGCCACCGGCAAATCCGGAGGTAGTGTTGTTGATTGGTTTGCCGTTTTTCATGAGGAACATGTCGACAGTGTGCTGCGGAGCATCGCAACGGTGAGCCTCAACGTGGATGAGGTCGCTGTAGCGGTGGCAGAGGAGGTCGTTATATTCCTTGAACATGATGATGCCCGGTACTCCGGTAAGGTTCTCGGTGGTCATGACTTCATCGTATCCAGCACCGGGATATTTGTTGAAGCCTTTGCCGTAATAGAGGTTGGGGTATCTTGACATGAGCTGCTGTGATACGTCCAAGCACTTCTGGAGGTATGTCTGATATGGCTCGTCGAGGTTGTGATATTTGGCCCATGTGCCTTCGCGGAGGAGGAAACGGCTGAGAGCTGCGCGGCAAGCGTCGGCAGTGACGCAGTTGTCGCCGTCGTTGGAGCAGTCACCGATGTTTGCGATGGCGTATTCAAGTCGCGAAATGATGCTATCGGACACAGCCTTACGCGGTGTGCGGGGGCCATATGCCTCGGGAGACTCATCGGAAAGGACCGATGTGATGTAGGGTACATCGCCGTATTTGTTGACAAGCTCCATGTACCACCATGAGTGGAAGAAGTAGCCGACGGAGCGCCAGTGACGTTTCTGGGTTTCGTTGAGGCGGCTGCTTTCGATATGCTCAAGCATGATGTTGATGGTACGGATCGGGGTGAAGCTCCAGTTGGAGGATGTAGTGGTGGTAGTGATGTTCTGCCAGGCGTACGGGTTGTAGCTGTCCTCGCGGTTTGTCATGAGGCCTGAGTAGAAGTCACTGCTCCACTGGGTGGCGTAGTAGTATGAGTTGTTATGGTTTGTCCAGATCGCTGTGTTTGTGAACAGGCCGTAGCAGTTGTACATGTAGGCCTTGAAGTTGTCGTAGGTCTGGAATGCGTTCTGGTCGGTGAGCGATGTCTGCGGGTACTTCTCGAGGAAGTCGTCGTTGCATGAAGAGAGCATCGATGCACCGATTGCCAGCCCGATAACGGGCAATGCTATATTTTTGAGTTTCATATAATTGTTCGTGATTTAGAAGGTTATTGTAGCTCCAACAGACCAAGTGCGGTAGAAGGGATATGACCAAGACATGCTCTCGGGGTCGTATCCTTTGGGGAGAGATGTGAATGTGTGGAGATTCTCGACGCTGCCGTATATTCTGAACTGGTTGATAGAGAGTTTGTTGATCCACTTGGCGGGGAATGTGTAGCCGAGTGTGACGTTCTTGATACGGAGGTATGATGCGTTCTGGAGGTACTTAGTGCTTGTACGGGTGTTGCTGCCTACGTTGCCTTCCTGTCCGTAGATACGGAACAGCTTAGCGTCGGGGTTTTCAGCGACCATGTAGTCGGGGCTTTCGGGATCGTAGCTCTTAGCGGTCCAGTAGTCGGTCTGGTTGTAATATATGGGCCAGAACACGCCATCGGCACCGGCTCCGCCGAACGGGAAGAGGGATGCGCTGCCGAGCCAGTAGTCGCGTTTACCAACGCCCTGGAGCATGATGTCGAGGTCGAAGCCTTTCCAGCTTACACCGGCGTTAGCTCCGAACTGGAAGCGAGAGGTCGAGTTACCGATGACTTTACGGTCGCCTGGATCGTCGACTGTGCTGGCGCCAGTGTTAATGATACCGTCGCCGTTGAGGTCTCTGAATTTCTCATCGCCGGGACGAACGATGTAGCCTTGGATGGATGTTACGCCTTCCTTGAGTTCCCATGTGCCTTTTTTGGCTTTTTCGAGGTCGAAGTCGTCGATGGTGTAGTAACCGTCGCTGACGTAACCCCAGATCTGGTTGAGCTCACGTCCGTTGTACCACTGGCTGAGGTTGCCGGTCTTGTTGTCGAATTTTGTGATCTTCGACATGTGGTCGTAGAGGTTGAATCCTACGCGATAGCTCCAGTCGCCTACGCGGTCCTGCCAGTTGATGGAGAGCTCGTAGCCGTCGGTGCGCATGTCGGCGATGTTCTGGAGGGGTGCTGAGGCACCTACAGTAGAGGGAAGCTCGGAACCGGCAGCGAGCATGCCTGATGTGGCACGGCGGTACCATTCGAATGAACCCTGGAGGCGTGCGTTGAGCATGCGGAAATCGACTCCGACGTTGAATGTCTTGACGGTCTCCCAAGTGTAGTTGCCGCGGACAAGTCCGGGAACACCGATAACGGTGACTTTGTTTCCGCCGTCGAGCCATGTGGTGCTCTGTCCGATGGACATATTAGCTACGAAGCCGTAGGGGCTGATGGCCTGGTTACCGATGGAGCCGTAGGATATGCGTGGCTTGAGTTCATCGAGCCAACCGCGAGTGCCTTCCATGAAGCTTTCCTGGGTGATTCGCCATGCTGCTGATACGGAGGGGAAGAAGCCGAAGCGGTTTTCCTTGGGGAATTTGGATGAACCGTCGTAGCGGCCGCTCAATGAGAGGAGGTAGCGCTCGTCGAAGTTGTAGGTGAGACGTCCGAAACCGCCACGGATGGTGTATTCGGAGTAGCTCTCGCTGATTGTCTTCTCGCCTGTACCTCCGCCAAACGACGGTACGGTTATGACGGCCTGTCCTTGGATGGTGGGATAGAGGCGCGAGTAGTAGTAGCTCTCCTGGTTGAAACCGGCCATCACGGTGAAGTGGTGCTTACCGAGGTCGAGGAGGTAGTTGGTGTAGATGTTAAGGGCGTTGTACTTGGTGAGATCCTTGCAGATTCCGTAGACGTCCTTGGTGGGGTCGGTAGGATATGTTTTCTGGGCGAGCTGTACGTCGGCGTAGTTTATGACACCGGTGTAGGTCTTGTAGTCGTAGGTGTCCTGGTTGTAGGTGTATTCGCCGGTTATCGTCCAGTCCTTTAGGGGCTTGATGATGCTCTTGATCTGTATACGCGGAATCGAGTGTGAGTTGTGTGCCACAGGCGAAACCATGTATGAGTTTTTGGGCGAGTCGATGATGAGGTCCTCGTCGCTGTTGGAGAGGTAGTCGGCGGGCATATAACCGTCGACGGGATACCAAGAGATGAGTCGTGTGGCATAGGGGTCGCGGATGTTACCCGACAGACCGGTATTCTTGGTATGTGTGTAGAACATGCTGAGTTCCTGTGTGAACCAGCTTGTGACGTCGGCCGATATGAACGAGCTTATGGCCTTGCGGACGTACATGTCTTTGTTTGTGATGAGGGGACCGTTCTCACGGCTGTAGTTTCCGGACATGCGGAAGCGGATCTTTTCGGTGCCACCGGACACAGAGACGTTGTGATTGGAAAGTGCGCCTGTGCCGAGGATAGAACCCTGGACGTCGCTCTCCTTGAGGTAGTATATCTTGCCGTCGGAGTGTTTGTATATACCGTTGTCGAGGACACCGTCGAGTGAACCAGCGCGATACTGGCCGATGAGTTGCTCCCATGTGTCGAGGTTACCGTCGCCTGCCCAGTACTGGTTTGAGTAGCCGGCTTCGCGGTATGCGTTGATATAATCGAGGAGCGGAGCCTGCTCGGGACGATTGATGGAACGCTCCCAACCTTGCGAGAAGCTGTAGGTGAGATTGAAGCGAGTGTCCTGTTTGGGGCGCTTGGTCGTGACGAGGACAACGCCTGCGGCAGCACGCGCACCATAAATGGCCGATGCGGAGGCGTCCTTAAGCACGGTGACGGTCTCGATGTCGTCGGGGCTGAGCTGGGAGATGTCGCCCTCGACGTTGTCGATAAGGACGAGCGGGCTACCTCCGTTGATGGAGAGGTCGCCTCGGATATTGAGTGATTTAGTCTGACCGGGACCTGAAGAACCGCTAACCATGAGTCCGGGGATGGCACCCTGGAGGGCAGCTGCAGCGTTGATGACGGGTCGGTCGCCGAGAACTTCATCCATGCTTACCTGTGCAACGGCACCGGTGAGGTCGGATTTTTTCTGCACACCGAAACCAATGACAACAACTTCGTCGAGCGAATTGGCCTGTGAGCTCATGGTGATGGAGAGTGGCTTTCCATCCCAAACGGTCTTGATCTGATCGTATCCGATATAGGTGATGATCAGAGTGGCACCGTTCTTAACTCCGGCAAGGCTGAATTTGCCATCGATGTTGGTAGAAGTGGCCAACTGCGTACCGTCGACACGGACAGTTGCGCCGATGAGGGGTTCGCCTTCTTCGTCGACAATCGTTCCGGTACATGTGGCAGTCTGTTGGTTTTGCGGGGCTACGCTACTGTAATTACCCCCCCCTCAGATGGTTGCACGACTGCAACTGCTGAAGAGCTCGTGAGAAGTGCGGCTGCAGCCGCAACAGAAATGGAGGTTCTTCTCATGGTTGATGACTTGGTATAAAATTGGTATTGATAGGTATTGATCCTTGTTAAATATGCAAAAGCATGGTGACAAAATTAGCTAAATAATTTAAATGCAACAATTTTTTAGCAAAAAAGTATTTAACAAAAATGTGCTGTCACTTATGGGATAGATATTTGCATGAAATCAAAACAAGGGGGGGGGTGGACGGATATAAAAAATCCCGCGGCGCAATCAGAGGTGTGCTGCCCGCGGGATTATTGGGGAGGAGATGGGTGGATCAGAATATGCGTCCGCTGAGTGTGAACTTGAGGACGGGATAGACGGTGAGTTTGTCCATCCATTTCTGCCAGTCGTCGTCGTTGTCGGTGAGGACTTTTGTAAGCTCCTCGCCATCGGTGTAGAGTTTCATCTTGCCCATGAACTGTACGCCGAGCTCAACGCCGAAGTTGAGGCGTCCTTTGGGGAGAGGACGTCCGAATCCGAGGCCAAGGTAGGGGCGGAATGAGTTGGCTTTGAGCTGGCCGTTTACATTACCGTTTTTGTCGACAGGTATCTGGTAGTCGCCAATTTCGATGGATGGGTTTCCGGCGAGTTCCTGCAGCTGGTCGCTATGGCCTGTGATATCGACCAGACGGCTGCCTCCGAAGTAGCCACCGGCAGCGATATAGAATGATGATATATTGGCGAGGGGGTAGACATTGAGGATGACGCTTCCCTGTGCGCGCTTGAGGCCGCCCTTGACGTTCATAGTGAAGTCGTGCGTGCCATATTCGGACTGGTATGTTCCGTCGACGTCGGTATTGAATGAGAATCCGGGCATGAATGAAGCTCCGGCACGAAGGGTGACGAATCGGGTGACGGGTGTGGCGAGCTCAAAACCGAAACCTGTCGTAGCGGCATGAGCGCTGACTCCGAGATGATTGAAAATATAGGGGTCGGTGATAGATTGCGCATGACCGTTGAAGCCAAAGGCACCTATCAACGCCACAAGACATGAGAGCAATAGTTTTTTCATAATGAAATTAATCCTTTTTGATTGATAGAAATTGTCCATACATAGATTTGAAGTGGCAAAGTTAACACTTTTTTCACAATCGAATGAGATATTATTATTAATTTTGCATATCTACGGCTATATATACATGCCGTGGCAATAAAAATTTAACCGAATCATCAATAGACATGGATTTTGCCGAAAAGTGCAACCGTATATTCAGCGACACTACAGCTCTGTATCACGAGACTGACGATGTGGACGCAACAGTATGCAATCCTTATGAACGGGAAAGTATAGAACACACATTGTTTGCCAAGAACTGGATCGATGCGGTGCAATGGCATCTGGAGGATATAATACGCGATCCGGAGATAGACCCGGTTGAGGCTCTGGCGCTGAAACGGAGGATAGACAAGTCGAATCAGGACCGCACCGATATGGTGGAGGAGCTCGACAGCTATTTTCTGGAGAAGTATAAGGATGTGGTGGCCGAGGCCGACGCGACGATAAATACCGAGAGTCCGGCGTGGGCGATAGACAGGCTGTCGATACTCGCGCTGAAGATATATCATATGGAGGCCGAGGTGAAGCGCACGGATGCAGATGAGGCGCATATAGCCAAGTGCCGGGCAAAGCTGGAAGTACTGCTGACTCAACGTGAGGATCTGACAGCGGCGATAGACACTCTGCTGGATGATATAGCGAACGGCAGGAAGTATATGAAGGTGTACCGCCAGATGAAGATGTATAATGATCCTGCTACGAACCCAGTGCTTTATGGGGCCGGAAAATAACCGGAAAGACAGAGACAAAAGATATGACACAACGCTCATAGCCGTGAGGTTTTCGGCTATGGGCGATGTGGCTATAAGCATACCGGTGGTATATGCGGTGTGCAGGCGATGGCCGGGGGTGAGGATTGTGATGGTGACGCGCAGGCCAATGGACTCGCTGTTTGTGAACAGGCCTGAGAATCTGACCGTTGTGACGGCCGATCTTAAGGGGCGCGACAAGGGTGTGGCAGGAATGCTGCGTCTGATGAAGCGTCTTAACAGTGAATATGGCCCATCGGCGCTGATAGATCTGCACAATGTGATAAGAAGCCGCGTAATGGGTCTGTGGGCCCGGCTGCATGGAATCAAGACCTGGCGCATAGACAAGGGACGCGGGGAGAAAAAGGCTCTGATAAAGGCCGGGGCGAAGGCCTTCGGGCGTCAGCTTGCCACAACAACGGAGAGGTATGCCAGGGTGTTCGCCATGGCCGGGTATGATCCGGGGAGAGTATCGCCGGGGATAATGGAGAGAGGCGAAAGGACTGATGACGGCACTGCCAGGATAGGTGTAGCGCCTTTTGCGGCCCACAAGGGTAAGGCTTATCCGCCGGAACTGATGGAAAGGGTTGTGGCGGATCTTGCGGGAAGAGGGTACAGGATATGGCTGTTCGGTGCTCCCGGCGATGAGCAGAAAGTGCTTGACCGTTGGGCCGAGAAGTATGGCGAGCGGGTGGTGTCGGTGGCCAGTCTGCGGCCAGGGCTTGGCGGGGAACTGGAGCTGATGTCGTATCTGGATGTGATGGTGGCTATGGACTCGGGCAATATGCACATGGCTTCGCTGGCGGGGACACCGGTGGTGAGCGTGTGGGGTGCGACACATCCGTATGCCGGATTTGCAGCGGCTACTGCCCGCGAGGATCTGCGGGTGGAGTGCGGACTGGCGTGCCGACCGTGTTCGGTGTTCGGCAACAAACCGTGCCGACTCAAGGGCGAGGAGTATGCGTGTCTGCGACGGATAAAGCCGAAAGAGATAACCGAGGCAGTAGAACGTGCCTTAGGAAAGAAATAAGATATAACCAGAAGTACAGACCTTTTTTGACATGGACGAGGAATTTGACATAAGAGGCGCCGGCCGTAGCGCCGAACGTGACCAGGACCGCGCATTGCGTCCGGGACGATTTGAGGCATTCCGCGGCCAGGAGAAGGTGGTGGAAAACCTTAAGATATTTGTGGCAGCCGCCCGCATGCGCGGCGAGCCTCTGGATCACACGCTGCTATATGGCCCTCCGGGTCTGGGCAAGACTACGCTGAGCAATATAATAGCCAATGAGCTGGGGGTGGGATTCAAGGTGACTTCGGGCCCTGTGCTTGACAAGCCGGGCGATCTGGCAGGTCTTCTGACTTCGCTGGAGGAGAATGATGTCCTGTTCATAGACGAGATACACCGATTGAGTCCGGTAGTAGAGGAATATCTGTATCCGGCGATGGAAGATTACCGGATAGACATAATGATAGACAAGGGCCCCGGGGCGAGGAGCGTGCAGATCAATCTGTCGCCGTTCACGCTGATAGGCGCCACGACGCGGAGCGGCCTGCTGACCAAGCCTATGCGTGCCCGCTTCGGTATAAACTGCTCGCTGGAGTATTATGACCATGAGGAGCTTGAACGGATAGTGCTACGCTCGGCCAGCCTGCTGAATGTGAGATGCAGCGGCGAGGCGGCGCATGAGATAGCACTGCGGTCGCGAGGGACTCCACGAATATGCAACGCGTTGCTTCGCCGTGTGCGCGATTTCGCACAGGTGAAAGGTACGGGTGAGATAGATGTGGAGATAGCCCGATATGCCCTCGAGGCCCTCAAGATAGACCGCTACGGACTGGATGAGGTGGACAACCGGATATTGCAGACAATAATCGTGAAGTTCAGGGGCGGTCCTGTAGGATTGTCGACAATAGCTACGGCTCTGGGCGAGGATCCGGGAACAATAGAGGAGGTATATGAACCGTTTCTGATAAAGGAGGGTTTTCTAAACCGTACGCCCCGCGGCCGAGAAGTGACCGAACTGGCTTACCGCCATCTCGGAAAAAGCCTGAAGGAACCGGGGCACGGAACATTGTTTGACATAGAATGAGACTATGGGAGCTATAAAGAGTCTGGCAAAAGATACCATGGTGTATGGTATGAGCAGCATAATAGGGCGTTTTCTGAACTGGCTTCTTGTGCCACTCTACACCACTATGTTCGTAGAGGCGGAATTCGGTGTGGTGACGTATATCTACTCGATCACCGCGCTGGTGCTTCTGATACTGATATATGGCATGGAAACCGGATTTTTCAGATTTGCCAACCATGAGCGCTACAGCGATCCGATGGAGGTGTATTCCACTTCGCTGATATCGCTCGGAGTAAGCTCCACCATATTTTTCGCCGGGGTGATGTGCTTTCTGCCGGTTCTGACGAGTGCGCTAAAATGTCCGGGTCATGAGAGCTACATATGGATGATGGGCGCAGTAGTGGCCATAGATGCCTTTACGTCGATACCATTCTGCTATCTGCGCTACAAGCACCGGCCCTACAGGTTTGCGGCCCTGAAACTTGTCAGTATAGGTGTAAACATAGGCCTCAACCTGTTTTTCATACTTATATGCCCGTGGCTGATGAAACAATGGGCAGGGTCGGTTGACTGGTTCTATGATCCGAGCTATGGCATAGGCTATATATTTCTGGCCAATTTCATCAGTTCGGCTACTGTGGCGCTGCTGCTGATACCGGAGCTGAGAGGGTTCAGATGGAAATTCAACTATAAGCTGTGGCGCGAGATGATAGCCTACAGTTTTCCGCTGCTGATACTCGGCATAGCAGGCATACTCAACCAGACCATCGACAAAATACTTCTGCCGGAGCTTGTGGCAGACAAGGCCGATGCCATGGCCCAGGTGGGTATATATGGTGCCAACTACAAGATAGCGGTTGTGATGGTTATGTTCATACAGGCTTTCAGATTTGCATACGAACCATTTATATTTGCCCAAAACAAGCAGAAAGACGGCAACAAGCTGACGGCATATAGCGAGGCCATGAAATATTTCGTGATATTTTCAATGGTGATATTCCTTGGTGTGATGTATTACCTGCCAGTGCTTCGCT
The DNA here is from genome assembly GCA_947643165.1 of uncultured Porphyromonadaceae bacterium. Taxonomy (GTDB): domain Bacteria; phylum Bacteroidota; class Bacteroidia; order Bacteroidales; family Muribaculaceae; genus Paramuribaculum. The sequence continues at coordinate 74,088 of CANRVB010000009.1, read as the reverse complement.
ATTTCATATCGCCACGCTATTTCGCGGGTCTGAAGGTGGTGCCGATAGTTATGGTGGCTGAATTCTTTTTTGGAGTGTTCTTCAACCTGTCGCTATGGTACAAGCTGACAGACAAGACAATATGGGGCACATGGTTCTCACTGCTGGGACTCGCCGTGACTGTCGGACTAAACATTGCGCTCGTGCCCAGGATCGGCTACATGGGATGCGCCGTGGCGGCGTTCTGCTGCTACGGGGTCATGATGGTGAGCTCATGGGCTGTTGGACGCGTGAAGTATCCAATACCGTATGAAACCGGGAGGCTGACAGCTTATTTCTGCGCGGCCATGCTACTGTACGGATTGAGCGAACTGATAGCTACCGGCAATGAATGGATAGACATGGGAGTACGCACGGTGATACTCGCGGCATACGTTGCATCGGCATTGAAGATTGAGCATATATCGCTAAGCAAGCTAATACCACGCAGAGGTAAGTAATATGCCCATTAGTTAAATCATGTTAAACAAATGAGGGGATGGTAATTAATCAGTGTGCTTGCACGTACTGAATTATATAGTAAACCATTAAATCATCATAGCAATGATCACATTAAGAGGCATAATAGTGCTGATAGTCGCCACAGTGGCGTCCATCTGTCCCGATGCAGCTTTTGGTAAGACGTCAGACCCTTTCACTGAGATCGACAAACTTGTGAAAGAGCTCGACAAGAACTTTTCAGCCTTGAAAAAACGCAAGGGTGCCGAAACCAAGGCCGTCGCATATACGGGTAGCGATTTCAGCCTTTCGCCCGATGGTTTTGAATGGCAGAACGGAGCCGGCCACGGCTGGACCAAAGGAGAACGCGTGATTGTAGCCAACGCAAAACAAGCGGAGAGCGACCGTCTGATGAATATCTTCGAAAGACTGAACAATTATATGTATGTCTCATTCGGCCGCAAAGAGAATCACTCGGCAGTAAAAATAGATGACACACGAACCCTATACGCCTTTGACTACGATCCGGACAGCAGGAAACTGGCATTTCTGAAAGTCAATGCCGAGGACCAGTTTTGTGTACCCTCGCGATGGATCACGATTGACACACTGGATGCTACCAGCAAGGCCACGCCAAATGGACTGTCGACATCGGGGGTGTCAGAAAGCCCCTATGGCAATGCGACAGCTCGTCAGATGCGACAGCTCGGACTTGCAAATCTGTGGGCGGGAGTTAAGCGCAATTTCGTGTTCATGAATCGTGTGAAGCTGAATTGGGACAGTCTGTACGTAGCCATGATCCCGAAAATGGATTCAGTCGCTACAGACGCAGAAGCCACACTGCTGCTTCAACGTATGGCTGCACAACTCGGTGACGGACATACGTATATCCAGGGCTACGATATGCAGGAATATCTTCCGATATTGACCAAACCTATAGGCGACGAGACATTTGTAGATATTGTCTGCTCCAAAAATATAGTCCGGGATGGAGTGAAACGAGGCATGAAAATCGAATCAATCAACGGGATGCCTACTGCCGAATATGCCTCCGCGGTCATAGCTCCATACGTGAGTTCTTCCACCCCTCAATGGACAAAGTCTCAATCGCTCGGAACAGATCTGCTGAAAGGGACCTCGGGCGATTCGATCACAATAACGTTCAGTGACGGCACCCAACGCCTGACCAAAACATACGTCTTCGGCCAAAACAGATGGGAACTCACGCCCAACGGCAATCTATTCACTGTGGACCAGATGAAGGACGGAACGTGCTATCTGAAGATATCCAACTTCATGGATGGCAAGTTCAAACAAAAATTCGACAAAATATACCCGGAGATCCTGAAGTCGAACGCCCTTATCATAGATATACGCGGCAATGGAGGCGGCAATTCGGGAAATGCAGACTACGTTCTGCAGCATCTGACATCCGACCGGATAAAAACAGACTCGTGGAAAAGTCCCATTTATATCCCTGCCTACGCATCGTGGGGTAGGGATGCAGGCTGGCATGAGTCGCCGAACCAATATATGGACCCCATAAAGGGTATAACACCGTATGAGAAACCGATAGTTGTCCTTACAGATGCCGGAACATTTTCGGCAGCCGAGGATTTCTGCTCGGTATTCCGCGGCATGAACCGTGGAAAGATATTCGGCAAACCGACAGGAGGCAGCACCGGTAACGGAGTGCAGCTGACACTGATTCCGAATGTCGCATACGCCAATATATGCTCGAAGCATGACACAGGAGCCGACGGCGTAGAATTTGTCGGCATCGGTATTATTCCGGATACCGAAATTGAAGAGACGCCCAAAAGTGTGTTTGAGGATGATATTGATGCCACCACAAGCGCCGCCATTGAATATCTGCGCGCACTCTGACCCCAGATCCGGTTGCGCCTGAACCAATTCTAAAGCCATCACTTCCGCCACGTTGCTTGCAGCATGTGGCGGAAGTCTATTTTTTCAGTGAAAACCAACGTGTATCAGGATTGTATGCACGGATGAACAAATGGTTGATTTCGATTATTATACTTGCAAGTTTCAATTATTATTACGAAATTAGCAAAATTGTAAGAAGCTACAGACTTTGAGCCAAACCAAAGGTAAATACTGTCTTCGAGCAAAGAGCTATGACGGTTGATTACGCCGTGAACTCATTGATTTCGACTACTTATGAATCAGAATTTTGCCAGCAAGATCTCGAATTTTTTCGTAAACTATTTCTCGATGACGGGACAGCTTGTGCCGCAGAGCGACGCCGAGAAATCAATACGCGACGGAGTCTCGTTCAAGGGTACAAATATCGTGATCCTCATCCTTGCCATTCTGATAGCATCGCTGGGACTCAACACCAACTCGACCGCCGTCATAATAGGTGCGATGCTTATATCGCCCCTAATGGGACCTATCATAGGCCTCGGACTGGGTGTCGGTATCCATGACTTTGACCTGATTAAACGGTGTATGCGAAACCTGATCATGGCAGCCGGATTTTCGGTGATAGCCTCGACAATCTACTTTCTGATATCGCCGGTCAATGAACAGCACTCCGAGCTGCTTGCCCGTACCTTTCCCACCATATACGATGTGCTGATAGGATTTGTAGGCGGGGGTGCCGGCATCATGGCCATAGCATCATCGAACAAAGGCAATGTCATACCCGGCGTGGCAATAGCTACAGCCCTTATGCCACCTCTTTGCACAGCAGGATACGGCATAGCCACATGGCAACTGAACTACTTTTTCGGAGCCGGCTATCTGTTTCTCATTAATTCCGTATTCATAGCTTTCTCCACATTCATCGGAGTGAAACTATTGCGCTTCAAAGCAGCCACAACAGCCGAAACCGACCGTGCAAAGCGAGTGATGAAGATCGTATATGCCGTAGCCATACTGACAATGCTTCCGTCGCTGTATCTCACTTACGATATGCTCCGGTCGAACAAACTCAAGGTTGAGGTAGACAGATTTATAAATGACGAATGCAGATGGGACGGCACTCAGGTGCTGTCGCGGCAGTTTGTAGAACGGAATGGCCAGAAATATCTGCAGATAACGCTGATAGGCAGAGCTATGCCTACAGACTCGCTTGAGCTTGCGCTGGACGCCCGGCTGCACTTCTATGATATCCAGAACACCAAGGTCCTGATACTGCAAGGAGAGTCGGCCGCGGCCAACCAAAGCCAGAACAATCTTGCCAACAATGAGGGCGTGCGCGATATATATCAGATAACGCAGATGACCATATCGAGCCAACAGAAGGAGATCGACTCACTCAAGAGCGTGCTGAGAGTACAAGAGGCGCGCCAGAGTGCAGGCGGCGAGGTATCGCCGGAGGTCAAGGTTCTGTTTCCTCACGTGAAGGAACTTTCCATAGGACAGTCGATATTTGCAAACGTCAGCGATGCAACCGACACAGAACCGGGCAAACAGGACACCGTGAACATAGCCCTGGTCAGCCTGACGCAAAAGATGACACAGGCCGAACGTATGAAATTCAAAGAGTATCTGAAAGCACGCTTAGGACTGAAGGAAATAGAGATATTTGATGTGCCACGCAGCGACACTAAACAATAAAATGAAATCAGATCAAGAGACCATCCATAGAGACAGACCACTGAAAGTAGTATTCATAAGCCATAGTGACGTGCTTGGAGGCGCCGGCATGGTCACTTACCGTCTGATGCACGCTCTCCGCAAAGAGGGAGTGGACGCAAGGATGGTAGTGTATACCCGCATGTCGGAAGATCCATATGTTGACGTGGCCGGCAGGCGTTTTGACCGTGGCATCAAGTTTCTGTCGGAGCGGATGGGTATAATGCTCAATAACGGCTTCAACCGTCAGAACCTGTTCAAAGTATCTACAGCGAGCACAGGTCTGAGCCTTCACCAACATCCCTGGATAAAGGATGCTGATGTGATAGCTTTGGGATGGATAAATCAGGGTCTTCTGTCGCTCAAGGGCATAGAGAAACTGTCGCGTCTTGGCAAACCGATGATATGGGTGATGCACGATATGTGGTGTCTGACCGGTATATGCCATCACAGCTATGAGTGCCGCGGCTACAGACAGATGTGCGGAAATTGCCAATGGCTCAAAGGGGCGGCCAACGATCTGAGCGCACGCGTGTGGCTAAAAAAGGAAAAGCTATATGGCAAATGCAACATCACATTTGTGGCTGTAAGCCACTGGCTGGCTACAAAATGCAAAGAAAGCAAGCTGATGGGCAGACAGCAGGTGGAGGTGATACACAATCCATTTCCAGCCGACTACTTCTCGCCATCGACCTATGGCAATATACTGAATCTGTCGGAAGACGGACGTCCCAACAAGATTGTGATGTGCGCAGCACGGCTCGATGATCCGATCAAGGGACTCCATTATGCCGTAGATGCGCTAAACTTCATAGTCGACAGATATCCGGAGATAGCAAAGACCATCACTGTGCTGTTTGTAGGAACCCTGAGAGACAAAACCCAGCTTGATGGCCTCAGAATAAACTACAAGTTGATGGGGCGGATAAACGACCCTAATATGATGCGCGAAATTTACACCGCATCGAAAGTTGTGATATCGACCTCGCTGTATGAGACACTGCCGACCACACTTGCCGAAGGACAGTCGGCCGGATGTCTGCCCGTGACATTCGGACGCGGTGGTCAGGAAGACATCGTGACCCACAAGGAAAACGGCTACATAAGCCGCTATAAGGATCCTACCAGCATAGCGGAAGGCTTACTCTGGGCTCTGGAACAGAATATAGACAGGCAAGCGCTGCATGAGAGCGTGAAAGAGCGCTTCAGCTCGGTCACAATAGCCAGGCTCTATATAGATCTGTTCGAAAGGTTGCTTGAAAGAAATCAGGAAGCCGACAACTGACCGTCGGCTTCCGGTGTGACTATATACGGACTGACCGCCGGATTGAAGCCACCTGATTGCAGACAGTTGTATATGGCCAGACATGCCCAGGCATCGATGGCCGCATACGACATCTGCCCTGCCCCAAGGGATTCAGCCTCCCAATTAGACAGCCGCTGCCCCTTGCTGATACGTTTACCGAAGATTATACCGAATATCTTCTGAAGACTGGCATCGGTAATGTGATATCCGCGCACCATCGACTGAAGTTCAATGAAGCCCTGAGGCTCGAACTCACGGTGTTTGTGCAGCATAAGGAAATCATCCTTGAGCGAAAGGCCGACCTTGAGACAGCTCTCATCTGACAGCCACTCCACAAGTTCGTCTGTCAATCCGGTCATATTGAGACGGAAAAGGAAGCACGAATCGGCACCGGCCACCTGCATCAGTGCAACCTTATGCGACTGTCCTTTCTTGAATGCAGGTTTGGTCTCCGTGTCAAATCCCACTACAGGCTCCCGCCTGAGGGCTGCAATAGCCGGAGCTATCATCTCAACTTTGTCGACAACCGTAATATGTCCGTCATAAACAACAGTGGGCATCTCTGCGAGCTGTTGTTTGGGTAATGCAATGGAATAATCGGTGTTTGTCAGCATCAGATCAAATTTTAAGTGAATCGTCACCTATTGACGGCACACATATCATTGGCGTATCGGGGAAGTGACGGGAGAGATAACGCTGCAGGAAACCGCGTGTGTCGTCGGGTATAAGGTTATCGTCGGGATTGTCGAAATGCTCATTGTAGACAAGTGCCGTAAGCTTTATGTTTCGGGCGGCGATTGCCTCGAGCGACAATACCGTATGGTTGATCGAACCCAGCACGCCGTTTGTAACCAGAATCACAGGCATCTGGCGCGAGGATATGTAGTCGATGGTAAGAAAATCGTCGGTTATAGGAACCATAAGGCCTCCGGCCCCCTCCACGATGAGGTGGTCGAATTCACGGCGCAAAATATCAACAGACCTGTCGATGAGACTGATGTCGATATCACGGCCGTCGATCCGGGCAGCCAACTGTGCCGACGCCGGATAAGTGAATATTAACGGTGCCGTCGTATGATCGATATCGCGGGGATGGAGCGGCTTGCCAAGCAGACGGCGATGCGCCTCAATATCCTCCGACATATCTTTGCAGCCGGTCTGTATGAATTTCTGAGAAATTGCCGTCCGGCCGGCACGCTCAATCTCACGGAGCAACCAGGCAACCATGTAGGTCTTACCGGCATCGGTGTCGATACCGGTGAGAAATATCACCGGAGGCAGAATATTAACGTCGAGTGTCTTCGTCAGCATATTTGTCGGGAAATGTCAGTTTCTGCCGTGGCCTGACCATGGCATAGATGATCAGCAATACACCTATGACTATGAACGGGATACTCAGGAGCTGTCCCATATTTAGAGTCATGTCGGCTTCGAAAGCTACCTGATCATTCTTGATGAATTCAATGAGAAAACGCGGCAGGAAAATTCCGATAAAGAATACTCCGAATATAAGTCCAGGGCGCTCTTCGGCATTTTTCTTCCAATACATCCACATGAGGAGTGCGAACAGTCCGAAATAGCAGAGAGCCTCGTAAATCTGGGTAGGATGTACAGGTAGTCCTTCGTAGAGTTGATGCCACTCCCGTGAACGGACAAACAGGAATCCCCATGGAAGATCTGTGGCATAACCATATATCTCACTGTTCATCAGGTTGCCGAGACGTATGAGGCCACCAACAAGCGCGATAGGAATGACAAGCCGGTCGAATGTCCACAGCGGCGAGCGTTTGGTGACGAAAATGGAGTAGAGAATGATGGCCAGTATGATACCGATCGTACCACCGTGGCTTGCAAGTCCACCTTCCCAAACTTTGATGATCTCCATAGGATGGGCACTGTAATAGTCCCATTCGTAGAAGAATACATGTCCGAGACGCGAGCCGACAATAGTGGCGACTACCACATATATCAGCAGGATAGGAAGCCACTTCTCGGGGGCACCTTCATGCTTGAACATACGCGACACTATCTCGTATCCAAGAAGGAAACCGATAGCGAACATCAATCCGTACCACCGGACTGTGATAGGACCCGCCGAAAACAGAACCGGGTCGACATTCCAAACTATTGCGCTCAGCATACGTCTTATATTCGGTTAAAAAAGGCGGCAAACAGGCTCTGACCCGGTTTACCACCACAAAGGTACAAACAAATGGTCAACTCTTCAAACCATAGACGGCTAAAACGACACTCCATAGCCACGGCGAGGAAGAGATCGCTATGACCGCTCACTCATCAATAGAGTAATTGATGAAATCGACAAGTGGTTTAAGCAGTTGAAAATCATCGGCGGCACGCAGAGGCCAGTCAGGATCGGAGAACCATGTGCTGTCGCAAGGCTCATACTTTCCGTACTCTTTAAGTCGCAGCAAATGGGCCTGTGGATGGTTGCGTTCCCACCCTTTAGGGACAGTCTTGAGCACATTGCCCACCCAACCTGGAAATTTTGCTGCCATACGTGGATTGCCGATTATCATCTCAAACTCTTCTATGTTGTCGATGATAGCCTTGCGGACCTTACGCAGCACCGGCATTTCCGGACAGTAGAGACCCCCGTAGAGTCCGGAATCGCCATAGCCCGGCAAACCGGTATGGACATAATAGCCTGCATAACGGTCATTCTTGCCATTCGCACCAAACGCGGCTGAGAAATAGAGCTTATAGGGGGATTTATCTGGAGAGAAACGGATATCGCGGTTGAACCTGTAGGCGCACTGACGGGCCGTATAGTTTGCTACAGCCGGCTCCCACTGTGACACAGCAGCGAGCATCCGGGATATGTCGTCGAGCCACAGTTCGCGCAGACGTTTGTAGCGATCGCGGTTGGCATCAAGCCATTCGCGGCAATTGTTACGTGAGAGTTCATCAAGAAACTCGTAGAGATCGGGCATGTAGTTCATTTCACATCCTCCCACTCTACATCGGAAATCTGGTCTTCGACCACACCGGTATACTCATGATACTCAGATGTGGTGCGCGAGGCAGCTGCTACCTCTTCATATTCTACATACTCCCCCACATCGCGTGATATACGCTTACGACGGCGCACGGGAGCTGATGCCGGTTCTTGATGGCGTTCGCCACCGTAGGCCTGCCTCGCTCTGGAAGCCATCTCATTGAACTGTGTACGCATGGCATTGACACGCCGTGCAAATCTGAAGACGGGCATCAATATCAGTACAATGACAAATATGAGGAACAAGAGGAAAAGACTCATTGAACAGTGTGTTTTGTATGATTAAACAGGGTCGGGAAAGAGGGACCGCATATATTTAAGAGAGCAGACGGCACCCGTGGTGACGGTATTGACGGAAGGCGTGTTATTCCTTGCGTCCGACTGCCGAGATAAGTATGTACAGCAATATTGTCCATGCAAGTCCGGGCAAGCCATTTGTCGCCACAAACAGGATAGCGGCAAGGATTATGACATACCTGCGGAAATTCTCGCGCCAACCGAAATTAGCAAACTTAAGCGAGAACATGCGCATGCTGCTCACCATAAGTGTCGACTCGAAAAGAATTATCAGAGCCAGTACCCAACCGGAAGGGCAACCATAGGTGGATATCCACGAAACCACGCCGATCCAGAAGATGGCATTGGCCGGGATCGGCAATCCGATAAACGAAGTTGTCTGACGGGTGTCGATATTAAATTTACCGAGTCTCAAAGCTCCGCAAACCACTATAAGCAGCGGGAATACCCACCATATAGGTGAAATATCGGCAGATCGCATCACACTGTACATAAGCAGTGTGGGTGCAAGACCGAAACTTACGAGATCGCTGAGCGAGTCGAGCTGTTTGCCCAGATCGCTGTAGGCCTTCAGCAGACGCGCTGTGGCTCCGTCAGCAAAGTCGAACACAGCAGCTGCCGCTATGGCAATGAACGCCCACTGCCAACCAGTGAGAGCACCGAGCGGCTCTGGGCCATGAAGAGCCAGAATACAGGCTATAGTGCCGCTTATCAGGTTAAGGCATGTGATTGTGTTGGGTATATGAGCTTTAATATTGATCATTTTTATAATCTGAGGTATCTTTAAGACGTGCTATAGGAGTCATTCCGCCGGTAGTTTTATCGCCAATCTTGACAAATATCTCAGCATCGAGAGGCAGATATATATCAACACGCGATCCGAATTTGATGAATCCCATATGATCTTCGATTGATGCTTCGTCGCCGGGTTCGGCATAAGTGACTATGCGGCGGGCCATCGCTCCGGCCACCTGCCTCATCAGTATTTCCTGACCATTGTCGGCACGAATCACAACAGTGCTCCTTTCGTTTTCGGTACTCGACTTCGGGAGATATGCGGCCATGAAGCGTCCGGGATGATGACGCACAAGCAATACCTTGCCATTTACCGGAAACCAGTTGGCATGGACGTTGAGCACCGACATGAATACGGACAGCTGTATGACGCGCCTCTTGAGACATTCTTCCTCATATGTTTCCTCAAGGGCAACGACTGTACCGTCGACCGACGAGAGGACCATATTGTGAGTCTCACCGGTGTAATGACGTCTTGGCGAACGGAAAAAATTAACCACAAGAAAATAAACCACCGCCGACACGCAGGTAAACACGGTTGGCACCTCCACCGGACGGATGAACATCCAGGCGGAAGCATTGATCACTCCAAGTATGAGCAAGAGAATGATCAGTATGTTGGTACCTTCTCGGTGAATCTTGACTCTCATGGCTTGAATAGTTGCCTCAATTTAAAATATGCGGCAACGATACAGATATCGAAATTTTATCCTGCAAATATAGGATTTTTTTTTCAATGTGCCAAAACCACAGGGCTGCAGGGCTTATTTACGCTCTTTAGGCTGTCTTGGCTTGCGCTGACGGCGAACCAGACGGAACACCTGTGCGGAGCGAGCGGGCAGATAGAGCTTGAGCCATGCTACGCCATGGGGCGTATACAATGGATCGGGCATTGTAAGGTGTCGCACGGAGCTGTCGACATTGCCATAACCTCCAAACTGCGGGTTGTCGGTATCAAGCACGACCTGGTACTCACCGGGAGGAGTCAGGATGCCATAGTCTGAATAGCTGTCGGTGGGGCTGAAGTTGAACACAAACACCAGATCCCCTCGACCATACGCAAGCACCTGATCATCGTCTTTCTCCCATAGCTTATGTACGGGAAGTGCCTGGAAGTTATAGACTCCACTGATAAGGCTGATCATAGCGTTGTCGAAATCGTTGAGCCATGCATACTTCAGATCCGGACTATCGACAAGACTCCACTGCCGACGGGCATACTTGTAGCTCCAGCCATTGCCTTCGCGCGGGAAATCGATCCATTCAGGATGTCCGAATTCATTACCCATGAAGTTGAGATAGCCGCCATTTATGGTTGATGCAGTGACCAGACGTATCATCTTGTGAAGCGCTATGCCTCGCGCAACAGCCATATTGTCATCGTTGCGCATCATATGCCAGTACATCTGATCATCGATGAGACGGAAAATCACTGTCTTGTCACCGACAAGAGCCTGATCATGGCTTTCGACGTAGCTTATGGTCTTCTCATCGGCACGGCGGTTGGTCAGCTCCCAGAATATGGATGTCGGATGCCAATCCTCATCCTTGCGTTCCTTGAGCGTCTTGATCCAATAGTCGGGGATACCCATAGCCATACGGTAATCGAAACCTATGCCTCCATCCTTGAACGGGAGTGCAAGTCCCGGCATACCGCTCATTTCCTCGGCGATTGTTATGGCCGATGGATTTATCTGATGGATAAGCTTGTTGGCCAGTGTGAGATAAACGATAGCATCGGTATTCTGATTGCCATTATAATAATCGCCATATCCTCCGAAATCTTGTCCGAGGCCATGATTCCAGTAGAGCATGGATGTCACGCCATCAAAGCGGAATCCATCGAAATGATATTCTTCAAGCCAGTACTTGCAATTGGAGAGCAGGAAGTGGAGAACTTCGGTCTTGCCATAGTCAAAACATAGCGAGTCCCATGCCGGATGTTCCCGACGGCCATCCGGATAGAAGTAGAGATCGTGAGATCCGTCGAGACGCCCTAGTCCTTCAACCTCATTTTTAACTGCATGGCTGTGGACTATGTCCATTATGACGGCGACCCCGAGTCTATGTGCCTCATCTATAAGGCGTTTTAGCTGTTCAGGAGTTCCGAAACGGCTTGAAGCGGCAAAGAAACTCGACACATGATAGCCAAAGGATCCGTAATACGGATGCTCCTGTATTGCCATGATCTGTATTGCGTTATAGCCGTCAGCCGCTATACGTGGCAGTATATTCTCGCGGAATTCGTCGTAAGTTCCAACATCTTCTTTCTCCTGAGCCATACCTATATGGCACTCGTAGATAAGGAGTGGACGTGTGTCCGGCTTAAACTTTTCAACTTCCCACTGATACTGCTCTGCAGGCTCCCATACTTGAGCCGAGAACAGGTGTGTCACAGAATCCTGCACCACACGTTGTGCATAGGCCGGCATACGTTCGCCCTGCCCTCCGGGCCAATAGACTTTCATCTTATAATACTGGCCATGAGACATGGCATCGGCCGGAAGAACAATCTCCCAGACACCACCGCCAATAGGCTTGAGTTCGTAGCGCACCTGCTCTTGCCATCCGGAGAAATCGCCGATAAGGAATATCTGAGTGGCATTGGGAGCCCATTCACGGAACACCCATGAGCCATCATCCTGACGGTGAAGGCCAAAATACTGATGGGCGTTGGCAAAATCGCGGAGGCTGTTTGCAGATCCGCCTATCAAAGCACGCTCGCGTTTGATCGCATCCTGATGTCGGCCTTCGATAGCTCCTGCATAGGGAGCCAACCACGGATCATTGCGCACGATATGCAATTTGCTAACCGGCTTTTCGGCTGCCGGTTTGGCCTTTGTTGAAGCCGTAGCTTTACGGGAAGAAGTGCGGGTCGAAGTAGTTTTCGATTTATCTTGAGTCTTGGATGTTGGCATATTAATTGAGGATTATGAGGGTTATGTGTGCAAACATAACAAAAAAAACGGAGACCGCCAAAACTGAAACGCACTATCAATCAGCATTAAACTTTTTTGTGCATCTGATTGTTATATTATAATTTTGCATTCACCCGCAAATATGAGTGATACAACCAACGATATAAACCATTAACCATGACAACAGAATCATCAAAACCGAAACTGGTGATATCGACAGGCGCAGGCATAAGCGCCGAGAGCGGCATCACCACATTCCGGGACGCAGGTGGCTTATGGGAACAGTATCCGGTGATGGATGTCGCGTCTGCCGACGGCTTCCGCCGGAATCCAGCGCTGATACATAAATTTTACAACGAGCGCCGAGCCCAGCTTGCCACCGTCGAGCCCAATTCCGCCCATATCGGCATAGCCGAACTTGAAAAGTACTACGACGTAATCGTAATCACACAAAATGTTGACGATCTGCACGAACGCGCAGGAAGCAGCAACATAATTCACTTGCATGGCGAATTGACAAAAGTGCGATCAACAAAGCATCCGGAACGCGTATATCAACTTAAAGATTATACAACAGAAACCGACATCAATTCACGCGATCCTTATGGCGATCCGGTAAGACCTCACATAGTATTCTTCCAGGAGGCAGTACCGATGCTCGAGCCTGCAGCCGAAGCGGTCGCCCAGGCCGATGTATTTGTTGTCATAGGCACGAGCCTGAACGTTTATCCCGCCGCCGGGCTCATAAACTACGTCAAACCCGGCGTACCAGTCTATTACATTGACCCGAATCCGGCCAAAGTGCCATCGTGGGTGCACGTGATAGCCGAACCTGCCACAAAGGGCGTCAGGAAGCTCGCCCAGATCCTTACCGAAGGAAAAACCGATAAATAATTTTACTGATAAATTTACAATTGTAAATGTCGGGAAGTACTCAAAATGGCTTCCCGACATTTATTTTGACACATTGTTAATAACTTCTTTGATAAAATAGAAAAATTCCGGAGTTTAAATTTGCAAACCACTCTCCAAAAATCGTAACTTTACACCCTGAAAAGAAGAGTAACAGATCAGTAACCAGCCGAATCAAATTCATAGGAATACATGGACGACAGTTTAGAAACCGTATACCACATACCCGCACTGCTGCCTGAGGCCCTTACAGGGCTGAATATCAAGCCGGACGGCATCTATGTCGATGCCACATACGGAGGCGGCGGACACTCGCGTGCCATAGTCGCTCGCCTTGATGAAGCGGCCGGTGGCCATCTGTATGGATTTGATCAGGATGAAGATGCCGTTTCCGGAGCCATGGACGATCCGCGTTTCACAATGGTTTACAGCAACTTCCGGTTCATATCCAACTTCATGCGCTACTATGGCGTGGATGGCGTCGATGGCATTTTGGCCGATCTTGGAGTGTCTTTCCATCATTTTGACACAGCCGACCGAGGTTTTTCATTCCGATATGACGGACCTCTCGACATGAGAATGAACCGAAAAGCCACCCACACAGCAGCATGGGTGCTTGAGAACTCGACCCCCGAACATCTGGCAGATATCTTCAAGCTGTATGGCGATATGCCCAACAGTCGCCAGATCGCAAGAGCAATCTGCACGGCACGCACAAACGGCGAACAGTTCAAAACTATTGAAGACCTGATAAAAGTACTCACACCGTTCATTCCCAAGGCCGCACAAAAAAAGTACATGGCCATGGCGTTTCAGGCTCTGCGCATAGAAGTTAACGGCGAGCTCGATGCTCTGACTACATTTCTCCACCGGTCACTCCAGATTCTGAAGCCGGGAGGCAGGATCGCGATAATAACCTACCACTCTCTTGAAGACAGACTGGTCAAGAACTTCCTGCGCTATGGCAATATCGAAGGCGAGCGCAAAGCGGACTTCTACGGACAAGTGGAAACACCTTTCGAGATGGTGACACGCCGCCCTATCGTACCAAGTGAAGATGAGGTAGCCCGAAATCCCCGCTCACGCAGCGCCAAGCTGAGAATAGCGGTCAAGAAATAAAAAACATATTATTACCCGATCAAACAATCAACGCAATAACACCAATCAGAAGATCTCTCCAATGAGTACTACAATATTCAGCCGGATAGTGCACGGACAACTCATCAGCAGCGACCTGTTCATAAGGAACTGGCTGCTGATCCTCACTGCAGTAGTGCTTATCATGATGTATATCACCAACAAGTATAACACTCAGACCAAGATGGAGGAAATTAGATCGCTCAAACGCGAACTCCAGATAGTGAAGACTGAACGCATACGTGTCCGTTCGGCCTACATGAGCCGAATTCGTGAGAGCGGAATGCAGGAACTTGTCGACTCCTTTGGCCTGGGACTTACCATACGCGAGCGTCCGCCATATAGCGTACCGGCAGAATAACCCTGAAGACATGAAGAAGGAAAACCGCAAAAATATTCTGTTCCGCTACACGCTCATCACTATCCTGATTCTCATAGTGTGCCTGAGGGTTGTCTACAAACTTGTAGACACAACTGTCGTGTCGGCGGACAAATGGAATGCAAAGGCAAATGAAGAGCTGTCGAAGGTGGAGACCATACTCCCTGAGCGCGGCAATATAGTTGCTGCCGACGGCAGTATTCTTGCCACCAACCTGACATATTATACCGTCAGGATAGACTACCGCAGTGAGAAATTCATGAGCGACTCCCTGCGCAAGGCCGCTACTGCCGCTGCCGACAGTCTGGCCAAATATTTCGGACGCCGCTCTGCCGCCGAATGGGAGAAATATATCACGGGGCCACTTGACAAACCATTCAACAAGCGTCCCCGCGCGTTCCCGTTATTGGCAAACATAACCTACTCAGACCTTCAGCGTCTCAAGACATTTCCGTTTTTCAGCATCAGGAATGCCAACCGCAACGGTATGACTGTAGAGAATCGTCTGCGCCGTGTGAACCCTTACGGAGACATGGCCCGTCGTAGTGTAGGTGGAGTAGGCGAGACACGTGAGTGCCGCGAAATACACGGCATTTCAGGACTTGAGCGAGCTCTCGACACCCTCCTCTATGGCGTTCCCGGCGTGGCGAAGCGCATTCCTCTGACACGAGGCATAGTGCCCTGGACTGACATTCCCGCAAAACGCGGCTATGACATTACCACCACCATCGATGTAAAGATACAGGATATTGTAGAGAACGAACTCAACGAAGTCTTGACATATGTGAATGCTGAATGGGGAGTGGCCGTGCTGATGGATGTAGAGACCGGCGACATAAAGGCTATAAGCAACCTGGAATCAAATCCACGCCGTCCGGGACAATATATCGAGGGCATGAACCGTGCAGTGCTCGGCTTTGAGCCGGGATCTGTGGTCAAGACCCTGTCGATGATGATAGCTATAGAAGACGGCATTGTGACACCTAATGAGGTGATCCCCACCGGTGCGCGCTATGCATACGCCGGAGGGCGTCCTATAAGCGACAGTCACGCCACCAGTTCACTTACCGTAAAGGAGGTGATTGAGCAATCAAGCAATATCGGCATGACCCGCATCATCACCAAGAAATACGACAAACATCCGGGAGGTTTCTATTCACGTGTCAAATCGCTTGGTTTTCTGGAGCCATTCAATACAGGAATAGCCGGCGAGCGCGCACCCCGCTTCGACTCAGTCCCGAGCGACCGCGGCGGACGCATCACACTTTCCCGCCAATGCTACGGATATGCAACGGAGATCCCGCCTCTGTACACACTCTCGATATACAACGCTATAGCCAATGGAGGCAAATATGTACGTCCTCGACTTGTAGCCGGCATGCGCAATGAAGAGTGTGACACTGTATTTCCGGTAACATACGTACGCGACCGCATATGTTCAGAACGTACCGCGAAGATAATGACCGAGATGCTGACATCGGTTGTATGGGGCGATCACGGCACGGCACGCCGTCTGCGCGACGAACGCGTCCGCATTGCCGGTAAAACCGGAACTTGCTTCATGACCTCGCCCACAGGTGGATATGATTCCCGCAAGCGTCTGGCATTCTGCGGATTCTTCCCTGCCGACAATCCTAAATACAGCTGTATTGTACTGACATGTCATCCGAAACAAAACGCATTCGGAGCAGCCAGCACAAGCGGTGAGGTAGTAAAGAATATAGCCCTGAAACTATTTTCGCGTGGCATGCTCGACAATAAGTCGGATTACCGTGATGGCAGCAACGGACCATCAGTCCCGACATTTTATGCCACTGTAGACAAAGACCGTCAGGCAAATGTGCAGAAATCACTCAAAATGGGTGAACGACGCAAAGTTTTGCCTGCACCCGCCAAAACAAATACCGGAGTACCAGACGTTAAAGGCTACGGACTCCGCGATGCAATCGCTGCCATAGAGAGTGCCGGATACAATGTGCGTCCGCACGGCACAGGATATGTCAGTTCGCAATCGATAGCTCCCGGAACAAAAGTTCCGCGCGGCACAAGAATAGAATTAACCCTTACAGACTAACCACACTTAGCACCATACCCCCATGAGATCACTCGCAGAACTGCTCTCGGCCATAGCCGTAGAAGAAATAATAGGAGTTGAGGACAAGCCCATACGTTCGCTCCAGTGTGACTCGCGCAAAGTGAGCCGCGGCGACCTGTTTGTCGCAGTAAGAGGCGTCAGCGTTGATGCCCACAAATTCATTCCTCTGGTCACCCTGGCCGGAGCTTCAGCAATAGTATGCGAGGAACTCCCCGAACGGCTTGAGTCGACAGTAACCTATATACGTGTGGCTAATTCGGCGGTAGCGCTTGGATTTCTGGCTTCTCAATGGTGGGGCAATCCATCACGCAAGCTGAAACTCGTTGGCGTGACCGGCACAAATGGTAAGACTACCACAGCAACTCTCATATATGAGATGGCCCGTCTGGAAGGATCGAAAGCCGGTCTGTTGTCTACGGTTTGCAATTATATTGACGATGAAGCGGTACCTACCAATCAGACTACCCCCGATCCTCTCACTATCAACGAATTGCTTCACCGTATGGTTGTAGCCGGATGTAAGTATGCGGCCATGGAGGTCAGCAGCCATGCGGCTCACCAACATCGCATCGCCGGCCTGACATTTGCCGGAGGTATTTTCTCAAACCTGACACGCGATCACCTTGATTATCACAAAACTTTCGAGAACTATCTCAAAGCCAAACAATCGTTCTTCGATATGCTCCCGAAAGATGCTTTCGCCCTGACAAACATCGATGACAAGTGTGGCGAAGTGATGGTACAGAATACGCGTGCACGCCGTTACACTTACTCACTGCGCAGCGAGGCTGACTTCAGAGGGCGCATAGTAGAAAGCCGTCTTGACGGCACACTACTGTCACTCAACGGGCATGAGGTCGAGGTTCTGTTCACCGGGCGCTTCAACGCATACAACCTTACAGCCGTATACGGTGCATCGATACTTCTGGGCTGGAATCAGGACGAGGTACTTGTCCGCATGAGCAAACTGATACCTGTAGCAGGACGGTTCCAGACATTCCACTCAGCCAATGGAATAACAGGCATAGTTGACTATGCCCATACTCCTGACGCAGTCGTAAACGTACTCAACGCGATACGCGATGTAGTCGGTGACAAGGGTAATATCATAACTGTCGTAGGTGCCGGTGGCAACCGCGACAAAGGCAAACGACCGATAATGGCTGCGGAAGCCGCACGCCTGAGCAACCGTGTCATCCTGACCAGCGATAATCCCCGCGATGAGGTGCCAGAAGAAATCATACACGACATGGAGGCCGGCCTTACGGATGAGACCCGCAAGATAACCCTGAGCATAACAGACCGGCGTGAAGCAATACGCACAGCCGCCGCTCTCGCAAAACCAGGCGACGTGATTCTGGTAGCCGGCAAAGGTCATGAGGATTACCAGGAGATCCACGGTGTGAAGCATCATTTCGATGACCGTGAGGAAGTTAGATCGGCCCTCGGCGCACTGTAGTCCACCATATAAAAGTCATAATCGTAATAACATATTGATTACCACATTATTGATCTAAGCAGGAATGCTCTACTACCTTTTTCAACTGCTACAGGACTCCGACATACCCGGCGCCAGACTGATGACTTACATCTCGTTTCGCGCAGGTATGGCACTGCTGCTGGCTCTATTCATAGCCATTTTTGCCGGACGCCGCATTATTGACAG
The DNA here is from genome assembly GCA_947643165.1 of uncultured Porphyromonadaceae bacterium. Classification (GTDB taxonomy): domain Bacteria; phylum Bacteroidota; class Bacteroidia; order Bacteroidales; family Muribaculaceae; genus Paramuribaculum. The sequence goes on along the minus strand of CANRVB010000009.1, from coordinate 55,487 downwards.
CCTTCAGAAAATGCAGATCGGCGAGATCATACGCAATCTTGGTCTGGAGGGGCAGATGCGCAAACAAGGTACCCCCACCATGGGTGGTATCATCATAATCGTGAGCGTGCTGCTACCATGCCTGCTCGTAGGCAATCTTGGCAGTATCTACATGACACTGATGCTATTTGCGACACTATGGCTCGGCGTTCTCGGCTTCATGGACGATTATCTGAAAATGAAGCGCCACAATAAGGACGGAATGAGCGGCAAATTCAAGATCATCGGCCAGGTAGGCCTCGGAATCATAGTGGCAGCAACAATGTATACAAGTCCGAATATCGTGATGCGGTCGAATATAGACACGGTAAACGTAGCTACACACGAGACCGAAGTAGTATACTCGGACGCAAACACAAAGGCCCCACAGACAACCATACCGTTTGTCAAGAACAATAACTTCGACTATAAATGGCTGACAGAATGGATGGGCGATTATGCCGCTGCCGGAGGCTGGATAGCGTTTGGACTGGTAGCTATATTAGCCATATCGGCCACAAGCAACGGAGCCAATCTGACAGACGGTCTTGACGGATTATGCGCCGGAACCTCGGCCGTGATATGTCTTGCGTTAGCTATCATGGCATATCTTGGCGGTTCTGTGATCTATTCATCGTATCTCAACATCATGTATATACCCGGCAGCGAGGAACTTGTAGTATTTATGGCTGCATTCATAGGTGCGCTGATAGGTTTCCTATGGTACAACGCTTTTCCGGCTCAAGTATTTATGGGCGACACCGGATCACTTACCATCGGCGGTATCATAGCGGTATTCGCGCTGCTCATACGCAAGGAGCTGCTAATCCCCTTGCTATGTGCCATTTTCTTTGCCGAGGATCTGTCGGTGATGCTTCAGGTAGCATATTTCAAATTCACTAAAAAAGCGACTGGTACCGGTCGTAGAATATTCAAGATGACTCCACTGCACCACCACTATCAGAAAGCAGGCAACTCCGGCATAGATGCGTTGATACAACGCCCTATAGCCGCTATACCAGAGCCAAAGATAGTTGTGAGATTCTGGATCATAGGAATATTTCTGGCGGCAATAACATTCGCCACTCTAAAGATACGCTGACATCAGGTCACACTTACACTTACTACGAATTTATCTTCTACAACAGCATATGTATAAACCAGAAGAATACCGCAAGCACCGTCTGGTAGTGCTTGGCGGAGGTGAAAGCGGCGTTGGAGCCGCCATCTTAGGAAAAGAAAAAGGGATGGACGTATTTTTGTCGGACATGGGAAAGATAGCCCCTCACCATCTTGATACACTCCGCAAGGAAGGTATCGCATACGAAGAGGGACAGCATTCCATGGATCTGATACTGTCGGCCGACGAGGTGGTAAAGAGCCCAGGTATAGCCCCAACCCTACCTGTGATGCAGGCTATCACGGAAAAAGGAATTCCAGTGATCAGTGAGATTGAATTCGGCGGACGCTACACAGATGCCAAAATGATATGCATAACAGGCTCGAACGGTAAGACCACAACAACACTGCTCACATATCACATCCTCAAGGATGCGGGCGTGAATGTAGGTCTGGCCGGTAATGTAGGCAGAAGCCTGGCTCTTCAGGTAGCCCGCGAGCACCACGATGTATATGTGATCGAACTGTCAAGCTTCCAGCTGGAGAACATGTATGAATTCAAGGCTAACATTGCGGTGATCCTCAATATAACTCCCGATCATCTTGACCGTTACGACTACAAGATGCAGAATTATATCAACGCTAAGTTCAGAATACTCAACAACCTGACTCCCAGCGATGCATTCATATTCTGGCAGGATGATCCCGTCATACAGGCCCAATTACGTCAGATAGTCACTGAGGCAAAGCTATATCCGTTTGCCCGTCGTGAAGAAAACGACACCCATGCATACGTTGACGACGAGGATGAACTGGTCATCAACACCACCGAGACATCGCTACGTATGCCCAGAGCCGATCTGTCGCTCAACGGACTCCATAACCTGTACAACTCTATGGCCGCCGGACTGTCAGCATGTCTGATGGATGTGAAAAAAGATGACGTTCGACGTGCTCTCGGAAACTTCGAGGGCGTAGAGCACCGGTTGGAATATGTATCTACCATAAACGGTGTGACTTATATCAATGATTCAAAGGCTACAAACGTAAATTCATGTTGGTATGCCCTCGAAAGCATGACTGACAATGTAGTCCTGATACTTGGAGGCAAAGATAAAGGCAATGATTATGATGAAATAGCCGATCTGGTCGACCGTAAAGTAAAGGCCATAGTATGCATGGGCAAGGATAATACCAAGCTTCTCGAATACTTCGGCGGTAAGGTGAAGGAAATCTACGACACGCATTCGATAGATGATGCCGTAGAAACTTGCGCCCGCATATCGAAAGAGGGTGACACAGTACTGCTGTCGCCATGCTGTGCAAGTTTCGACCTGTTCAAGAGCTATGAAGACAGAGGACGTCAGTTCAAGGATCGCGTGCATGCTCTCGAAAATAAGTAATTAAAAACAAGTCATATCTCAAATGGCAGAATACACAGCCACCACATCATCTCCACTTAGCAGTGATCAGACCCGCCAGGGTCTGACGCAGCCATTGACGAGCGGCGACAAACATATCTGGGGTATCTTCATCACCCTTTGCCTGATATCGCTCATTGAGCTTTACAGTGCATCATCGAGAGAGGTTGCGAGCTCGGCAATAGGAGTGTTCGGCCCAATTGTGCGCCACGCGGTCATGCTTATCGCGGGACTACTGATTGTGCTCGGCCTGCAACGCACCCATTACCGAAAGTTCTACACATCATCTGTAGTATTTGTGGTGATCAGTATAGGACTGATGATATGGTGTCTGGTCGGTGGTGAGATTGTCAACGGCGCCCGTCGAAACGTTGACCTCATCGTGATGAAAGTGCAACCATCTGAATTCATAAAACTGTCTGCGGTACTTCTGACAGCTATTGTTGCCCAACGCACCCAGATGAAAGGTGGCGGAGTGACCGATACAGGTGTCACAATCATGGCCGTAGCTGTCATGATATTCGGTGGGTTGTTAATAAAACAAGGACTCACCAATACACTGCTGCTCATGAGCATTAGCTGCGCCATGTTTCTGATAGGAGGCGTACAATGGCGTAAATTCCTGATAGTCATGATAGTATACATGGTCTGCTTTCTGGGATTCTATGTCATCACCAAGGGGGGCGATGATGGCGAAACGGTTAAAAGCGAACAAGTTGTAGACGGTGCCGCTATAGACAAAGCGAACAACACCACCGGCGAGCGCCATCTGACGTGGTTGGCACGCATACAACGCTTCAATGGTGACGGGCGCCCAAAATACGAACATGAGATAAACGCAAACAATCGTCAGGAGATGTATGCCTATATGGCTCAGGCCAATGGCGGCATAATAGGCGTCGGTCCGGGCAACTCGCGGGAAGCAGCCCGTCTGCCGCTGGCGTTCAGCGACTATATCTATTCGATCATAGTCGAAGACACTGGTCTGATAGGCGGTTTGTTCGTGCTTCTGCTATATTTATGGCTTCTGGCGAGAGCCGCGACCATAGCGGCAAGATGCACACGAGCTTTCCCCGCACTTCTTGTGCTCGGTATGGCAGTAATGATAGTCATGCAGGCATTGATACATATCGCCATTGTGACAGGTGCAGCTCCGGTATCCGGCCAACCCCTTCCACTTATATCCAAGGGAGGCACATCGATACTAATTACCTCGATAGCATTCGGCGTAATGCTAAGTGTGAGCCGTCACACGGCCCGCACAGGCAAACGTCAGGAGATAAAACGCGAGCTTGACGCACTGCCCGAAGATCTGCGCACTGCCAACCCAACCCAACTCTAAACAACAACACCTGATGAATATACTGATAAGCGGCGGAGGTACGGGCGGTCATATATTTCCCGCACTGTCCATAGCCAATGCACTGAAACGCAGGATGCCAGACGCCAACATACTGTTTGTAGGCGCAGAAGGCAGAATGGAAATGGAACGCGTTCCGGCCGCAGGATATGAGATAATAGGACTGCCGGTAGCCGGATTTGACAGAAAACGGCTATGGCGCAACATACCTGTGCTATTTAAGTTATGGAAAAGCCTACGTAAGGCCCGACGGATAATAAACGACTTCAAACCAGACATTGCTGTTGGGGTTGGAGGCTATGCCAGCGGACCTATTCTGAAAGCAGCACAACGCCGCAACATTCCAACCCTCCTGCAGGAGCAGAACTCATACGCCGGAGTTACCAATAAACTACTTGCACATAAAGCCGGTAAGATATGTGTTGCATACGACGGGATGGAACGCTTTTTCCCGGCCGAAAAGATTGTGATGACAGGCAACCCTGTCCGCGCCAATCTGCTACACTGCACTATGAGCCGTGAAGAAGCAAAGAAGGCTCTCGGATTTGATGCGGATAAACCTCTCGTTGTAAGTCTGGGTGGCAGTCTTGGTGCTCAAAGCCTTAACGAAAGCATACAGTCAGCATTGCCACTCATTGACGAGAACGGCATACAGCTGTTGTGGCAGACAGGTAAACTGTATTATGAGCGATGTGCCCCTTCTGCAGAACATTATCCTCTTGTCAAGGCCATGCCATTTGTGTCGGAAATGGATGTAGCCTACAAAGCTGCCGACCTTGTTGTAGCACGTGCCGGAGCGGGTACCATAAGCGAGCTACAACTGCTCGGTGTGCCGGCCATACTGATACCTTCGCCCAACGTGGCTGAAGATCACCAGCGCAAGAACGCCATGGCACTTTCGACCATAGGGGCTGCAGTGATGATACCTGATGACAAAGCTCCAGCCATGCTCGGACAAACTATTGCAACCTTGATCAACGATGAACAAAAGCGCAACAATCTGGCTGCAAAAGTAGCTGAAATGGCACTTGAGAAAAGCGATGAAAAAATTGTAGATGAAATCATCAAGCTTGCAAACAAACAATGACAGACAGAACTCAGACCAACACCAACACTGATCATAAACTTCCGGAACGTATATATTTTGTAGGCGCCGGCGGTATCGGAATGGCAGCTCTCGAACGTTTCTTTCTGAGCAAAGGTTGCAGAGTAGCCGGTTACGACCGAACACAAACAGAACTTACAGCCGCTCTGGAGAGCGAAGGCGTAGAGATAACCTATTCCGATGATCCTGAGCTTATACCGGATGACATCAAGGCCGATAAAGACACACTTGTAGTATTTACACCGGCAGTTCCTTCCAGTCACCGTGGTCTAACATACCTGCGGGAACACGGCTTCACAGTGATGAAACGAGCTCAAGTACTCGGACTACTGACCCACCATTACCGGTCGCTATGTTTCAGTGGCACTCACGGCAAGACAACGACATCATCGATGGCGGCCCATATATTGCACAATTCAAGTTGCGGCTGCACCGCATTCCTGGGCGGAGTTTTGCGCAACTATGGCACAAACTGCATACTCGACAATGGCTCAGAAATATGTATTGTCGAAGCCGATGAGTATGACCGATCATTTCATCACCTCTCACCAGAAGTCGCAGTAGTGACTGCTACAGATCCTGATCATCTTGACATTTACGGCACCGAGGATGCATATCTGGAAAGCTTCGCTCACTTCACGGAACTGATAAAGCCCGATGGAGCACTGATAGTGCATACAGGTCTTAAGCTGAAACCTCGTCCTGGCAAGAATGTAAGAGTTCTGACGTATTCGCGCGATAACGGTGACTATCACGCGACAAACATACGACGAGGCAACGGCACTATTGTATTCGATCTTGTGACTCCTGATGGCTCAATCCCCGACATAGAGCTTGGAGTTCCCGTAGAAATCAATATCGAAAATGCCATAGCGGCAATAGCAGCTATTGATCAGGCAGGCAAACTTGACGTCGAATCCATGCGCTCGGCAATGAAAACCTTCGAAGGTCCCAAACGCCGCTTCGAATTTTGGTACAAGACACCATCGCGTGCCATAATAGATGACTATGCCCATCACCCCGATGAATTGCGGGCATCAATAAAATCGGTCAAGGCACTCTATCCCAACCGGAAACTCACAGTTGCATTTCAGCCCCACCTGTACAGCCGGACACGCGATTTCGCAGACCAGTTTGCCGAAGCACTGTCGCATGCCGACGAAGTCGTGCTGCTACCTATCTATCCGGCACGCGAGGAGCCAATTGAAGGTGTGGACTCATCAATAATACTTGAGAAAATCACAATAACCGAAAAAAAGTTGCTCAAATCGAAAAAAGATTTGCCAAAAGCCATAAAAAGCAGTAACTTTGAGGTATTGCTGACAGCAGGAGCCGGTGACATCAACCTTGAACTTCCGGAGATAGTGGCCGGGCAGGCAAGCCAAGGCCATTGACTCACTTATTCCTTGCAATCCAGAGAGCTAAATGATAAAGCGCATACTCCCGATAATAGCATCCGTGCTACTCATCGCTTATATGGTGGTAGCTCTGTCGATGACCTACAAAGCATCCGGCACCCAGAATTGTGCAGGGATACAGATAGTGGTCAGCGACAGTCTGTCGCATGGCTTTGTCACGGCATCTGAGTTGGCCAAGGAGTTGGGTGACCTGCCCGAACGGGTCAAAAACATGCGTCTGCGCGACATCAACACAGATAGTATAGAGTCTGAACTCGCAAAGATCGATAAGATTGAGCAGAGTTGCGTCATGATACTGACCGACGGCCGCATACTTATCAAGGTTGACCCCATGGAGCCTGTTGCCCGCGTATTCGAACATGACGGTGGTAGCTACTATATAAACCGCGAGGGAAAGCGGATAGGCGCCAACGCCCGCTATCACATGGATGTGCCCGTGATACTAGGCAACTTCAACAACGACAGCCTGTTTAGCGCAAAGGACGTAATTCCGCTACTCGACTGGCTCGAGGATCATCCGAAATGGAACAATCTGGTGAGTGCCATCAAGGTGGAATCACCGACAAATGTTCTACTGATACCTATAGTGCGCGGCCACGTAGTGAATCTCGGTCGCATAAGAAACCTCGACTCGAAGTTCGACAGGCTTCAGAAAATGTATAGCAAAGTACTGCCAACACGCGGATGGGAAACTTACGACACCATCTCGCTAAAGTGGGGAGGTCAAGCTGTAGCAAGCCGACGACATAAGAATCTGCCACAGCCGGCTCATCTGGAAGAATATGAGGAAGAAGTTGACCTCAACACGATGCTCGCCGACCAGGCCGATTCGATAGCCGGTCAGACAGCAGCACGAATACAACAAAAAAGCATAAGATAACAACGAATATATCACTACCCAGACATTCCAACTATCCACATGGAAGAAAAGCATATAGTAGCCCTGGAAATAGGTAGCTCCAAGATAAGAGGAGCCGTCGGCAAGATAGACGCAAACGGCATTCTCACTGTGACATCGGTCGATCAGGAGGATCTGATAGACGGTGTTCGCCACGGCATGATCAGAAATGTCGAAAAGGTCGCCAATGCCATTGACCGTATACTCGAACGGATAAGCAACCGCATAGCACCCCGGTTTGTCAAGTCAGTATATGTTGGCGTAGGTGGTCGATCGGTTTGCTCTCTTGAGCGCTGTGTTGAGCGTCAGCTCCCCGAAGAGTGTGAGATAACCAACCGTCTCATAGACGAGCTCAAGCTTGAGGCTCTCGCCATGGCACCGCACGACAAGGATGTAATAACCGCCGCTCCCCGACTCTATACCATCGACCGCACTACAGCCATTCAGCCCGTAGGCGAATTCGGCAGAAACGTGACTGCTTGTTTCAATCTCATATGCTGTCAGGATAAACTCCGCAAAAACATAGAGCGGGTACTGTGCGAAAAACTGGAACTGACTATCAATGACTATGTAGTGCGTCAGATTGCTGAGGCCGATTTCGTAGTCAGTCCGGATGAAAAGCGTTTGGGCTGCATGTTTGTGGATTTCGGAGCAGAAACAACAACCGTCAGCATATATCGCCACGGCCAACTGCAATACATGGCTACGCTGCCAATGGGTTCCCGTCTCATAACCCGCGACATCATGTCGCTGGCTTATCTTGAGGAACAGGCTGAAACCCTCAAGCACACCGGTGGCAACGCCAAACCACAAACCGGCGAAAAGAATATTGTAGCAGGTGTAGACTTCACCGACATAAACAATTACATAAGCGCACGCGCCACCGAGATCATACTCAACATAAAGGAACAGATGAAACTGGCCGACCTGACTCCGCAGGAACTTCCGGCCGGCATAATCATAATAGGTGGCGGAGCACGTCTGGGCGGATTCAGCGAACGGCTGGAGCAGCTCTCCGGAATGAGAGTCAGAAGCGGCATGGCTAATGTTTCGCTGCGCATAGGCGACGGACGTATCAATCCGGTAGAAATGATCGACGTAATGTCGGTATTATATGCAGTGGCTGCTGACCGTCCAAAGGAATGCCTGTCGGAAATAGAGCCGGAACCAGAACCGGAGCTGCCCGATCCCGCAGAGGAAACACCGGATCCGGCAGACGTACCACAGCAACCGACACGCAAGAAACGCGGATTTCTGGCTTCCTTGCGCGAAAAAATGACCGGCATGCTCATAGCTCCCGAAGATGATGACGACAACGATGAGCTCCGCGATGATGACTGAATCCCAACATTAACAACACAGACCATATTACATACCCTGTATGGACGAAAATCTCGATATAGACTCGATGACCGAGCAGTTCGCACAGTCATCAAACGACATACCTGATGCCCATCATAACACTATTATAAAGGTGATAGGTGTGGGCGGTGGCGGCAATAATGCCGTGAGCCACATGTTTCTACAAAATATAAAGAACGTATCGTTTGTGGTCTGCAACACCGACCGCCAGGCTCTAAAGAACTCTCCTGTCCCCGACAAGCTACAGATAGGCAACGGACTCGGAGCGGGAAACAAGCCGGAAGTCGCACGTGAGGCAGCTGAAAACGATATTGAAAAAATACGCGAGTTGCTTGATGACAACACCAAGATGGTGTTCATAACCGCAGGTATGGGCGGCGGAACAGGCACAGGCGCAGCTCCCGTAGTAGCCCGCGAAGCTAAAGCACGCGACATACTGACAGTCGGTATTGTCACAATACCATTCAGATTTGAGGGTGATAAGAAGATTCTCAAGGCTCTTGATGGTGTAGAAGAGATGTCTAAGCACGTCGACGCACTGTTGGTCATCAATAATGAACGCCTTACAGAAATATATGGCGATCTCGATTTTCTCAACGCCTTCGGCAAAGCCGATGACACGCTCTCAACAGCCGCAAGTTCAATATCAGAGCTGATAACGGCCGACGGATACATGAACCTTGACTTCAACGACGTAGACACTACGCTACGCAATGGCGGAGCTGCTATAATCTCGTCGGGCTACGGTGAAGGGGAAAGCCGTGTCACTAAGGCAATCCAGGATGCTCTGCACTCTCCCCTGCTGAAAAACCGCGATATCCTGACCTCGAAGCGTCTACTATTCAACATATACTATTCGCGCCAATCACAGCAGCAGTTCAAGATGAGCGAGGCTCAGGAGATCACAGATTTCGTTAACGACATCAATCCGGATGTTGACGTAATCTGGGGCGTCGCCTTCGATGACACACTCGGCGAGAAAGTGAGGATCACCATACTTGCCGCCGGATTTGAAGTGACCATACGCGATGACGAGCCGACCGGTCAGACAGTACCGACCAAGGGCAAAAAGATAAGTTGGGGTAATGCTGAAAGCAGCTCGGCCAAAGTAGCCGGCTCCAAGACCAAAATCACGGATGAGTATGGCGAAAAGCGCCATAATTACATAATCCTGAGCAATACGGATCAGATGGACGATGATGTGGTGATAGAACGCATAGAGCAGACACCCACACTCACACGCGACCGGAAGAGTTCGGAACTACCTACTGCAGGTACCGTAAATACAATCCCCACTTCTGACAATTCACCCAAGACAGGCGGTATGATATCTTTCTGAAATCATACACGAGACATTGCGTAACCGGAGCTGATCCACATAGAGGATCGGCTCCGGTTACGCTTTTTACGACAAACCTAAAAAGATCATAAATTACAGATTGTAATTAAACTTAGTGGATTTAGCACAGTCATAGTTACAGAAACAAACGAAAACGAATAACAAAAAAAGAAACTTATACACTATGAAGAAAACTATTATCAATCTCGCTATCGCCGCTATCGCATTCGCAACCCCAATAGCCATGATGGCTCAGTCGGACAAAAACAATGTCCAGTCCACCGAAGCAAATAAGCAGCCCCGTAAGACAGCTGACAAACCTAAATACAATCCTTTCGAGGGACTGAACTTATCCGAGGCTCAGCAAACCAAGCTTGCCGAACTCAAAAAGTCGGACAAGGCACAACGTGGCACAAAAAAGAACGCCACCTGCAACCAGGCTACCTGCAACCAAAACTGCGACAGCGCAAAGCAGTCCAATCAGAAACAGCGCATAGCCGACCGCCGCACCATGCGCTCGGAATATCTCGGTCAAGTGAAGCAGATACTCACTCCCGAACAGTATACCAAGTTCCTTGAAAACAACTACGTGAATGCTTCAAGCCGCAAACGTCAGCCTAATGGCAAGTTAAACACCAAAGGTAACCGTCGTGGCGACCTTAACAAGAAGCACGCCAACGGTGGTAAAACACGTGGACAAAAGCCCGCTACCACAACTGCATCATAACGGTAAAAGGACACGCATCTCATAATTCGACTGTAGTTAGATAATAAGGTAAGCAAAGCAATCCGCCCCGATCTGAATGACCGGAGCGGATTGCTTTATCATATCAGTCGAGCATCAGGCTGATATGAGGTCGCTCTGAAGGCAACCCTATGATATTGCCTATGTGTGGAGAACTGAATACCAATCGTGTGAATGTCGATATATCAATATCAAGATCAAGATGTTTATCAACTGACGGATCAACCCTGACAGAACCGCCTTCAACAATAAAGGTATTGTTGTTGACCGCAAGAATCGGATCATACACCCTCACAGTCAACCGTAGTTCCGGATTGGCCATAGCTATGACATCGAGACAATACTTCACATTCACAATCCGGCCCATTCCGCGAGGATATAACTTGCGGCTTCCATCGCCTACCGATGCCAGAATCTTGAACGGACGTCCCGGGAAATGCTCTCTCAGACCGCGTAGCGCGGCCAAACCGGCCTCATAGTCTTCAGAAAGGAGCTCCTTGACCACCACCATGCCATCGGGTTCTGTCTCATCGGCCACCGCCCATGCCATTGACACAACTGCTCCGGTAGTGTCGGCAATAGCCACAAATCGGCCGTGATCCATACGTAAGTCATCAAGAATATTCAGGAAGTCCCGATGCGAGTGAAGTATCATGCCTGGACGCCGATGCTGCATACCGTCGAATGCAAGCCACACACGTTCATCGAATATATCATCTACAATCCGGTAGCGTGAGTCAAATGACTCTGATAGATCCGGCGAACTAAAGGAATGGAGCGATGTGTATCTTTGTGTATCGACATAGAACACCGTTGCAAACCCGAACCGCTCATAGAACATATACAGCCACTCGGAGGCCGGTATGAGAGCACACATCATATCTCCACGCTCAAGGCTCTCGGCAAGAGCACGTGTCATCAGGGCCGACATAAGTCCCTTGCCACGCATCTGACGGCGCGTGGCGGCACCGGCGACATACGACACTCCGACCTCATGGGAATGAAAATCCATGACATAGCGCTGGAGCAAAAGACTGCTCACGGCATGTCCGGACAGCATGGTGGCCACAACATCCACATCTCTGTAAACGCGGTCGAAATACATATCGACATATTCGCGCGAATCGTCGAACGATTCCAGCCATATCTTCTTTATATCATCACGGAGCGACATATCTTATCTATCTTTTTATAGATAACGTCTGTAGCAACGACAGTGTTGCGAAAATCCGGAACTGCCTGCAAATAGCAGACAATTCCGGATGTATCATTATCATAGTGCTCAACAATGCACCGGTGCTATATCAACCCTGATGCGCGGGACGCAGAAGATCGTTTACAGTCTTGACCGGATTGAATGTCTGGGCAGGCACCTCGACAAAAGCAGTGTTCCAGTTGCTCATGGCACCGTTCCAAAGACCGGGAAGTTCAAGTGCCAGCAACTCCTTGCCATGGCTTGATTTATGTGATATGAAGCCTGTTGCGCTATCAACATAACGTGTCAGATCGAAATGATTGCCATCAACATCATTGAGCCAACATACAAGATCCACAGGATTGAAATGTGTAGCCTGACTCATCATTGCCGCATATTCCGCATTCGACGGATCTATCTGGTGGCTCTCAAGGATCTGAGGTGATGTAGAGCCATCGCTTTCACGGATAATGAACGGACCGCCACCAGGCTCACCCTCGTTCTTCACCATACCGCATACTCGTACCGGACGATTCAAGCGACCGCTCAGCCATCCAGCAAGCAGTTCATCACTCTCATACACATCTTTAGATGGACGTGTAGCCAGCACATCGGCCATAAAACCGGCCATTTCATCAAGTTTCTCGCGGTCGTAAGAACCAGTGGCAAGAGTGCGCGAATAAGCCTCGATCTTGTCGTGGATCTCTACAAGATACCCTGCAAGTACCTTTTTATATAGTACTGTTGGTTCTCTGAGAGCATCGGGCACAACGTTGTCGATATTCTTGATGAATACGACCGTCGAATCAATATCGTTGAGATTTTCGATAAGGGCGCCATGTCCACCTGGACGGAACAGGAGCTTGCCCTCTTCTACGAATGGGGTATTATCGGGATTTGCCGCAACTGTATCGGTAGACGATTTCTGCTCACTGAAAGATATCTCAAACTTCTTTCCTGTCTTCTGCTCCATAGCAGGGACAGCTTCGGCAACCTTCTGCTCAAAAAGCTTACGGTGATCGGGCGACACGGTGAAATGAAGACGCACTATTCCGTTGGCATCGGCTGCTGTCTGCGCTCCCTCCATCAGATGCTCCTCGAGAGGTGTGCGCGAATCATCTGAATAGCGGTGAAATTTGAGCAGACCTTTGGGAAGATAGCCATAGTTCAAGCCTTCGGGTTTGATAATGGCGGCAATTACATCCTTGCCTCTGCCGGCTCCCAGCAGCGATGCTGAGTCGGCGCCATGAATCTTCATGCACACTGCATCAAGATCCTTCTTGAAGGGAAGGCTGTCAAGACTGTCAAGAAGCTTAGCCACAGGCGATCCGGGAGCGGCGGCTGTGTCGGGGCCATCAACAAACTCAAACAAGGCCTTGAACATGCGCGATGCGGCTCCAGATGCGGGTACAAACTTCATAACGCGGCCACCCTGGTTCAGGTATTCATTCCAGCGTTTGCAAGCGCCCTCCTGATCTACCTCCGAGAGTACAGATATGCCATGTCCCGCACGGGCTGTACTGTCGATTTCAAGAAAAGGGAAGCCGTCGTTGAAACGTTGCAGCTGGGCGTTGACCTGATCTACGCTGACACCCTTGTCGCGTAGTTGTTGTAGTTGGATCTCCGTGAACATGATAAAAGATTTAATTAGTTTTTGTTTTCGCAAATCTAACAAATTTTTCTCAAACGATTGCGGAAAATATGGTATATTTGTAATCATAACCCTTCACAAAAAGACGACACTATGAAAAAACAGTTGACTATTGGAGTCATACTGCTGGCAACCCTCATGACTGCCCTGCCGCCTCAAGCCATTGCCAAGGTGCGGAACATTTATCACAATGGATGGATAGACCTGAACAAAAATGGCCGTATGGATGTCTACGAAGATCCGCAGGCTCCCGTCGAAGCCCGCATCGCCGATTTACTCGGCCAGATGAGCGTGGATGAAAAGACATGCCAACTGGCCACACTCTACGGATACCGGCGCGTGTTGAAAGATGAGCTGCCAACCGAGGAGTGGAAATCGGAGCTATGGAAAGACGGCATAGCCAACATTGACGAGCATCTGAACGGACTGAAAAAGACGGAATGGTCATATCCCTTCAGCCGCCATGCCGAAGCCATCAACACCGTGCAGCGGTGGTTTATAGAGGAAACACGACTGGGCATCCCTGTTGACTTCTCTAACGAAGGAATCCACGGACTGAACCATGACCGGGCCACCTCACTTCCCTCGCCTATCGCCGTGGGGTCGACGTGGAACGCTCCATTGGTGCGCCGAGCAGGTACCATCATCGGACGCGAAGCCAAGGCTCTGGGCTACACCAATGTCTACGCCCCTATACTCGATCTGGCCCGCGATCCGCGCTGGGGACGCGTGGTAGAATGCTACGGCGAGGAACCGTACCACGTAACCACCCTCGGACGGCAGATGGTTGATGGTATCCAGTCACAAGGTATCGCCTCCACTCTGAAGCACTATGCCGTTTACAGTATTCCCAAGGGAGGACGCGACGGTTTTGCACGCACCGATCCCCACGTGGCCCCCCGCGAGATGCACCAACTCTATCTGTATCCCTACCGCCACATCGTGCGTAGTTCCCACCCTATGGGCGTCATGAGCAGTTACAATGACTGGGACGGAGTGCCTGTGTCGGGTAGCCACTATTTCCTGACAGAACTGTTGCGATGGGAGTTCGGTTTTGACGGTTACATTGTATCGGACAGCGAGGCCGTTGAATTCCTGTACAGTAAGCACCACGTGGCGGCCGACATGAAAGAGGCCGTACGGCAAGTTGTGGAAGCCGGACTAAACGTAAAGACCAATTTCACCGAGCCCAAAGACTTCATACTGCCTCTGCGCGAACTGGTGTCCGAGGGTAAAGTGTCAATGGAAACACTCGACCGCAACGTGGCTGACGTACTACGCATCAAATTCAGACTCGGTCTATTTGATGCCCCCTACGTAACCGACACGAAGGCAGCCGACCGCATCGTAGCCTCTCCCGACACAAAAGATTTCGAACTCGATATAGCCCGCCAGTCTTTAGTGTTGCTGAAGAATGACAACCAGACCCTGCCGCTCAACCTCCAACACATCAACCGCATACTCGTGACCGGTCCGCTTGCCGAAGATCGTACGGCATACGTCAGCCGCTACGGACCCCAAAACCGGCAGGTGACCAATGTCTTGGAAGGAATTCGCAACTACGTGGGCGATTCGGCTACGGTCGATTACGTAAAAGGTTGCCAAGTGGTCGATGCCACATGGCCCGAAAGCGAAATCATACCGACACCGCTCACAGAGCAGGAGAGCAAAGATATCGAAGCGGCCGTAACTGCCGCCCGACAAAGCGATGTTGTCATAGCCGTAGTAGGTGAAGACGAGCAACGCACAGGCGAGAGCAAAACACGTACCGGCCTGGGACTTCCCGGGCGCCAATTGCAGCTGCTGCAGGCACTACAGGCAACAGGAAAACCCATCATACTGGTTCTGATAAACGGCCAACCACTCACCATCAACTGGGAAAACCGTTACTTGCCGGCCATTCTTGAAAGTTGGTTTCCCAACGTGCGTGGTGGACAGGCCATTGCCGAGACTCTGTTCGGTGCCTATAACCCCGGTGGAAAACTACCTGTCACATTCCCCAAAACACTGGGACAGATAGAACTAAACTTTCCCTATAAACCGGGGGCACATGCCGGCCAACCAGGTGACGGGCCCAACGGTTACGGCAAAACTGCCGTTACGGGCGAATTATATCCATTCGGCTACGGACTTAGCTACACAACATTCGAATATAACAATTTGAAGATCGCACCAGAACGCCAGGGTGTGAACGGTGAAATCAGAGTATCGGCACAAGTCACCAATACCGGCAAACGCAGCGGAGATGAAGTGGTACAGCTCTATATAACCGACCATCTGAGTAGTGTCACTACCTACGAAAGCCAGCTCCGCGGATTCCAACGCGTAAGCCTCCAACCGGGCGAGACCCGCACCGTCGAATTCACGCTTACGCCCTCCGATCTTGAGATACTTGACCAACATATGAAGTGGGTCGTCGAGCCGGGGTGGTTTGACGTAAAAATTGGCAGCAGTTCACAGGATATCCGTCTGAAAGGATCGTTTGAACTGACCGGAATCTGAAAACAGAAATACTCGTAAACCACGAACAGGTTAGTCCCAACACAAATCATCCATACCCAACCTCTTGAAAAATAGAAGTTGGGTATTAACATTGGCATAGACAAGCTCCTTCATAGATTTTCGGGCACTTCCGGAGGTGCTTCTGAGACCTCGACAAACATCATTTTTAGGTCTGCATCAGGCTGATTTAAGTATTTTTCAAGATTCAGGTAATACATCATCATGATTCTTACCATTGGGGCGAGGCCTGAGAAGTTCCCCTGGCGCGTCAATGAGCTTTGAAGCACAGAAAGCAGTAGATTGCGGAAAGTTCTGCTTTATCTGTTTGAACAGCGACTCAATCTGCCACGGGCGGCCATATCTGCAATGTCAATCATATTATAAAAACATCTACTTACTTGCTGTGATTACAATGGTTTCACGAACTATCGCCACATCAACCAAAGCCCTTGTAATTCAATTCTATCACTATATCTTTCCGCATTTCATTTTTTTGTAGTAACTTTGTTAAGTGAAGCTATCGAAAAAAACAATCAGACGCACATTTCTTGCAGCCATAATGACAGCTGTCTTATTAGCCTGTGGATGGTGGCTATACTGGAGCGATGATCCGCTGATAGGAGCCGATGTGTCAGGATTCCCGGTGAAAGGAGCCGATATATCGGCACACAACGGTGAGATTGATTTCTACAAGCTCCGGCAGTACGGTGGCATAGGCTTCGTCATGATCAAGGCCACGGAAGGAGCTCAATGGCAGGACAGCAATTTCCGTCACAACTTCAGATGCGCACGTCAGGCTGGCATGAAAGTTGGTGCGTACCACTTTTTCAGATTTGATGCCGAACCGGAACTGCAAGCGCTCAACATCATCTCCACCCTCCGCGGCATTGAACCTGACATGCCGGTAGCCATCGACGTCGAGGAGTGGACAAATCCAACCGGGATCCATCCCGACACTATAGCTAAACGAATCGTACAGACCGTCGACTATCTGTATGCCCGCGGCATCAACTCGATGATATATACTAACAAAAAAGGCTATCGGCGCATTGTGAGTCGCATTAACAGGGAGCCCAGAATGCCACTGTGGATCTGCTCGCTCAGCAGCGACATGCCCGAACACAGGTTCTCGTTCTGGCAGTACAGCCACCGGGGACGCCTTGACGGACTTGAAGGCAAAATAGACCTGAATGTGTTTGCCGGCGACTCGGCCGGATGGCGCACATGGCTGTCGGAAAACACATTCCGAACCAAAAATATGCCACAATAAGCAGTGGCCGCCTACGTTATAGTATAGATGGACAGACTCTGCGTCAAACTTATTTTAGCTATTACAGCCATATGTGCGCTCCCCCCAGCTCGCATAGTAGCATTCGTGCCCGGCACATATGCCGAGCGCTCGGTGCTGGCCGATGGCAAATGGGTAAGCATAGAGATTGAGAAAAGCGGCCCCGTTAAACTGACGGCATCAAATCTGAGAAAATGGGGGTTCCCCGACCCGGGAACTGTGAAAGTATACGGAGCCGGAGGAAGACGCATAAACGATATTCTCAGCCTTGACAATTATATCGATGACTTGCCGCAGGTGCAGATCCGGCAGACGACCGATGGCATAGTGTTTTATGCATCCGGGCCCGAAGAATGGACCAAAGGCAGCTCCGACCGCTTCACGCACGCTCTCAATCCTTTTGCATCCAAAGCCAGATATTTCATAACAGATAGCGACGGTATGGACCGACGCGAAATCAAACAATCGGGCATAACACCTACAGGACATGCGGCCACAACCTTCACCGAACATATATACCACGAACTTGATCAGACAAGCCCGGGAGAGTCGGGCCACATGCTGCTCGGTGAAGATTTGCGCTACACTCCAGTCCGATCGTTCACATTCAATCTGCCCGACATTGAAAAAGATAGCGAAGCCTGGATTCAGACAAGGATAGTGACCGATATCGATGCCACAGCTACACTGGTAATTAAGGCCGACGGAAATACAATCGGAAGCCCTACACGAATCGGAGCTACATCAGCAATGACCTACGGCACATTGACAAGCTCAGCATCGACGTTCACACCGACATCCGACAAAACCTTGATAGAGATAACCCTATCGGCCCAGGGAACGGTAAGAAAGGCCAATATCGACTGTATCGACATAAACTACACCCGGGTATTGAGAATGCCATCGTCGGGATACCTGGAGTTCACACTCGACAGCTCCGAAGGCTCTTTTGCCGGAGCACCATCCGACATGCAGTTGTGGGACATAACCGATCCTCTCAATCTGACCAATGTTACCTATACCATCGACAAGGATGGAAATGCCGTATGGCGGTCATCTTTCGGTCCTGACAGGAAGTACATGGCTTGGTCGGAGAAAGCATCTATTCCCACACCCGATAAAGCTACTGATATCGCCAACCAGAATCTGCACTATACAGGCAACGGCTCCCCCGACATGGTGATATTTGCGCCTGCTGCATGGATCTCTCAGGCCGAACGCATAGCCGATATCCACCGAAACGACACCACACAACCACTACAGGTGCAGACCGTGGCCGTTGAACAAGTCTATAATGAATTTGGATCGGGTATTGCCGACATAGGAGCGCTGCGTAGAATGCTCAAGATGATATACGATCGATCGGAAGTTACAGGAAGGTCCCTGAAATACGCGCTGCTGTTAGGGCGGCCTACACACGACAACCGTAGGCTGACTCCCGACATGTCCATATCTGGCCAGACCTGGCTTCCTACGTGGCAAAGCGATGAGAGCTTGCGGGAGTATGATTCATACACAAGCGATGATATCCTTGCATTTCTTGACGATGGATCGGGCGCAAGAATGTCATCCGACAGATATTCCATAGCGGTGGGACGAATTCCGGCAGGCACGCTACAAGATGTCACAGCCTACGTAGACAAACTCCACAAATATATTTCAGAAGCCGGAGGTTCGGATGGCCGCGAATGGAAGAACCGCGTCCTCATAGTGGCTGATGATGGAAACGCAGGCCGGCACATGAAACAAACCGAATCGATGGCGGCCAATATGCTATCCACTCCCGGAGGACAGCGTATGATGTATACCAAAGCCTACGTAGACGCTTTTGACATCACAGGTGGGACTTGCACAGGGGCTCGCGAACGTATGATGCAGTCTCTTGACGACGGCACCATGCTATGGACATTCACCGGACATGCCGGACGCAACTTCCTGACAGGTGACAATATGCTCACATACACCGACATCTCCAATCTGCATCCGCGTTATCTGCCTTTTTTCATTGGAGCTACATGTTCGTTCATGCGATGGGACGGTAGCCAGCCATCAGGAAGCGAGATCATGGCGCTCAACCCTTCCGGCGGAGTAATTGGAGTCATATCGGCTACACGCGAGGTTTTCATCGATGAGAACGGCAAATTCACCGACGCTCTGGGCCATGAGATATTCCGCTACGACAGCAACGGACGCATACCCACAATAGGCGAAGCCTACATGAATACTAAAAACAGACTCGCCTCACCGTATGGTCAATCGAACACCAACAAGCTACGGTATGCACTTCTCGGCGACCCGGCAATGCGTCTTGCAATGCCTGACAATGACATGCTCCTCGATAATATTAACGGCACCGCGGTCAATCCCGAGGCTGAAACATGGCCTGAGATCAAGGCTGGACAGACAGCCGTGATTACCGGATCAGTAAGAGATACACATGGCAACATTGCTGATAACTTCAATGGCTCACTATCAGTGACGCTCTACGATGCCGAGTACTCAACCACCTCATCGGGCCGCACAACAAAACTTGATGGCGAAGGCGAACGCGTGACATTTGAGGAACAAGGCGAAAAACTTTTCGCAGGCCGTGACTCGGTAGTCAACGGATTGTTTACCATCAAGATACCTATGCCACGGGAAGTTGCCGACAACTACCGCCCTGCAGCATTGACAATGTATGCCCGATCGGCCAATGATGGCAACGAAGCTGCCGGCATCTGCCGAAGCTTCTACGTATATGGCTATGATGATTCAACTGACGATGACACCACTCCCCCCTCTATAGAGTACGCCTATCTTAACCACGAGACCTTCACCGAGGGTAGCGCTGTCAATCCCGACCCGATGTTCATAGCACGCATAACCGACAATGTCGGCATAAATCTTTCGCAAGCAGGAATCGGACGCCGCATGACTCTCACACTCGACAAAGACACTGGCAACAGCATCACATACGACAACGTGGCTTCATACTATACACCATCTATCGATGGCTCGCCATCAGGCGTCATAGCCTACCCATTGTCAAGCCTTGCGCCAGGCAATCACACACTTACCCTGAAAGTGTGGGACACGTCTGATAATTCAGCCGAACGAACTATTGGCTTCAGTGTGGACGAACGTATCCGACCGACTCTCTTCAACGTCTGGACCGATGCAAACCCGGCGTCAACCTCAACCAACTTCTATGTAAACCACAACCGACCTGATGCCACCCTCAAAGTTACGGTTTCTGTATACGATCTCATGGGACGTCTTGTATGGACTTCTACCGCCACCGATCGCAGCGATATGTTCAGAAGCGCTCCCGTAGGATGGGACCTCCGCGACATGGGCGGACGACGCGTAGGCCGCGGCATATACGTCTACAAAGTATTGGTCAACGAGCCCGGATCCGATACCGCTCCCGGTTGCATATCAGGCCGTATAGCAGTAACCGCCCGCTAACCGTCTTATCACTCACATGACAAGCAGCAGCGCCCTGTCATCTGACAGGACGCTGCTGACATTTTCTTACCGGCATAAGGCATAAACCCTACACCGTTATAAATATACCGTCACTCGGGAAGATCCACCGGAAGCTCACGCTCGATGCTATGGTCGAGTGAGATCATTGTCTCCGTACCGGTGACACCCCTGATGTTCTGTATGCAATTATTCAGAAGACTCATCAGGTGTTCATTGTCACGGGCAAACACCTTTACAAGTATGGTGTAAGGCCCGGTTGTGAAATGGCAATCCACTACTTCCGGTATTTTCTGAAGCTCAGGCACAACATCACGGTAAAGGGCACCGCGCTCCAGATTGACCCCAATGAAAGTACATGTGGAGTAACCAAGCGATTTTGGATTTACCCGATATCCCGATCCGGTTATCACACCCATGTCTGCCATCCTCTGAATACGTTGATGAATAGCGGCACGGCTGACACCACAGACGGTAGCCACATCTTTTGAGGCTATGCGGGCATTGCTCATGATGATTTCAAGAATCTTACGGTCAAGTTTGTCGATCTTTTCCATAATAATGTTAGGTTGAGGCAGAGGAATTTTAACTCCTGTATGCGCTATTAGAATTGATTGATAATAAGAGAAGAGGTAACAGTTGGTTAAAGTTTATGTGATAATAATTAATACTCTGAACCGGGACAAGGTTGCACCATTGTGTATACACAGTGTCATCGTACATACAAAATTAATACATATTTCGCAGATATGATATTTTTTTGAATGAAAAATCTATCGAAATACATCAAAAGTGTTGTGTAACATATTTTACAACCACCTTTCACGAAGTCGCATACTTGAAAATTTTTGCATGCTTGTTATTGTGAACTGCGATAAATTAGTATTTTTGCAAATAAAACAGCACTTCATTCGATACTTATGCTACAATCCGACGTTCAGTCAGCCGTAAACATACTGCGCAAAGGCGGCATATTGGTCTATCCCACCGACACTGTCTGGGGGATAGGTTGCGATGCCACATGCTCCGAAGCCGTCAAGCGCATCTACCGGATAAAACAACGCGCCGACTCCAAGGCCCTGATAACACTGGTCGGTAGTCTTGGTATGCTTGAACGATGGGTCAATCCGATTCCCGAGGTTGCATTTGAGCTTATTGAAGCGGCCGTAAGGCCAATGACGATCGTCTACGACTCCCCTATGGGGTTAGCGCCGGAGCTGCTCGCCGACGACGGAAGTGCCGCCATTCGCGTGACAACCGATCCTTTTTGCCGGGCAATACTAAAAGCCCTCCGACACCCGCTTGTATCGACGTCAGCCAACATTAGCGGCTGCCCTACCCCTCGTTGTTTCGCCGATATAGATAAGTCAATATTGCAGGCTGCCGACTACGTCGCCATCGAACGCCAGGATCAGGGGCCTGCAGATAGCAAACCGTCAACTGTGATAAAACTCTGCAACGACTCATCTTTTAAAATTATCCGAAATTGACTGTAGCCGGCCGTCTGCGCATAATAACCATTCTGACCGACTGGATATCGACAAGCATAGCCTTGGTTATCTTCAACTCGGCACGCTATTCGCTGCTGAGCCGGGATTTCCATAGCCTCTCGGCATTCCTGCTGTCTCCTGCTGTCATGATAGGACAAATCGGATTTCCTGTCTTGATGTTGCTTATATACTGGCTCGCCGACTACTATGGCAATCCTCTCCACAGATCGTTCACCCACGACCTGATATCAACTGCTTTATGCGCGCTCATCGGAACCATAATTGTCCTCTTGACTGCTCTTATAAACGATCTCACAGCCGACCGAGCCACCGACTACATACTCATAACTCTACTGTGGACACTCGTTACCGGTATTGTAGGGGCCGCACGTATGGCCTTGGATTTCTATACACAACGTTTGTCCGACTCTGGCCAGGCTGCCGACAGATGCGTCCTAATCACTCATAAAGATAATCATGACAGTCGCGCCGGAATGAGTGGTCACATAGATGTGGTTGAGACAATATATCTCGGAAACAGGTCTGACCGGAAAGCCGCATACGATACCTGCCGGCACCTCTTACATGCCGGAACTGCTGATAACATCGTGATTGACCGCGATATGCCGGAACCTCTGCAGATGGAGATTCTATCTGAACTATTGAATGAAGACCGATCCATATACATCGACCGGACTCCCGACGCTCTGTCGCGTCAAAAAACCGGTAAACGAGCCGTAAGGCTTACATCGTATAGCCTTACCGATCTTAGCCGGCCAAAGGCTTCCGGCTCCATAATGAACATCAAACGGCTCGCTGACATCTCGATAGCTACTACCTCACTCATCATTATGTTACCACTCATAGCCATAATGGCTGTGATTGTCAGAATGGATTCAAAAGGCCCGGCATTCTATTGCCAGGAGCGCATAGGCAACAAAGGACGGCCGTTCAAAATGATAAAACTTCGTACAATGCACGAAAATGCCGAGACTGAAGGGCCCACCCTGACAGTGCCTGGCGACATACGCATCACCCGGGCCGGACATCTGCTGCGACGTTACCATTTGGACGAACTTCCACAACTATGGAACGTGATCAAAGGCGAAATGTCGCTTGTAGGCCCGAGACCCGAGCGCAAGTTGTTTGCCGACAAAATACTCGCATGCGAACCGACATACGCACTTACCCGTGTTGTAAGACCCGGTATCACATCCTGGGGAATGGTCAAATACGGCTATGCCTCTAGTGTCGAGCAAATGACCGACAGACTGCACTACGATCTCCTCTACCTCGATAATATCAATCCTGGAATCGATCTAAAAATTCTTTTTTACACGATGGGCACCGTCGTATCAGGCAAAGGATTATGACAGATACAGTTAATACTACCGAAACAACAGCCACTCCCCGGCAACGCCGCAACAGACGGAATATCATGGGCGCCATTGCCAAAGCTTGGCAATCCGGATTTCTCGCACTCGTATTATGGCGTGAAAAGCATATCCGCGAACGCACATTCGTGATTCTCCTCAGTGTGATAGTTGGTGTGCTTGGCGGACTGGCGGCAATGCTTCTCAGATCGCTGATATACTATATATCCAACTTTCTCACATCGTTCATCAATATCACTCAAGGCAACTGGCTATACCTTGTCTACCCCCTCATAGGCATCATAATTACCACACTGTTTGTCAGATACGTGGTGCGCGACAATATAAGTCATGGCGTCACGCGCGTATTATATGCCATCAGCCAGAACAAAAGCCGGCTGAAGAAAAAGAACATTTGGGCCTCGCTCGTCTCAAGCTCAATTACCATAGGTTTCGGAGGTAGTGTGGGAGCCGAAGGTCCTATAGTAATGACAGGTTCCGCAATAGGCTCCACTCTCGGATCAGCATTCCGCATGTCGCCACGCGTACTTATGATAATGGTAGGGTGCGGTGCTGCTGCCGGTATAGCCGGCATTTTCAAGGCACCTATAGCCGGAATGCTGTTTACTATCGAGGTACTTATGATCGACCTGACCACTGTAAGCGTGATGCCGTTGTTGCTCGCATCGGTGACCGGAGCTACAGTTGCCTATATATTCACTGGCTATGATGCCGAGTTCTTCTTTGTCCAGAGTGAGAATTTCGTAGCCGAAAGAATACCATTTGCCGCTCTTCTTGGCGTGTTCTGCGGTCTCGTATCGCTCTACTTCACCAAGACCATGAACATGATGGAAAATATCTTCAGCCATCTGCACGCCCCCTGGCGGAAACTGCTGCTTGGCGGACTTATCTTGGCAATCCTGATATTTATCTTCCCACCTCTCTACGGCGAAGGCTACACAACTATCATTGATCTTCTGAGCGGCAATGTATCGGCTATTGCCGATGGCTCCATATTCTATGGCGAAGGGTCTAATGTATGGTTCATACTGCTGTTCATAGCAATGATAATACTTATGAAAGCATTTGCCACATCTGCCACAACCGGTGGCGGAGGTGTGGGAGGAACTTTCGCCCCCTCGCTATATGTCGGGTGCCTGTCCGGTTTCTTCTTCGCTTACCTTCTCAACAACGTCTTCGGACTTGATCTGTCTGTAAAAAACTTCGCACTCATGGGTATGGCAGGAGTGATGTCGGGCGTGATGCATGCACCATTGATGGGCATCTTTCTAACCGCCGAACTCACCGGTGGTTATGAACTGTTCCTGCCGCTTCTCATTGTGTCTGGGCTAAGTTATGTCACAATCAAGATATTTCTGCCATACAGCATCTATGCGATGCGTCTGGCTCAGCGCGGCGAACTGCTCACGCACCATAAGGATAAAGCCGTACTGACATTATTAAAGGTGAACAATGTGATCGAGACCGATTTCAAGCCGGTCAATCCCGATATGTCGCTCAAAGAAATGGTGCAGGTTATATCTCAAAGCAACCGAAACCTCTTCCCAGTCCTCGATAATGACAGGAAACTCATAGGCATAGTTCTTCTCGATGATATACGCAACATCATGTTCCGGCCTGACCTCTACCGCAAGATGTTTGTATCACAGTTCATGGCCATGCCTCCGGGACGTATCACTCTGGGCGAAAACATGGACCGCGTGATGAAGACTTTCGACGATACCGGAGCCTGGAACCTTCCGGTCGTTGAAGAAGACGGCACTTACGTAGGTTTTGTCAGCAAGTCGAAAATTTTCAACAGCTACCGCCGAGTTCTACGCCACTACAGCGAAGATTGATCATACCAATTGAAATAACAGGAGGCCGCCGGACAGTATTGACTGCCGGCGGCCTTCCGCTTATTCAAACTGTATATACCAGTATATCTTACTTATTCAGGCGTGCCTTTATTGCCTCTGTTTCCTTCTCATATCCGGGCTTGGCAAGAAGAGCGAACATATTCTTCTTGTAAGCCTCCACACCCGGCTGATTGAAAGGATTCACTCCGAGCATATATCCGCTTATACCGCATGCCTTCTCGAAGAAGTAGATCAGTTGGCCCAGATAAGTCTCGGTCAGAGCCGGGATAGTGATGGTAAGATTGGGAACACCACCGTCTATATGAGCTATGCGGGTGCCGAGTTCAGCCATCTTGTTGACATTGTCTACGCGCTTTCCGGCTATGAAGTTCAGACCATCGAGGTTCTCATTGTCCGACGGTATGATTGTCTCATACTTTGAAGCCTCAACGCTCAGCACAGTCTCGAAGATTGTACGCTCGCCATCCTGAATCCACTGGCCCATCGAGTGAAGATCGGTAGAGTTGTCGACGCTTGCAGGGAAAATACCCTTGTGGTCCTTACCCTCGCTCTCGCCATAAAGCTGCTTCCACCATTCTCCGAAGTAATGGAGCTTAGGATTGTAGTTTACGAGAATCTCTATCTTCTTGCCGGCACGATAGAGCGCGTTGCGTGTCTCGGCATAGACCAGAGCGTCTGACTGATCACCTTTCTCCATAGCTACCGCACCGTCTACAAGAGCCTTGATGTCGTAACCGGCTGTAGCGATAGGCAACAGTCCTACAGGAGTAAGAACTGAGAATCGTCCGCCTACATTATCGGGAATGACAAATGTCTTGTATCCCTCTGTATCGGCCAGAGTGCGGAGCGCACCGCGCTTGGCATCGGTAACGGCCACTATATGCTCAGCTGCAAACTTCTTGCCCTCCTGACGCTCCAGCATATCCTTGAGCAGACGGAACGCAATCGCAGGCTCGGTAGTGGTACCCGATTTTGAGATTACTATAATACCGAATTTCTTGCCATGAAGGTAGCTCATCAGTTCGAAGAGATAGTCCTCACCGATATTCTGACCGGCGAAAACAACATGACAGTGACCGCCGTCATTGCGATAGGCGGCAAAAGTATCACCCAGCGCCTCTATTACGGCCTTGGCGCCGAGATATGAACCGCCGATACCGATGCATACAACTACTTTACAATTGTTGCGGAGCTTCGTTGCGGTGGCATTGATATCATCGATCTGTGCGGGTGTTATTTCCGAAGGCAGTGTGTTCCAGCCCAGAAAATCGTTTCCTGCGCCTGTAGCCTTATCTACAGTCTGGAGCGCTGCTTCAGCCTCGGGACGGACTGCTTTGAGTTGAGCTTCATCGATAAACGATGACACTCCCGAGATATCTACTTTAATCTGTTGCATAGTGTAGAAGATTTGATTTTGGTTGAGAGTATAGGATAAACATCAGGTGAAAGTGGCGGCAAGCTGCTTTATAGCCATTGCCGGCCGTGCGTCTCGGTATAATATGTCATAGACACACTCAAGGATAGGCATCGACACTCCATACTCCTGATTTATCTCATGTATGCACTTGGTGCCGTAATAGCCCTCGGCAGTCTGCTCCATTTCCATTTTGGCAGCCTTGACCGAGTAACCGTTACCTATCATTGAACCGAAATTATGGTTGCGGCTGAAACGCGAATACGATGTCACCAGCAGATCGCCGAGATACACCGAATCACATATACACCGGGGACGGGGACATACCGTATCTACAAAACGTTCCATCTCGCGGATGGCATTGCTCACAAGCATGGCCTGGAAATTATCGCCCAGCTTCAGACCATGTACCATGCCGGAAGCTATGCTGTATACATTCTTAAGGACAGCAGCATACTCTATGCCGTCCACATCGCTCGATGTGATGGTGCGGAGAAACTTACCGCGCAGACAATCTGCAAACTGCTGTGCATGGAATGTATCATTGCACCCTACTGTGAGATAACTCAGTCGGCCAAGTGCTATTTCTTCGGCATGACATGGACCGCTCACCACAAGCATACGGTCACGGCGTATGCCATACCGCGTTATCATGAATGTGGATATGATCTCGTTATAATCCGGTACCATACCTTTGACCGCAGTCACAACATACTTCGACGTCAGATCGCAATCAAGCTTGTCGAGATGAGCCTTAAAATAAGGACTCGGCATTGCAAGCAGAAGGGTATCGGCCTGCGAGCATACATAATTTATATCGCTCGAAAATATGATACGGTCCGTATCAAAGCTCACGTCTGTCAGATAGGCCGGATTATGTCCCAGCCTTTTGAAATCGGCTATACGGTCATCTCGCCGCATATACCAATATATCGTAGGGCAATTGGCAAGCAGTAGCTTGGCCAATGCTGTGGCCCAGCTGCCGCCGCCCATTACCGCTATTTTTCCTGGAAAGCTCAAGGCTCTGGAA
The DNA here is from genome assembly GCA_947643165.1 of uncultured Porphyromonadaceae bacterium. Taxonomy (GTDB): domain Bacteria; phylum Bacteroidota; class Bacteroidia; order Bacteroidales; family Muribaculaceae; genus Paramuribaculum. The sequence continues at coordinate 27,411 of CANRVB010000009.1, read as the reverse complement.
TTTTAGTTATTGTTGAGGTTTAGAGTTTCTTTTGCGCTCCGCGCCTTTTGTATTAACGTCCGGATATCAATTAAGGTTGGACGCTGCTGCTTCAATCCAGCCCTTCACTTCGTCCTGCGATGGTGCCTTAAGCTCCAGACGATACTTCTTGTTGATATCACACAAGCTCTGGTGCAGTTTGCCGGGACTCTCTATTCCTGCGAGAGCCTCTACTGTCAGAGCGCCGGCCTTCTGAACCGCTGCCACCCACTCTTCGGGTACTCCTACAGCGACAAATGCTTCGGGTTTGTCACGGCGTACAGTCTTCTCAGGACGCATCTGAGGGAAGAAAAGCACCTCTTGGATAGTTGTCTGACCGGTCATCAGCATCACCAGACGGTCCATACCGATACCCATGCCGGATGTGGGAGGCATACCATACTCAAGTGCCCTGATAAAGTCACTGTCTATTATCATTGCCTCGTCATCACCCTTCTCGCTCAGACGCATCTGCTCAACGAAGCGCTCATACTGGTCTATCGGATCATTCAGCTCTGAGTAGGCATTGGCCAGCTCCTTTCCGTTGACCATAAGTTCGAAACGCTCCGTAAGTTCCGGATTCGAACGATGACGCTTTGTGAGAGGCGACATCTCTATTGGATAATCTATGATGAATGTCGGCTGAATATATGTACCTTCACATGTCTCGCCGAATATCTCATCTATCAGCTTGCCCTTACCCATAGACTCATCCGTCTCTATACCAAGCTTGTCGCATACCTCGCGGAGCTCTTTCTCGCCCATTCCGGTTATATCATAGCCCGTATGGTCAAGGATAGCCTGAGTCATGGTTACACGAGGGAACGGAGCCTTGAAGCTTATTACATTGTCTCCGACTTTCACCTCTGTTGTGCCGTTGACATCAAGACATATCTTCTCGAGCATACGCTCCGTGAATTCCATCATCCAGTTGTAGTCCTTGTACGAAACGTAGATCTCCATACATGTGAACTCCGGATTATGGGTGCGGTCCATACCCTCGTTGCGGAAGTTCTTCGAGAACTCATACACTCCTTCAAAACCACCTACTATGAGACGCTTCAGATAAAGCTCATCGGCTATTCGCAGATACAACGGTATGTCAAGTGCATTATGGTGCGTGATAAACGGACGGGCGCTCGCACCGCCAGGTATCGACTGGAGTATTGGTGTCTCTACCTCCATATACCCGTGCTCGTTGAAGTATGAACGCATCGAGTTATACACCTTGGTGCGCTTGATGAAAATTTCCTTCACACCATCGTTCACGATAAGATCCACATAACGGCGACGGTAACGCAGCTCCGGATCATCAAAAGCATCATATGTCACGCCATCCTTCTGCTTCACTATAGGAAGCGGACGTAGAGACTTGCTCAGGACTTTGATCTGCTCTGCATGTACTGTGATCTCGCCGGTTCGGGTGCGGAAAACAAAGCCATCCACACCGATAAAGTCACCGATATCAAGCAACTTCTTCACTACTACATTATACAGATCTTTGTCTTCGCCCGGACAGATGTCATCCCGGCTCACATAAACCTGGATTCTGCCTCTGGAGTCCTGTAGCTCTATAAATGTGGCCTTGCCCATTACGCGGCGGCCCATTACGCGGCCGGCAATACTCACATGCTGGGTGGGAGCATCGTCGTTAAATGTATCCTTAATCTGGTCGGTAAAACTTGTTACCTTGAATTCTGCTGCGGGATATGGATCTATACCGCGGCCACGCATCTCGTCGAGGCTTGCGCGGCGCACGAGCTCCTGCTCGCTCAGTTCGAGTGGATTGATAGCCATTGCTTGTCGATAGTTTTGCAAATTTCCGCAAAATTACGCAATTTATTTCAAACCTCCCAACGTTTACTCCCTCCATCATGGCCAAACTTCTCTCAAAATCACACCACTTACCTACTTATCCTACCCATATTGCTCATACTCTTGCAAAGTGTGCAATAAGTCCCGTTGATTCCACTCTCCCTTCTCTCACTGTTTCGTTTTTTGAACTCTCGCGGATTGTTGTTACCTTTGCCGAAAACATAAGCGATGAAGCTAATTTCTGCAACCGACATCGAGCAGCTCGACATATCTCCGCTCACTGCCATCCAATGGGTCAACGAAGCGTTCCTGATGAAGGACCGGTGCCAGCTCCCTGCCAAAATCTCCGTTCATCCCCAAGGCAACGACTTTTTCACAGCCATGCCATGCCTCCTCCCCGACGAGTACCACCGCTTCGGATGCAAGATTGTCTCGCGCATCAAGGGCAACCACCCCTCTCTCAGAAGCAACCTCATGTTATTCGACTCCCGTACCGGACAGATGTTGGCCTTGATCGACGCCGACTGGATAACGGCAATGCGCACCGGTGCCGTTGCCGCCCTGTCAGTCAATACCCTTGCCGTCAGCAGCGCGAAGACTATCGCCGTCATCGGACTTGGTGTCGTGGGCAATACAGCCCTTCGATGCATCCTTGAGTCCCGTAAAGGCCTGCCCACACATGTACGGCTGCTCAGATACAAGGACCAGGCCGACAAAACAGCCCGACTGTTGGCACCGCCATATCAGCATGACGCATCTTTCTCCATTGTCGACACCATCCCCGAACTTGTCGATGGGGCCGACGTCGTGATCTCTGCCATCACCGATGCCGATCGGCTGTTGGTCGACGACACCACCCTGTTCAAACCCGGAGTTCTCGTCCTGCCCATACACACACGTGGATTTCAGAACTGCGACACCATCTTCGACCGCGTCTTTGCCGACGACCGCTCACACGTCTGCAACTTCCGCTATTTCGACCATTTCAGGCACTTTGCCGAGCTGACCGATGTCCTGTCCGGTCGCGACAAGGGCAGAACCTCCGACAACGAACGCATACTCGGCTACAACATCGGCATTGGCTTGCACGACGTATACTTCGCCTCACGCATCTACGACCTCATCAGCCAAGCCGACCGACGGTAGCCACCGCACCCATACTCGCCCACTCAGTTCATCGCCGTTTTGAGACCATCACTCCATTATCTTACCACTATCTTCCGGTTCCGGCTCACATAGATACCCGGATCCGTAGGACGCACTACCCTGCGCCCGTTCACGTCATACCACACCTCTTCGCCACCCTCATCGGCCGGAGCTTTTTCTACCCCACCCGTATCCGATCCAAAACGGCATATTGTCCGCAGCGCACTGCACGCTTTGCCAGTCGTACTGTCAAACAACGGCGCGTTATACCATCCCGACAGACTCGTCCCGTAGGCATTATACTCCAGCCACCACCAGAACAGACCGTCTACCCTTTCATGCCTCAGCAACAGGTCAACCAGACGGCTCGCAAACTCATTCTGCCCCGCATCCGTATACGGATAATCCACCTTCTCTGTCGATCCCGGAACCTCCCACTTATACGGATATCCAGTCTCTACAATCATGATCTGCTTATCCGGGTATCTCATCTCCACGTCATTCAGGGCAGCGTCGAGCACCCTCAGATTTCCATGAAAATACGGATAATAGCTCAACCCAATTATATCATAGTCTATTCCAAGCGACTCCATCCTGTCATAGAAATTATTCATCACGTCCACCTGCGCCACACGCTCCGTATGGATCACCACACCTGCCTCCGGGCACTCCTCTCTGCAAGCCTTTATCGCATTTCTCAGAAGGTTGCCGAGCCGCGCCCAGTTCGCATCGCTCCCCATCAGGGTTTTCTTCAGCTCGGCCTCCGGCGTACCTGCGATCCCCCATAGCATGCCGTAGCTTATCTCATTGCCCGGCTGCACGAAATCAGGCGTCGCACCGGCCTCCTTCAGTGCCGCGAGCGACCTACGTGTATACTCATATATCGTCTCACACAGCTCCTCATCATCCTGACCAGCCCAGGCCTTAGGAGTCCACTGCTTCGCTGGATCGGCCCATGTGTCCGAATAATGAAAATCAACCATCAGGCTCAGCCCGCACTCCTTTATCCGCTTGCACAGCGGCAATACGTATTCCAGGCTCTGGCATGCGTTTTTATCCGCATCAGCACCGCTGTAATCTTCCGGATTCACAAACACGCGCACTCGCATCGCATTCATCCCCACCGATCGGAGATAAGGCAGCACCTCCGCTATCGGCTTCCCGTCAGCATCCTTATACTGCGCTCCGGCCTGCTCATACTCCGGCAGCAGCGATATATCGCCACCCACATAGCGCTGTGCGCTCACCGTCATTACCGCTACGGCAGCCAACGCCGCCGCTATGATACATCTCAATTTCATTTCCAAAAGTTTTTCAAGGTTTCAACAGTCCGTCTACATCGGCTTTACGGCCGTAAAATTACAAAATTTTCTCATTTCCCGACACTTAGACGTCCCAACATTTCCACTACCGTCAGCCCCGATTCCGGATGCCGCCAGCCTGGATCAAGCTGAGCCATCGGACGCAGCACAAAATCCCGCTCCTGCATTCGCGGATGTGGCAGCGTCAGCCCATCTGTCCTCACCACCTGCTCACCCACCGCTATCAGATCTATGTCTATCACACGGTCCACATAATTCCCCTCGCTGTCCCTGTGGCTATCTGCGCATATCGAGGCCTGCACCTCCAGCAGCTTTCCCATCAGCTCCTCCGCGCTTCCACCCCATTCAAAACATACCCCCAAGTTCAGAAACCTATTCTCGCTCTCATACCCCCACGCCTCCGATTCCACATAATCCGACCGCCTCAGCCCACCCGGAGCTATCGCCGCCGACATACAAGCGACCGCCCGCTCTATATGAGCGTGGCGGTCGCCTATATTCGATCCTATGTTGACGTGGGCGGTGGCCATCGACTCACCCGTCCCCCGTCAGAGGGTTTTCTTAACTTCTACTTCCTCGAAGGCCTCGATCATATCGCCCTCATGAACGTCGTTATAGCCGGCTATGTTCAGACCGCAGTCGTAGCCCGACACAACCTCTTTCACGTCATCCTTGAAGCGCTTCAGCGAGCCGAGTTCGCCTGTGTAGCGCACTATGCCGTCGCGTATCAGCCTTACCTTGCAGCTCCGCTTTATGCGGCCCTCGCGCACGATACATCCGGCCACTGTTCCAACCTTCGATATATGATATGTCTGGAGCACCTCGGCCGAACCGATCACCTCCTCCTTTATCTCGGGGGCAAGCATACCTTCCATAGCATCCTTCACCTCCTCGATTGCCTGATAGATCACGCTGTACAGACGTATGTCAACGCCATCGCGCTCAGCTGCGCGGCGGGCGGCTACACTCGGACGCACCTGGAAGCCTATGATGATTGCATCCGACGCTGCGGCGAGCGTAACATCGCTTTCCGATATCTGGCCCACAGCTTTATGGAGCACATTCACCTGGATCTCCGGCGTCGACAGCTTGATGAGCGAGTCACTCAGAGCCTCTATCGAGCCATCCACGTCACCCTTCACTATAAGGTTCAGCTCCTGGAAGTTGCCTATCGCGCGGCGGCGGCCTATATCATCCAGAGTCAGTATCTTCTTGGTGCGCAGACCAAGCTCACGCTGCAGCTGCTCGCGCTTGTTGGCTATCTCGCGTGCCTCCGATTCCGATTCAAGCACATTGAACGTATCGCCGGCCGTCGGAGCGCCATTCAGGCCCAGTATCAGAGCTGGCTCTGCTGGACCCGCCTCCGTTATTCGCTGGTTACGCTCATTGAACATAGCCTTGATCTTTCCGTAATGCGTTCCGGCAAGTATCACGTCGCCCACTCTGAGGGTTCCCGTCTGCACAAGCACTGTGGCCACATAGCCACGGCCCTTGTCAAGACTCGACTCTATGATCGATCCTACTGCACGGCGGTTCGGATTTGCCTTCAGATCAAGCATTTCTGCCTCCAGAAGCACCTTCTCCATCAGCTCATCAACGCCTATACCCTTCTTGGCCGAGATATCCTGGCTCTGATACTTTCCGCCCCATTCCTCTACAAGGTAGTTCATGTTTGCAAGCTCCTCCTTGATCTTGTCAGGATTGGCCGCAGGCTTATCTATCTTGTTTATCGCAAACACTATGGGCACACCGGCAGCCGAAGCATGATTGATTGCCTCGATCGTCTGCGGCATCACATTGTCGTCCGCCGCTACTATGATGATACAAAGGTCTGTCACCTTCGCGCCACGCGCACGCATCGCCGTGAACGCCTCATGGCCCGGAGTATCCAGGAACGTTATATGACGTCCGTCCTGAAGTTTCACATTATAGGCGCCTATATGCTGTGTGATACCTCCGGCCTCACCGGCTATCACGTTCGCATTTCTGATATAGTCAAGTAGCGAGGTTTTGCCGTGGTCAACATGACCCATCACCGTCACGATAGGCGGACGCGAAACCAGCTCCTCCTCCTTATCCTCTTCGTTGCTTATAGCCTCTACAACCTCGGCCGATACATATTCGGTCGTATATCCGAACTCCTCGGCCACTATATTGATCGTCTCGGCGTCAAGACGCTGGTTTATCGACACCATCACACCCAGATTCATACATGTGGCTATGACGTTGTTCACATTCACGTTCATCATCGACGCCAGGTCATTGGCCGTCACAAACTCCGTCAGTTTCAGCGTCTTGCTCTCTGCCTCCTCAAGTTCGTGCGCCTCACGCTCGCGCGATGCGAATGCCTCGCGCTTCTCCTTGCGCCACTTCACGCCCTTCTTCTGGCCCTTGTCCTTCTGAGTCAGACGCGCCAGTGTTTCCTTCACCTGCTTCTGTACGTCCTCCTCATTCACCTCCGTATGCTGAGGCTGATGATTGTTGTTGCGGCGACGGTCGCGGCCCTGGCCTCCGCGCTGCTGATCCTTCGGACCACGGTTGTTATTGTTGTTGCCGTCGCCACCCTGACGGCGCTGGCCTCCCTGCGGACGGTCCTGCGATATCTGGTTCGAGGTCTTCTCTATGTCTACCTTCTCCTTGCCGATACGCTTGCGCTTCTTCCTGTCGCCGTTGGCCGTTCCGGCGCCTGCTCCGCCCTGCTGACCGCGGGCGTTGGCTATGCGCTCGTTTCGCTTCTCCTCCTTGCTCTTCTTCTTCGGGCGAGTCGACTGGTTTATCGTCGACAAGTCTATCTTTCCTATGATGTTCAGCTGAGGACGGTCGGGATTCGACGGTAGTTTAAACACACTTCCCTGTTCTGTTGCGGCACTCTCGCCTTCGGGAGTAGCGGCCGACGGGGTTGTGCCGGCTGCGTTCTGAGCAGTCTGGGCTGGCTCGTTTTTCGATATTTCTTTTGTTTCCACAGGCTTTTCAACCACAGGTTCGGCCTTTTTTTCTGCCTTCGGTTCTGCCTTTCGCTCGGGTTTCGGAGCTACTTCAGCTTCTGCTTTCGCTGCGGGCTCAGGCTTCACTTCCTGCTTTGGTTCGGGTTTAGGTTCTGGCTTGGGTTCTGCTTTGGGGGCGGCTTCTGCTTTTTTAGGTTCACGCTTGGGTTCCGGCTTCGGCGACGGCTCTTCATCCTTCGGCTTCGACGCCACCGGATTTCCATGCTTGTCAAGCTCTATGCGACCCAGAATTCGCGGACCACGGCTTATCGGCTTTGAGGCCTGGACTTTTTCCGGTTCGGCTGAGTCTCTTTCCTCATTCTTCACAGAGGCTCCACTCTTGCTGTCGCCGACAGTTGCGCTCGGTTCCGGCTCTTCCGTCTCCGGCGCTGAAGCCTTGGCGGCCGGCTTGACTCCTGCGTCTCCGGCCGGGCTTTTGCCTGCGGGCTTGAACTCGCTCATCAGCAGCTTTATGGCATGGTCATCCAGACGGGAATTCGGATTCCCGTCAACTTCGATACCCTTCTTGCCTAAAAATTCTACAATTGTCTGCAATGAGATCGTCAGGTCTTTGGCTACTTTACTTATTTTAAGTCCAGGCATATTTTGATTTAGAGTTTTTACTATTTCTTTATTTCGAGGAGATTTGTGCTGACTTCAGTCATCAGGCTTCAGGCTCGGCGGCTGCATCTTCTTCGGCCGGGTCTTCTCCCTCAGCCTCATCTTCGGTTGCCACCGCGCTGTCAGCGCCATCACCTGCCGCTTCATCTTCAAATTCCGCACTCAGTATGCTCAGCACATTGTCTACCGTATCCTCCTCGAGATCGGCACGGTCTACAAGCATCTGGCGGGGGGAGTTCAGTACGCTCTTCGCTGTCAGACAGCCTATATTCTTCAGAGCATCTATCACCCAGCCGTCTATCTCGTCCTTGAACTCATCCAGATAGATATCCTCCTCATATGCTTCCTCTGTGTCGCGGTACACATCGATCACATATCCGGTCAGCATCGAGGCCAGCTTTATGTTCAGGCCTCCCTTGCCGATCGCAAGCGATACCTCCTCCGGGCGCAGGAACACTTCTGCTTTCTTCTCCTCCTCGTCAAGGCGTATCGAGCTTACTCGCGCAGGGCTCAGGGCACGCTCTATGAACAATGCCGGATTCGCCGTATAGTGGATCACATCTATGTTCTCGTTATGGAGCTCTCTCACTATTCCATGTATGCGCGAACCCTTCGGGCCTACACACGCGCCTATCGGATCTATGCGCTCGTCAAAGGTCTCTACCGCTATCTTCGCACGCTCTCCCGGTATACGCGCCACAGCCTTGATATTGATCAGGCCCTCCGCTATCTCAGGCACCTCGAGCTCAAACAGACGGCGAAGGAAATTCTCGTTTGTCCGCGACACTGTGATCTTCGGATTGTTGTTCTTGTTGTCAACATTCGCCACAACAGCCCTTACCATCTCGCCCTTGCGGAAGAAATCTCCCGGTATGGCCTCGCTCTTCGGCAGCAGAAGCTCATTCTTGTCATCATCAAGAAGAAGTGTCTCGCGCGACCATGTCTGATACACCTCGCCGGTCACCAGCTCTCCCTCCATCTCCTTGAACTTGTCATAGATAGCCTCTTTCTGCAGATCCAGTATCTTCGACTGCAACGTCTGGCGCAGATTCAATATTGCGCGGCGTCCGAAGTTCGCAAAGATAATCTCTTTAGTGTGCTCCTCGCCTATCTCAACATCCGGGTCACCGTCTGCGCGGGCATCCGTGAGGCTTATCTGAAGATTCGGATCCGTTACCGTTCCATCCTCCACTACCTCCAGGTTCTGGAATATCTGGACGTCTCCCTTGTCAGGATTCATGATCACGTCAAGATTCTCGTCCGTGCCAAACATCTTGGCAAGAACATTCCTGAACGATTCCTCAAGAACACTGATCATCGTTGTCTTGTCAATATTTTTCAGTTCCTTGAACTCGGCGAAGCGCTCCACCATGTTGGGCGCATCATCTTTTTTGGCCATAATGAGTATTTTGTGCGATTGATATGTATATCTCTTTATCGTCTGTCTCTATTCACTTGAACTCTATCAGATAGCATGCGCTCTTCACCATTGTCGTGTCAAGCTCGCATGGCTTCTCTACAAGCTCCGGTCGCTTCTTGCCCTCTACCTTCACCTTCTCCGGCACAAGGATTGTAAACTTGAAGCTCCCGTCCTCGCGGCGGTCTCCCACCTCCACAAGCTCTCCGCGCAGCTTACGCCCGTCGCGCGTCAGAACCTCTATCCTGTTTCCGACATTCTTGTCATACTGCTCTTTCACCTTGAACGGCGACGTCAGACCCGCCGAACCTACCTCCAGATCATAATCCTCGGCATCCCGGTCAAACTTCGACTCTATCGCCCTCGTGACATTCACACACGTATCTATATCCACACCTGTCGGACTATCTATCTCGACAGTTATGCCATTATCTGCGCTGACACGTATGTCCACTATAAAAGCATCAGTCATCTTCAGAGCCTCCGATACCGTATCGCTCAATAATTGTCGGTCTATCATTTGATATTCATGTAAATAAAATGGAGGAAGCCTATGCCCCCTCCGTGACGGTGCTGCAAAGTTAGCAAATTTTACCCGAATTACCAACTCCACCACCCACACACACCGCACCACGCACACCACCCCACCCACTATTTAACATTTATTATATTTATTTACATCAAATTACCCATTCCCCAATACCCTATTGCATCCCCCCCCAATCGTACGGACATGCCTCTGGCATGTTGTCCAACCCACGGCATATATCCAACCCCCTATCGAATCCCTCCCAAATCGTACGGACATGCCTCTGGCATGTTGAATCGCTCCCGCATGTTGAATGCATATTGTCCCACCTGAAATATCAACCCCCATTAAAACAATCCTCCCGCCACATGGCAACATTATTAAGAATATACTCACAGATATTATTTCCATCCCTGGCCCCCCGAATCATATGGTCATAATAACGCGATTGCCACCCGAAATCGATCCCCGAAGCCCTCGCATACTTCGTCACCGCCCCCCTCAGCGCCGCAATAGGCGAACGCTGTTCAAACCCCTTCGTAACCACCGCCCCCTCTAACGAGACAATAAAATGAAGATGGTTAGGCATAACCACAAACAGCGGAATAGAAATATCAGGACAAAACTCAGAACATCTCTCAAGCTGATCACTCACAAAAACACCGATTGCCGACAGCCTCATTTCAGCCCCCGCGATTTCGCCGAAATAGTGCCTCCTGCCCCTCGTACAGATAGTAATAAAATAATCCCCCGAGTCATACTCAAGAAATCTTGCACGCGGCGACTTTCTGTACTGCTCCATATCCTATGTAATTATCACGTTTTTAATAAAAAAAGCAAGCGGCATCCCCAGATTGAATCCCCTCCAAATCCGAGATGCCCCTCCACTCGTACGGACATGCCTCCGGCATGTTGAATCGCATCGGCATGTTGAACCGCATTGGCATATCATAATTCCGCCTCCAAATCGTACGGACATGCCTCCGGCATGTTGAACCACCTCGACCATATTGGTCGCATTTGATTGGATCAACTCCCGCATCTTATCTCCTGAACCCGCCACAAATAACATCTTTCACCACCCTACAATATATTCAGCTTTTCCCTGATATACTCGAAAACGCCACTCAGCTCCTCAAGCTCCTCCTTTGAAGCCGGCTCCAGCACCACATCCGGGAACGTATACTCCTTCTTGCCTCGCAGATCGCGCGTATTCACCCTTTTAGTCCAGTTACTTTTCCACCTGTAGTTTGGCACATCTATCAGATGGCCGAACTTATCGGTATATATACTTGCGCAACCCACATACACATACAGATCATAGTCCCCATTCTTCGGCAGACCGATTTTCCACTCACCATATTCGCCAGTCTCATCCTCATATATCCAATATCGTGAACGCTCATCATTGATCGCAATACTGCTTGCCAGATCGTATCTACGACTGTTGCCCTCCGAGTCTATATATTCAACCGAGAACCGCGGATGCAGAATCGCCTTACGCGTTTTCTTGTCTATCGTACATACCCGTATAGTCACCGAGTCACAACCTATCTCCGGCGCATCTGCCGGACCATTATGTGTACAGCCCCCGGTGCCAATAGCCGCCACCCCTACCACAATAGCAGCAAAAAGTCTCATTATCTTCTTCATGGTCTTAGTTTTATGTTTCGCCTCAAATATACAATTTAATATAGTTAACACATCTATATAAAAACTAACAATTCAAAAAAACCTCAATCTATCATCTCATCCCCACACGCGTATTCCCGTTTCAAAGACCATACTTCTGCCGCATGCCCCACGCCACCACACCATCCCCTCCAAATCCGAGATGGCCCCCCAAATCGTACGGACATGCCTCTGGCATGTTGAACCGCATTGGCACATCATAATTCCGCCCAAAAATCGCATGGCCCGCCCCCGGCATATAAGCAACGCCGAGATGGAATCCCCCCCAAAATCGTACGGACATGCCTCCGGCATGTTAAACCGCATTGGCACATCATAATTCCGCCCAAAAATCGCATGGGCCGCCCCCCCGGCATATAAGCAACGCCGAGATGGAATCCCCCCCAAAAAAATCGTACGGACATGCCTTTGGCATGTTAAATCACCCCGGCATGTTAAATCACCTCCGCCATGTTGCCACCCCCGGCATATCCCTATCAGCAGCTCCCTAAAGCTCCAGCACAAACCCTCCGCCTGGAGCCAGATGCACCCTCAACTTGCCGCTCCGGTCAACCCTCAGCTCCTCACGCCGGTAGTCACAGCCCTTCCTGTGAGCGTTCGCACCGTCCCGAAGCAACACAGCCTGCCGCTCCCCGCTCAGACCCAGCTTCGACAGATCAACCTCAATATCCCGGGCCGTCCAGTCCGTAAGGCCACCAACATACCACTTCTCACCCTTGCGACGGGCCACAGCTATATATCGCCCCATCTCACCGTCAAGTATCACGGTCTCATCCCACACCGTAGGAATCCCCGCTATAAACGAAGTCGATTCCGGCTCACGCATATAGTTCGACGGATTGTCACACAGCATATTCAGCGGCGAATCAAGCACAACATACAGAGCCAGCTGACGGCAACGCGTCCCCTGGCTCATCGGCTCACTGTTGCTCGGATAATAACTTCCACGCGACGCATTCCGCATTGCCCCTGCGTATAGTCCATCGGACCCGCAACCTGACGCAGATACGGAATCATCACATCATACTTCACCAAAGATCCAGTTGTTCCTTGAAAAACTTGATGACTCCCTTCATACCTTCCGACTCAAGCTCCTCCTTTGTAGTCGGCTCAAGCACTACATCAGGGAACGTATACTCCGTCTTGCCCCTCAGATCGCGCGTGTTCACTTTTGCATTTCCACCTTTCCATCTGTAATTAGGCATTTCCCCAAGATGTCCGAACTTATCGGTATAAAGACTCATGCACGCAACATTGACAATCAGATCATAGTCCCCATTCTTCGGCAGACCGATTTTCCACTCACCATACTCACCCGTCTCATCCTCATATATCCAATATCGTGAATTATAAGGCTCATCAATAGCCACACCGCTTGCCTTGTCATATATACGACTGTTACCCTCCGAGTCTATATATTCAACCGAGAACCGCGGATGCAGAATCGCCTTACGCGTTTTCTTGTCTATCGTACATACCCGTATAGTCACCGAGTCACAACCTATCTCCGGCGCATCTGCCGGACCATTATGTGTACAGCCCCCGGTGCCAATAGCCGCCACCCCTACCACAATAGCAGCAATAAGTCTCATTATCTTTTTCATGGTCTTAGTTTTATGTTTCGCCTCATATCTAATTGATCCCAGATCCATACAGATGGACCATATCCCGGAATCATACTTCACCAAAGATCCAATTGTTCCTTGAAAAACTTGATGACTCCCTTCATATCTTCCGATTCCAGGTCCCTCTTTGTTGTCCGCTCGAGCACTACATCCTCAAGCGTGTACTCAGCGTTGCCCCTCAGATCGCGCGTGTTCACTTTTGCATTTCCACCCTTCCACCTGTAGTTTGGCATATCTCTGAGATTACCGAACTGGTCAGAATATATATTCCAACACCCGATGGTAATATTCAAATCATACTCACCCTCCGAGGGCAGACCTATTTTCCACACACCATACTCACCCGTCTCATCCTCATATATCCAATACCGCGAAATATCATCGTTGTTAACGCCCCCGCGACTCGCCATGTCCAGCATCTTCCGATCTCCAAGCGAATCCATATATTCTACAGAGAACCGTGGATGGAGTATTGTTTTGCCCGTTTTCTTATCTATTGCACGAATTCGCAGAGTTATAGAATCATTACATACTATTTGGGTATAGTTCTGATCACTCTGCGTATGGTTCTGAACCCCCTCTGCATCGTTCTGACAACCCTGTGCTTGCAGAATACAGCAAACAGCGCCAATAGCCGCAATAAGTCTCATTATCTTCTTCATGGTCTTAGTTTTATGTTTCGCCTCAAATATACAATTTAATATAGTTAACACATCTATATAAAAACTAACAATTCAAAAAAACCTCAATCTATCATCTCATCCCCACACGCGTATTCCCGTTTCAAAGACCATACTTCTGCCGCATGCCCCACACCACCACACCATCCCCTCCAAATCCGAGATGGACCCCCCAAATCGTACGGACATGCCTCCGGCATGTTGAATCGCATTGGCACATCATAATTCCCGCCCAAAAATCGCATGGCCCGCCCCCCCCGGCATATAAGCAACGCCGAGATGGAATCCCCCAAAAAATCGTACGGACATGCCTTTGGCATGTTAAATCACCCCGCCATGTTAAATCACCTCCGCCATATTGCCCCCCGGCATATCCCTATCAGCAGCTCCCTAAAGCTCCAGCACAAATCCTCCGCCTGGAGCCAGATGCACCCTCAACTTGCCGCTCCGATCAACCCTCAGCTCCTCACGCCGGTAGTCACAGCCCTTCCTGTGAGCATTCGCACCGTCCCGAAGCAACACAGCCTGCCGCTCCCCGCTCAGACCCAGCTTCGACAGATCAACCTCAATATCCCGGGCCGTCCAGTCCGTAAGGCCACCAACATACCACTTCTCACCCTTGCGACGGGCCACAGCTATATATCGCCCCATCTCACCGTCAAGTATCACGGTCTCATCCCACACCGTAGGAATCCCCGCTATAAACGAAGTCGATTCCGGCTCACGCATATAGTTCGACGGATTGTCACACAGCATATTCAGCGGCGAATCAAGCACAACATACAGAGCCAGCTGACGGCAACGCGTCCCCTGGCTCATCGGCTCACTGTTGCTCGGATAATAACTTCCACGCGACGCATTCCGCATTGCCCCTGCGTATAGTCCATCGGACCCGCAACCTGACGCAGATACGGAATCATCACATCATACTTCACCTGATCCAGCGTATCCGGAGCCCACTTCATCTGCTCCAGTCCGTTCACACCCTCAAAATTCAGCACATTCGGATACGTCCGGTTCAAACCCGCAGGCTTCGACGTCCCGTGAAGATCCAGTATCAGATGATACCGCGCGCACATCTCCGCCGCCCGACGGTTGAAATCCGTCATCACCTGGTCATCATGATCCATAAAGTCCACCTTAAACCCCTTCACGCCCATATCCGAATAGTGACGGCACACATTCTCCATATCCCTGTCAAAAGCATGGTAGCCCGCCCACAGTATTATTCCCACATTCCGGTCCTTTCCGTAAGCCACAAGCTCCGCTAAGTCTATCTCAGGCACCACAGCCATCAGATCAGCCTTCTTGTTTACAGCCCACCCCTCGTCAAGTATCACATACTCTATCCCGTTCGCCGACGCAAAATCTATATAATACTTGTAAGTATCATTATTGATACCCGACTCAAAGTTCACACCGTCTATGTTCCAGTTGTTCCACCAGTCCCACGCAACCTTGCCCGGACGTATCCACGATATATCATCCACTCGCGACGGAGCCGCAAGCAGATACGTCAGGTCCGTCGACGCGAGCGTCACATCATCGTCGGCTATCACAGCTATACGCCACGGCAGGCTCCGGGGTCCCTGTATCTCCGCTATATGATCCTCACGCTCCGTCACGAGCATCTGCAGATTATTATGACCACCCTGACTGAAAGTCTTCGGACGCGGAGCAAACACACCACGCATCACGCCCCCGCCCGGAGCATTCAGATACATACCCGGATAGTCTATCAGATCCGACTCCGTGAAACAAACCTTCACCCCCGGGACAGCCTCGACTATACCCGGCAGAAATATGAGCCTGTTGCTGTCAAGCGACGACAACGCGCCCTCCGTATACGTATTCTCGAACGAATTGAAAAACTGCGTCTCAAACGACTCCGCCGACTTCGAGCGCGACATCACGTATGGAACCACTGCCTCCGGATCACCCGCAAACGTAACACACACCGTCTCGTCGACCACCTTCTGCGCCGACCTCTCCGTAGTCTCGAACCTGTAAGCCACACCATCATTGTACGCCCGGAAAGTCACCCGCCAGTTCTTCGCCAAGCCGAACGACAGCTCATTGTAATTATCCCGGATCTCCGAAGCACGGTAAAAGGGCGACGCGACCATCCGGTCAGCACTACCTCTCTTCACACCCGTCACCTTCACATCACGGCCTATATGTCTCCCGTCGCCAAGAGTCAGACCCAGCTGGGCCGACGGAATCACAGTATCCCCATCCAGACTCACAGTGTACACGGTCTCCTTTCCCGCATCGATTCCGACTTTTATACGGCCGTCGGGCGATGTCAGTTCAAGCTCTCGGGACATGATCGGCATAGCACCTGCAAGCACGATCATCAAAATTAGCAAACGGTTCATTTTCAGACAATTGAATGATTTGATCGGTAACACCTCGCGATCCACTTCCGGATCTCCGAGCTTAGTAATTGATTTTCAGGCTCATACCGTTGAGACGACGGTACAAATCCAGCGCATAGACGTCTGTCATCGCCGACACATGATCCACCACAGCCTGCAGTCGGGTGAACAGATCCTTAGCCCTGACATCGTACTGCTCAGGCACTTTGCTCAGCAACAACCGCGAATAATTCAGCGTCGGATTCACCACCGCCTCCACCAGCGATCCCAGCAGATACGATATGATCCGGTTGCCCGCGAGCTCAATGTCCACTACATCAGGCGATTGGTATATCCGTTCGCACGACAGTCTACTGCATTTCCCATATGCCTCGCGCATTCTCTCCGGTATATGCTTCAGCAGACTGCCCTCGAACTCTCCAGCCAGTATAACCTCCTCATTCTCAACGAATACCGTCGAGCATGCCTCCACCAGCGATCCTATTACAGCCGACCGCAGATACCCTATCTTCTCGTTCGGATCATCCACTCGCGACATACGTTCCAGCTTGTGTATCTGCACGTTAGCATCAAAAAAATCAAGAAAACGCTCTATAACCCGCTCCGTCGGAATGATCCCAAGCTTATGGGCATCCTCGATATCCATAACCTCATAACAAATATCATCCGCCGCTTCTACCAGATACACAAGGGGATAGCGTGCATATCGCGTAGTCCCGGGTCTCGATTCAAGACGGCGCATACCCAGGTCATCGGCCACTCTGACAAACGAATCGCGCTCCGTCGTGAAAAATCCAAATTTATTTTTGTCACCCGCGAGAATCGAGTCATATGGATACTTAACTATCGATGCCAGGGTGGAATACGTCATCGCAAAGCCTCCCGGACGCCGCCCATTGAACCTGTGCGTCAACAGCCTGAAAGCATTGGCATTACCATCAAAGCACGTCAGATCAGCCCACTGGGCCTCTGTAAGTCTGTCGCGCAGATCAGCACCCTGGCCCTCGCTGAAAAATGTGGATATGGCCTTCTCGCCACTGTGGCCGAACGGAGGGTTACCAAGGTCGTGGGCAAGACAGGCAGCCCCGACAATCTCGCATATCGAGTCGATCGCCGCTGCATTTTCAGTGGACGCATACTTTGGCCGGAGGGCTATGGATGTTTCCGTAGCCATGGAACGTCCTACCGACGCCACCTCGATCGAGTGCGTTAACCGGTTGTGTACAAACACACTACCAGGGAGCGGAAACACCTGTGTCTTGTTCTGCAACCGTCGGAATGGCGATGAGAATACAAGCCTGTCGAAATCGCGCTGAAAATCGCTGCGCGCACGCAGTCCGCGCAGAGGATCGTGGTAATCCTCCATGCCGAACCTCTTGTCTGATATCAATTTATGCCATTCCATAGGTGTGCTTCTTAGAGATCAGATAAGCTCACGCATACGCGCTATGTACTTTCCGAGGATGTCGAATTCAAGATTGACTTTTGTACCGGGCTCGATACGGCAGAAGTTAGTATGCTCGAATGTATACGGAATTATGGCCACACGGAATGAATCGGCTTCGGAATCGCACACCGTGAGACTCACGCCATTTACAGTGACCGAACCTTTTTCGACTGTCATATAGCCCTTTGCGATCAATGATCTGTCGACATTGTAGCGGAACTTGAAATAGCGGCTACCATCCACATCCTCAACACTCTCGCACACAGCTGTACAGTCAACATGCCCCTGCACGATATGGCCGTCAAGACGGCCGTCAAGCCGCATGGAGCGTTCCAGATTGACAAGATCACCGGGCTTCACATCGCCGAGATTGCTGCGGTCAAGGGTCTCCTGGATAGCTGTAACCGTGTATGTGCCGTCTCCGGGCAACGATACTACTGTAAGACATACGCCGTTGTGTGCTACCGACTGGTCGATATTAAGTTCATCGGCAAAACTGCAACTAACCGTGAGGTGCAGATTGCCACCTTCGCGCTCCACGGCCACAACCTTGGCCGCTTCCTCTACTATTCCTGAAAACATAAAGTCTGCTGATTTTTAGATAGTTAATGTTTAAGTCCGACAACATTTGTAGGCGGCAGTTGACTGTTGCGCTTATCTACAGCGTCTATTACCTCATGAGCCAGGTGGATGAAGGCGTGTCCGGCCACAGTATCGCGGGCCGCAATGGGCTCTCCGCAATCAGCCTGCTCGCAAATTGTGCCTACAAGCGGAATCTGCGCCAACAGCTTCACGCCAAGCTCTTTGGCCAACTTAACGCCACCTTCGCGACCGAAAATATAGTAGCGCTCATCGGGATGCTGCTCGGGGGTGAACCATGCCATGTTCTCAACAAGTCCGAGAATAGGCACACCCACTTTATCGCCTGTGAACATGCTTATGCCTTTACGGGCATCAGCCAAAGCAACCTCCTGAGGCGTCGACACTATTACGGCACCTGTAATCGGCAGAGTCTGGACAAGGGTAAGATGTATGTCGCTCGTTCCGGGCGGCATGTCGATAAGGAAGTAGTCCAATTCACCCCAGTCGGCCTCTCCGATCAGCTGCTTCAAGGCGTTAGAAGCCATACCACCGCGCCAAAGCACTGCGGAATTTTTGTCGACCATCAGTCCGATAGACAGCAGTTTCACTCCGTAGCGCTCGACCGGCATGATCAACTGTTTGCCATCGCGCTCAGTCAGATACACCGGTTCATCCTCGATACCAAACATCTTAGGCACCGAAGGACCGAATATATCCGCATCAAGCAGACCGACCTTATAGCCTTCGCGGGCAAGGGCAACGGCAAGGTTGGCGGCTACGGTCGACTTGCCTACTCCACCTTTGCCTGATGATACTCCGATTATGTTCTTTACGCCAGGCAACAGCTTTTCGGGGGCAGCAGGTGCGGCAACCGCATAGGCTATCTCTATCTTTGGTTCAACCTCGGGCGAGATATAAGTCTTCAATGCTGTCTCGGCGGCCTTCGCCACCGAACGCGCAAAAGGATCGGGCTGTTTGGGAAATGTCAGAGTCAGTGATACCTCAGGGGAGTTAATGCGCAGATTATCGGGATCGGCGATACCGAGATCAACGATATCACGACCATTGCCGGGATAACGCACATTGCGCAAGGCATCGAGTATGAGATTGGGATATAATGTTATCATTTTTCGTCAATATTATCATCTGGTGCGGGAATGTTATGCTGTATCACTCCACGCGAATAGCTTCTGTAAGTATCAAATTCGATTTCGACCTCTGGTTCAGAAAGGGCTGTGGTGTGGTCGAGAGGGAAAGATATGTATTTAATTGTCAGTCCACGGTCAAGCCATTGCTGCTCATAGTGGGTACGTATTCCGAGTATGTCGCTGAGACAGGAGGAACTGTAGAGATTGTCTGTAAGCTCTGTTGGAGCTATCCCATTGTGCTCAATCATACACTTGGTATAGGTGAACAGGAACGGGCTATCGGTCTTGAGACGGATCATGCCCTCGGGTCTGAGCACTTGCCTATAGTATTCAAGAAAGCGTGTGGATGTAAGGCGCTTACGTACTTTCTGCATCTGCGGATCGGGGAAAGTGATCCATATCTCATCAACTTCTCCAGCAGCAAAAAATGCCGGGAGCAACTCAATGCTTGTGCGCAGGAAGGCAACATTGCCGAGACCTTCACGCTTGGCCTGAGTCGCGCCGCTCCACATTCTGGCACCCTTGATATCGATACCTATAAAATTACGCTCCGGGAAGCGTCGTGCCAACCCAACAGTATATTCACCCTTACCACAACCCAGTTCAAGAGTGATAGGGTTGTCGTTGCCAAAAAATTCGTGCCATTTACCCTTTAACGGGAAGGGTCCTTTCTGCAATTCAGCAAAAGGATATTGAAACACAAAGTCGATCTCGGCCATCTCGCTGAATTTGCGGAGTTTGTTCTTGCCCATTGGAGTGTTTTGTTGTATGGAAAATAATAGTCGCACATATTGCCAGGGGGCATATCGTGGACGACTACAAAGATATAACAAAAAAGCAAATGATCCTAAGTTTAGCCCCAAAAAGCGGCATTGCAGGACCTTCGGGGCGTGAGTTTGCGGAAACGGTCAAAATATGGGATTACAGACCACAACAAATCTGCCACATCCACTGCAAAGCTGCTTTTTATGATCTTTTCATTATCTTTTGATGACTTTCTGAAATTAGCTCAGTGCCACCCAATGGATTATTGACAGCTTTTTAGTACATTTGCCTAAATTTCTAACTATTACCATTTTTCCATGAAAAAATTCTTATCAAGCGCCATTCTCGGCGCTACGCTGATGAGTTTCGGATTCACACAAGTGTCATGCGGCAGCAAGACCGCGACCGAAGCCAATGTCACCGATTCTGTGACACCACGCATCGTAGTCGCATACGTGACCGCCGGATCAGATGTGATGCCCGATCCCAACGCAATGACCCACATCAACTATGCATTCGGCCACGTCAATGAGACCTTCAACGGCATCAATGTCGACAATCCAGACCGTCTGCACCAGATATCGGCTCTCAAGGAGCAGAATCCGGACCTCAAGGTCATCCTGTCGGTAGGAGGCTGGGGCAGCGGACGCTTCAGCGAGATGGCCGCCGACTCCCTGAACCGAGCCAACTTTGCCGCCGACTGCCAGCGCGTCATAAAAGAATTCAACCTTGACGGTGTAGACATAGACTGGGAGTATCCTACCAGCTCCTCATCGGGCATCTCATCGTCGCCCGACGACACTGAGAACTACACCCTTCTCATGCGCGATATCCGCGGACAGATCGGTCCTGACAAGTCGCTCACTCTCGCCACACCCGGCAATGCCCGTTACTATGACTTCCCGGCAATACTTCCCTATGTCGACTTCATCAATATAATGAGCTACGACATAGGTTCTGTGCCCTACCACCAGTCACCTCTCTATGAGTCGGAACACACCCGTCTGACAGCCGATCAGGCTCTGAAAGCTCATCTTGCGGCCGGCATACCCAAGGAAAAGCTTACACTCGGCCTGCCATTCTATGGCCGCGGCTTCAAGGAATATCCCGACTATATGGACTACAAGGATCTGACAGTATATGACAGCTGCAAGATCGTCTGGGATGAAAAGGCCATGGTTCCATACATCGAGAACTCAAAGGGTGAACTCGTACTGGGCTACAATGACCCGCGCGCCATCGAGATCAAGTGCAAATATATCCTCGACAACGATATCTTAGGAGCCATGTATTGGGAGTATACCTGCGACAATGAGCAGGGCGATCTCCGCACCATAGTGGCTGACTATATGATGGGTCAGAAAGGTGCCGACTATGTCACCTCAAAGACTTCGGAAACTGCCGAATAATTTCGCAACCCGGAAATAAAAGAAGGGCGGTGCCGCACAGTTGGTGGCACCGCCCTTTTCTTATTCCGCGATATCAGGTTTTGTCAGATCCTCAGAGATTGAACATCTTGGTCATGGTATGCCACTTGCCTGACGATGTGTCTTTGGGATCACAAACCTGACAACGGCCTACATATTCCTCCCACTCCTGCTGACGGGGCATGGTAGAAAGTTTTGCAAACACTTCGTCATAATCGAGATCCTCGGGCATTTCCAGCACCATGACAAGACGGGTACCGTCGCGGTAAATGTCCATACGCGTTATTCCGACCTCTTTTATACCGGCTACTATCTCGGGCCAGATTTTGTCGGAACGATGAGCGTCAACGTAGAAATCTATCAACTGCGGATCGTCTACAAGATCCAATGTCTGTATATAAGTCTTAGTCTTCATACTTTCGGTTATTGAATTTCGCTGATGAACGGAAACCGTAGATTGTCACTACCACGAAGCATATCAGCGGCAATGCGAACGAGGCATTTACGGCCGGCAGCCAACCTATAGTCCCCATGTCGATTATCATGCCCTGCAGCGGTGGCATAAGCGCACCTCCGACAATGGCCATCACAAGGAATGCCGCACCCAACGAGCAGTCGCGCTCATCCACACGGTCAAGAGCGATACCATATATGCTCGGGAACATTATAGACATGAAGGCGCTGATCGCAACCAGACAGCAGAGTCCGGCAAATCCTACGATAAAGATGGCTCCGACCGAACATAAGGCGGCTCCAATACCGAAGCAGAAGAGCAGCCGTCCGGGCGATATGTATTTCATCATGTACGTGCCAAGGAACCGGCACGACAGGAACATAACCATCGCCACAATATTATAACGTTGTGCCACAGCCTTGTTTATACCGAGATTGTCGGCATACTGGATGATGAATGTCCACACCATGATCTGCGCAGCTACGTAGAACACCTGAGAGACCACGCCCTCACGATATTCGACATTGCGCCACAGACGGCGCAGTGTCTCACCGGCACTTACCTTCGGCCCCTGGCTCCCCGTGGCGGGCATCTTTGTGATTGCTATAACTATCAGCAGAGCGAGCACTATCAGACCGATCGCCACATATGGATCGCGTATCACAGCCAGATCGTGCACTCTTATCTCAGCTTGTTCGGCTGCGCTGAGGGTCGGGAAAATAATCTCGCCGGCAGCATTACGTGCATCACTCAACAGCCCGGGCAACACTATGAACGACGCTACCGCCATTCCGCACAGCGATCCCATCGGATTGAACGCCTGAGCAAGATTGAGACGGCGCGTAGCTGTGGCCTTGTCGCCAAGCGACAGGATATAGGGATTGGCCGTTGTCTCAAGAAATGCCAATCCGAATGTGAGGATGTAGAGTGACAGACAGAAATATGAGAACTGCTGATAATTGGCAGCCGGAATAAACATGAATGCACCGATGGCATAAAGCGTCAGTCCGAGCATTATGGCCCGTTTGTAGCTGTAGCGTCTTATAAACAGAGCTGCCGGTATGGCCATGGTCGCATAGCCTCCGTAAAATGCAAACTGCACCATCGAGGCCTTTGCCGCCGACAGATTCATAACAGTCTGAAAGGCAGCTACCATAGGGTTGGTTATATCGTTAGCAAAGCCCCAAAGGGCAAACAGCGATGTGATGAGTATGAACGTCGTGAGATAACGACGCTCCACCAACGCGGGCCTGCGACCCGGTTGCAGAGGGGGGTTGGTCATGTTTAGATTCAGGTATTATATGAATATTAATCGGCAATGGTCACACCCGCAGGATCGTCGATCAGACCGGTAGCGACACCTTGCAACAGTATATTTCCGATAGCGGTAGCTTCGGCAGGACCGGCCACCACTTCAAGTCCGGTAGCGGCAGCGGTAAGTTCGTTGAGCAGTTGATTTTTCGATCCACCGCCTATTATCCTCAGTTTCTTCAGCGGGCGCGGCAGCATAGAGTCAAGTGTCTCTATACCCTTGCGATAGCGGTCGGCCAGCGACAGCATGACGCATCGTGCCATATCGCCCTTTGTCAGAGGCAACGGCTTGCCGTGCCTGCTGCAATAACCTGTTATCTCCGCCGACATATCCGTGGTGTTGACAAATACGGGGTCATCAACATCGATCACCTCATCATAGCTGCTGCTGCGGGCCATTCCCACAAGCTCGGGATATGACACATCTTCGCCACTATTCTTCCAACCCGACACCAACTCCTGCAATATCCACAGTCCGGTGATATTCTGAAGCAGGCGTATCTTGCCTCCCACACCACCTTCGTTTGTGAATCCGCCAAGACGTGCCTGTTCGGTAAGCACAGGCATATCGGTCTCCACACCAAGCAGCGACCATGTTCCTGAGCTAAGATAGGCCGTAGTATCAGGATCCTTTTCCGACGACATGGCTGCATAGACAGCACTGGCCGTATCGTGAGATCCGACAGCTATCACATCAACATCATAATCGATACCGATCTGCCTCATCACGTCGGGCTGTATCTTACCCCTGACGGTTCCAGGCATCACGATAGGAGGAAACATATCGCGGTCAAGGCCGAGCGACTCTATAAGCCTATAGTTCCACTGACGTGTCTCAGCTTCTATAAGCTCTGATGTCGAGGCTATGGAATATTCGCAGTCGGGCACCCCGGTAAGATAGAAACTGAACAGATCGGGCATGAACAGAAGGTGTCTGGCTATCGACAGCATGTCAGGCCGGTTCTTCTTATATGCAATAAGCCGGTAGATGGTGTTGATATCCATGACCTGGATTCCGGCTTCCGCATAGTGGCTGCTGCGAGAGTGCCCGCTGAAATATTCATCCGACAGGCCATTAACCGCAGTATCACGGTAGCACACAGGGTTGCATATCAGATTGCCGGCCCCATCAATCAGACCGAAATCAACCCCCCATGTGTCGACAGCCACCGAGCGGAGCCGATATTTCACGGCCGCACGACGCAGTCCCTCTATCATGTCGGCATACAGCGCCGGGAAATCCCAGTACATTGTACCGGCAAGCGTAACTCTCCTATTATTAAAACGGTAAACTTCGTCGAGGGTCAGATGACCCCCGACGATAGTTCCCGCGATGACCCGGCCGCTTCCGCCGCCAAAGTCAACCGCTATGAGTGCTTCTTTCATTTTGCCACCTTGCCTAAAATGTAAGCGTCAAGATTGGCAATTTCGGCATCGGTAAGCACCGTGTGGTCCTTGCCTGTATTGATGACGATACGGCATGCCATCTCAAAGAACATGGCACGCTCAAAGGCCTGGTCGAAATCCTTTCCGCACACCACTTGGCCATGCTTCAGCAGGAAGATAGAGTTGTGATCTTTCATTGCCTCGATAACGGCCTTGGCAAGTTCCGGCGAGCCGGGACGATAGTAAGGTATGGCCGGTATCTCGCGACCTACATGTATGGGTATTTCGGCGGTAACATTGAAATCGGTGGGACGGTTGGCCATGCAGGCTACAGCCGTTGCGTAGGGCGACTGGAAGTGAAGCACTACATTCACATCCGGGCGCTCTCTCATCACGCCAAGATGGAATGTGCTCTCCATCGACGGCTTCACACCGTTGAGAATCTCACCTGTCGAGATCTTGCACATGGCCACCTGATCCTGACGCAGCGAGGGCACCCATGATCCGGTACCCGAGATCAGGGCTGTATCTTCGCCGTCAACGCGCCACGACAGATTACCCGATGAGCATATTGTAAGACCTGCGTCGCCCACACGGTGGGCCTGTCTTACGAATTCTTCTATCTGATATCTTTCTACCATACCGGGTGATTACTTATAGATGGGACCATAGTTCTTGCAGGCTCTGTAGTCAGCGCCCTCCTTATCCATGCCGAATGCATTCCATGCGGCCGGACGGAAGATCTTTTCCTCGGGCACGTTGTGCATGCACACAGGTATGCGGAGCATTGATGCCAGTGTGATCAGGTCGGCACCGATATGTCCGTAGCTGATAGCACCGTGGTTGGCGCCCCAGTTGTTCATCACATCGTATACGGTGCGGAAGGGAGCTGCCTCGGTAAGACGCGGCACAAACCATGTCGACGGCCATGTCGGGTCGGTACGCATGTTCAGTTTGTCGAATATCTCCGGATCGATATCGGCCGACCAGCCTTCTGCTATCTGGAGCACAGGGCCGAGGCCTTTCACCAGATTCAGACGCGACATTGTCATCGGCATGCCGCCCTTTGTAAGGAAGTGGGTGGAGAAGCCGCCGCCACGGAAGTAATCGCGGTCGGCAGGATACCATGTAGTATTCTTGCAGATAGCATCAATATCGGCTTCGGTAAGTTCCCACGGCTGCTTCATCACGGGATTGCCCTCGGCATCTGTAGCCTGGCCGTTAGCGTCCATGGTTGTAGCGCCGGAATTGATCAGATGGATCATACCACCTGCGGCGCGGCCACTGAGTTCCTTGCCGGTAACGCGCTTCACAGCCTCGGGGCTCCAGTAAGTGCGTACGTCGGAGAACAGCTGCGGACGGTTGGACAGCAGATGGCCGAACAGCATAGCTATGCCGTTGCATGCGTCGTTTTCGGTAGCGAGGATGTAGGCCTCACGCACGCCGTTCCAGTCGAACGAAGTATTGAGAAGTGTCTCTGTGTAATCACCGTTGGGATAGAAGTCGGTCCACTGACGCTGACCCTGGAAACCGGCTGCGATAGCGTTGTGGCCAAGAGCCTCTTCCTTGAATCCAAGCTCGCGCAGTTTGGGATTACCGATCATAAGGTCGCGCATGATGATGGTCATCTTGACCACAAATTCCCAGTCGCTGTCTTTCTGCTCACGGGTCTTGCGCTTTTCGGGACGGTTCTTGAAGTCCTCGCCCTCGTTGCACTTGGTGTGCTGCTCGGTCCATGCCATAGCACGCTCATACTCCTCATGGTCGTAGATACCCTCTTCCATGCGGCGGATGATCTCTGTCAGGTCGACCGACTCGTTTCTCATGCCGAGGTATTCCTGGAAGAAGTCGGGATCGACTATCGAGCCGGCGATACCCATACATACGCTGCCCATCTGCAGATATGAACGTCCGCGCATCTCGGCTACTGCCACAGCCGCACGGGCAAAGCGGAGTATCTTCTCAGCTACATCGGCGGGAACTGTGTTATCGTCAAGATCCTGCACATCATGGCCGTAGATGCCGAATGCGGGAAGGCCTTTCTGAGCATGGGCAGCGAGCACGGCAGCCAGATATACGGCTCCGGGACGCTCTGTTCCGTTGAAGCCCCATACTGCCTTGGGCCAATACGGATTCATATCCATAGTCTCACTGCCATAGCACCAGCATGAGGTCACTGTGATTGTGGCACCCACGCCTTCGCGCTCAAATTTTTCCGCACATGCTGCGCTTTCAGCCACGCGGCCTATTGTCGAATCGGCGATCACGCACTCAACGGGTGTTCCATCGCCATGACGTAAATTTTCGCTTATCAGCTTGGCCACTGCGTTGGCCAGATTCATTGTCTTTTCTTCAAGACTTTCACGCACTCCGCCCTGACGACCGTCAATGGTGGGACGAATACCGATTTTAGGATGTTTTGCCATATATGTTAGTATTTCTTGGTATTGAATTCTGTTTTCCAGACATAATCTGTTGCTATGTCCACGCACGCCAGTATCCGGTTTCAGACTACTGTCATGCAAAGATATGCACTATCACCGAAACTTACAACAAAAACTTTCGTAAAAAAAGAGTCGGCCCCTCTGCATCACGCAGAAGGGCCGACGAATATCAAAATCTATCAATCTATCTTTATACCAATCATTTACCAATATCTTATCT